>NZ_JBHMCF010000043.1:0-669 GCF_042428605.1 Nonomuraea salmonea
CCTGCGTTGACGGCGCGGGTGCGTCCTGAGCGGGTGCCGTTGTCGTTCGCGCAGCGCCGCCTGTGGTTCATCCAGCAGTTGGAGGGGCCGACCGCCACCTACAACCTGCCGATCACGCAGATGCTGACCGGCGACGTCGACCGGGACGCTCTGGGCGCGGCTTTGCGGGACGTCATCGGCCGCCACGAGGTGCTGCGGACCGTCTTCCCGACCGCCGACGGCGAGCCGTACCAGCAGGTGCTGTGCGTGGAGGAGCTCGACTGGGAGCTCTCGGTGGTCGAGGTGGATCCCGCCGAGCTGGCCGGGGCTGTGGCCGAGGCGAAGGAGTACGCCTTCGATCTGGCGTCCGAGGTGCCGATCCGGGCGTGGTTGTTCGTGGCCGGTTCGGAGCAGGCGTTGGTGGTGGTGACGCATCACATCGCGGCGGACGGGTGGTCGATGGGGCCGCTGGCGCGGGATGTGTCGGTGGCGTACGAGGCACGCCGCGCGGGACGGACCCCGGTCTGGCAGCCGTTGCCGGTGCAGTACGCCGATTACGCCTTGTGGCAGCGGGAGTTGCTGGGGGAGCGGGACGATCCGGGCAGTGTGCTGGCGAAGCAGATCGGCTTTTGGCGGGAGGTGCTGGACGGGGTCCCGGAGGAGCTGGTGTTGCCGGTGGATCGGCCGCGT
>NZ_JBHMCF010000044.1:0-3081 GCF_042428605.1 Nonomuraea salmonea
CGCTCACAATTCCACACAACATACGAGCCGGAAGCATAAAGTGTAAAGCCTGGGGTGCCTAATGAGTGAGCTAACTCACATTAATTGCGTTGCGCTCACTGCCCGCTTTCCAGTCGGGAAACCTGTCGTGCCAGCTGCATTAATGAATCGGCCAACGCGCGGGGAGAGGCGGTTTGCGTATTGGGCGCTCTTCCGCTTCCTCGCTCACTGACTCGCTGCGCTCGGTCGTTCGGCTGCGGCGAGCGGTATCAGCTCACTCAAAGGCGGTAATACGGTTATCCACAGAATCAGGGGATAACGCAGGAAAGAACATGTGAGCAAAAGGCCAGCAAAAGGCCAGGAACCGTAAAAAGGCCGCGTTGCTGGCGTTTTTCCATAGGCTCCGCCCCCCTGACGAGCATCACAAAAATCGACGCTCAAGTCAGAGGTGGCGAAACCCGACAGGACTATAAAGATACCAGGCGTTTCCCCCTGGAAGCTCCCTCGTGCGCTCTCCTGTTCCGACCCTGCCGCTTACCGGATACCTGTCCGCCTTTCTCCCTTCGGGAAGCGTGGCGCTTTCTCATAGCTCACGCTGTAGGTATCTCAGTTCGGTGTAGGTCGTTCGCTCCAAGCTGGGCTGTGTGCACGAACCCCCCGTTCAGCCCGACCGCTGCGCCTTATCCGGTAACTATCGTCTTGAGTCCAACCCGGTAAGACACGACTTATCGCCACTGGCAGCAGCCACTGGTAACAGGATTAGCAGAGCGAGGTATGTAGGCGGTGCTACAGAGTTCTTGAAGTGGTGGCCTAACTACGGCTACACTAGAAGAACAGTATTTGGTATCTGCGCTCTGCTGAAGCCAGTTACCTTCGGAAAAAGAGTTGGTAGCTCTTGATCCGGCAAACAAACCACCGCTGGTAGCGGTGGTTTTTTTGTTTGCAAGCAGCAGATTACGCGCAGAAAAAAAGGATCTCAAGAAGATCCTTTGATCTTTTCTACGGGGTCTGACGCTCAGTGGAACGAAAACTCACGTTAAGGGATTTTGGTCATGAGATTATCAAAAAGGATCTTCACCTAGATCCTTTTAAATTAAAAATGAAGTTTTAAATCAATCTAAAGTATATATGAGTAAACTTGGTCTGACAGTTAGAAAAACTCATCGAGCATCAAATGAAACTGCAATTTATTCATATCAGGATTATCAATACCATATTTTTGAAAAAGCCGTTTCTGTAATGAAGGAGAAAACTCACCGAGGCAGTTCCATAGGATGGCAAGATCCTGGTATCGGTCTGCGATTCCGACTCGTCCAACATCAATACAACCTATTAATTTCCCCTCGTC
This sequence comes from Nonomuraea salmonea, assembly GCF_042428605.1. Taxonomy (NCBI): domain Bacteria; kingdom Bacillati; phylum Actinomycetota; class Actinomycetes; order Streptosporangiales; family Streptosporangiaceae; genus Nonomuraea; species Nonomuraea salmonea. Next base: position 1,328 of record NZ_JBHMCF010000044.1, read on the forward strand.
AAAAATAAGGTTATCAAGTGAGAAATCACCATGAGTGACGACTGAATCCGGTGAGAATGGCAAAAGTTTATGCATTTCTTTCCAGACTTGTTCAACAGGCCAGCCATTACGCTCGTCATCAAAATCACTCGCATCAACCAAACCGTTATTCATTCGTGATTGCGCCTGAGCGAGACGAAATACGCGATCGCTGTTAAAAGGACAATTACAAACAGGAATCGAATGCAACCGGCGCAGGAACACTGCCAGCGCATCAACAATATTTTCACCTGAATCAGGATATTCTTCTAATACCTGGAATGCTGTTTTTCCGGGGATCGCAGTGGTGAGTAACCATGCATCATCAGGAGTACGGATAAAATGCTTGATGGTCGGAAGAGGCATAAATTCCGTCAGCCAGTTTAGTCTGACCATCTCATCTGTAACATCATTGGCAACGCTACCTTTGCCATGTTTCAGAAACAACTCTGGCGCATCGGGCTTCCCATACAAGCGATAGATTGTCGCACCTGATTGCCCGACATTATCGCGAGCCCATTTATACCCATATAAATCAGCATCCATGTTGGAATTTAATCGCGGCCTCGACGTTTCCCGTTGAATATGGCTCATAACACCCCTTGTATTACTGTTTATGTAAGCAGACAGTTTTATTGTTCATGATGATATATTTTTATCTTGTGCAATGTAACATCAGAGATTTTGAGACACGGGCCAGAGCTGCACACATTTCCCCGAAAAGTGCCACCTAAATTGTAAGCGTTAATATTTTGTTAAAATTCGCGTTAAATTTTTGTTAAATCAGCTCATTTTTTAACCAATAGGCCGAAATCGGCAAAATCCCTTATAAATCAAAAGAATAGACCGAGATAGGGTTGAGTGTTGTTCCAGTTTGGAACAAGAGTCCACTATTAAAGAACGTGGACTCCAACGTCAAAGGGCGAAAAACCGTCTATCAGGGCGATGGCCCACTACGTGAACCATCACCCTAATCAAGTTTTTTGGGGTCGAGGTGCCGTAAAGCACTAAATCGGAACCCTAAAGGGAGCCCCCGATTTAGAGCTTGACGGGGAAAGCCGGCGAACGTGGCGAGAAAGGAAGGGAAGAAAGCGAAAGGAGCGGGCGCTAGGGCGCTGGCAAGTGTAGCGGTCACGCTGCGCGTAACCACCACACCCGCCGCGCTTAATGCGCCGCTACAGGGCGCGTCCCATTCGCCATTCAGGCTGCGCAACTGTTGGGAAGGGCGATCGGTGCGGGCCTCTTCGCTATTACGCCAGCTGGCGAAAGGGGGATGTGCTGCAAGGCGATTAAGTTGGGTAACGCCAGGGTTTTCCCAGTCACGACGTTGTAAAACGACGGCCAGTGAGCGCGCGTAATACGACTCACTATAGGGCGAATTGGGTACGTCCCTAGCTAGGCCTCCAAAAAAGCCTCCTCACTACTTCTGGAATAGCTCAGAGGCCGAGGCGGCCTCGGCCTCTGCATAAATAAAAAAAATTAGTCAGCCATGGGGCGGAGAATGGGCGGAACTGGGCGGAGTTAGGGGCGGGATGGGCGGAGTTAGGGGCGGGATAGCTAGAGCCAGACATGATAAGATACATTGATGAGTTTGGACAAACCACAACTAGAATGCAGTGAAAAAAATGCTTTATTTGTGAAATTTGTGATGCTATTGCTTTATTTGTAACCATTATAAGCTGCAATAAACAAGTTCCTCTCACTCTCTGATATTCATTTCTTTGCAAGTTATAAAT
>NZ_JBHMCF010000045.1:0-71103 GCF_042428605.1 Nonomuraea salmonea
GCAGGGGTCCGATTCCTCTCCCGCCTGAAGGCGGGAGTTTCCTCGGAGGTATCTGATGACGACGTTCCTGCGTGACACCGCCACCGTCTTCACCAGGGAGCTGCGGCCCAGCCTGCGCAACCCGGCCGCGATGCTCTTCGACATGGGGCAGCCGCTGCTGTTCCTGTTCCTGTTCGGGTCGTTGCTGGGCGGGGCGGTCGGGCCGTCGTGGCAGTGGTTCGTGCCGGGCATCCTGGTCATGATGTGCCTGACCGGGCCGATGAGCTCCGGATACACGCTGCTGGTCGAGCTGATCGGCGGCGCGATGGAGCGCATGATGGTGACGCCGCTGAGCCGTACGGCGATGCTGATCGGCAAGAGCATGAAAGCGGTGGTCACGCTGGTCGTGCAGGCCGTGCTGATCATCGTGCTGGCGCTGCCGCTCGGGTTCGAGCTGCACGCGGCGGGGGTGCTGGCCGGGTTGGCGCAACTGGCGATCTTCGGGGTGGGGCTGGGCGCGCTGTCGTTCGTGCTGGCGATGAAGTCGGTGCCGAGCGGCACCCTGTTCTACGTGGTCAGCCAGTCGCTGCTGTTCCCGTTGCTGCTGCTGTCGGGGGTGCTGCTGCCGCTGGAGACCGCGCCGGGATGGCTGAAGGTGCTGGGGCAGATCAACCCGGTCACGTACATCGTGGACGCCCAGCGCGCCCTCTTCGCCGGGAACCTGGCCGCGCCCAGCGTCCTGTACGGCACGCTCACCGCCTGCGTCGTCGCCGCGATCGGCCTCTATCTGGGCAACCGCGCCATGAGCAAGGGTCTCTGAGCCGTTTTGACACCCCCGCGCGGCGGGGACCAGAGTGAGCCGGTGACTCAAGTGCTGGCCACGCTGACCGTGCCGTGGATCCCGGTGGCCCACCGCCTCGAGGTCGTCAGGGCCGCGAGCCTGCCGCCCGACGGGCGGACGACGTCGGCGTTCGCGTTCGTCTCCGACTCCGCCGGCCGCACGCTGATGACGTGCGTCGACCGCGAGGGCCGCGGCTGGGACATCCCGGGCGGCCACCTGGAGCCGGGCGAGGGCGCCGTCGAGGCGGCGGCCAGGGAGCTCCATGAGGAGACCGGGCTGCGGCTGCCGCCGTCCGCCCTGTCGGTCTTCGCCTGGCAGCGCATCGAGCTGCTGGAGCCGCCGCCCGCCGGCTACCGCTACCCCTCGCTGGCCTACATGGTGATGTGCCGGGCCGCGCTGCCGGGGCCCGGCGCCGCCACCCGCCCGCCGGCCGGGTCCGAGAGCACCAGGGCGGCGTGGCTCACGCGGGCCGAGATCGACCGCCTCTGCGGCGAGCAGACGTGGTCGCTGCTGCTCTAGACGCCGTGCGCGCGCTCCAGGTCGTCGTCCGGCCGGTAGAGGCGCTCGGGGATCGTCGCCAGGGTCGAGCGGTGGACCTGGGGGCCGAGGCCGTACAGGTGCTGGAAGCTCATGATGAGCGGCCGCCAGGCGTCCGGGTCGACGCGGTCGTCCGTGCCCGTCATGCGGATGTCCTCGTGCACCCAGACGCGCTGCACCCGCACCTCGAACGCCAGCACGCCGCCGTCGTCGACGGGGTGGTGGCGCTCCAGCACGGCCTCCATGGCGACCGGGCACTCGGCCGCGCGGGGCGGCGCCACCGTCTCCGAGGCGAGCGGGGTGAGCCCGGCGCGGCCGAACTTGTCGCGGACGAACCGGTAGCCCCGCCGCTGCTTGCCCTCGGGCACGGGGTCGGAGCCGGTGGTGAGCGCCAGCCGGTCCACGGCGGCGGCGAGCGCGTCCGACGGCAGGTTCAGCACGCACTCGCGGGTGCGCAGCAGGTTCTGCGCGGTCTTGGCGCGCCGGCCGAGGCCGAGCACGGCCCGCCAGCCGAGCCAGAAGGCCGACGACATCGGGGCCAGGTTGGGCGTGCCGTCCTCGTTCGCGGTGGAGATCAGGACGACGGGGGTGCCGAAGTAGAGGATGTTCGGCTCGATCGCGGTGTGAGCGTGGACGGTCGTGGTCATGAACGTCCACTGTCGCGGGTGCTCACCGCGTGCGCTGGCGGCCTTCGGACCTCGCGTCAGCCGCAGAACGTCTTCACCGCGATGCCCATGACCTCCTCCGTCGACGGGTTGCGGGTCGAGGGGTTGAGCGAGAGGGTGAGCGACTTGCCGGTGTCGGAGCGGAAGACGAAGGTCAGATAGCCGATCAGCTCGCCGCTGTGCCCCCAGACCGTGCCGCACGGCAGCTTGTACGCCTGCAGCCCCAGCCCGTAGCCGAACCCGGCCCCCGTCTCGACGGTCGTCCGCATGGCGCGCAGCGACTCGGCGCTGGTCAGCTTGCCGCCCAGCAGCGCCGCCATGAACCGGTCGAGGTCGGCCGCAGTCGAGATCATCTCGCCGGCCGCCCAGTCGAGCGACGGGTTCATCCTGGTCGCGTCCACCAGCTCGCCGTCCACCGGCTCGTACCCCTTGGCGTGCGGCGACGGCACCCCCGCCCTGTTGCCCGGCACCAGCGTGTGCCGCAGCTTCAGCGGGCGCAGGATGCGGCGCTCGACCTCCTTCCCGTACGGTCGGCCGGTCAGCTTCTCCACCAGCAGGCCGAGCACCACGTAGTTGGTGTTGGAGTAGTGCCACTTCCCGTCGTCGGGCAGCTTCTTGGCGAAGGCCACCTTGAGCAGGTCCTTCGGCCGGTACGAGCGGAACCTGGCCGTGCCGCGCCACCGGTTGGTGGAATGGCCGGGCTCGCTCATGTAGTCGTACAGGTGGCTCGTGTGGTCGAGGAGCGCCCGGACGGTGATCTTCTCGCCACCGGGCACCAGCCCCGGCAGGTGATCGGCGATGGGGTCGTCGAGGCGCACCTTGCCCTCGTCCACGAGCTGGAGCACCACGGTGGCGACGAAGGTCTTGGTCACGCTGCCGATCCTGAAGTAGCCGTTCGGCGCGGGTCTGCCGGCGCGGCGCAGGTCGCGTACGCCGGCGGCGCCCGCCCACGTCTTCCCGCCGTCGGTCACGCGGGCCAGCGCGGCCGTCGCGCCCTTGCCCGCGACGATCTTCTCCAGGTCCTGGCCCACCCCCGGTCCGGCCGTCGCCACGCTCGCCGCCACCAGCACGTTCATCAGCGTCTGCATCATGATCCCTAACGCTAGGGACCGCCGGATCGCGGCAGAATGCGGTGCTCCGTCCACTTCTCCTGCGGAAAACCGCAGGGCGCTCCGTGAGCCGGGGCTGGCGCGGGCGTCCCCGCTGACGGATGCTTCGCATCATGAGTGATTCACCGCTCTCGTACGCGTCGGGCGTCTCCGCCGTGCCCCTGCTGGGCGAGACGATCGGGGAGAACCTGGAACGCACGGTGGCCCGGCACCCCGGCCGGGAGGCGCTGGTGGAGGTGGCGACGGGGCGGCGGTGGACGTACGCGGAGTTCGACACCGCCGTGAACGAGGTGGCGCTCGGCCTGCTCGCGCGCGGCATCGCCAAGGGCGACCGGGTCGGCATCTGGGCGCCGAACTGCGCCGAATGGGTGCTCACGCAGTACGCCACCGCCAAGATCGGCGCCGTCCTCGTCAACGTCAATCCGGCCTACCGCGGCCACGAGCTGGACTTCGTGGTCCGGCAGTCGGGCCTGCGGCTGATGGTCAGCGCCGTCGAGCACAAGACCAGCGACTACCGCGCGATGCTGGCCGAGATCGGGTTCGAGCCCGTGGTGTTCATCGGCGAGCCAGGCTGGGACGAGCTGGTCGCCGCGGGCCGTCGCGCCGACCCCGCCGCCCTGCGCGAACGGGCCGCCACGCTGTCGTTCGACGACCCGATCAACATCCAGTACACCTCGGGCACGACCGGCTTCCCCAAGGGCGCGACGCTGTCACACCACAACATCCTCAACAACGGCTACTTCGTCGGCGAGGGCGTCGGCTACACCGAGGCCGACCGGGTGTGCCTGCCGGTGCCGCTCTACCACTGCTTCGGCATGGTCATGGGCAACCTGGGCGCGACCTCCCACGGGGCCTGCGTCGTGCTGCCCGCGCCCGGCTTCGACCCCGAGGCGACGCTGCGGGCGGTCGAGAGCGAGCGGTGCACGTCCCTGTACGGCGTGCCGACCATGTTCATCGCCGAGCTGGGCCATCCGCGCTTCGCCGGCTACGACCTGTCGTCGCTGCGCACCGGCATCATGGCGGGCTCGCCGTGCCCGGTCGAGGTGATGAAGCGGGTGATCGGCGAGATGCACATGAGCGAGGTGGCGATCTGTTACGGCATGACCGAGACCTCCCCGGTGTCCACGATGACCAGGCGGGACGACGGGCTGGCCCGGCGTACGGAGACGGTCGGGCAGGTCATGCCGCACCTGGAGATCAAGATCGTGCACCCGGAGACCGGCCTCGCGGTCCCTCGCGGCGAGCCCGGCGAGCTGTGCACCCGCGGCTACTCCGTGATGCTCGGCTACTGGGACCAGCCCGACAAGACCGCCGAGGCCATCGACACCGCCCGCTGGATGCACACCGGCGACCTCGCCACCATGGACGAGGAGGGGTACGTCAACATCGTCGGCCGGATCAAGGACATGGTGATCCGCGGCGGCGAGAACGTCTACCCGCGCGAGGTCGAGGAGTACCTCTACACGCATCCCGACATCGCGGACGTCCAGGTGATCGGGGTGCCGGACGCCAAGTACGGCGAGGAGCTGATGGCCTGGATCGTGCTGCGGCCCGGCGCGCCGCCGCTCACCGCCGAGGCGGTCAGGGAGTACTGCGCCGGACGCCTCGCCCACTTCAAGATCCCCCGGTACGTGCACCTCGTGGACGCCTTCCCGATGACCGTGACGGGGAAGATCCGCAAGGTCGAGATGCGTGACAAGGCCGTGGAGTTGCTCGGCCTGCACGACGTCTCGCGCTGAGGCCACCCAGCCGCGCCCGCCCCCGTTGAGCGTGCCCCCTCAGGCGCCGGCGGGGGCGTAACTCGCCAGGATCACGCCCGACGACCACGTCTCCGACCCGGTCAGCTTGAGCGGGTGCGTCGGCGTGTCCTCGAACAGTCGCTGCCCGCGTCCCACCGCGATCGGGTGGACGAGCAGGTGCAGCTCGTCCAGCAGGCCGTTGGCGAGCAGCCACCGCACGGTCGTCGCCGACCCCGACATCTGCAGGTCGCCCTCGCTCCGCTCCTTGAGCTCGCGCAGCCCGGCGGCGACGTCGCCCGAGATGACGGTGGTGTTGGCCCAGTCGGCCTTCTCCAGGGAGCTGGAGACGACGAACTTCCTTGCCTCGTTGAACGTCGCGGCGATCTCGGGGTCGGCGTCGGTGGTCGTCCAGTAGCTGGACCACTCGTCGTACAGCTTCCTGCCCATCAGGAAGCCGGCCGCGCTCTCCATCCCGGCCTGGACGAACGCTCCCATCTCATCGCACCAGTACGGGAAGTGCCACTGGTCCGGCGACTCGACTACGCCGTCCACCGAGATGAAGAAGCTCGACACGATCTTGCCCACGGCTGCGTCCTCTTTCCTTCGTCGCTTTCGTCGATGAACGTGACATTAGGCGGCCGAGCCCCTCCCGGTCTTGTACAGAACCGACAGCGGCGCTTCCCTGGTGGCATGCGCGGTAGGAGGTGGCCCGTGCCGCGCCTGCGGCGGCCTGGGGCAGGGTCAGGCGCGTCGTCATGGGCGGGGTCAGGGACGCGTACGAGCCGGCCGTCCTCGTCGGCGGCCCCCTCGCGCTCGCCGGCGCCGCGGTCACCGCCCTCGTACGGCGCAACGCCGTCCGCGCGTCCGGAAGCGGATGCGGCGACGTGTGATGCGGATGCGATGAGCGGCCGCGGCCCGGAAGGATGATGCGCATGAACGGCTGCATCTTCTGCGAGATCGTCGCCGGGCGCGCCGAGGCGAGCGTCGTCCACGAGGACGACAGCGTGATGGCGATCCTCGACATCCACCCGGCCACCATCGGCCACACGCTCGTGATCCCCCGCACCCACATGGTCGGCCTCACCGACGCGACCGACGAGATCGGCGCGCCCCTCTGGCACGCCGCCCGGAGGGTCGCCGCCGGCCTGCGCGCAGCGGCCGGCTCGCAGGGAGCCGGGGTGCGGTGTGAGGGGGTGCGGCTGTCGCTGGCCGACGGGGTGGCTGCCGGGCAGGACGTTTTCCATCTCCACCTGCATGTGGTGCCGCGTCATCCGGGTGACGGGATCGTGATCGCAGCCGGTGGGCGGCGGCGGGCGCGGGGCCTGCTCGACGGTGACGCGGCGCTCATCCGGGACGCGCTGCCCGGCTGAGCAACGGGCTTCGAGAGAGGTGGTGACTAAGCGCATAGTCAGCTCTAGACTGCGAGTACGAAACACTCGCGGCAAGAGGTCACGACCAGGTGGCCGGCGGGCTCCGCGGGCGGCATCGATACCACGCACTCGGAGTCGAAGGGGGCGAGGGTCGCGGATGGCCCGACGGCAGGCCCGATTCACCGCGCAGGACTTGGCGGCAGATCCCCGGCTGCGTGACCACTCTCCCGATCTGTGGCGGGCGGACCTCGGGGAGGTGCAGCGCGGCCTGCTGTCGTCGGCGGTGCGCTGCTTCGCCGCCAACGGCTTCCACGCCACGACGACGCGCGACATCGCCGAGTGCGTCGGGCTCAGCCCGGCCGCGCTCTACGTGCACTTCCCGTCGAAGGAGCTGGTCCTGTTCGAGGTGATCAGGGCCGGCCATGAGCGGGTGCTCGCGCACATCAGGGACCCGGCGATCGTGGCCCTTGAGGGGTCGGCGGAGCGGTTGCGGGCGATCGTGTCGGCGTACACGGTGTGGCATGCCCGTCACCACGTGACGGCGCGCGTCTGCCAGATGGAGCTGAACCATCTGACCCCCGAACACTACGGCGAGATCGTGGAACTGCGCCACCAGACCAACGGCTACTTCAGGGGCGCGGTGGCGCGCGGCGTGGCGGACGGGTCGTTCGCGAAAGTCGACGTCAAGCGGGTCACGCGGGCGATGTTGTCGCTGACCATAGACCTGGTCCGGTGGTACCGGCTGGACGGGCCCGACTCCCCTGAGCAGCTCGGCGAGTTCTACGCCGACCTCGCGCTGAAGCTGCTGGCGCCGGACGGCGAATAGTCCGGCCACCGGTTGACAAGCGACCGTTCACGGACTGACTATGCGCTTAGTAACCTGGCGGACTCCGATCAGACCCCTGCTCGTTGTGCTCTGGAGGCCCCATTGCATGCCCTGCCGCAGGACCTGACCACCCTTCCACGCACACGACCCGCCGGCCCGCATGCGTGACCATGCCGTGCCCGCGCCCCGGCCCGCACCCCGGGCAGCGCCCCGAACAGCGCCCCGGCCAGCGCCCCAGGGCGTGCCCCAGACTGTGCCGCCGCCGACCCCCCGCACCCGGACGGACGCGCCGATGACCGTGCAAATGACCGTGCAAACCCCCCTCGCCTCGTGCAACGTCTTCCTCGACCTGCTGGCCAGGGAGGCCGCGCCGGTCGAGTTCGAGGAGCCGGTGGCCTCGGCCCGCGCGGCGGGCGCGACCCCTGAGACGCTGACTCAGCTGGAGGCGGCCAAGCTGACCGCGCTGCGGGTGAGCGCCGGCATGCGCAGGCAGGCGCGCCGCGAGGCCGAGCTGACCGCGCTGTTCGACCTGGCCGGCGACCTGGCCGGGCTGCGCGACCTCGACGCGATCCTGGAGGCGATCGTGCGCCGCGCCAGGCGGCTGCTGAACGCCGACATCGCGTACGTGACGCTCAACGACGACGAGTGCGGCGAGACCCGCATGCGCATGACGGACGGCTCGATCTCGGCCGCGTTCCGGCGGCTGCGGATCCCGCTCGGTGACGGCCTCGGCGGGCTGGTGGCGCAGACCGCGATGCCGTACAGCACCGAGCACTACCTGCGCGACCCGCAGTTCAGGCACCAGGCGTTCATCGACGCGGCGGTGGCCGAGGAGGCGCTGGTGGCGATCCTGGGCGTGCCGATGCGGGTGGGCAGCCGGGTGATCGGCGTGCTGTACGCGGCCAACCGCACCGAGCGGCCGTTCGCGCCCGAGCAGGCGGTGCTGCTGGGCTCGCTGGCCGCGCACGCGGCGCTGGCCATCGGCAACGCGCGGCTGCTGGCGGAGACCAGGGCGACGGTCGAGGAGATGGACGCGGTCAACGGGCGGCTGCGGGCGCGCGGCGCGGCGATCGAGCGGGCGGCGCAGGCGCACGACCGGATGACGGCGCTGGTCGTCAAGGGCGGCGACGCGGGCGACGTGGCGGCGGTGGTCACCGAGGTGCTGGGCGGCACCCTGTACGTGCTGGACGCGGCCGGCCGCTGCCTGGTCGCCTCGGGCGAGGCGGTGCCGCCGGCCGAGGACGACCTGCCGGCCGTCACCGCCCCCACGCATCCCCGGGGCGGCACCACCCGGCACGGCGACCTATGGATCACCCCGATCTCGACGCCCGGCGAGGTGCTGGGCACGCTGGCCCTGCGTACGGACGCCGACCTTGACGACGCCGACCGCCGCATCCTGGAACGCGCCGCGCTGGTGACGGCGCTGGTGATGCTGCTGCGCAGAAGCCCGGCGGAGGCCGAGGCGCGCGTCCAGGGCGAGCTGCTCGACGACCTCCTGGACGGCAAGGCCCGCGACAGCACGGACTCCCGGGTAGAGGGGGCGGCTGCGCTTGAGGCGCGGATCCGGCGGGTGGGGCTGGAGCGCAACGTGCCCTACGTGGTGCTGTCGGCGCGGTGCGCCTCGCCCAGGCATCGCGGACGGGCCGCGTTCTGGGCGGCGTCCTATGCGGCGGCGGCGCACGGGCTGGCGGCGGCGCGCGGGGAGGAGGTCGTGCTGCTGCTGCCCGGCGACGTGCCAGGTGAGACGGCACGGCGGGTGGCCAAGGAGCTGGGGGCGGCGCTGGCGGCGCCGGTGACGGTCGGCGCGGCGGGCCCGGTGCGCGACCTGTCCGGGGTGCCCGCCGCGCACCGGGAGGCCAGGCGGTGCGCCGACACGCTGCTCGCGCTCGACCGCATGGACGACGGCGCCGACGCCCGCGAGCTGGGCTTCGTCGGCCTGCTGATCGGCGCGCACCGCGACGCCAAGGGGTTCCTGGAGGCGACGCTGGGCCCGGTGCTCGACTACGACGCGCGCCGGGGCACGTCGCTGGTGCGGACGCTGGAGACGTACTTCGGCAGCAGGTGCGCGCTGTCCAGGACGGCGGAGCGGCTGCACGTCCACATCAACACCGTTCACCAGCGGCTGCATCGGGTGAGCCGCCTGCTGGGCGAGGACTGGCAGGAGCCGGAGCGGGCTCTGGAGATCCAGCTGGCGCTGCGCCTGCATCGGCTGCGGAGCTGAGCGGCGGCGTGGTACGGCGGGTGGCGATCAGGTGGCGGACGGTCCCCCAGATGCCGCGACGGAACAGCAGCACGATGACGATGAAGATGGTGCCGGTGACGATGCCGATGCCCTCGAACCCGGCGGTGGCGAGGAAGTCCTGGAGCTGGACGACGATGGCGGCGCCGATGGCACCGCCCCACAGCGTGCCGATGCCGCCGAGGATGACCATCATCACGACCTGGCCCGAGGTGGTCCAGTAGAGGCCGTCGAGCGAGGCGAAGCCGTGCCCGATGGCGAAGACGCCGCCGGCGACGCCCGCGAGCGCGGCCGACAGCACGAACGCGAGCAGCCGGTACCGCTCGACGGGGTAGCCGAGTGCGCGGGCGCGGGAGGGGTTGTCCCTGATGGAGACGAGCACCCGGCCGAACGGCGAGCGCACGATCCGCCAGGCGGCGGCGAGGCCGAGCAGCACGAACGGCAGCCCCGCGTAATAGAAATAGAAGGGGTCGTTGAGGTCGAGGCCGAGCAGGTCGCGCGGGATGCCCTGCAGGCCGTTCTCGCCGCCGGTGACGCCGCGCCACTGGTTGGCCAGGAAGTAGAGCATCTGGGCGAAGGCCAGGGTGACCATCGCGAAGTAGATGCCGGTCAGGCGGACGGACAGGTAGCCGATCGGCAGTGCGAGCAGTGCCGCGAACACCGCGCCGCCGATGATCGCCACCGGGAACGGCAGCCCGCCGTGCAGCACGATCAGCCCTGTGGCGTACGCCGACCCGCCCCAGAACGCGGCGTGCCCGAACGACAGCAGCCCGGTGAAGCCGAGCAGCAGGTCCACGGCCGCGGCGAACAGCGCCCAGCAGACGATGTCCAGCGCGACCGGCGGGTAGATGAGCCACGGCAGGACGAGGGCGGCGACGAGCCCGGCCACCAGGAGCACGATCCCGCCCCTGCCGGAGCGGGCCAGCCTGGACATGATCACCGGTACGCCTCCTCGCGTCCGAACAACCCGGCGGGCCGCCACAGCAGCACGGCGGCCATCAGGATGAAGACGAGGATCTGGGAGAGCGCGGGCACGTACAGGTTGCCCAGCGCCGACACCAGCCCCACGGCGAACCCGGCGGCGACCGAGCCGAACACCGAGCCGAGCCCGCCGATCACGACCACGGCGAAGACCGTGATGATCAGGTCGGCGCCCATCAGCGGGTTGACCGCGCGCATCGGCGCGGCCAGCACCCCGGCGAAGGCGGCCAGCGCGATGCCGAAGCCGAACACCGGCGTCACCCAGCGGCCGACGTCGATGCCGAGCGCGCGGGTCAGCTCGGGCCGCTCGGTCGAGGCCCTGACGATCATGCCGACGCGGGTCCTGGTGAGCACCACCCACACCGCGAGGCACATCAGGACCGAGACGCCGAGCACGAACACCTGGTACGCCGGATAGGTGAACAGCCCCAGGTCGACCGTGCCCTCCAGGGCGGGCGGCCGGGGGTAGGGCTGGGAGTTGACGCCGTACTCGCGGCGGATGAGGTCCTGGAGTATCAGCGCGAGCCCGAACGTGAACAGGAAGTTGTAGAGCGGGTCGAGCGGCGCGAGCCGCCGGATGAACAATCGTTCCAGCACCGCGCCCGCCACGCCGAGCACCAGCGGCACCAGCGCGAGCGCCACCCAGAAGTTCAGCCCGAACGAGTCGAGCGCGATGAACGCGCCGAAGGCACCGAGCATGTAGAACGCGCCGTGGGCGAGGTTGACCACGCCCAGCATGCCGAAGATGACGGCCAGGCCGAGGGCGAGCAGGGCGTAGAACGACCCGCCCACCAGCCCGTTGAACGCCTGCTGGAGCACGCCGGCCGCCTACAGCTTGCAGGCCGGGTCGGGCTGCGGCTGGAACGCCTCAGCGGCCGGGATGGTCTTGAGCACCTTCTCGTAGTCGTACGGCTCCTTGACCTCGCTCTTCGCCTTGACCTCCGTCAGGTACGCGTCGTGCAGCAGCAGGTGGTCCTGGGCGCGGATGGTGCCGTTGCGGACGAACATGTCCTCCATGGAGTGGCCTTCGAGCTGGGCGACCACCTTGTCGGAGTTGTCGGTGCCGGCGCGCTGCACGGCTTCCAGGTACTGCAGGGCGGCCGAGTAGTTGGCGGCCATGTTGGAGGTGGGCCGCTTGCCGACCTTGGCCTGGAACTTGTCGGCCCAGGCGCGGGTCTGCTCGTCGAAGGTCCAGGCCCACATGGTGGTGTAGCGGGTGCCGGCCAGGGCGTCGGGCCCGAGCGAGTGGATGTCGCTCATCGACAGCAGGCCGAGCGCGAGCTGCACGCCCTTGTCGCGCAGCTTGTACTCGTTATACTGCTTGACCAGGTTGATCAGGTCACCGCCGGCGTGCATCGTGCCGAGCACCTGCGGCTTCGGGTCGAGCCCAGGGGCCTTGAGCAGGAACGTGGAGAAGTTGTCGTTGGGGAACGGCGTCGGGTCCGACTGCACCACGGAGCCGCCGGCCCCCTGGATGGCGGTGCTGAACGTCTTGTTCATGTCCTGCCCGAACGCGTAGTCGGGGTAGACGATGTACCAGTTCTTCGCGCCGTCCTTGGTGACCTCGGTGCCGGTGCCGTGGGCCAGCATGTAGCTGTTGTAGCCGTAGTGGAAGGTGTACTTGTTGCACGCCTTGCCCTCCAGCTCGGTGCTGGCGGCGCCGACGTCGATGAAGACCTTCTTCTTGTTCTTGGCGACCGTGGCGACGGCGAGCGCGGCCGAGGAGGTGGGCACGTCGAGGATGACGTCGGCGTGCTCGCGGTCGTAGAGCTCCTGCGCCTTGGAGTTGGCGATCTCGGGCTTGTTCTGGTGGTCGGCGGCCACCACCTCGACCTGCTTGGCCACCGCCTTGTCGCCGTATTTGGCGCGGTAGTCGTCCACCGCCATCTTGACGGCCTCGACCGTGCTGCGGCCCGAGGTGTCGGCGTAGATGCCCGACTGGTCGTTCAGCACGGCCAGCACCACCCCGCCGTCGCTGATCGCGCCGCCGCCACCGCCGGGCCCGCCGCCGCATCCGGCCAGCACCAGCGTCGCGGCGGCCAGCCCGCCGCTCCAGCCCGTGATTCTCATGTGCGGCATCTCCTCTACCGTTCTGTCTTCCTCAGGGGTGGCGAATCGTCCATATGTCGTCAGATTCCGAGGTATTCGAGGAGCTGGTGCTCGCGTTCGCGTACCTGGTCGCGGTCGAGCGACTCGACGATCCGCCCTTCGGCCAGCAGGTAGTGGCGGTCGGCGACCGTGGCGGCGAAGTGCACGTTCTGCTCGACCAGCAGCACCGTCGTGCCCGCCGCGCGCACCTCGCGCAGGATCTCGCCGATGCGCTGCACGAACAGCGGCGACAGGCCCTCGGTGGGCTCGTCGCAGAGCAGCAGCCTGGCGCCGGTGCGCAGCACCCTGGCCAGCACGAGCATCTGCTGCTCGCCGCCCGACAGCGTGGTGCCGGGCGAGCGGCGCCGCTCCTTCAGGTGCGGGAACGTCTCGTAGACCCGCTCCAGCGACCACGGCTCCGGGCCGCCGCCCTTGACCGGCGGCGCCAGCGTCAGGTTCTCCTCCACCGACAGCGTCGCGTAGATGCCGCGGTCGTCGGGGACGTAGCCGAGGCCGCGCCTGGCCCTGGCGTGCGGGGGCAGCGCCGTGACGTCGGCGCCGGACAGCGCGATCGTGCCGGTCGTCCTGCCGTACGTGCCGTGCAGGCCCATCAGGCAGCGCAGCAGCGTGGTCTTGCCGGCGCCGTTGCGGCCGACCAGGGTGACGATCTCGCCCTCGTCGACCTGCATGGACACCTCGCGCAGCGCCTGCGCCTCGCCGTACCAGGCGGACAGTCCCTCAACGCGCAGCATCGGCGTCTCCGAGGTAGGCGGTGATGACGCGGGGGTCGTGGCGGATCTCGGCGTACGCGCCCTCGACCAGCACCTTGCCGTGCTGCAGCACGGTCACCTGGTCGGCGAGGCTGGCGACCACGTTCATGTTGTGCTCCACCATGACGACGGTGCGGCCCGCGCGGATGGTGCGGACGAGCTCGATGGTGCGGTCCACGTCCTCGACGCCCATCCCGGCGGTCGGCTCGTCGAGCAGCAGCACCTTGGGGTCCATGGCCAGCGCGAGCGCCAGCTCGAGCGCCCTTTTGCGGCCGTACGACAGCGAGCCGGCCGGGACGCCCGCGTGGCCCGCGAGCCCGACCCGGTCCAGCAGCTCGGCGGCGGGCGCGGCGAAGCGTTCCAGCGCCCGGTCGGAGCGCCAGAACCGCCAGCCGAGGCCCGTCGGCCCGGCCAGCGCCAGCTCCACATGCTGCTGCGGGGTCAGGTCGGTGAACAGGCTGGTGATCTGGAACGAGCGCGCCACGCCGAGCCGGCTGATCGCCTCGGGGCTGCGGCCGACCAGCTCCCGGTGCCCGTCGATCACCACGCTGCCCGCGGTGGGCTTCAGGAAGCCGGTGAGCAGGTTGAACAGGGTGGTCTTGCCGGCGCCGTTCGGCCCCACCAGCGCGTGCACGCTGCCCTCGGCCACGTCGAGATCGACGCCGTCCACGGCGCGGAACCCGCGGAACTCCCTGACCAGCCCGCGCGCCCGCAGCACCGGCCCGGCGGGCGGGCTCGCCGCCTGCGCCGCGGAACCCGCGGAGCCCGTGGGGCCTGCTCCCATGCGCCCTCCTCACGTGTCACAACGCGACCTCGGACACCGTGAACGCTAGGTCGCGCCCACGACGGCGGACCAGGTGAGGCACCCACACATTCGGGCCGCCCGTTATGCGGTGACACACACCGGTACGCGGCATCCGGCGCCTGTTCCGGCCTTCCGGCCGGCCGATCGGGCTCTCACCGGCGAACCGGTGGACACCCCCTCCACAGGTCGCCGCCGAACAGTGGAGATCACGTACGTCGCCGCGCCGGGAACGCTGGATCAGCATGGCGTCCGTCTGATCGATGGGAGTCGCACATGCCTCTGTCCCTTCGCCGAACGTCTCTCTCCGCCCTGATGGCCGCGCTCGTGGCGATCCCCCTGGCGCCGGTGGCGTCCCCCGCCGCCGCGGACGCCCGCTGCCACGGCATCAACCGGCTGCGCGTGCCCGGCGCGCAGCACCAGGTCGCCGCCTGCCTGGACGACCTCACCACGGCCGGCACGCTCGCCTCGGGCCACACCGACCAGGCCGACTGGCAGGGCCTGCACGCGGCCGGCACCCGCAACCCGAGCGGCGTGCCCGGCATCCAGATCGACGGCTACTTCGCCGACACCTCCACCGCCAACCCCACCCACGGCTGGAACCACGACGCCCAGTTCGTCATCCGCCTCCCCGAGCGGTGGAACGGCGGGCTGGTCGTCGCCGGCGCGCCGGGTAACCGCCGCCAGTACGCCAACGACTACACGATCGCGGACTTCGTGCTGGCCAAGGGGTACGCCTACGCCTCCACCGACAAGGGCAACGTGGACGCGAACTTCTACCACGACGGCAAGCGGCCGGGCGACGCCATCCGGGAGTGGTACCACCGGATGACCGAGGTGACGGTCGCCGCCAAGGCCACCGTGGCCCGCCACTACGGCCGGCAGGCGCGCAGGACGTACGCGATGGGCATCTCCAACGGCGGCCAGCTCGTCCGGTGGGCGCTGGAGAACCACCCCGAGCTGTACGACGGCGGCGTCGACTCCGAGGGCACCTACTGGCCGCCGAGCGGCCAGCAGCGCAACGCGCTGACGTACCTGCCGGTGGCGCTGCGCGAATACCCCAAGTACAAGGCGACCGGCGACGAGCAGGCGCACGCCGCGATGCTGCGGGCGGGCTTCGCGCCGGGCTCTGAGTTCCTGTGGGACTTCAACTACAGCGTCCTGTGGGACGGCACCCAGCGCCGCTACCGCGAGGAGGTGGACCCCGGCTTCGACGGCGACCTGGACGCCGGCATCCCGTACTGCCAGAGCGGCACCCCCAACTGCGACGCCGACTACGACTACGCCAATCGCCCGAAGAGCGTGCACGACGCCGTACGGCGGGCCTCCCACTCCGGCCGCATCGGCAAGCCGCTGATCACCGTGATGGGCACGCTCGACACGCTGCTGCCGATCAGGGTGCACGGCGACGCCTACGCCCAGGCCGTGCGCGAGCAGGGCAGGGGCGCGCTGCACCGCTACTACCGCATGGAGGGCGCCTCGCACCTCGACATCGAGTACGACATGTTCCCCGACCGCATGCGGCCCCTGCTGCCGTGCATGCGGACGGCGTTCGAGGCCCTGGAGCGCTGGACCGACCGCGGCAAGCAGCCGCCGCGCAGCGCCACCGTCCCCCGCGCGACCTCGGGTGACCTGGTCAACACCTGCGCCATCAGCTGACCAGCTCGCCCGCCCGGTCCCTGATGAGCCGGCGCACGATGAGCGCGGACGGCGACGGCCTGCTGTCCTGACGCTGGGTCAGGCACAGGTGCACGGGCTCTGCGTCGGACAGCGGGAGCCACACCACGTCGGTGATGTCGGCCGAGGTGTCGAAGCGGGCGAGCACGCCCAGCCCGACCCCTTGGCCGACCATCACCTTGACCGTCCGCGCCGACATGGCCTGCACGACGACGTCGGGGGCGGGCACGTGCCGGTGCAGGGTCTCCCACATGACGGTGCCCGCCCGCATGGTGACGACCGGCCAGCTCTCCAGGTCACGCCACTGCACCTGGTCGCGGCCCGCCAAGGGGTGGTCGGTACGCGCGTACACGCCGACCGGCGCCGACGCCAGCGGGATCCTGCGCAGTCCCGGCGCGGCCGGCCCGGCCGGCATGGTGACCACCCCGAAGTCCAGCTCGCCGTCCAGCACCGCCGCCTCGACGGCCGCCGACGCGCCCTCGCGCACGCTGAACCGCAGCCCCGGGTGATAACGCCGCAACCGGCCCACCACCGGCGCGATCACGGTCTCCACGGCCACCGTGACGCCGCCGATCTGCACCCGCCCGCGATAGGAGCCGCTCGTCTCCATCGCCGACTCGCGCACCGCCTCCTCGGCCGCGACCAGCCTGCGCAGCGGCTCGATCAGCGCCTGGCCGGCCGGCGTCGGGTGCACGCCGTGCCTGCTGCGGGTGAGCAGCACGACGTCGAGCTCCTCCTCCAGCAGGGCGATCTGCTGCCCGACGGTCGGCTGGCTGACCCCGCACCTGGCCGCCGCCGCACGCAGCGAGCCCGTCTCGATCGCCGCCAGGAAGTATCGCGCCCGTTCCACCCGCACCGCGCCACCATAAAGGCGAATCCTTTCACCTGTGAATCCCTCCGCCGTCTTCCCGCCGCTCCGGCTGAGGGGGATCGTGACCCTCGTACTCTCGGGTGAAAGGAAAGTTCTTTGTCTGATCGTCCGCTCAGCGGAGTGCGCGTCCTGGACGTGTCGACGATCCTGGCCGGGCCCCTGGCGGCCGCGCTGCTCGGAGAGTTCGGCGCCGAAGTGATCAAAGTCGAGCATCCCGCCACGGGCGACCCGGCCCGCCACTACCCGCCCCTGGAGGACGGCGAGTCCGCCGCCTGGACGATGGTCGGGCGCGGCAAGCGCAGCGTCACCATCGACCTGCACCACGCCGAGGCCGCCGGTCTGGTCGGGCGGCTGGCCGCGGCCGTGGACGTCGTCGTCACCAACTTCCGCCCCGCCACCCTGCGCCGCTTCCGCATCGACTTCGACGACCTGCGCGCCTACCGGCCCGACCTGGTGATGGTGCAGGTGAGCGCGTTCGGCAGGACCGGCCCCTACGCCGACCGGCCCGGCTTCGCCCGCGTCGCCGAGGCGTTCGCCGGCCTCACCCACCGCACCGGCTCGCCCGACGGGCCGCCGATCTTCGCCGGCTATCCCGTGGCCGACGGCGTCACCGGCATCTACGCCGCGTTCGCCGCCATGCTCGCGCTGCGCCAGCGCGACCGCACGGGGCAGGCCCAGCTCGCCGACATCCCCCTGTACGAGCCGCTGCTGCGGATGATGGAGGACTTCATCGTCGAGTACGGCGTCACCGGCGAGAACCGCGAACGCCAGGGCAACCGCAACCCGCACATCAGCCCGAACGACCTCTACCGCACCCGCGACGGCCGCTGGCTCGCCCTGCCCGCCTCGACCGAGCAGATGTGGCGCCGGCTCGTCAAGGTCATGGACGCCGACGACCTCGCCGTCCACGACACCATGACCGCCCGGCTGGACCACCGCACCGAAATCGAGGCGCGGGTCGCCGCCTTCGTCGCCGCGCACGACCTCGACCCCCTGATGGCGCTGCTCACCGAGGCCGGCGTGGCCGCCGGACCGGTGAACACCGCCGCCGACATCTGCGCCGACCCGCACATCCGCGCCCGCGGCTCGATCGTCGAGGTGCCCGACGCCAGAACCGGCCGCCCCCGGCTCATGCAGGCCCCGGCCGGCCGCTTCTCCGGCTTCGACCCCGCACCCGGCACCCCCGCCCCCGCGCTGGGCGAACACACCGCCGACGTCCTCCGCGACCTCGCCGGCCTCACCGACTCCGAGATCCAAGCCCTGCACCACCGAGGAGTGGTCTGACCGACCTGACCCTGACACCCCCCGAGCGAACCGTCCCTGCCCGCGCAGGGCTCGCCTGACCGACGGAAGAGGCTGCCCATGACCCTGGCGACCCTGTCCATCATCGTGCTGGCCGGACTGCTCGCGGCCACCCTGATCCCCGGCTTCGACCTCGGGCTCGGCGCCCTGGCGGCGGCGTTCCTGCTCGGACTCGCGGCCGGCGTCACCGAGAACGACGTGACGGCGTTCTTCCCCGCCGACTTCTTCGTGCTCATCGTCGGGGTGACCGCGCTGTTCGCCGTCGCCCAGCACAACGGCACCCTCGACTGGCTGCTCGACCTGCTGCTACGGCTGGCCGGCGGGCGGCTCGTGCTGATCGCGCTGGCCCCGTTCGCCATCGGCGCCGTCCTCACCGCCGCCGGCACCCTGCCCGCCGCCGCGACCGCCATCGTCTCCCCCATCGCGCTCGGCTTCGCCGCGCGCTACCGCATCTCACCGATGCTCGCCGCCGTGCTCGGCGTCACCGGCATCATCAGCGGCCTGCTGTCACCCCTCGCCGTGTACGGGGTCACGGCGCGCGAGCTGAGCGGCAAGCTCGGCATCGGCCTGCCCGGCTCCGCCCCGGTCACGTTCCTGGCCGGGGGCCTGCTCGCCGGGCTCGTCGTGTGCGCGGGCGTCCTGGCGGTGGGCCGCTGGAAAGGCGGCATCCCCCGCGGCCGCACCTCAACGCCCGCCGAAACCCCGACCACCCCCGTCCCTGCCACGGAAGCGCCGGGCGCACCGGCTCCGGTGGCGCCCGTCCCCACCCCGGCTTCTCCCGGGAGCGGCGCGGTGACGGTGACCGCTGAGCCGGAGGCGCCTGCCATGGCGCCGCAGCGGTCGGGGGCTCGCGCCTTCACCCTGGTGTGCATGGGTGCGGTGGTCGTGTTGTCCGTCGGGTTCGACATGAACGTGGGGTACCTCGGCCTGACCGCCGCCCTGATCCTGCAACTGGCGTTCAGGATGCCGATCGGCGAAGTGGTGTCGCGGATCCCGTGGAACGTGGTGCTGCTGATCGGCGGCCTGCTGACGTACGTGGGGCTGATGCAGCACCTGGGCGCGTTCAAGCAGATCAGCGACCTGCTCGGGGTGACGGGCGCGCCGCTGCTCAGCCTGCTCGTGCTGTGTTACGTCGCCGGCATCACGTCCTTCGCGGCCAGCTCGATCGCGGTGTTCGCGACCGTCACGCCGCTGCTGCCCCCGCTGGTGGACGCCGGTCTATCCCCGGTCGGCGGCGTGCTGGCCCTGGCGCTGGCCTCGGTGCTGGTGGACCTCAACCCGCTGGGCATCACCGGCGGCCTCATCCTGGGCGCCGCCGAGCCCGCGGTGCGGCCCAGGCTGTTCCGGCAGCTCCTCACGTACGGACTGATCTCGATCGTCGTCGCACCGGCCCTGACCTGGGCCGCCTTCGGATGGTGGTGAGGCGTCACGCCCCTACGGCGTCGATGAGCTTCGCGGTGAAGCGGTGCATGTGCGGGTCGAGCCGCCCGGCCGGCTCGTCGAGCACCTCGCGCGGCGACAGCCATCTGATGCCGGCGAACTCCCCCTCGTCGTAGGAGGTGACGGTGTCCGCCTCCAGCAGGAACCAGAGCGAGACGTCGGTGTGCGGGTGCGCGCCCCTGGTCCGCGTCGCGGTGGCGAAGAACGGCCGCCGCCCCGCGACGGGACCCGGCCGCGCCGCCATGTGCAGCTCCTCCTGGCACTCCCGCTCGACGGTCTGCCACACCTCCTCGCCCGGCTCGACGTGGCCGCCGCTGGGCAGCCACAACCCCGCCTTGCGGTGGTCGACGAGCAGCAGCCGCCCGTCCGGGTCCATGACCACGGTGTAGGCGACGAGATGCGGGTCGGGGACGTCGGGCGCGTCCGCCCGGTGCAGCGGGGCGCCGCTGTCGATCCAGGCGAGCGTCTCGGCGAGGTGCGCGGCCTCCTGCTCGTCCCACGGGGTGATGCCGGCGACCTGCCGCGCCAGCCGCTCTCGGAATCCGTCCGCCATGATCGCCACCGTACGGGAAGGCGCGGTTGTCGGGTGTTCACCGGACACCGGACGGGCCCGCGGAGCCGTAGCGTGGGGACGGTTGCTCGGGCGGCGTGGGTCAGGGGTTCTCGCGTCGCCCGCATCACCCGGGCGGCCGGTAGGCGCCTCCTTCGCCGGGGCGCCGGTCGCCTGGTTCTGACCTCAGCTGTCGAGGGGGTTGGCGGCCATCCGCTCGGCGAGCGCGTTGCGCACCGACCGGGCGGCGGCGCTGCCGGGTTTGCGGCGCGCCTGGTCCTCGAAGGCGGCCAGGAGGCCGGCCGGGAAGTCGCGGCGGGGATGGCGGGTGAGCACGTCCGCGCGTACGTGGTCGGGGAACTGCTCGTGCCATCGCCCCACCACCTCGAAGCTCGACGCGACCTGGAGGACGTGCGCCTCGGGGTCGTCGGCGGCGGGCACGTCGGCGCGCATGTGCAGCACGATGATCTCTTCGGCTCTGGCGGCCCGCTCGTCCGGCCAGCCGGCCGCCGTGCAGAAGACCCAGCCGAGGCACCCGCCCGCCTCTTCGAACGGCACCGTGTGGCTGTCGAACGCCTTCGTCAGGCCCATGTCGTGCAGCAGGGCCGCGACGGAGAACAGCTCGTCGTCGATGGCGATGCCGTGCGCCGCGGCGTACGTCGTGCCCCACAGGCGGGTGCGGACGCAGTGGTCGAGCAGCGCCGGCGGATAGAAACGCCGGGCCACCGTCAGTGCCGCCGTGGTGGCGGGAGTCTCCGAGGTCACGAGTCGAGTGTCCGTCACGGGAAAGGCCGCGGCCCGGTGGTCAGGGGTGCGTGTCGCCGGTCAGTCCTGCTCGAAGAGGCGGTCCAGCCGGTAGTCGATGATGTCGAGGGCGTCCTCGTGGCTGCGCTGGCCGCTGAGGACGCTGGAGGTCAGGCCGTTGGCGAGGGCCAGCAGGGACGCGACCTCGATGCGCGGGTCGCGATCCGCGGCGATGGCGCCGGTCAGCCGTACGGTGAGGAAGTCCTCCAGCGCGTCGGGCAGGGTGAGGCCGGCGGCGGCGAGCGCCGGGTCGGTGAGCGCGGCCGTGTAGTAGGCGGTCCAGGCCAGGGAGTCGAGGCGGCTCTGCTCGTCGTACGGGACGATCGTCGCCAGCACGGCGGCGAGCAGCTCGCGCGGCGCCGGCGTGCCCGAGTCGGTGATCCGCCGCCTGACCCGGTGGTTCATGCGGGCGCCCAGCTCGGTCAGGCCTGATTCGAGCAGGGCCTGCTTGTTGGCGAAGTAGTACTGGACGACGCGCAGCGAGACCCCGGCCTCGGCGGCGATCTCGCGCATCGACACCGCCCCCAGCCCGCGCGTGCTCGCGATGCGCAGCAGCGCGTCGGTCAGCTGCCGCCGCCGCTCGTCATGATCCACCTGTCGGGGCATGCGCGTCTCCCGCCTGCTCGGTCCCGGGAAAGGAGAGGATACGGTCGGCGACCAGCTCGGGGGCTTCGACGGACAGCGAATGGCCAGCGCCAGGCACGATCTCGACCCGCCAGGACGGCACCACCTCCGCCAGCCGGGCGGCCAGCGCCCCCACGTCGAACAGCGCGCTGCGAGCGCCCATCAGCACCTGTACGGGCACGGACACCGCGCGGAGCTCCTCGTCGCGGTAGCCGGGCGGGATCGGCACCCGCCGGCGGAAGGACCAGCCGGCCCGCAGCAGCGCCACCAGCCCGTCATCGCGTAACACCCCGTTGTTCACCAGGCCGGCCGAGCGGCGGCGCAGCGGGCCCGGCAGCATCGAGGCGAGGGCCCCGGCCGCCGCCCACCGGACGAACCTCCTGGACAGCGGCGCGAGACCGCCGGGGTCCACCAGCGTCAGCGCCGCGACCCCGCCGCCTCCCGCACGCTGGTGCTCCATCGCGGCCCACCCGCCGGACGAGAAGCCCGCAAGGTGCGCGCGCTCGGCTCCGACGACGGCGAGCAGGTCGGCGACCCAGCCGCCGATGTCGGCGCCGCTCGTGAGCGGGCAGCGCTGGATCGAGCGGCCCGGCTCGCCGAGCGGGTCCACGGCGAGGACGGGCCTGGCGCGGGCGAGCGGCTCGATGGAGGCGTGCCAGGCGAGCGCGTTCCCCCCGGCCCCGGCCAGGAGCACGATGGGGTCGCCGGCCGTGGGACCCGCGCGATGCACGCGGACGGTGCCGGCGCGGGTCTCGACGTCGAAGGCGTCCACGGGCACCGGCCACAACTCTTGGACCACGCGGTCGTAAACGGCGTGGTAGCGGTCACGGGCACGGTCGCTGGTGAAGGCGGACGGCTGGTCAGGCATGCTGGCGACCTCCTTATGGATACAGTCGTATCCTAACCTATCGCGAGTAAAGTCGGCGAGATGAAGCTTGACGACATCGCCTCCCGGCTCGGGGTTCCCCTCGAGGACGTCGAGCGCGTCCATCGCCTCGCCGGCGATCTCCCGTCCGCGCCGCTGCCCGCCAAGACCGACGCCCCCGCGATCCTCGACCGGCTCGCCGTACGCCCCGACGACGCCGCCGAGATCATGGAGGGCTGGCCGGACCCCGATTCCCCGCTGTGGACGCCGGAGCTGCGCTGGCTGCTCGACCGCGCGACCGCCATGGTCCGCGCCGACCTCGGCGGTTACGGCTGGTTGCCGTTCGGCCCCTCGCTGCCGCGCGATCGGGGCCCCGCCTGGCGGCACCTGTACGTCTACGCCTACCTCGCGCTGATCGACGTCGTCCTCGGCTACCACCGCGACCACGGCGTACCCGAGGACGTGTCCTGGACGACCCTCGCCGACCTCGGCCGCAACCTCGCCGTCGACCGGCGGATGGAGCGCGAGGGCTGGCCGGTCATCCAGAGCTGGCTGACGCTGCACGTCCGCGGCGGCCTCTACGAGCTGGGCCGGCTGCAGTTCCACCGCGGCGACACCGCCGTTCAGCTGCACATCCCCGAGTCGGGTCCGCTGACCCCCGAGGCCATCGACGCCTCGCTCGACCGGGCCCGCGCGTTCTTCCCCCGCCACTTCCCCGACGAGCACCGCACGGCGTTCTCGTGCGGCTCGTGGCTGCTCGATCCGCAGCTCAGCGAATATCTGCCGGCCGACTCCAACATCGTGCGGTTCCAGCGCAGGTTCGAGCTGGAGCCGTACGAGGAGCCCAAGGGGATAGACGCCGACGTCGAGGTGCTGCGGTTCGTCTTCCGCACGCTGACCACGCCGCTCGACCAGTTGCCGCGCCGCACCGCGCTCCAACGGGCGGTCATCGACCACCTCAAGGCGGGCCGCCACTGGCAGTGGCGCGACGGCCGCTTCCCCATCTGAAAAGCGGCCGCATTCAGGACATCAAGTGGCCGCACCGCTGGCGACCATACGTGCATCCCTTCGTTCAGCTTGCTGAAAGGACGCACCATGACCGCAGTGCCCGCGGGTTCCAACACCGTGAACCCGTTCATCGTCACCGACGACGCCGCCGGACTGATCGACTTCCTCATCGCGGTGTTCGGTGCGGTGGACGTGCCCGAGGCCCGTACGAACGACAAGGACGGGCTCATCCTGCACTCCGAGCTGCGCGTCGGCGACTCACTGCTGACCATCGCCGACCGCAAGCCCGACTGGCCGTTCACGCCGGCGCTCACCCGCGTCTACGTGGACGACGTGGAGGCCACCCTCGACCGGGCGGCGGCGCGCGGGGCCCGCATCGTGACCCGCCCGACCGACTTCTTCGGCGACACCCTCGCCCGCTTCCAGGACCCCTCGGGGAACCTGTGGTGGGTGTACCGCCACGACCCGGCGGCGGCCGAGAGCACCTGGAGCGACTCCGACGAGGCGTCCTGGTCGGCGGACGCCGCCGACCAGGACGCCGGTGACTGGACGGGCTTCACCTCGCCGGAGCTGGAGTACATCCACGAGACCCTGGTCGACACGATGCGCTCGCTGAAGGACCCGCGCGATCGATGATCCGCTGTACGTGCGGAAACGCCTGAGGGATGCTGGACGCCTGCCGTCCCGGAGGAGGATCGACGTGATGAACATCGGGCTGCCCGACGTGCTGATGTTGCTTTTCTCCTGGGTCATTCCAGCGGCAGTCGTCCTCTTCTTCCTTTACTGGACGATCAGGCTCGCCATCAGGCACGAACTCCGGCGGACGGACGCGCGCCGCCCGTAGCCGGCTTGCAGCGATTGCCACACGGACGTTCGTGTGGCAATCGCTTCCGCGGGGATCACCGCAATCGTCCCCGGGACGGTCGCTGCTCCTCCTTGCAAGTGCTGCATGCGTTTGCAAAGGTGGTGTACGCCCAGCCCGAGGAGGAGCACCTTGTCCACCCCACTGACCCGGTTCACGGCGGACAGCCTGCCCGTCGAGGTTCACCCGAGCGAGGCGGACCTGGGCCGCGCCGCGGCCGAGCGCGCCGCCGCGACCATCAGGGACGCGGTGGCGCGGCGCGGCACCGCCCGCGTCGTCATCGCCACGGGAAACTCCCAGTACGCGTTCACCGACGCGCTGCGCGAGCAGGGGATCCCGTGGGATCGGGTGACGGTCTTCCACATGGACGAGTACGTCGGCATCGCGGCCGACCACCCCGCCTCGTTCCGCCGGTGGATCAAGGAGCGCATCGAGGACCCGTTCGCGCCCGCCGCCGTCCACTACATCGACGGCAACGCCCCCGGCCCCGAAGCGGAGTGCGCCCGTTACGAGGCCGAGCTGCGTACGCTGCCGCTCGACCTGGTGTGCATGGGCGTCGGCGAGAACGGCCACCTGGCCTTCAACGAGCCGCACCAGGCGCGCTTCGACGACGACCGGTGGGCCAGGGTGATCACGCTGACGCAGCGCTCGCGCGAGCAGCAGGTCGGCGAGGGCCACTTCGCGACCGTCGCCGACGTGCCCGAGACCGCGATCTCGCTCACCGTGCCCGCCCTGCTGGCGGCCGCGTCGGTGCAGGTGTGCGTCCCCGAGCAGCGCAAGGCCACCGCCATCGCCGCCACCCTCACCGAGCCGATCTCACCCGCCTGCCCCGCCACGATCCTCCGCCGCACCTCCCACGCCACCCTGTTCCTCGACCCAGACTCCGCCGGCAAGCTCGACCTGCCGCGGTGATCGGGTGCTCCGGTTCGAAGGCGGCGCCGACGTGACCCCTCCTGAGGGCGTCCGCGACGCCACGGACGCGACCCTGACCGGCGGCCCCCATCCGGAAGCGTGGTGACGTGGGCGTGATCCTGACCGGTGGCCGGGTGGTGCTGGCCGAGGGGGTTCGTGATGACGTGGACGTGGTCGTCTCGGGTGAGCGCGTCGCGGCGGTGGCGGCGCGCGGGAGCCGTGCCGACGGGCAGGCGATCGACGTCGGTGGGCGGCTGGTCACGCCGGGGCTGATCGACCTGCACGTGCACGGGTTCGCGGGCGCGTGCTTCGACGAGGGGCCCGGCCAGGGGGTCGCGGTGCTGCGTGGCCTGGCCGGGCAGGGGGTCACCAGCGTGCAGGCGTCGCTGGTGTCGGCCTCCGTCGGGCGGCTGGAGGAGTTGCTGGCCGGGTTCGGCGGCGTGAACCGTACCGTCGAGGGCGGCGCGGAGCTGCTCGGCGTCCACCTGGAAGGGCCGTTCCTGGCGGCGGCGCAGCGCGGCGCGCACGACCCCGCCGTGCTGCGCCCGCCGACCACCGCGGACGTCGGCGTGCTCCTGGAGCACCGCGACGTGCTCAGCATGATCACGCTCGCCCCCGAGCTGCCCGGCGCCGTCGCGGCCACGGCCCGCCTCGCCGCCGCCGGGGTCGTCGTCGCCGCCGGTCACAGCGAGGCACGCGGCGACGACCTGCGCGCGGCCGTCGACGCCGGGCTCACCCACGTCACCCACCTGTGGAGCGGCCAGTCGAGCACGATCAGGCAGGGCCCGTGGCGGCTGCCCGGCCTGCTGGAGGAGTCGCTGGCCGCCGACCACCTGACCGCCGAGGTGATCGCCGACGGCCGCCACCTGCCGCCCGCGCTGCTGGAGATCGCCCGCCGCTGCGTGGGCGATCGCCTGTGCGTGGTTTCGGACGGTACGCCCGGCACCGGCCTGCCGCGCGGCGCCCGCTACCGACTCGGCACCGTGACCTGCGAGGTCGGCGACGGCGTCGGGCTCGTGGTGGGCGCGGACGCGTTCGGCGGCTCCACCTCGGCACTGCCCGCCATGCTCCGCCACCTGACCGGCGACCTCGGCTGGCCCGTGCCGGAGGCCGTGGCCGCCGCCACCGCCACGCCGGCGCGGGTGCTCGGACTGACCGGCCGCAAGGGCGTGATCGCGCCCGGCGCCGACGCCGACCTCGCCGTCTTCGACGAGGGCTTCCATCCGTGGGCGACCGTCCTGCGCGGCAGGTGGATCGGCCCAGAAGGGAACAGCGCATGACCAGAGTCATCCGGTTGCGGGAGGGCGACACGGTGGCCGTCACGCTCGGCGGGCTCGCCGCCGGCGACCCCATCGGGTACGGGCTCACGGCGGCCCAGGACGTCCCGCCCGGCCACAAGGTCAGCCTCACCGCCGTCGAGCCCGGGGCGGAGGTCATCAAGTACGGCCAGGTCATCGGGCACGCCACCGAGCCCATCGCGCCCGGCCGCCACGTGCACACGCACAACCTCGGCTTCCACGACACCGAGCGCGCCGAGGTCGTCCCCACGCCGGGGACGGTCGTCCCCCAGGAGCCCGAGACGTTCCAGGGCATCGTGCGTCCCGACGGCCGGATCGCCACCCGCGACTACGTCGGCATCATCACCTCCGTCAACTGCTCGGCGACCGTCGCCAAGCTCATCGCCGACCAGACCCGCCGCTCAGGGGTGCTGGACGCGGCCCCGCACGTGGACGACGTGGTCGCCATCACCCACGGCAGCGGATGCGGGCTGGCCTCCGACGGCGAGGGGCTCGACCTGCTGCGCCGTACGCTGTCCGGCTACGCCGCCCACCCCAACTTCGGCGCGCTGCTGGTGCTGGGCCTCGGCTGCGAGGTCAACCAGATCGCCGAGCTGGACCTGCCCGCCGGCACCCCGATCGCGACGATGACCATCCAGGAGGCGGGCGGCACGGCGGCGGCCGTGCGCAAGGGCGTCGAGGCCATCCGCGAGCTGCTGCCCGCGCTCGACGTGACCCGCACCCCCGTGCCCGCCTCGCACCTGGTGCTCGGGCTCAAGTGCGGCGGCTCCGACGGCTACTCCGGCATCACCGCCAACCCCGCGCTGGGCGTCGCCGCCGACCTGCTGATCGCGCAGGGCGGCACCGCGATCCTGGCCGAGACGCCGGAGATCTACGGCGCCGAGCGGTTGCTCGCGGCCAGGGCCGTGGACGAGAAGGTCGCGCGGGCGCTGCTCGACCGCATCGACTGGTGGCGCGACTACACCGCGCGGCACGGCGGCTGCCTCGACAACAACCCGTCCCCGGGCAACAAGGAGGGCGGGATCACCACGATCCTGGAGAAGTCGCTCGGCGCGGTCGCCAAGGCCGGAAGCGCGCCCTTGACCGGCGTCCACGGCTTCGCCGAGCCCGTACGACAGCCCGGCCTCGCCTTCATGGACACCCCCGGCTACGACCCCGTCTCGGTCACCGGCATGGTGGCCGGCGGCGCGAACATCGTCTGCTTCACCACGGGACGCGGCTCCGTCTACGGCTGCAAACCGGTCCCGAGCCTGAAGCTCGCCACCAACAGCGACGTCTACCGGCGCATGCGCGACGACATGGACATCGACTGCGGCCCGATCGCCACAGGCGAAGCCACGATCGATGAGATCGGCCGCGCCGTCTACGACCTGATCCTGGCCACCGCATCAGGCCGTCAGACGGCCAGCGAACTGCTCGGCTTCGGCGACGAAGAATTCGCCCCCTGGCAACTCGGCGCCGTCATGTGACCCGGCCGAGCGCCGTCATGTGACCCGGCCGAAAGGTCGCGAGGAACAACCCCGAGGCTTCTCGCCCCGCCCCGCGTGCGTCACATGACAGGACCGACGCGACACCTCACCTCCCAACGCGGCGCCCGGCCGGCGGGGAACATCGGTGGTCAGGAGGTGGGGGCTGGGGTGGTGGAGCCGCGGACCACCAGGCGGGTTTCGAGCTGGACGACCGGGGGTTCCTCGTCCGTCGGGTTGGCGATCATGTCGAGGAGCAGGTCGACGGCGGCCATCCCGGCCTCCGTGCCCGGCACGTGGATGGAGGTCAGCGTCGGGTACGCCATGCCGGACATCGGGCTGTCGTCGATGCCGATCACGCTGAGGTCCTGGCCGACCCGTACGCCGCGCTCGGCCAACCGGGTCATCAGGCCGAGGGCGATCAGGTCGTCGTAGGCGATGACCGCGGTGACGTCACCGGCGTGCACCAGGTCGGCGGCCCGCACTCCGGCCTGGACCTGCGGCTCGAAGGGGCCGTACTCGACCAGCTCGATGTCCTGCGCCAGGCAGGCCGCGACGACGGCCTTGCGCCGCTGCGCGTTGGACCACGAGCGCCGCGGCCCGTTGAGGTAGGCGAGCTTGCGGTGGCCGAGCGCGGCGAGGTGCTCGACGGCCTCGATCATGCCGTCGGCGTTGTCGACCAGGACGTTGGCCGCGCCCTCGACCCGCCGGTTGACGAACACGATGGGCTTGAGCCTGGCCAGCTCGGCGAGCCGCTCATCGCCGGTGCGCGGCGAGACCATGATGAGCCCGTCCACCCGCTTGCGGAGGATCTGCGCCCGCTCCACCTCGTCGCCGGGGTGCTCGTCGACGTCCGTGATGATCACGGTCTTGCCCTTGAGGCCCGCCCGCGCCTGGATCGCCTTGATGATCGGCGGGAAGAACGGGTTGGCGATGTCGGGCACGATGAGGCCGAGGACGTCGTGGTGCCCCGAGATCAGCGAGCGGGCCGTCTGATTGGGGACGTAGCCCAGTTCGCGGGCCGCACGGCGAACTCTCTCGCGCGTGTGCACGTTGACCTTGTCGGGGTCGGACAGCGCCCGCGAGACGGTCGACGCAGACAGCCCCGTTGCCTGAGCGACGTCCGCAAGCGTGACTGGCATGTGCCTGACCCTCCTGGTTTGCTGCAACGAAGGCGACCATATCGCAGGTGCGTACCGGCCGAAGCGACCGCGTTTGCAAGATAATGCTGCCATTGCGGCCATCGATTGCGTAGCCCGCGCCGCCCCCACGACGCGGCCGGGGAACCCGTACACCGGGGCGGATCTCTACGAGCGCGACCCCTACTATCGGGCTCAGGCGGGCAGCGGCACGCTCGCCGAGCCCGGCGGTGTGCGCACCGGCCTGTACGGCCTGGCGTACGAGCACCAATACCCCACCGACACCTATCTGTACGACGACGAGATCGACATCGAGGACGCCTACTCCGCGCTGGTCCGCTACCGGAACGGCGCAAGTCTGGCGTACACCCTCGACTTCTCCTCACCCTGGGAGGGCTTCCGCGTGGTGATCAGCGGCACCCACGGCCAGATCGAGTCCCGCCACGGCAGGACTCCCGACGGCACCCCTTTGCCCGGCGCCGGCACGTTCACGTTCTCCTCGCTGTTCGGCACGCCGGAGCCGGAGTCGCTGCGCCTCGGCCTGCCCGCCGACGCCCTGCAGGGGGCGCTCGCGGTGGCGACGGGCGAGGCGATCTGGCGTTCGGCCGTCGAGCGGCGCCCGATCGACATCGCCGAGCTCCTGTCATGATCTTGCACTTCGGCCTCGGTGCCTTTCACCGCGCCCACCAGGCCGTCCACACGCAGGAGGCGGGCGACGGCTGGACGATCTGCGCCGTCGCGCCGCGCTCCCCCGACGTCGTGCGCGCGCTGCGGGACCAGGACCACCGCTACACGCTGCTGGTACGCGACGGCGAACGCGTCTCCGCCACCGAGGTCACCTCCATCCGCCGCACCCTGCACGCGCCGACCGAGGCCGAGCAGGTCATCCGGTACGTCGCCGACCCCTCGGTCCGGGTGATCACGCTGACGATCACCGAGAAGGCGTACGCCGACACCGCGCCCGGCAGCCCCATCGGTTTGCTGGCGGCCGGGCTGTCCCGCAGATCCGCCGCCGGCGCCGGTCCTGTGGCGGTGGTCAGTTGCGACAACCTGCTGGCCAACGGCGCCCGCGTACGTGAGGCCGTGCAGCACGCCTGCGGCAATGTGCCGGAAGGCGTGTCGTTCCCCGCCACCGTCGTGGACCGGATGGTGCCCGCCACCACCCCCGACGACCTCGCGACCGCGGAACGGCTGACCGGGCGGCCGGACCTGGCGGCCGTGGTGGCCGAGCCGTTCAGCCAGTGGGTGCTCCAGGACGACTTTCCCGGTGGGCGGCCCTCCTGGGAGCGGGCGGGGGCGCGGTTCGTCGCGGACGTGGAGCCGTACGAGCAGGCCAAGCTGCGGGTGCTCAACGGCGTGCACAGCGCGCTCGCCTACACGGGCGCGCTGACCGGCCACGAGTACATCGCCGACGCCCTCGACGACCCGCCGCTCGCCCACCTCGCCGAGCGGCTGCTGGCCGAGGACGTCCTGCCCACCCTGACCCCGCCTCCCGGCGTGGACCTGCCGTCGTACGGCGAACAGGTGGTGACCAGAATGCGCAACCGCGCGCTGCGCCACCGCTGCGCCCAAATAGCCATGGACGGCTCCCTGAAGGTCCCGATCCGTCTCTTGGGCACCGCCCGCGACCGCCTCGCCGCCGGCGCCTTCCCTCAGTGGGCCTGCCTAGCGGTGGCCGCCTGGCTCAGGCACGTCACCGTCTCCCTGGACGACGCAGGCCACCCGGTGGACGTCAACGACCCCCGAGCGGAGGACCTCCGCCGCCTGGCCCACGCTCCTGAACGCCTGCTCGCCGAGGTGGTCCCCGACCTGGCCGACCACCCAGACTTCACCACCCACCTCCGCAACACGCTGTCCGACTTCGCAGAACACGGCGTCCGAGCATCCCTGACCCACGCATGACCCTCTCCTGACCCCGAGGAAGGACAAGGGCTGCGCGACTCCTGCAGGAGCCGCGGCACCCGTGCACCAAACTGCTGCTCGCCGCTTCGGCCCCGGCCACGAGGCCCGCTGCCACCTCTGACGTCGTTTGTCATGATTTTTGACGAAGATCCAGTTATGCTGCCCGACGACCCAGCATGATTCTCTGAAGAAAGCGAAGACCAGGCAGTGCGCAGATTCACGCAGACCGCCGTGCTCTCCCTCGCCACGGCGGCCGCACTCGTCGGTTCCGTGGTCGTGGGCAGCGGTCCCGCCATGGCCGCGTCGTCGCCCGTCGCGGCGTGCGGCGGCGGCAGCTACCACGTCATCGACAGCCACGCGATCGGCGGGCTGGCCACGATCTACCTGCTCTACAACGGCAGCACCAACTGCGTGGTGACCTGGAAGGCCAGCAAGTACCAGGGCAAGCTCAGCACCACCGGCGCCTCCATCCAGAAGCAGGGCGGCGGCCGGATCGACGACACCGACTTCTACAAGATCTACGCCGGTCCCGTGAAGGTGAGCGCCAAGGGCGCCTGCGTCTCGTGGGGCGGCGTCGCCTCGAACGGCGCCGGGGCCGGCGACAGCTGGCAGTCCGGCTGGACCCACTGCGGCTGACGTCCGCCAGGAAGGGGCCCTCGACGCAGGGCCCCTTTCTTTTGCCTGGGGACGAGCACCGGTGGACCTGCGCATAGAACGGCCCTCCACGCCCGCCGCCGACCGCCGCGCGTAAGCTCGGGCGCATGGAGAAGGTTGCGCGGTATGGGAAGTTCGTGGCTCAGGATGGGCGAGGGGCGGAGCTGGCTGAGTTGTTGCTCGGCGCCGCGAACGCTCTTGAGGGGGTGGCCGGGTGTGAGTTGTACCTGGTCAATCGGCAGGCTGACGCGTCCGACACCATCTGGGTGACCGAGCTCTGGCGTAGTCAGGCCGACCTCGATGACGCCTTGAAGCAGGTGGCCGGTAGTCCGGAGGCTGCCGCGGCGATGCGGCTCGTTCAGTCGGCCGAGATGATCGAGCTGGATCTGCTGGGTGGCGCGGGCCTGGCCTCGTCAGGCTCCTCGGCCGCCTGAGCCGGGGGTCAGTCAGAGGGTGGCTCAGACCCGGCGGGAGGCGCTCACCCACATCATCTCTGTCAGAGGGGCAGTTTGAAGCCGTCGTGGCTCCTCGTGAAGCCGAGGGAGCCGTAGAAGCGGTGGGCTTCCGTGCGGCGCTTGTTGCTGGTGAGCTGCACCAGCGTGCAGCCCCGCGCTCGGGCGCGGTCGATCGCCCAGGTGAGCAGCTTGCGGCCGAGCCCGGCCCCGCGCTGGTCGGCGCGTACGCGGACCGCCTCGATCAGCGCCCGCTCCTGCCCGTGGCGCCCCAGCCCGGGGATGTAGGTCAGCTGGAGACAGCCCAGGACGGTGCCGTCGCCCTCGTCGAGGACGATCATCTCGTTCCGCTCATCCGCGTCGATCGTCTGGAAGGCCCGCTCGTACGCCTCGTCGACCTCGACCGTCAGGGGATCGACCACGGTGTCCTCACCGGCCAGGAGCGCGATGACAGCGGGCAGGTCGCGGCGCGTCGCCGTACGTATGATCACGTCGTCCAAGCATGCCAGGCGGGCTCCCGGCGGGCTCCCGGCGGTCGCCTGGGTTTTCGCCGCTCAGCCCTCCCGGCTCCGGTACGTGGCGCGCAGCTCGATGAGCTTCTCCTTGGCCACCTCGTCCAGGGCCCGCCGATGCTCCGGGTCCTCCTCCCAGGTGGCCTCCGCGCACAGCACCCTGGCCGCCTCGTGCGGCTCGGCGTCGCGTACGCGGTACCAGACGGTGTCGCCACAGGGCGCCCTGCCGGGGTCGGGGCGCAGGATCGTCACGATGCCGGAGACGAGGATCTGCCTGGTCCACGGGTTCCTGGCCAGCACCTGCCGGTCCACCGTCAGCCCGCCGTCCACGAGCTCGCCGCCCAGGTAGTCGTCCTCCCACCGCCATACGCGCCGGCTCACGCCCGGCCGCAGGTAGAGGCCGCCCCGGCCTTCGACGGGCACAGAGAACGTGTGCGTGCCGGCGCGGCACAGCTCCTTGGCGATGCGGTCGGCGTCGGCGCGTTCGCGCAGGCGGTCTTCGTCCAGGTCCTGCCCGGACAGCGGGTTCCGGTGCCGCTGCTCGGCGTAGTAGCGGTCGAGCAGCGGATCGGCGTACCGGCCCGGACGCATGCGCGGCGGCGTGCAGGTCGCCGCGGTGAGGTCGGCGCCGTCCTCGATGTCCAGCCCCTTCTCACGCAGCCACGCGTGTACGGTGACGCCCTCCTCCTCGGCCCGGCGGTGGACCTGACGCAACCAGCCGTCGAAGGTGTCGAGGTCGGGCTCGGCTCGCAGCGACGCCCAGTCCGTCACCGCCGAGACCGGAACCGGCACCTCCCGCCGCGACGGAGGCTGGACGAGCTGCTCGGGCTCGAGGTCGATCGAGTAGTAGAGGACGCCACGGGCGATGTAGGAGAACGGGGCCGCGTGCGCGATCGGGTCGAAGACGTCCCGGATCGGCCAGAACCTCAGCAGCCACGTCTCGTCGCACTCGCCCGTGCCGTGCCCGTCGCCCGGCCGGGGCTCGCGTAAGTACATCTGGACGCCGTACTCGAAATGCGGCGGCCCGATCAGGAAGTCGTGCCCCCCGCCGTCCATCGACGCGAGGACGGCGACCACCCCGCTCTCCGCGACGAACGTCGACGAGCTGACCGGCGTCCACAAGCCGTCCGCGGGCTCCGGCTCGGCGTCCCAGGACTCGAGCCGGAAGGCCGCGTTGAAGTGGTAGATCTCCTCGGTGGGCGACCCCCAGGTCGGCAGGTCGGTGCCGTCGAGCCCCATCGAGTTGTACTCGACGTAGACCTCGTCATCGAGACTCCGCAACAACCGCGCCATCGCCCGCCACCCTCACCTCGTGATCACCTGACCCGGCGAAGTATGGCCGACCCCACCGACATATCCGGTGGACGGCCGGCACAGGCCGGCCCGCGGAAAATGTCGGTCCGTGATCTTAGGCTTGCCGACCATGACTGACCTTCGCACGGTGACGTTCGATCTCGGCGTCCACTACCGGCAGGCGTACCTCGTCGACGACACCGACGACGGCCTGGGCCCCGATGGGCTGCCCGACGACCACCCCGAGCACCCCGTCGGCATCATCCGGGTGGACGACGGCGGAGCCTTCCTGGTCACCGGTCTGCACACCGGGGTCGTCGGTTTCGCGGTGAGCGTGGCCGACCACGACCCCGGAGCGGACACCGACGGTTACGAGGACATCGTGGAGGTCAGCTTCCGGTCGGTCGCCGGCCGGTTGTCCCTGCACGAATGGGGCGGCGCGGACGAACACGAGCTTCCCGCGCTTCCCGCCGGCCCAGGGTGGTACCGCTTGCGCTACCACGCTCAGCACATGGACGAGGCTGCGGAAGTGGACACGTCCGACGCCGTCATCGACCGCTACCTCCTGCAGATCTGGCCGCAGGCCGAGTCGGCGCCGCGCACGGTCAAGAGCACGAGCGGCCAGCTCGCCTACTGGCGCAGGCCGCGCTGAGCGATCTCAGATCACGCAGAACTCGTTGCCCTCGACGTCGGCCATCACCACCCACAGCTCCGGCGGCGTGCGGCGCTCGACGAGCGTGGCGCCGAGCTTCGTCAGGCGGGTCACTTCCTCCTCGATGCGGTTTCTGCGCTCGTCGCCCGCGAGGCCCTTCGAGACCCGGATGTCGAGGTGGAGCCGGTTCTTCGTGGTCTTGGACTCGGGGACCCGCTGGAAGTAGAGGTTCGGCAGCTTGCCGCGCTGGTCGATCAGCACCCGCATCTCGTTGCGTTCCTCTTCGGGGATGTTCTCCCCCTCGGCCCAGCTCTCCCACGAGGTGTAGCCGTCGGGCGGCGGCGGGAAGGCGTAGCCTTCGACGGCCTCGGCCCAGAACTCGGCGACCCGTTGCGGATCGGCACAGTCGAACGCGACCTGCAGCTCTGTCTCCATGTCTTCCCTTTTCGCGTGAGCCCGGCCGGATGCCCGGCGATGCTACGCGCCGCCACCGACAAATCCTGATCACATCAGAAGTCGGAAAGCATGTGACCCCGCACTTACCCGCCGCGTCCCTCACGTCATACCGGCAAGTGGGGCTAAGACGGGTTCGGACTGCTAGAGCTCCGACTGCAGCATAACCAGGTTCGTCCATTCATCCGGCGGAACTCCATACGCATTACTGAGGCTGGTGACGTCCTCCGGCGTGGGAACCAGCAGGCCCGTTTCAATGTCGGAAACCTTCTGGGCCGACAGGCCGGCGCGGCTGCCCGCCTCCTCAAGCGAGAGCCCGGAACGCTCCCTCGCGGCTCGTAGAGCATTCATCAGCTGCGCATGAGCGGGGCTCAAGGGGCTGGAGGCCACGGTCACCTGTGTCTGCTGGACATTGCCGTTACCGGAGCTCTGGGCCATCGACACCAGGAACATGACGATGCAAGAAATCACGATGAGCCCACCGATCCCGCCTGCGGCCGCTGCGCTGCGGTAATGCGCTCGTACCCAACTCAGCGTGCCATTACGATTACGGCGCCAATGTGCCCTCACCCGCACCACGGATGGACCTTATGAAGCCAGCAGATACCTGTCCATAAGCAAAAGGCAACAGTCATATTCCGTGCGCGAGCGAGAAGCTCGGCCAGCGGATTGCGCCTGTCCCATGCCCTTGTTCAGGTGGTCTCGTCGGTGGGTCTGGTGTGGAGGATTTCGCGGGCCTGGTCGGCGGCGCGGGCGATGCTTTCCGCGACGAAGTCGACGAAGCGGGCGATGTTCTCCAGGCGGGCGGCGGCCGGGGTGCCGGGGCCGAGGAGGCCGACGCCCTGGCGGGCGATCTCGCCCAGGTGGGCGATGGAGTGGGCGCTGGCCATCGTGGACTGGTACATGACGTCGTCGTCCACGACGTAGCGTTCGCGGCGGCGTACGTCGCGCTCGCGCCGGATGAGGCCCTGGCTCTCGAGGAACGTGACCGCCTTCGAGACCGATGCCGGGCTGACCTGGAGGTGGGCGGCCAGCTCCGCGGCGGTGAGGCTGCCGCTGTCGGTGGTGAAGAGGCAGGCCAGCACGCGGGCGGTCATCTTGGGCAGGCCCGACTGCATGAAGACGGTGGTGAAGGTCTCCTCGTACTCGCGTACGGCCTCGGTGTCGCGTCCGACGTGCTGCGGGGCCGCGCCCTGCGCGCGGGTGGCGGGCTTCTTGCGGCGGTGGGCGCGGCGTTCGGCGGCGCGGTGGGCGAGGTCGGCGCGGTAGGAGGTGGGGCCGCCGTTGCGCATGACCTCGCGGGTGACGGTCGAGGTCGGGCGGTCGAGGCGGCGGGCTATCTCGGCGTAGGCGAGGCCGTCGGCCAGGCCCAGGGCGATCTGCTGGCGTTCCTGCGGGGTGAGTCTGCCGCCCGGCATCGTGGTCTCCTCCGTGATCCGCGGTGTCCGCACACCATAGCGTTCATCACTGAGCTGTTGCAACGGAACGTGGCCTTGCTCATTGCGTTAGACGCAGGTCTGTTGCAATGATTTCATAGCTTTGACCTGCTAATACTCAGCTCAAGAGCAACGATGATGTTGTCAGAATCTAGAAAGCAACGTAGCTTTTCGTTCGTCGGAAACGAACGGACAAGAGGAGCGACACCATGCAGCACTTCGACACCCCCGCCGCCATCTCGACGGTCCTCGACATCGCCGCCGGGCACATCACCTTCATCGCCGCCGACCGCGCCGACACCACGGTCGAGGTCCGGCCCGCGGACGCCTCCAAGAGCCGCGACGTGAAGGCCGCCGAGGAGACCGCGGTCACCTACGACGGCGGCGGCCTGCGGATCCACACCCCCGAGCCCAAGAACCAGTTCTTCGGCCCCTCCGGCTCCGTCGAGGTGACCGTGCGGCTGCCCGCCGGTTCGCGGGTCGAGGCGAAGGCGGCCGCCGGCGACCTCCGGGGCGTCGGGCGGCTCGGGGAGGTGTCCTTCTCCTGCGCGAGCGGCACGGTCAAGCTCGACGAGGCCGCGAGCGCCGACCTGACGCTCCAGGCCGGTGACGTCACCGTCGGCCGCCTCACCGGCCCGGCGCGGATCAGCACCCAGCAGGGCGACCTGCGCATCGCCGAGGCCGTACGCGGCACCGTCACGCTGCGCACCGCGCACGGCGACATCGAGGTCGGCGCCGCCCGCGGCACCTCGGCCTCGCTGGACGCCGGCACCACGTACGGCCGCATCAGCAACTCCCTCACCAACAGCGGCGCGGCCGACCTGACCATCCACGCGACCACCGCGTACGGCGACATCACCGCCCGCAGCCTGTAAAGCCACCGATTACACCGAAGGAGCACCATGTCCGTCACGCGTTCCGCCCAGGCCCGCCCCCAGTTGCAGCAGATCATCGAGGAGATGATCGACTCGGGCTTCATCGGGGTGACCCTGCGCGTCCACGACGAGCAGGGCGAATGGGCCGGCACCGCCGGGGCCGCCGAGCTGGGCGGGAGCGCCGGGCCGCCGGTCGACGGCCATGTCAGGATCGGCAGCAGCACGAAGACCTTCGTCGCGACCGTGGTGCTGCGGCTCGTGGCCGAGGGCAGGCTCGGGCTGGACGATCCGGTGGCCGCGCACCTGGAGGGGTTCGGGCTCGACCCGCGGATCACCGTACGGATGCTGCTGCAGCACACCAGCGGCGTGTTCAACTTCACCGGCGACTTCGACCCCGACGGCACGTACGTGCCGGGCAGCCCCGCCACCAGCTCGGGCGAGGAGTGGGTGGCGGCCCGGTTCACGACCTTCCAGCCGGAGGAGCTGGTACGGCTGGCGCTGTCGAAGCCGGCCAGGTTCGAGCCGGGCACCGGCTGGAGGTACTCCAACACCAACTACGTCCTGGCCAGGCTGCTGATCGAGAAGGTCACCGGCCGCCCGCCGGCCGACGAGATGCGGCGGCTGATCATAGAGCCGCTCGGCCTGACGGGCACCGTCCAGCCGTCCGACGAGGTCGACGTCCCCGAGCCGTACGCGCATGCCTACTACCGATCCGAGCAGGGGACGGTCGACGTCACCCGGCACAACCCCTCCTGGATCTCCAGCGGCGGCGACATGATCTCGACCACCCGCGACCTGCAGACGTTCATCTCCGCGCTGGTGGGCGGCAGGCTCCTGCCGGCCGCGCTGCTCGAGGAGATGTGCGCGCCGCACCCGACCGGCATCCCCGGGGCGGGCTACGGCTTGGGGGTGTTCGTCCAGACCACGGAGGGCGGCGGCACCGTCATCAACCACAACGGCGGCATCGCGGGCCACGCGGCGCTCATGTACAGCACGCCCGACGGCGCCAGGACCCTGACCGCCGCACTGAACTACACCGACGACCCCACGCTCTCCCTGGGCCCGGCGTTCCAGAAGGCGACGGAGCGGCTCGTCAAGGAGGTGTTCGACGCGCCTCAGGAGAAGGTCTCGTCGAGCTGAGGATCGTGGAGAGCCAGGCCGTGACGGGCGGCCGGCTCCGCGATCGTGACGAGCGCGGGGCCGGCTCGGTCCGCGTGGCTCAGGTGCGTGATCACGTGGTCGATGCCGACCGACAGCGGCATCGACGCCCACGGGGTGTCCCGCTCATGCCGAGGACGGCGAGGGTGTAGCTCATGGGGCGGCGGTGACGTCCAAGACCAGCTCGGCGACGTGGTGATCGCCGCCCTCCACGGCGGAGGGGTCGGGCAGGGCCTCTTCGAAGGTCACCAGTGCGGTGCCGGGGCGGCGCAGGGCGGCGACGAAGCCCCGAACCAGGAGGAGGCTGTCGAAGTCGAGGTACATGGGTTTGTGCCACTTCTCCTGGGCCTGGGTCCACGACGCCGGGGATTTGGTCTCGTCCATGGTGTCGGGGTCGGGCCGGGTACGGAAGAAGCACCTGCGAGGGATGCCCTCCGCGCGCCGCCACTCCGCCAGCCGCAGGAGGAAGCGGCTCTCCTCCTCGCCCTGGCCGGGCAGCGGCACCTCGCCGACCGGGAACCTGACCTGGGCCCTGCCGATCACCAGTGAGCCCGCCACCAGGCGGGGCCAGTCGCGGCGGCCGTCACGCGGGGCGGTACGAGACGGGTGCGGCGGCAGGACCGTGAGGGGCGGCACCTCGCCGGACAGCACCGTCAGCAGCAGCGAGAACGGCGGCAGGAACTCGCGCGCGGCCGCGCCGGTGTGCACGACGCGCACCTCGCGCCCGCCGGTCGTCGCCAGGCCGAGCAGGCCGGTCCGCTCGTCCAGGCGGACGACGAGGTCCTGGATCCGCAGCCGGGCGCCACCGTCGCCGTCACCGCCACCGTCGCCGTCGCCGTCGCCGAGCAGGTTGGGGGTGCCGCCGAGCTGGTACGGGAGGCAGCGGCGGTGGTCGTTGAGCGAGATGCCGAACCGGCTGCCGAACTCCGCGTGGATCGGGCCGGTGCCAGGGTCCCGCACGCCGGAGTCCCGGCGGCCGGTCAGGTGGTCGAGGCGGGCGCGTACGGAGCCGAAGCCGGTGCCCAGCGCGTTGACCACGCCCAGCCCGCCGGCGGGCTGGACGTAGGCGCTGATGGATCGCACCTCCGGCACCCACGCGGGG
This sequence comes from Nonomuraea salmonea, assembly GCF_042428605.1. Lineage (NCBI taxonomy): Bacteria > Bacillati > Actinomycetota > Actinomycetes > Streptosporangiales > Streptosporangiaceae > Nonomuraea > Nonomuraea salmonea. The sequence continues at coordinate 39,254 of NZ_JBHMCF010000045.1, forward strand.
TAGGTGGCGATCGCCGCCCGCAGCGCCTCGACGGGCACGGCGAGGGCCCCGGTCCCTCCGGTCTCGTACGGGGTCAGGGCCGCGAGGGCGGTGGCCATCACGTCGGCGAGCCGGCGTACCCCGTCGAGCACGCTGTCCTCGGGATGCCGGGCCGACGGCGCGAGGACGGTGCCGCGCAGCTCGGCGCCGACCTCGTCCATCTCCGTCATGGCCCACTGGTACTCGCGGTAGAACGCCAGCACGGGGACGGGGCCGCGCTCGCGCAGCCGCTCCCCGAAGAGCTCGGTCAGGGCCAGCCTGGCGGGGAGGTGTGGCGCGAAGGGGGCGATCCAGCGGCGGATCACGTCCAGGTCGCCGGCGACCGGCTGCCAGGTGCGTACTGAGCAGGCGGCCGGCGGCTCCGCGGCGACCGCCGTGTCGCGGACGTTGACGGCGGTCAGCGAGCTGAACATCGCGTGGTGCGGACTGCCCGGTGTGGCGAAGGCGGCCAGCTCGCGCAGCCTGCTCACCACCGTCTCGCGGCGCGCCCGGTAGAGGTCGGCGTCGTCGGCCGCGGGCCGCGCCCCCAGCGCGGCAGCCGCCCGCCCCAAAGCGGCGGCCAGGGCGGGCGGCGGAACAGCCGCCGAAGCGTCAGGAAGGCCAGTTGACGGCCGGGTCCACGTGGCGGCGCCGGCGAGGACCTCGTGGGGATGGGTGAGGGGGAGGCCGCGGACCAGGAGGCCGGCGTCCAGGAGGTGGTCGACGAAGGCGTCCACCTCGTCGTTCAGGGAGGTGTCCCCCGAGGTGAGGCGGTCGCGGAGGACGGGGCGGGGCAGGCCGCCCGGCTCCTCGCCCAGCACGTCGATCAGGGCGAGGACGGACGGGCGGGCGGGGATGGCGCAGAAGCGTTCGCCGCCGAGCAGCCCGAGCATGCCCAGCCCGCGCAGGAAGACGATCTGCTCCCCCAGGCGCTGGGCGGAGGCGTTGAGCGCGATCGGCGCCGGATCGGCCGCGTGGTCCAGGACGAAGGCGGCGATGTTCTCGCGGATGTGGTAGTAGGAGAGCTCGAAGGCGCCGGAGCGATCGACCGGAACGGTCTCGACGGCGGGGCCGCCGGTGCGCCACCGCACGGGGCCGCTGGTGGCGAACGTGCTCAGGGGGCTGGTCTTGGTCGCGGCGCGGGCCAGGTAGCGGGCGAGCGTCGTCGTGGTGCCCGACCTGGGAGTTCTGCCGGGGTCGGCGATCCACTTCTCCAGCTCGGCCGCCAGTACGGGGCTCGTCCCGCCGAGCGCGATCCGAAACCCCGGGTCGGTCGCCGCCTTGAGCAGCGCGCTCAGGCCGCACTCCCGCTCGGCGGCGAGGACCTGCGGCAGGCTCTCCTCGACGGCGGCGAGGGCGGCGGTGCCGGCCAGCCAGTCCGCTATCCCGCTCGACACCTCCGACGGCAGGCGGGCGGCGATCTCCGGCGTCCATTCGCGCGTGGCCGGTCGCCGCCCGGCGTGCAGGGCCCGGCGCAGGCCTATCACGCGCGGGCGTACGCCGTCGCGGGGCAGGGCGCCGATCACGGGATGCAGCGCGTCGGCGAGCGCGCGTCCCTGGGCGCTCAGCCCGTCACGGCGGGCCAGCACGTCGTCGAGCGCCTCGGTCAGGCGCGGCGAACGGATCCAGTCGAGCACCGCCGTCGTCAGTCCCGCGACGCGGACCACCGCGTCGCCCGTCACGCCCACGATCAGGGCGGACGCCTCCCCTGAGGTCATCGCTCTCCTTCGCACTCCGGGAGCTCCCGGCCCGGCCGTGAGGCGCCGGGCCGGGATCGTCGGCCGGCCGGTGGGCTACCTCGGTGACTTGGGCGAAGCGCTGCAGCAGCTGCAGCCGACCAGCTGGCAGGAGCAGCTGCAGTTCCTGGAGGCGCCGTGCTCCAGCATCCCGTGGCCGCCGGTCAGCGACTCGATCTCCAGGTCGCCGGTCTCCAGCTCGAAGACGTCGACGGGCAGGTCGGCGACGGAGAACTTCGCAGGGCTCATGGCGTTCCTTTCTCTCACCCGGCTCCCCCGCTGGGAGCCGGAGCACTTACGGGCGCGAGTCCGCCCAGCTGGTGGGCGAGCAGCTCGGCGTACAGGTCGTCGGTCCTGCTGAGCTCCTCGTGCGTCCCGACGGCGCGGGCAACTCCGCGGTCGAGAAGGACGATGCGGTCGGCGTCCACGACCGTCGAGAGCCGGTGCGCGACGACGAGGACGGTGACCGACCTGGCGATGCCGCGTACGGTGTCGCGCAGGGCCGCCTCGTTGACCGCGTCGAGGTGCGAGGTGGCCTCGTCGAGCAGCAGCAGGCGCGGTTTGCGGAGCAGGGCGCGGGCGATGGCGAGGCGCTGCCGCTCGCCCCCGGACAGGGTGCCGCCGCGGTGCCCGACGGGCGTGTCGAGCCCGTCGGGCAGAGCGGCCACGAACCGGTCGAGCCTGGCCATCCGCAGCACCTCGGCCAGCTCCGCGTCCGTGACGTCCGAGACGCCGAAGGTCAGGTTGTCGCGGATGGTGCCGGCGAGCACGGGGGCGTCCTGCTCGACATACCCGATGGCCTGGCGCAGCTGCGCGAGCGGCCACTCCCTGATGTCGCGCCCGCCGACCAGGATGCGGCCGTCCTCGTGCTCGTAGAACCGCTCGATGAGGCCGAACACCGTGGACTTCCCCGCTCCGGAGGCCCCGGCGAGCGCGGTCACGGTGCCCGCCGCCGCCGAGAAGTCGAGCCCTCTGAGCACGGGGCCGGCGCCGTAGCCGAAGCGCACGGAGTCGAAGCGCACGCTCAGGGGCGAGCGGTCGGCCTGCGGCTCCGGCGGGTCGTGGCCGGGCTCGGCCGGGTACGCGAGCGCCTCGGCGATCCTGGTCACCCCGGCGCTGGCCGACTGGTACGACGCCAGCGCCTGGATGACGTTCTGCATCGGCCCGATCAGGTAGAACACGTACAGCAGGAACGCCACGAGCACGCCGGCCTCGATGGTCCCCGCCGCCACCCGGGCCGCCCCGGCGGTCAGCACGGTCAGGAGCGCGAGCTGGTAGGTGAGGCCGGTGACGTTCGCCGACACGCCTTCCCAGAGCGACGCCCTGGTCCTGGCCCTGCGTACGTCCTCCGCCGCGCCGTGCAGGCGAGCCTCCTCCGCCCGCTCCGCCCCGAACGCCCGGATCGTGCGCAGCGCGCCAAGCGCCCGCTCCAGGTCGGCGCTGAGCGTGCCGACGGCTTCGGCGGTGGCCATGCTGGCGTTCCTGATCATGGGCGCGACCAGGCGGAACACCAGGAAGGAGAGCACGACCACGGCCAGCGTCAGCCCCAGCAGGAGCAGGTCGAGCCAGGCCATGAAGACGAGCACCGCGACGATCACGGGGATGTGCACGCCCAGGCCGACCAGCACGTACGTGGTCAGGTCGTCCACGCTCGCCGCGTCGGCGGTGGCGCGGGACAGCAGGTCACCGGGCCTGAGCCGGTCGAACGCCGGGATGCCGAGCCGCACCAGCCGCGAGGCCAGCCGCTGCCGGACGTCCCTGGTCAGGGTGACGCCGGTCCGATCGAGCAGGAACCAGCTGCCCGCGTTGAGCAGCAGGTTGGCCAGGACGAGCGCGACGATCAGCAGCACGGACCCGGCCGTCCGGTCGCCGTCGGCGATCTGCCCGACGAGCCGCTGCGTGGCCGGCGGCAGCGCCAGCACGCTCGCCGCCGAGAGCAGCGCCAGCACGAGGCCGAGTGCCAGCCGGGCGCGGTAGGGCCGCGCCCAGCCCAGGAAGGTCCGCCACACGGCCGCCGAGTGTCGAGTCATGATCTCCTCCGCGGCTTCAGGGGAACGGGTGCGGATCGGTGCTGAGGTCGTCCTCGGTGAGAGGGCGGCCGATGTGGCCGAGCCGGTGCGGCACCTCCAGCAGCCGGGGCAGCCCGCTGGTACGCCGGTACCGGTGCCCGAACGTCATCGGCACCGTCCCGGGGATCAGCACCTTGACCGCGTGCAGGTCCATGGCGCGCAGCTCGTCGGAGGTCTGGTCCACGACCACCACGTCCATCCCCGACGCGGTGTAGCGGCCGACGACCGCGCGCATCAGCTCGCCGAGGTCGTCGGAGGCGAACTCCTCCGTGCCCGAGCCGACCTCGCCGACCGCGCGGGTGGGCGTGCCGGCGGTGAGGAAGGCCAGCCGGGCCGCGGCGCGGGGGTCGTGGTAGAGGAGCGGGTGGTCCTCCATCTCCTCGACGGCGGAGGAGTCCGCGGCCATGGCCGCCGCCCTGGCCCTGATCTCGGGGCCGCCGCCGTACCTGATGCCGTTGGTCAGCATGTCGCCCAGCTCGGCCACCGCGCCCGCGACCGCGCGGCGGCCGGACAGGTGGGAGCCCGCGGTGCAGAACGCCGCCGGCAGGTCCGTGCCGGGAGGCGCGGTGGCGAGCGCCCAGACGGCGGGGATGCCGTGCTCGGTGGTGATGTCGAACAGGCGCAGGTCGTAGCCGGTTTCGGCGCGCAGGGCGGCGAGGTGGAGCGCGTTGACCTCGTCGAGGGTGGCGAGGTCGAGCTCCGGTGCGGGCAGCCGCGCGTACCAGGTCAGCAGGAAACCGTCGCGTTCGGCGATCTCCAGCATCCCGTACAGCACCGCCTCCTCCAGGCTGGAGCCGAGCGCGCAGCCGTTGGAGATCTCGTAGACGAAGGGGCGGTTGTCGGGTTCGTGGGAGTGCGTCCCGTAGTAGGCGACGGTCTCGGGCACCAGGATCGGCTCGCCGCGCAGGAACGACCAGCCCCACACCCAGCGGTAGTTCCGGTCCGGATCGAACGGCTCGTACGCGAAGCCGGGCTCCTCGTACGCCTGCGGCGGGTGCAGGCCGAGCGTGCGCGGGTCCAGCGCCCGGTCCCGCAGCTCGTGGTACGTCCCCACCTTCGGCGGGTGCAGCCGTCCCGGCGAGGCGGAGAACCGTTCGAGCGCCTCCAGCAGCGCGATCGTCCTGCTGACCCGGCGCTCCGAGGCGCGCCCATAGCCTCCCGATCCCCGGGCCCACCGGTGCGACACCTCCGCCGTGCTGAGGATCGCGCCGCCGGAGGTGCGGTCGTGCAGCAGCCAGACCACGCCGGTGCGCTCGTCCACGTACGTGTCGGTCAGCGCGTCCAGCTCCCCGACGAGGTCGCGCCCGCGTACGGCGCCCTCGGCGTGGCTCGGGACCGGGCTGGGCGTGCCCAGCGCCGCCGGCGGCTCGTCGGTCACGCGCGGGCCGCAGACCGCGCAGAGCGGGTCGGGCAGCACCCGGTGCGGGGTGATCGACAGGTCGTGCAGGTCCACGGTGAGCACCGTGCCGCGGGTCCGCGGCGTCGCACCTTCGGCGTACGCGCGCAGGTCGTCGGCCATCAGAGCCGCGGCAAGCCCGGCCGCGCCCCCGGTCAGCAGCGGCGAGGGCGCGGCGAGCCGGTCGGCGTGGCGCTCGCGGACGATCTCGCCCCGTTCGTACGCCGGAGCGGCCCACGACTGCCGGTACGCGGCGCAGGAGGCGCACCCCTGCTCGCCCGGCGTCTCCCAGGGGCCGATGACGATCGTGTCCAGCTCGACGCGGGCGGGGAGCACGGGGCCGGTGAGCCTGGCCCGCAGGTCACGCGGGACGACCGCGGCCCAGCCGTCCGCGGCGGCGACGGTCGGCCCCGGGGGCAGCTCACCGTCGGGAAGAGGAACGGCCGGTACGCCGAGCCGCTCCGCCACGGCGCCGGCGATCCGCCCGCCCGCCAGCACGGTCACGGGGTGCTCGGTCATGCCTGACGTCCTTCCTTGACGATCGCCACCCGCACGCTCAGCGGGGCGATCGCCGCCACAAAGGGGTCGTGGTCGAGGGGGATGACGACGGCGCGGCGGCCGTCGGCGGCCAGCGCCGCCGCGACCTCGTCAGGGTCGATGGACCGGCCTGGATCGACCCACATGGCGGTCGGCAGGGACGGCCTGGGCTCGGCGGGCGGGCGCGGGCGGCCCGCGTGCACGCGTACCTGGACGGCGTAGAGCGCGTCCAGCAGGCCCCTGGTCCAGGCCGCCGACGCGGTCCCCGCGGTCCTCGCCACCTCCACGCCGCCGCGGCGGAACGACAGCACGGTGACGCCGAAGCGGCCCCCGTGCTCCCGAACCTCGGGCAGCTCGCCCAGCTCGGCCAGCAGGGCGAAGCAGCGGCGGCCCGTCGCGTCCAGCTCGCCGGGATCGACCGTGACGGGGATTCCCCGCACGTCCTCGATCAGCTCCTGGTCGCGCGTCCAGTGGGTGCACAGCCCTCGGGCCACGGCCTCGTCCCAGCTCGCGCCATAGCCCTCGCCCACGCCGGTCGCCGGGCGGGGGAAGGCGTCGTGCGCGGGCAGCCGCACGGTCGCCGCAGCCGCCAGGTCGTACGCGAGCGCGGACCCGCCGCCGTCCACCAGGCGGCGCGGGTCGACCATGGCGGCGGCGTACCTGGTCAGCGCGGCACGGGCCGCTTCGATCCTGGTCTCCGTGTAGTCGAAGCCCACGGCCCGTACGACGCCGTCGCCGACCTCGGCCTCCGACACGTGCAGGGGGCTCTGCGCAGCGGAGTCGTCCGGCCGGAAGCGGAACGGGCCGAACAGCTCGTCGGCCGCCCTGACCGCCGCGTCCGAGAACGCCTGCCCGTCCTCGACGGGCCGGAATCTGAGGTGCACCACCCGGGTCAGCAGCGCCTCGGGGGTGGACGCCGTGGCCGGCAGCTCGTACGGGTGCGGCGCGCAGTGGTGCCTCGACGTGGTGAGGCCGGGGCCGATCCTGGTCACCTTGCCCGCGTGGCGCGGGTCGGCCGTGCCCGTGGCCCAGCGCAGCACCGCGCGTCCCACCTGGGCGGCGGCGGCCTCCACGTGCAGGTCGCTGATCGGCTCAGGGGCGCGCGGGGCCGTGCGGAGGCGGGTGCGCAGGGATGCCGGGCTGAGCGGGTCCTCCTTGGCCCCGCGCACGGGGACGTACCAGATGTCCGTGCCGTCCCGCAGCACGTGCCCGACGGCGAGCCCGTCCCGTGCCGCCCATTCCCGCCCGCCCGCGCCCAGCTCGCCGATCACCAGCAGCACGTCCAGGCTCCACAGGTCGTCGTCGCCGAGCGCATCCGCCGCGCACACTTTGACGTCCCCGGCCCCCGACGTCCGCAGCGCGCCGGCGACCGCCTCCGCCAGCGGTCCGCCCGCCTGGCCTTCGTGCGCGACGGCGACCTTGAGCTCGCGGAAGCGCGCGAACGCCGCCCCCGCCCCCTCGGTGTGCGCGCCCACGAACGCGACCTCCGCGGGCCCCGCGACCGGCTCGACGTCGGGCGGGGCGGTGACCTCGCGGACGACGCCGGCGTCGAGCAGCCGGGTCAGGATCTGCCGGGCCATCGCCGCGTGCGCGATCGGCAGGCCCGCCGTGATGTCGTCGAGGCCGGATCGGCCGTCCAGCTGCGGTACGAGGGCCTCGACCCACCGGGCGATCGACGGCCCCGTGAGCGTGACCGGGCCGGCCGGGGTGACGATGTGCAGCCCGTTCTCGATCGGCGCCATGTACGTGTGGTCGGCCAGGCGCAGCCTCATGCGTTCCCTTCCGTGTCGTGCTCCCCTGCGACGGTGCCGAGCATGAACTCCCCCACCACGTCCTCGCTCAGGGGATCGGCGCCCGTGATGCGCTGGAAGGCGCGTGGCGCGCCGGCGCCCAGGGCGCAGCCGCCGAGTCCCATGGCGGTGGCGACGAGGTACATGGTCTGCACCAGGACGCCGAGGTTCTTCAGGATCAGCGCGTACGCCAGCCCCTCGTACACCCACATGAGCCGCTCGAACCTGGCGGTCACCAGCACCAGCACCTGCGGCATGACCGGGGCGTCCGACATGGAACGCGCCGCCTCCAGCAGCGTCCGCTCGGCGCCGGCCTGCCGGCCCACCGGCTCCAGCCGATGCCCGTAGCCGTCGTAGTGGTACGTCCCCGGCTCAAGCCCGGCCACCTGGTGCGCCACCACGTACAGCTCCAGCTCGTGCACGCCGCCACCGCCGGGATAGGCGCGGCGCGGCCGGTCACCGTGCGGCGTCGGGTGGTCGGCGGTCGCGGCGCAGCGGTGCAGGAACTCCGCGAGCTGCCCCAGCGTGATCGGCCTGGCGGCGTCGTGGTCGCGCAAGGACCGGCGCGCCTGAAGCACCTCGGTCAGCTTCGGGTCGGCGGCGACGACGCGGGCGAGGTCAGGGCGGGGCAGCTCGGTGACGGGCCCGCTCGGCGGCCGATGACCCGCGTCGGTGACGTGCTCCCGCCCCCAGTACGTGGCCCCGAACCCGCCGGCCACCCCCACCTCGCCGTCGATGCCCCGGCTGCTCCGGTGGAACGCCAGATCGACCGCCGACCACTGCCGCACCCGGAACTCCGCGTCCTCGTCCCCGGTCACGGCGAGCCCGGCCCGCAGCAGGTCCCGCCGCAGCATCGCAGCCGCCCGCGCGCCGACCCCCGGAGGCGGGACGCGGGAGCCGGGGTCGGCGAGCACGGCCAGCGCACCGGGAGTGTGCACGGTGACGGACGCCCACGCCCGGGGTGACGTCGCCCGCAGCCCACCGCCCGGCGCCGCCGCGATCGTGGTGAAACGCGACAACCGGCCGACAGCAGGGTCCGCGGGGCCGTCGCCGTCCGGGCAGACCTGCGGGTCCAGCGTGTAGACGGGCGTGTCGCCGTCGTACACGGTGGCGACGAGCCAGCCGTCCTCCCGCAGCCCTGACAGCAGCCGCCGAGCCGGTGGCGGAAAGGCGTCGGCGCGGTGCTCACCCGAGGCGAGCGCCCGCACCACGGCCAGGTCGTCGCCGCCGATCGGCCGCACGTCGGGGTAGCCGACCAGGTGGACGCCGCTCCGCCCGCGACCGGCCGACACCCCGGCGCGCAGCCGCAGCGTCTCGTACACCGTCCCGCTCATCCGGCGTCCCCGGCCGCCGCGAACGCGCGCAGGACGTCGGTGGCCTGCCTGCCGGTGCGCCGCTCCACGGCGGCGGCGACCAGGTGGCAGAGGAAATACCGTTGCAACGGCGTCACTCCCAGGCGGGTGAACTGCAGGTACATGAGGTTCAGCACGAGCCGGAAGAGCGCGAACCAGGTGGAGGGCAGCACCTCGGCGAGCCAGCGCTCGTTCTCGGCGAGCGCCCGGTGGAACGGGCTGAGGTCGCGGTAGGCGTCCCGCACCGAGGGGAGATCGCCGTCCTCACCGAGCGGGAGCAGACCGCGCCGGCGCAGGCCGAGCCCGCGCTCCCGGCTCGCGAGCAGGGCGGCGACCAGGCTCTCCGTCGCCTCGTCCACGGCGCCGGAGTCGAGCAGCGCGTCCAGGCGGGTTGCGAACGCGTCGGCGCGGGCCTCGAAGCGCGCGTCCCAGGCTAGCCGCCGCGCCGCGCCGCCGCCCTGCTGGGCGAGGAAGGCGTCGGCGTGTGAGCGGAAGCTGAGGTAACCGGCCTCGATGCCGTCCTCGTGGAACTCGTCGGCCACGACCACCATGGCGTCGAACGCCGCCGTGAGCACGTCGCGCCCCTCCAGGACGGCGAAGGCGTGCTCGTTGGCGGCGCACATGAAGTCCGCGTACAGGGCGGCGGCCTCGGGCGTGCCGTGCACCGCCGTACGGTCGTCGTACGGCTCGACGTGCCAGGAGTTGTCGGCGTAGAAGGGGGTCAGCGGGCCGCGCTCCGACTCGGCCGCGGCCAGCCGGCGGTGCAGCGGCAGCAGCGCCTCCACGTCGGGCGGCACCGAAGGCAGCCCGGCCAGGTAAGGCTCGATCCTGGCCGCGACCACCGGCAGCACGTCCGTGAGGAAGGCCGGTTCCGAGGCTTCGACGTGCAGCCGGACGTGCGGCCCCTGCCGCCAGTGCCGGGCGAACCAGGACCGGTGCCCGCGCCCGGCCAGCTCCGCCATGACCGGCCGCACGGCGTCCAGCAGCAGCCGGTCGGTCGCGTCGCCGTAGTGGTGGACGTGCACGCTGTGCCAGCCGGTCGTCATGCGAGGGCCTCCTCCTCGACCAGCTCCGCGAAGGTCCTGTCGGCGAGGTCGCGCAGGTGGAGCTCCTCTTCCTGACCCACGCCGAGCCGGTTGCAGGTGAGGTGGGCGCACATGTCGAGCACGGGCCCCGCGTCGGGCCGGCCGGCCAGCGTGGCGGCGGAGGCGGCGAGGGCGCCGGCGAACCCGGACGGCTGCTCGGGCGGGTTCGCGGCCAGCGTGCGCGTCCGCTCGGCGAGTGCGCGCAGGGCGGGGCGGCGGCGCAGGTAGCGGGCCCGCTCGCCGGGCTGCCACGGGTGTGGCTCGCGCCGCGGCCATCCGGTGCCGCGCGAGGCGATCCACCGGTTCAGGGCGAGCACGGCGAACGCGGCCGTGGTGCGCCGGTCGTCGGAGGGGCCGGTGGCCAGCAGCCGGCGTACGGCCGTGCTGCAGCGGACGAAGTGGTCCTCGACGGCGTGCAGGGCCGCGCCGGTGCCGTACTTGTCGGTCTCCGGCCGGTACGGGAAGAAGGCGAACGAGTTCGGCGGGCGGCGGCGGCGCTCGTACGACTGCCGCAGCTCCCGCTCCGCCATCGCAGGCGCGTAGCGGTCGTAGTCCTCCTGGGTCACCCGGACGAGCGCGGGAAGGCGGTTGAGCGCGTCCGCGATGGCCCCCGACAGGATCCGCCGCACGTCGTCGACGCGTCCTGGCCGGGCCAGGACGCGGACCCGCAGGTGCGGCCCGCCCTCCCAGTACCGCAGGAAGAACAGCCCGCGGGCGGCCCCGTCGGCGTCGAGCCTGCTCTGCACGGTGGCCAGCAGGTCGGTGATGACGAGGTCGAGGTCGCCGTCGTGGAAGACGTGGGCGCTGACCCACGACCGCGCGTCGGCCATCCGCACCACCCGCTCCCTGGTCCGTCCCGACCGGCTATCGGGCCGGTCGTCACGAATGACTGGATTGCGGGGAGCGTAACGAGCGGTGGAATACGTCCGGCACACGCCGCGTATACGCGCCCGGTCGGAGCCCCGTGCGCAGCGGCGACGGCGGCGATCAGTCGGCGGGTCGGACGAGGTTTCAAGGTCGTCAACTCTTACTCTGACCAGGCATGCATCGCCAGGCGTGCGGTCGGGACGGCTCGGGGGCGACCGTGTGGGGCGGCGATGCCGGCGGTCATCCCCTCCTCTGTCCGGTTCTGTCCCAGATCCCCGACGGCGCGACCACTCAGTGGTCATTCGGTTGGAGGATGCTTGTACGCGCCGTACACCGATTTCATTCCGCTCTTCATGCTGGCCGTCATCGCGGCGGCCATGCTCACCCGGCGGACCCGCAAGCGGTCCTGGCCGATCAAGATGCTGCTGGTCACCGGAGCGGGGCTGTGGATGGCCCTCGCCGGAGGGTCGATGTGGATGATGAGCAACGCGCTCGCCGAGCGATTGCCCGACATCCAGCAGCCGACCCGGCATCCGTGCACCGGCAAGAAACCCAAGACGTTCAACGTCTCACTGATCAACCTGCCGCTGTTCGTGAACCGCTTCGGCGACGTGGTTCCCGAGGGACGCATGTACGTGCTCGACGAGAACATCGCGGCCGTGCGGGCCGCCTACACGCGGGCGGCCGACCCGCGCGAAGGCGGATTGCGCGACCTGATCGAGCCGCTGGTCCTGCGTGCCAACCAGGGCGACTGCATCAAGGTGTTCTTCACCAACCGGCTCAACGAGCCGGCGCCGCCGCTCAACGAGCGGATCCGCAACTCCGCGATCTACACGTTGCCCGGCGAGCGGCTGCTGCCGCCGGGCACGCCGACGCCGCGGCCGCGCGAGTTCGCTCCGGCGCTGAGCGTGCCGGAGATCGACTTCGACCCGCGCAAGGCGCCGAACGCCTCGATGCACTTCGACGGCCTCGACTACGACGTCAGGCGCGCGGACGGCACCGTGGTGGGCAACAACCCGGACTCCACGGCCCGGCCGGGCGAGACGATCAGGTACAAGCTGCACGCCCACATCCAGGGTGAGTTCCAGTTCAAGGACGGCGCGGACTTCACCTCACAGCAGACCCGCCCGATCGACCGCGACGGGAACGTGCGCTTCATCGGCTCCCACGCGTTCGGCGCGTTCGGCGCGTTCATCATCGAGGAGCCCGGGGCGACCTGGGTGGACTCGCGTACGGGCGAGCCGCTGGAGTCGGGGACGCAGGCCGTCATCATCCGGCCGAACGGCAAGGACTTCCGCGAGCACGTGATGTTCATGCACGACGAGGTGGAGGCCGAGCCCGGCATCCTCACCCGGTTCTGCCGCGAGGACGGGGGCGGCCCACAGGCGGGTGACACGTCCTGCGTGCGGCCCAACAGGGAGCAGCTCAGGCTGCTCACCAGGGGGACGATCCGCGCTCTCGGCGGCGGCGACGCCGACGCGCTGGTGCAGGGCGAGGTGCCGGTCAAGCTGGAATACTTCGCCTTCAACTACCGCTCAGAACCCGGGTTCAACCGCGACGAGGTCGGCTGCCCGGCGGCACGGCGCCAGGCCCAGGGCTTCGACGCCGAGCGCTGCATCGGTGAGGAGACGTCACTGTCCTCCTGGGCGTACGGCGACCCGGGCGGCGGCGACCTGGTGATCGGCAACTACCGCGGCGAGCCGACGCAGGTCCGCCTCATGCACCCCGCGGAGGTCGAGACCCACACCTTCCACTGGCACGTCAACCGCTGGATGTTCGACCCTGAGGACGAGGGCGGGATCGACGAGATCAGCGAGCCCGCCAACGTGACGAGGAAGACCAACCTCCTCGACGTGCAGGCGGTCTCGCCGGGCAGCCACTACCCGCTGATCATCCAGGGCGGCGCGGGGTCGGCGAACGCGGGCAAGCCGGCGTCCTTCGGCGACATCATCTTCCACTGCCACCTCTATCCGCACTTCGCGAACGGCATGTGGGGGCTCAACCGCACGCTGGAGACGCTGTCGGACGGCACGCGGCGGCAGCCGGACGGCACGCGCCTGCTCCCGCTGTTCCCGCTGCCCGATCACGACTACCAGCCCGGCGTCCCCGGGCGGCAGCCACCGCCCAGTCCGACGCCGGAACGGCCGGGCTTCCCGAACTTCATCCCGGGAGTGTTCGGCTTCAAGGCGCCCAAGCCGCCACTCGGGCTCGCCTCGCGGGCCGAGGACGGCGTCTTCCCGCCGACACCGCTGGAGCGGGCGGCGGCCGACCCGGGCGGGCAGCAGCCGGGCGCCTTCTTCCAGGACCCGTGTCCCATAGGCCGGCCGACCAAGGTCTTCAAGGTCGCGGCCATCCAGATCAAACAGACGTACAACCCTGATCTGAAATGGACGATCCCGCAGTCACGGGTCTATGTCCTGGAACGTGACAAACAGGCGGTGCTGAACGGCAAGAAACCCGAACCGTTCGCGCCCATCCTGAACGTCGGCGACTGCGTGATCTACAAGCTGACGAACGAGTTGCCCCGGATGTTCGGCGGCAACGTCTTCGACCGGTCGCAGGAGACCAACGAGGTCGGCATCCACCAGCACATGGTGCACTTCGACGTGTTGAGCTCCGACGGCGCCGCCAACGGCTGGAACTACGATCAGGGCGCGGGACCGGGCGAGACGATCACCTACCGGGACTTCGTGCAGGAGAACACGAAGACGAACTCGTTCCACGACCACTTCTTCCCGAACACCCACCAGAAGAACGGGCTGTTCGGCGGCGCGACCATCCACCCGGCGGGCTGCGTGCCCGACGTGCCGGGCGCGCGGACCCGCGGGGTCGTCGGGACCCAGTTCGACGTGCACTGCGAACCGGTGATCGACCACAACAACCAGCTCACGGACGGAGTCGACTACCGCAACTTCTCCCTCTTCATCGAGGACCACGTGCCGTTGTTCCAGCCGAACGATCCGCGCACGCGGGCGGACGACAAGTTCGACACGCCGGACGGGGTGCCGATCTTCCCGGCCAAGTTCCCGTCGAGCAACGACGACCAGGGTGGCATGGGGGTCAACTACCGGCTGGAGCCGTTCGAGGCCCGCAGGAACAGGGACCCGTCGCTGCTGTTCAACTTGAAGGTGCACGGGGATCCGTTCACGCCGGTGCTGAAGGCGTACCGGGGTGATCCGATCAGGTTCCGGCTCTTCCAGCTGTCCCAGGAGGAGTCACACGGGTTCAATCTGGACCACTTCCGATGGCGCCATGAGCCACGAGATCCCGATTCGAACATCGTCGGCGCCCAGCACATCGGCATGCTCGAATACATCGACGTCGATCCGCTGCCGGACGAGATGCCACCGCCGACGCCCGATCTGAAGGTGACCGACTACCAGTACGCCTACGCCGGCGCGGACGACTGGTTCCTCGGGGACTGGGGACTGCTGCGCATCTTCTCGTGCTCCAACCCGAGCGCGGGCGGGCCACCGATTCGGGAGCTCCCGGACTTCCCGCGCGACACCTGCACGGGTGAGAACGAGCGCGACGAATGGTCCGAGCTGACGATCGACCAGCACGAGTCCCGCGCCGGGATGTTCGGGACGACGGGAGCCGCCCGGCTGCGGAGCCGCCCGGTGACACCCTGCCGGACCGGCCAGAACCGCTCGTTCGACGTCATCGCCATGAACCACGACATCGTCTACAACAAGAACGGCGACCACGACCCGAACGGCCTGATGTACGCCCTCGCGGCCGACGAGCAGGCGCTGCGCCAAGGGAGGAAACAACCGGAACCGCTGGTGATCAGGGCGAACGCCGGCGACTGCGTGACGGTGAACTTCACCAACAAGCTCGATCCACGCAAGATGCGTCCGCACTGCCACGAGGCCACCGAGCCGGGACAGCTCGGCTTCAGGGAGAACGTGCTGCGCTTCCCGCAGTGCATCCAGCGGCCGCCCAGGAACCACCACAACGTGCCCGGCTTCGAGCCGTTCCCGGTGAGCTCCAAGGCGTCGATCAGCCCGCAGCTGGTCAACTCAGAACCGCCCGAGGCGGTGGCTCCAGGGGAGACCATCCAGTACCGCTGGGAGCTGCCGACCGACACGACCGGCATGGCGCTGCTGCGGGACAACGCCGACGTACAGAACCACCTGCACCACGGCCTGTACGGCGCGCTGATCATCGAGAAGCCCGGCTCCGAGTACCTCGACCCGAAGAACGGCCGGCCGCTGCGCAGCGGCACCAGCGCGGTGATCACCCATCCGGAGGATCCGGACTTCCGGGAGAACATCGTGCTGATGAACAGCGACCTGGCGCTGTTCCGCAAGACCGGCAAGCCCGTGCCGGACAACTTCGACCTCGTGCTCCAGCCGAGCAGGGAGGCCGACGACCCGGAGGACCTGGGAGAGTTCTCCATCAACTACACCAACGAGCCCTGGTCGTGGCGGTACGCCAGGAACCAGAACATCACCGAGATCTTCAGCTCCCGGGTGCACGGTGACCCGGCGACGCCGGTGTTCCAGGCCTACGCCGGCGACCGGACGATCTTCCGGGTCGGTCAGGCCATGGGCGACCCGCGTTCGACGAGCTTCGCCCTGCACGGCCACACCTGGCGCCGCGCGCCCCGCGACCCCGGCTCGCAGATCGCGGCCACCCAGGGGCAGTTCAACCCGGGCAGCGTGTACGACATCGTGCCCGGCGTGGTCCGCGACCTGCTGGCCGACCCGGACAGCTCGGGCGGCGCCGGCGGGTTCCGTCACGTGCCCGGCGACTATCTCTACCGCTCCGGCACGCTGCCCCGCCACCTTCCCGGTGGTCAGTGGGGGCTGTTCCGGGTGCACGCCAGGCTCCAGCCCAACCTGATCCCGCTGCCCGACAACAGGATGGCCGGCGCGAACCAGATGCCCGTACGGGACGAGGGCGGCGATCCCGCCGGATCCGAGCTGCCGTACGCGTGGTTCGGCACCGCGGGTCAGGGCAGCAGGGCGAGCTACGGAAGGCGGTCAGGATGAGCCTGCTCAGCAAGCTCAGGTCGTCCCGGGACGAGCAGCCGCCGGCCCGGCGGGTGCCGAGCCCGCGACGGGCTCCCGGCAAGGCGCCCAAGAAGCCGGCCGGGCTGACGCCGTTCCGCCAGGGGCTGGTGCTCGGGGGGTGCATCGGGATGACGTTCGCCCTGTCCATCGGGGCGATCGGCTTCCTCGTCACCCGGCCGACGATCCAGGCTCCGGCGGCCGGGACGGACTCGGCGGCGGCTCCTGGACCGCACGGAGCGCATCCGAAGGCGGCGATCGACATCACCGCCACCCACCTCGGCGACCTGCAGGTGAAGATCGAAGCCAAGGTGAGCGCGCCCGGCAGCTACGACCCGATCACCAAGGCGCAGGTCGTGGCCCATACGGACATGGTGGCCATGCCGATGGCCCATCGCCAGGGGCCCATCGTGATGGCCGAGGTGCCCGGGAAACCGGGGACGTACCAGGCGCTCACGCAGGTGGCGATGGTCGGCGAGTACAACGTCACCGTCGAGACGCTGCGGCCTATGGCCTCCAAGGCCGACAGGCGGCTGGACGTGCGGGAGGTGAGCGGCAAGAGCTGACGCACCCGCTTTAGCGCGCCGTGGCCGGCTCCCGCGAGGGAGCCGGCCACGGCGTTTTCACCCTCCGGCGCTCCTCGGCCCCGGCACCTTCGCCCCCGGCTCTCCTTGCCCTCGGCCTCTCTTCCCCCGGCCCCCTTGCCTTCGGCCCCTTTGCTCCGGCTTTCGCGCGCCCCGGCTTTCGCGCGCCCCGGCTTTCGCGCGCTAGCGCAGGGTGACGGCCGTGACGCGCCAGGGGGCGCTGCGCTTGGGGCGTTCGAGGGCGACGAACGCCGTCATGGCGAGGGGCTCGCCGCGCCAGCCGTCGGCGCCGATGGGGGTGACGGTGAGCTGCCACTGCCGGTCGGCCTGGGTGGCGGTGTCGGGCGGGCGCGTGTCGCGGCCCTCGGTCAGTGACGCCCGCGTACGGGCGCGGTGGGCGGCCCACGTGGCCCAGGCGGCGTCCGTACCGACTTGAGGGCCGTCCCGTAGCTCCGCCAGATACTCGGGGCTCAGCCAGCCGGCGGCCCGCAGGGCGGCGTCGCGCTGGTCGTGGTCGGTGGTGGTGTCGACGCTCCACATGGCGGTCAGGACGGCGGTGCTGACAGTGTCGGCGTCCCGCTGGTCGATCGAGGCGGGGTCGAGGGCGGCCACCGTGGACCTGCTCGGGGTGGGCGTGGCCGATCCTGGACCGAACATCACCGAACCGGACGTCGGCGGCGCGGACGTGACAGGCACGGACGTGACAGGCACGGAGGTGACAGGCAGGGACGCACGGGGCCGGGGCGTCACGCGCTCGGTGGCCACCGAGCCGGGGTCGGCGGCGCAACCGGCGAGCGCGAGAGCCGTCGCGACGGCCGTGAGGGTGAGGGGTCGGGGGCTCATGCGTACCTCCGGATGGTCCAGGCGGCCGAGGCGAAGTTCTTCAACGGGGCGATGCGGACGACGTCCCCGGTCTGGGGCGCGTGGATGACCTGGCCGCGACCTGCGTAGATGACGATGTGGCTGATGCCGCGCCCGTCCCGGTGGTCGATGCCGATGACGTCGCCGGGCAGCAACTGATCGCGGGGCACCGGGGTGCCGTACTCGGTCGCCTGCGTCGCGGCCAGATGCGGAAGCTGGACGCGCCCGCCCGAGGCGGCCCAGACGGCGTGCAGCACGAGACCGCTGCAGTCGAAGCCGACGATCCCGGTCGCCCTGCCGATGCCGGGGGTCGGGCCGTTCGGCCCGCCGCCACCCCACGAGTAGGGGGTGCCGAGCCAGCGCTGGGCCGTCGCCACCACGGCGCTGCCGAACCGGGTGGCGCCGAGCGCCGTGAGCGGGATGTCGGTGAAGTGCGCGACTCGGGCGAGGACCCGGCGCACGTACTCCTGGGTCTCCGGGTACGGCGGGACGCCCTTGTGCCGCAGGACCGCGCCGGGGCCCGCGTTGTAGGCGGCGAGCATGTTGGAGGTCGGATCCCCTGGCAGCCGGGCGGTGGTGCGGGCCAGGCTGCAGTCGTACCGGGCCATGGCCATGATCGCGTCCTGGGGGTCGTCGGGGCTGGTGACGCCGTCACCGTCGGCGTCCCGGCCGTAGCTCGCCCAGGTGGCGGGCATGAACTGGGCGATGCCCCGCGCCCCCACGCTGGATCGCGCCTTGGGCCGCCAGCCGCTCTCCGCCTCCACCTGGGCGGCGATGAGCGGCGCGCTGACGTGCCCGCACAGCCGGCCCGCCCGGCTGAGCCACGCCTGGTAGGCGGCGGGGACGCTGCCGGGACGCAACGACACCACCAAGCCCGTCCTCGGCGGCCCGCCGCTCAGGAGGAGCACCAGGCCGACCAGGAGAGCCAGAGATGTGGCCGTCGCCAGGATGACCAGCTTTCCACCCTTATTCATAAAGAACGTCTCTCTTGTCGGCGCCATTCATGATGTGTCGGGGAGCTAATTCCGGCCCTTGCGAACGCCCGCCGGGAAAAGGTGTCGCTAGTGGCCCTGCGCAATCCCGAGCAGTAAGGTTTTACCTGGTCAACGGCCCATGCAGCGAGTAATTCCGGCGGTCGGCCGCTGCGCGAGTCCCCGTACCGGAGAAATAAGAAAGGCTTGGTCATTCTCTTTACGAGCACGGACCTTGAGCGGTTGTCATGGGCCGGCGACGCGTACCGGAACCTCGCATCTGATCACCCCGGAGGACCTTCATGACGCAATTTCTGGCCGATGTGCTACCGCTCGTGGGCGTCCCCGATCCGGGCATCGGCACGCCGCCGCCCGGTTCGGAGAAGCTGCTGACGGCGCTGGGCTGGGCGACGTGGATCGTCACCGGAATGTGCGTGGCCGGGGTGATGGGGGTGGCCGCCAGGATGGCCCTGATCCACCACCGTGGGGAGGGCGGCAGGCACGCGGTGGGGCTGGCGTGGGTGATGGCCGCCTGCGTCCTCCTCGGCTCGGCCTCCGGCCTGGTCAGCGCCCTCCTGTCATGACCTCCACCAACCACCGGCCCCCCGAACCACCCACCCACCCCACGCCACCGCCGCCTACCTCACCTCAGCACGACAGGCCCCCGCACACCGCGACGCCGCGCACCGCGACCTCACGCGACCCGGCCCCGCACGACCCGGCACCGCACCACCCGGCACCACACCACCCGGCCCCGCACGACATAGCCCCGCACGACATAGCGCCGCACGACACGGCCTCCCATGGCGCGGCCTCCCATGGCGCGGCCTCCCATGGCGCGGCCTCCCATGGCGCGGCCTTCCGTGACGCGGCCTTTCGTGACGCGCCCCCTCGTGGGGCCTCCCGTGGGGCGGCGTTCTGGGTTGCGGCGGTTTTCGTGACTTTGGTGGCGGTTCTTGCGGTGATGGTGCTTCTGCGGCCCGGCCGCGAGGACACCGCAGATCGGCCGGTGCGCCACGCTTCACCGCGCCCGGCCGTACTGACGGCGCCGCCGCCGTCCCCATCGGCGCCGGCTTGGGCGGTCACGCCGCCGGCCGCGCCCTCCGTGCCGCCCACGCCGGCCGCCGCCGCGCCGGGTCACTGCCCGGCGACCCCCGCGACGGCGTCCCAGGACCTTCCCGCGCAACCACCCGCCGACATCACGTGGACGGTGTTCCACGGCGTCGCGGAACCCGCCTCACGCGAGCACGGCCCGCACCGCAAGGAGGCCGACGTGCACCGCTGCTTCTCCCGTACGCCCACCGGCGCCCTGATCGCCGCCTGGCAGATCGCCACGAGGTTCGTCCTGGCCGACGGCTGGCGGCGGGTCGTCGACGAGCAGGTGATGCCAGGGCCGGGCCGCGACGCGTACGCGGAACAGCGCCGCCAGGTGAACACCGGCGAGGACACCGGCGGCAAGGGCCAGCTGGCCGCCTACGCGTTCGCCTCGTACACGCCCGACGTGGCCACCGTCCAGCTCGTCTCCCGCTTCGCCGCCACAGGACACCTCCAGGTCAACACCGTCACCGTGGTGTGGAGCGGCGGCGACTGGCGGCTGCGGCTGCAGCCGGACGGTTCCATCAGCCCGAGCCTGCAGGCGGTGACCTCGCTGGCGGGGTTCGTGCCGTGGGGCGGCGTGTGATGAGGTCCCCCACACCCGAGGGCACGAGCCTGTGCGACCTGCCCGGCGCCGACGCGGTCTGCGCGGGGGTGACCGGCGCCGCCGAGGGCGGCGGGGTCATCGACGAGCTGGCGACGGCGCTGCAGGAGGCCCAGGTCAAGGTCCTGGGCATGATGGCGAGCTTCTCCGGCAGCAGCGCCGCGGCGCCGCCCCTGTCCGACAGCGTGGGCCCCGTGGCCTGGCTGCAGGAGCGTACGCACTGGTACGTCGCCCTGCTGGCGGTGCTGGGCCTGGTCATCGCGGCGGGACGCCTGGCCATGCGCCGCAGGGCGGAGCCCGCGATGCGCGCGGTGACGGGCCTGCTGACGCTGGCGGTGGTCACCGGCTGCGGGACGGCCGCGATGTCCCTGCTGGTCGAGGCCGGAGACGCGTACTCCGGCTGGATCATCGGCCAGGCCCTGGACAGCGGCGGTTTCGGCGGCGACTTCGGCGCGGCGATCACCCGTCTGGCCGGCTTTCAGGGCATGACCCTGCCGCCCGGCCTGATGATCGTGCTGGCGTTCGCCTCGATCATCTCCTGCATCCTGCAGATCGTGCTGATGCTGGCCCGCGTCGCCCTGCTCGGCCTGCTGGTCGGCATGCTGCCGATGGCGGCGGCCCTGAGCGGCACCGAGGCGGGCCGCGCCTGGCTGGCCCGCATCGCGGTCTGGGCGCTCGCCTTCGCCCTGTACAAGCCGGCCGCCGCCACGGTCTACAGCTACGCCTTCCTGGCGATCGGCGACCCGTCATCGGAGCTGGCGCAGCTGTCGGGCCTGGTGGTGATCATCCTGGCGGTGGCGGCGCTGCCTGCCCTGCTGAGGCTGCTGGCCCCGGCGGTCGGCGCGGTGCGTCACGGCGGCGGTTCCCTCTCCACCACCGGGGACGTGACCGTGGCCATGGGGGCCCGCATCCTGCCCACGCTCGCGAGGAACGTGGACGCGGCCAGGCCCGCCCGCCCCGCCGGCCCGTCGGGCGCCCGTACCGCGACGCTCACGAAGACGGCCGCCGACGGCGAGTCACCCCTACGAGAAAGAGGATCGGATGGCGACTGCTGACAGCGAGCGCACCTAC
Organism: Nonomuraea salmonea; assembly: GCF_042428605.1. NCBI lineage: Bacteria > Bacillati > Actinomycetota > Actinomycetes > Streptosporangiales > Streptosporangiaceae > Nonomuraea > Nonomuraea salmonea. The sequence continues at coordinate 60,305 of NZ_JBHMCF010000045.1, forward strand.
GGCAACTGGCGCCGCCCGGCCAGCCCGGGCATCGGCGACCTGGGCCTGCTGGGCACGTTGCTGCTCCTCGGCGGCCTGGTCGCGTGCGTGATCACGATGATGGTCTCGCTCAAGGCGGCGCTGGTGCTGGCGGCGGTGATCGCGTTCGTGCTGACGCCGATGTTGCTGCTGCGCGACCGGCACGGCCGCACCGGGCTGCAGATCGCCGTCGCCCGCCTGTCGTGGCTGCGCGGGCGGGGGCGCGGCCGGCACCTGTACCGGTCGGGGCCGCTCGGGCTCACGCACAAGGGCGCCTTCCAGCTCCCCGGCCTGGCCGCCGGCTCGCACGTCGTGCAGGCCACCGACTCCAGAGGGCGCGCGTTCGGCCTGATCGTGGTGCCGGCGACCGGCCATCACACGGCGGTGTTCGAGGCGTCCGTGGAGGGTGCCGCGCTGGTCGACAGCGACCAGGTGGACACGTGGGTGGCGCACTGGGGCCAGTGGCTGGCCGGGCTCGCCCACGAGCCGTCCCTGGTGGCGGCCACGGTCACCGTCGAGACCGCGCCCGACCTCGGCACCCGCCTGCGGCGCGAGGTCGCCGACAACCTGTCGCCCGACGCCCCTGAGCTGGCGGCGGCCGTACTGAACGACGTCGTCCGCACCTACCCCGCCGGCTCCGCGCAGGTCTCCACCCGCATCGCCGTCACCTACGCCGCCAACCCGCGCGGCGGCGGCCGGCCCCGCAGCACCGCCGCCATGACGCGGGAGATCGCCACCCGGCTGCCCGGCCTGACCGCCGGGCTCAGCATGGCGGGCGCGGGCGCCTCACGTCCCATGACCGCCGCGGAGATCGCGGAGGCGATCAGGATCGCGTACGACCCGGCCAGCCAGCGGCTTCTGGACGCGGCCCGCTCCGGCGGCCGGCCGATCGCCCAGCCCTGGGACCAGATCGGCCCCGTCGCCGCCCAGGAGTCCTGGGACCACTACCGGCACGACTCCGGCATCTCCGTCACCTGGGGGATGAGCGAGGCGCCACGGGGAGAGGTGCTCGCGCCGGTGCTCACCGACCTGCTGGCGCCGCACCGCGACGTCACACGCAAGCGGGTCTCCCTGCTCTACCGCCCGTACGACCCGGGCAGCGCCGCCCGCCTCGTCGAGCGCGACCGCAAGGACGCCCGCTTCCGTCTCGGCGGCGTCAACGCCGCCGCCCGCGACACCGTGGCGGTGGCCGCCGCCGACCAGAGCGCCAGGGAGGAGGCGAAGGGGGCGGGTCTCGTACGCTTCGCGATGCTCGTCACCGCCACCGTCGCGCGCTCCGAGGACCTGCCCGCCGCCGTCGCCGCGATCGACACGCTCGCCCCTTCCGCCCGGGTACGCCTGCGCCGCATGTACGGCGCCCAGGCCGCGAGCTTCGCCGCCGCGCTGCCCCTCGGCCTGGTCCTGCCTGACCACCTGCGGATTCCCGCGTTCGTCAGGGAGACGCTGTGACCCGTTCCTCCGAAGGGAGCTGACCATGCCGTACACCTCCCCGCGGCTCGGCCCGCGCGGATACGCCGGGCGCGGCGGTGGCCGCGTACCGTACGTCGAGGCGCCCCCGGAGTGGCGCGGCACCACCGTGCAGGTGTGCGGGCTGTGGCCGTTCGGGGTCGGGTTCAGCACGCCGGCGATCGGCGTGCCGCTCGGGCGCGAGCTGACCGGCGGCGCGACCCTGTGCTGCGACCCGATCTCCTGGTTCGCCCGCGCCGGTCTCATCCACAACCCGTCTGAGCTCGTGCTCGGCAAGCCGGGGCTGGGCAAGTCCACGCTGGTACGCCGCCAGGTCGTCGGCCTGGCCGGCTACGGCGTCACCCCGCTGGTGCTGGGCGATCTGAAGCCCGACTACACCGACCTGATCGCGGCCATGGGCGGCCAGATCATCAAGCTCGGCCGCGGGCTCGGCGCCTTGAACGTCCTCGACCCCGGCGAGATCGGCGCCGCCGCCGCGCGCCTGTCGGGCCTGGACCGGGAGCGCCTGCTGGCCGACGCGCACGGCCGCCGCCTGAACGCCGTCGCCGCCCTCGTCACCATCGTCCGCGGCCGCCCGGTGGCCGACACCGAGCGGACGATCCTGTCCGCCGCCCTGCGGGTTCTGGACGAACGCCACCCCGGCGTCCCCATCCTCCCCGACCTGATCCACGTCATCGACGCCGGCCCCGACCCCGTACGAGCCGTGACCCTGGCCCGCGGCAGCGAGGAGCGTTACCGGCAGGTCGTCGACCCCCTGCACGCCTCCCTGCTCGGCCTGGTGGACGGCCCCCTGGGCGACGCGTTCGCCCGCGCCACCACCACCCCCATCCGCCTGGACACCCCGGCCGGCTGCTGCATCGACATCTCCGGCATCGACGAGTCCGACCAGGAGTTGCAGGCGGCCGTCCTGCTGGCCTGCTGGTCGGAGGGTTTCGGCGCGATCGAGGCCGCCCACGCCCTGGCCGACGCCGGCCTCGCCCCGCAACGCCGCTTCTGGGTGGTCCTGGACGAGTTGTGGCGCGTCCTTCGAGCCGGCCGCGGCCTGGTGGACCGCGTGGACGCCCTGACCCGCCTGAACCGCCAGCGCGGCGTCGGCCAGGCGATGATCACGCACACGATGAGCGACCTGCTGGCCCTCACGGAGGAGGCCGACCGCCTCAAGGCGAGGGGCTTCGCCGAACGCGCCGGCATGATCCTCTGCGGCGGCCTCCCCGAGGCCGAGCTGTCCGCCCTGACCCAGGTCGTGGGGATGTCCGCCGCCGAGCAACGCATGATCGTCGACTGGTCCACCCCGCCCAGCTGGGACAACGCCCGCGCCCGCGACGGCGAACCCCCCGGCCGCGGCAAGTTCCTGGTAAAGGTAGGGGGCCGCCCCGGCATCCCCGTCCACGTGGACCTGACCCCGGCCGAGCTGGAGGTGGACCGCACCAACAGACGCTGGACCTGACCTCACCGCCGCACGGAGGCGACCACCCACGCGACGGCACCGACGGCCGCACCGACCCCGAGCCCGGTCACGAGACTGCTGCCGAAGGCGAAAACCCTGATCAGCACGCCCTCCGCGCCCGGCGAGAGGGCTCCCGCCAGATTCCCGCCCAACGCAGGCGCCTCATCACCGAACGACGCCCCCCACAACACCTGATGAGTCACCCCCAGCAGAACCCCGTAGACACCACCCACCACCAGCAACGCGAGGAACGGCTTCGGCACCCGCCGCACCACCACGACGACCAGCCAGACGACGAGGGGCACGAACACCAGCAGCGCGTTGACGACCGGCCCGACCAGGTCAAGATCATGGGCGACCGCCCTGGGCACACCGAGCGCGGCAAGCCCGGCAATGGCGATCGGCGACAGACCGAGACTCTTGACTCTCATCGAACGGCTCCTAGCGGCGTCTCGAACACCCACCAGACGCTAGGCAGCCCCTCCCCACGCCGTCGTCCACCTCCCGTCCCGTCCACCGAACGACCCTGTACGCCGCGAGTAGCGCCCGCCGTCAACACGAAGATGTACGCCCGTCGATCGCAGCAGTGGCCGAGCACGCCAACGGAGGCGTTTCATCGCGTATGGGAGCCGTTGACTGTTTCGAAGCGGTGTCCGCTCCCAACCGCTTGCTTGCCGGGATCGCGCCGTAAAGTCAACAGCATGACGGCACCGCAGGAAGAGTACGAAGACCTTCACCGCCTGGTCGACCAACTCCGGCCTGACCAGGTGCGCGAAGAGCGCGCGCGGCTCCTCCAACTCGTCCACTCACGCGCCGTAGAACCCGAACTCGGCCCCGACGGTACGCCCACCCTCTTCGGCGCCTATCAAGCCGGCCGAAGCGACGCCTCAGACACACGAGGTTGTGCTGCCACGCCGCCAGCCACGAGTTGACGTACCCGGCCTCGAACTCGGTACTTCCCAAGCCCCATCCACCCCTAGTCTTCTGCCTGTGCTCTTCCAAGAGATCAACGAGCTCATCACGTACGACGACCGCCAGCGCATGATCCCCACCGACCGCGACCGTCTGGCCGCGCTGGTCACCTCAGCCCGCACCGAGAACCCCACCGACTACACCACCCTGCGCGCCCTAGGGGTGGGCCTGCTCGTCCTGGGCGAGCACACCGCCGCGATCGACCACCTCAACCGCGCCCTCGCCCAGGCCGACACCACCCGCAGACGCATAGCGGCCTCACTCAACCTGGCCGACGCCCACCGCTACGCCGGCGACGCGACGACCGCAGAGTCCCTCTGCCGCGCAACGCTCACCCTCGCAAGAGAAGAAGCACCGGAAATGACGTGCTTCTCCCTCCAGCACCTGGGCAAAGCCCTCACCGACCTGAACCGCGACCAGGAGGCCCGCGCGGCACTGCAGGAGGCCCTCGCCATACGCACGGCCAAAGGTGACCCCAACCTGATCGCCAGCACCCAAGCCGCCCTGGAACTCCTGACCCACCGCCCTTAGCAGCAGATCAGGTAGCGTCCGTGCGCAGCGCGGCCGGCACGATCTGCTCGTACGTCGGCAGGTGCTTGACCAGCCCGGTCATCCGGTGAAAGGTGAGGGCCGCCTCGAAGGAGGATCGGGGGAACCCGATGGTTTCGGGAATCTCGGTCCGCATGAGTGCAGGCAGCTCGGTCAGCGCCTTGGGATCGATGCCCTTCAGATAGACGCCCAGCAGCCGGATGATCTCGTCGGGGTCGGCGTCGTGGATGAAGCGCTGGGCGCGGCCGATCGCGTTCTGGAAGGCGGCGACCTCTTTGGGCTTCTTGTCGATGATCCGCTGCGTGGTGAACACGACGCCGTGCGAGGTCCGGTCCAGGCCGGGCACGTCCCCGGCGGCGGGTGAGACGAAGCGTACGCCGATCCCGGCCGCCGCGGCCTGCTGGGCGATCGGCTGGAAGAAGGCGAGCGCGTCGACCCGTCCAGATTTGAGCGCACCCAGGGCGGACGCGGCGGTGCTGCCGAGGTTGACCATTTCGCAGTCCGTATCGGCGTTCATCCCGGTCTTGGCGAACAGGTACGTCACGAGCGCCTCTGTCCCGCTGCCCGGCCCCGTGATGCCGATCTTCTTGCCGCGCAGGGCGCGGATGCGCTGGTCGAGCGGGTCGGACGGGCTCGCGCCCGCGAAGGAGGGACCGACGACGACGTCCACGTAGTAGCGGTCGACCAGGTTGGCCACCAGCCTGCCCTTGTCGTCGATCCTGGCCAGGTTGAACGCGTCCGTCATCACCCCGGCGCCGAGGTCGATGCTGCCCGACTTGAGGGCCGCGGCGACTTTTGCCCCAGTGCCGAGCCGGGGCCGTTCACCGAGCTTGACGCCCTCCTCGGTGAAGTACCCCTGCTGCTCGGCCACGAACAGCGGGAAGAACGCGAGCGAGTTGCTGATCTGCCCGACGTTCAGGACGCCGGGCGGCGTGGTCGAGCTACGCTGCGCGCAACCAGTCACGCACAGCAGGAGCGCGACCAGTAAGGCGAGGCGGCGGGTCACCGCTCCTCCCCCAGCGGCTTCCACCGGCTCGCGCGCCGGTCGAGCAGCCCGACGACCAGGTTCAGCAACGCCGCGATCACGCTCAGCACGACGAGGGTGGCGAACACCCCTGCGGTGTCGAACTGCGCGGCCGCGTCGTTGATCAGGTAGCCAAGCCCTCTGTTGGACGCCACCAGCTCACCGATCACCGCGCCGATGAGCGCGTACGGAATCGCCACCTTCAGCCCCGTGAGCAGCCCCGTCATCGACGAAGGGATGACCACCTTGACCATGATCTCCCGCCGCCTGCCACCCATCAGGCGTACGGCGTCGATGAGCCCCCGATCCACCTCGCGCACGCCCGCCGCGGTGTTGAGGAAGACGAGGAAGAAGACGGTCGCGGCGGCCAGCAGCACCTTCATGTGCATCCCGATGCCGAACCAGACGATGAACAGCGGCGCCAGCGCCACCTTCGGGATGGCGTACAGGGCCATGATGAACGGATCGAGCACCTGGTAGAGCGCCCGCGCGGAGGCCAGTACGAACCCGGTCAAGGCGCCCGCGGCGGCCCCGAGCAGGAAGCCGTACACCACCTCCTGAACGGTGATCCAGGTGTTGGACCACAATGTCCCGTCCTGATGCCACTGGACCAGACGCGTCCAGATATCGCTCGGCCGGCTGGTGAACGTGATGTCGAACCACCGCTCGGCCGTCAGCTCCCACACCACGAGCAGCGCCACCACCAGCAGCGCCCGCAGCGACCACACCGTGGCGGTGCCGCCGTGCCGTCCCCACCAGGCCCTGTCGAGCCGTACGGTCTGGATCGCGGTCATCGGGCACCCTCCCGCAGCGCCGCGGTGAGCTCGCGGTGCAGGGCGACGAACTCGGGGTGTACGCGGAGCTCGTCGGCGTCCCTGGGCCGGGGCAGGTCTACGGGCCGGTCGAGCATGACGCGGCCGACCGGGCCGAGCACCACGACCCGGTCCCCGAGCAGCAGCGCCTCCTCGATGTCGTGGGTCACGAACACCACCGTCTGCCCGCCGTCCGCCCACAACCGCAGCAGCTCGGCCTGCAGCTCGCCGCGGAGCTGGGCGTCGAGGGCGCCGAACGGCTCGTCCATGAGCAGCGTCTCGGGATCGCCCGCCAGCATCCTGGCCAGGCTGACCCGGCGGCGCATCCCGCCGGACAGCTCGCGCGGGTAGTGCCGTTCGAACCCGTCGAGGCCGACCTTCCCGATCAGCTCGGCCGCGCGTTCCCTGCGCCTCTGCGCGGGCACGCCGCCGATCTCCAGGGGCAGCTCGACGTTCCTGAGGACGTTGCGCCAGGGCATGAGGGTGTCGGACTGGGTCAGATAGCCGATGTCGGTACGCGGGCCCGCGACCTGCCTGCCGCGGTACGCGACCGTGCCGGAGGTCGGCGTGGTGAGGCCGGCGAGCAGGTTGAGGATGGTGGACTTGCCGCAGCCGCTGCGGCCGAGCACGGTGACGAAGCTGCCCTCGGCGACCGTGAGGTCGAAGTCGCGCAGCGCCACGATGCCGACCGCGTCCTTGACGAACTGCTTGGCCAGCCCGCTCACCTCGATCACGGTGTCGCTCATCGGGGACCGGCCAGCAGGCGGGAGTTGTCCACGGCCATGGTGCGTACGTCCTTGTCGGTGAAGCCCTCGGCGAGCAGCCGGTCGGCCAGCAGGGCCAGGCCGTCCTCCACGGGCGGGTTGAAGGGCTGGCCGAGGTCGCTGGAGAGCACGGAGTGCCCGGGGCCCACGGTGTCGATGTGGTCGAGCCAGGTCCGCCAGGAGACCTTGCCGGAGTGCGGGGTGGTGAAGCAGCGTTCGAGCAGGGCCCCCTTGGCGGCCAGCGCGCGCTGCCGGTCCACCGCGACCCGCTGCGAGGTGAACTCGGGATGGGTGACCACGATGCGCCGTACGCCCTCTTCGACGGCGGCGCCGACCACCGCGTCGATCTCGTCGGCGCTGAGGTGGCCGGTGGCGAGGGTCAGATCATGCTGCCCGATCAGCCGCAGCACCTGCCTGGTCCGCTCCAGCACCGTCCCGTCCTGCCCCACGACGTCCACGGGGTCGGCCGCCATCCCGGCCTCCCGCAGATCGTCCTGAAGCCTGGCCCACATGGGAGGCGTGGCGCCCTCGGGGTCGCGCGCGGTGCAGGCCCGCTGGTTGGCGCTGTCCACGGTCGGCATCCACACGAACCTGGCGCCGCCCCTGGCGGCGATCTCGACGGCGATGGGATTCATGCCGCCGACCGCGGCATTCAGGGTGATCGCACCGACGGCGTCGACGCCGGGCGCCGCCTTCCGCACCACCTCGGCCCGTTCCGCGGTGGGGACGTAATGGGATTTCAGTACGAAGCCGGCGAGCCCGACCTCGGCGAACCGCTTGGCGAGCGTCAGGTCGTCGATCCGCCTGCGCATCACGTCCGGCGCCACGTGGATGTGGATGTCGTAGGCGTCCGCGACCAGGTCACGGGCTCGTGCGGAGGGCTGGGGGTGATCCGGCATGCGTGTCTCCCACGATCTGCGTTACACAGACCGTTAACAATTTGGCAGACAACCGTCAAGACCGACCGGCCGAACCACGAGCGGCCGATTCCTGCCCGACCCGACCCGTCGGAACTCTGCCCGCACCCGAGCTGCCATAGCCCGCCGACAAAGCGCTAGTCATCCGTGGGCCAATCGCGCCAGGACCGTTCCACGCGTGCGGACTTACATTGTCAACAATCTGCTCTGGCCTCCCGATTCGATCACGCAAGCTCGACCGAGGACGTGCCGGAGCACTCCGCGGGGAGACGTCATTTCCGGCGGCGCAGCATCGTTACGGCAAACCAAAGGACGGTGGGCAGGAGAAGCAGCAGAACGATGAGCCCAGCCGCGACGGCGAGCTCCACATCGCTCCCCAGCCGATCACCGGATCATCTTCACCCACCCTGCGACGCTATCGCTCACGGAGGCCGGCCGGATCGATCACGGTCTCTGCGCTTCCGTGAGAGTCACCCTCGTCCCTGCCGACGCGACCACCGATCGACGCTTCCTGGTCCGGCCATACGGTGCAACCACCCGGCTACCGCTTCGCGGCTCGGTAACGCTTGAGAAGGGCCGTGATCTTGTCGATGTCACGCGCCCCGTTCAGCTCATGAAGCAGATCGTCAGGGCATAACTCGTAGAGGTCACCCCACCACCGACGCGCCCTGTTGTCCCAGATCCGGTACCCGCCGGGAACGCCTCTGGCGACGTAGCGCCTCTTACCCATGGCTCCTCACTTCACGATCCAGCCGTGACCACGAACCCGACCACCACTGGTCATCAGCACGGACCCCGCCTACCGCTTCCAGCTCTTCCTAGCCCCGGACGCATCACGCGTGGTCGCCTGCCTTGGCGTCAGCCGACGTCCCCGCAAGGCACACCACCCCTGACTGAGATCACCCGAGAGCCAAATGCCGCGCCAACGGCAACACGGCCTCGGTCCTGTCAGTGACCGCTTGTATCGTTGCACGGCGTCCGGCGGCGACAGATAAGGAAAGCTCATGGGAGATTGGTTTCAAACGATCGTGGACGTCCAGGCGACTCCTCAGGAGGCGGAGACTCTGGCGGCGGACGTTCGGAGCTGGCTGATCTCCTCAGGAATCGTGTCCGCGGAGCCCACGCACTGCGTCCTAGGCGCCGATGTCGGGCACCCGCCCGGCCCGCGCGCCGAGACAGCGGTAGACCCGTCCGGTTGGAGCGTGCCCTGGCATGACGGCCTCGCCATCACTGTCGGCCGTACCGTCTTCGACGCGGGGCAGGGCGACCCCATGGCCGTTACCTGCCCGCACTGCTCGACGACGACCCACCTGGCCGACGAGCGCTTCGAACTCAAGTACGAGGTATGGGAACCCTTCCGTGAAGTCGTACGAGGCTGGGATGAAGGAGACGACATCGTCATCGCCTGTCCAGCCTGCACGCAGCCGGTCGAACCGACTTCCTGGAGGTGGACCGATGACTACTTCGTACTCGCCTACCTCGGCTTCACGTTCTGGAACTGGCCACCGCTACGCCCGCAGTTCGTCGATGACCTCGCTCGCCACCTCGCCGACCACCGCACCGTACTTCTCGAAGGCAAGCTCTAGCCGGCGCCCCCGAAATGCCCGCATTTTCTCGCCGGCGGCGACGGACAGCGATCCCCATCGCCGTAGCCCTGATTGCCGTCCTCGGTCTGGGCATTGCCGTCTACCTGACGGTACGCACCAAAGGCTCGCCCCAGCAGACGGCGACCGCGTTCCTGACGGCATGGCAGCGCGGCGACCTGTCCGCCATGAAAGCCCAGGTGGTGGAGCCGCCCCGAGACTTCGACGGCATCTACAACGCCTTCACCAAGGGCTCCCAGGCCAAGCGGATAATCATCCAGGACATCCGCGTCCGCCCCAAGGCGTACTTGAATTTCGGGGAGACCGCCACCTACTACGCTTCGTTCACCGTCACCCTCGACGGACCGGTCCCCTACACCTATGACGGACAACTGCAGATCATCGACTTCGATCGCGCCTGGAAGGTGCACTGGTCACCGACGGCGATCCACCCCCAACTACAGGAGGTCGGCTTCAGCGAAGTGCGCCAGATCCGCGTCGTACCTCAACGCGACGGCTCCTCCTGGCTCGTCCTTCTGGAAACACGCGCCAAGGGCGAGCAGGCGGGACGACTTTTCGCCGACGAAGGCCTGAAACTGGCGGCCATCCTGGCCGACTCAGCGCAACCCGGGGTCACTGGATGATCGCCATTGCGAAGACCGGTTCATGGCGCGTCACCACATGCCGCCCTATTTCGCAGAGCAGGTGAACGGGCGCATCCGCCGGACACAGACCAGCAGAGGCGCCAGCCGTACAGGCTTCAGGACGCCGCAGGAGTCCGGTGGGCCGGGGCTGAGGTACGAAGCCCTGGACCTTCGATCGACCCCCGACCATGCAGGGCGGCCGGCCATGCAGTGGTTCGAGCTATTGCTAGAACCAGGCCGGCACCTGTCCGCGTCCCACTGGCTGTCCCCACCAGATGGAGTGCTCATGCCCCTGACCACTGAGACTGCAACCGCCATCGAGCAGCACTTCAGCCGGTACGGAAGACGGCGCCACAGATTGGCACGCCTGTATGGCGACACGGTGAAGGTTCTTCGACGGCGAGTACCGCTGCAAGGCCAAGTGGACAAACAAGTGAACAGCTCCTGAGCTGGATCGCTGTATGGCCGGGTTCCGGGATCGTTGTTCGGCGTAGGTTGTGATCTTCGTAGCGAGCCCGGCCGGACAGACCAGAGAACCTGTCGTTAGCGTCCACGGGAGTGGTGTACGGTTTTGAACCCGTTCGTCACCTTGATGCCCGCGA
>NZ_JBHMCF010000046.1:0-540822 GCF_042428605.1 Nonomuraea salmonea
CGGACAGTGCCGGGCCAGGTGGTGGCTGAACATGATCGCCTCGACCTCGATGCCGTTCATGGCGATGATGCGGCACCGCGTGTACGGGTCGGCGTGATCGGGATCGGTCGGCGTGACGTTGAGTTCGCGCCAGTTGCGCAGCTGCTTGTCCAAGGGGATGCCGCGCTCGCGCAGTGGGTTGAAGGTCATGTGCGTCCGCTCCTTCGCGGTCGGGAACATGCGATGTGCCCGCCTACCCGGGGCGTCCCGGTGCAATCTCGGCGCCCGTTACGCCGAAGCTCCGCGTTGGTTAATCCGTTCGCCTCTTGAGCGTGTCCGGCCGCGCCCGGGGTAGGCAGCCCCGTACTTCGAAGGAGGAGAGACATGACGAAGACGGCGCCGGAGAAGATGGCCGAGACGGACGTCATCGAGTTGCTGGTCGCTCAGCACGGGATGATCAGGAACCTGTTCGACGAGGTCGAGCAGGCCCCCGCCGACCAGCGCGGAGAGGCGTTCACCCGGCTGGTGCGCATGCTCGCCGTGCACGAGACCGCCGAGGAGGAGATCGTGCACCCGTACGCGCGGGGCAAGATCGACGGCGGCGAGGGCGTGGTGGAGGACCGGCTGGCCGAGGAGAACCGGGCCAAGGAGATGCTGTCCGCCATGGACCAGGCCGGCCCCGACGCACCCGACTTCATGGAGAACCTGCTGATGCTGCGCGGCGCCGTCGAGGCGCACGCCCGCGCCGAGGAGCGCTACGAGTTCAACAAGCTCATCGCCCACACCACCGAGGCCGAGCGGCGCAGCATGGCCGCCGGCGTCAAGGCCGCCGAGGCCATGGCGCCCACCCACCCGCACCCCGGCACCGAGTCGGCCACCAAGAACGTGCTCATGGGCACGCCGATCGCGATGATGGACCGCGTCCGCGACGTCGTCCGCCAGGCCATGGGCAAGAACCCCTGATCATGGCGGCCCCCAAGGGAATCGGCCTGCCCGGCACGATCCTGGGGATCGGGCTGGGCGGCTTCGTCGACGGCATCCTGCTGCATCAGCTGCTGCAGTGGCACCACATGCTGAGCAGCACCGACACCGACCGCATCGGGGTGCGCCATTACCCGGTCGACACCGTGCCTGGGCTGCGGATGAACACGGTGTGGGACGGCCTGTTCCACACCGTGACCTGGCTGGCCGTGCTCGTCGGGATCGGCCTGCTCTACTCCCGCGTGACCGCCTCGCGCGGGAGGGTGTGGCGCTCGCGGGCGCTGTGGGGCTGGATCCTGTCGGGGTGGGGGCTGTTCAACCTGGTCGAAGGCGTGATCGACCATCACCTGCTGGGCATCCACCACGTCCGTACGGGGCCGTACCAGCTGGCGTGGGACCTCGGGTTCCTGGCGCTCGGAGTGATCCTGGTGGCCGTGGGGTGGGCGCTGCGGCGCGGCGCCGACACGCTCGACCTCTGCCAGGCCCCGCGGTGAGCCACCACCACCACGTCGACGGCACGGTGCTGCTGCTCCTGCTCCCGGCGGCCGCCTATCTGGCTCTGGCGGGCCGCGGGAAGTGGAGCCCGTGGCGTTCCGCTGCCTTCCTGGCCGGTCTCGCTCTCGTCGCCGCGGCCCTGGCCGGGCCCGTCGCCGAGCTGGCCGCGCACGACTTCCGCGGCCACATGCTGCAGCACCTGCTCATCGGCATGCTGGCGCCGCTCGGCCTGGTGCTGGGCGCGCCGGTGACGCTGCTGCTGCGTACGCTGCCGGCCGCCCGCGCCCGCCGGCTCACGGCGCTGCTGCGCTCGGTGCGCCTCGTCGCCGATCCCGTCGTCGCGCTGCTGCTCAGCGTGGGCGGGATGGTGGTGCTGTACTGCACGCCGCTCTACCGGCAGACCCTCACGAACCCCTGGCTGCACGAGGCCGTCCACCTGCACTTCCTGCTGTCCGGCTGCCTGTTCGCGTGGGTGATCGCCGGTCCCGACCCGGCGCCGCGGCGGCCGTCCGTACCGGTGCGGCTGGTCGTGCTGGGCGTCGCGATCGCCGTGCACGCCGGGCTGTCCCAGCTCATGTACGCCGGCCTCGCCGTGGATCTGCCCGTACCGGCCGAGCAGCGGCGCGGCGCCGCCGAGATCATGTACTACGGCGGGGACCTGGCCGAGCTGCTGCTCGCCCTCGCCCTGGTGAGCTCATGGCGGCCGCGCCGCCGCCCCGCCGCGTCCCCTGTGCGGTCCGTGTCCGCCTGACTCCTCGCAGGCAGGCCCGCATCACAGGTTTGTTGCAGTATGCAAGGTTCGCTTGGTCTCCTCAGGCCGTCCGGCTGAAATGGTCGTCGAGATGCGGGGAGGTACACGGGGGCGTGTCCTGGGTGCCGCGGAATGGCCGCCGAGGAGATGAGGCGTGAGGGATGGGGCTTTCCCGGGAAGAGCGGCGGGCACTGGAGGACCTGGAGAAGCGGCTGGCGCTCGACGAGCCCGAGCTGGACGCGCTGCTCTCCGGCTCGTGTGGCTCTTCCCTGCGGCGCAGGTCGGCGGTGCACGTCTGGCTGATGCTGATGCTGCTCACCTGCGCGATCTTCATGATGGGGATCGTGCTGCTGCTGACGACGGGGGAGCGGGAGTGCCCGGGGGTGCCGTTCAGCTCCTGTGAGGGGGCCGGCGCCCGGCAGGAGGGGTAGCGCGGTACAACTGTGGTCATGGGTGACATGTCCGCGATCAGCGGGAAATCTGCTGATGATGGGGACGATGATCTGTCGGCGGTCGTCACGGCCGTGCTGAGCGGGTCGCGGCTGCTCGTCGCCGTCGCCGCCCGGTCGCTCGGCGCGGTCGAGGACCGCATCACGCTGCCGCAGTTCCGGATGATGGTGGTGCTGGCCGGGCACGGCGAGACCAAACTCGTCACCATGGCCGACCTGCTCGGCGTCAACTCCTCCACCGCCATGCGCATGGCGGACCGTCTGATGGCCGCCGGGCTGGTGGTGCGCGAGGTCAACCCGCACAACCGGCGCGAGAGCCTGATGCGGCTGACCACCGAGGGGCGGCGCATCGTCGACCAGGTGATGGAGCGCCGCCGTACCGAGATCGGCGCCATCGTCGCCCGCATGTCGGCCGAGCAGCGCCGCGCGCTCATCTCCGCCATGAACGCCTTCAACGAGGCGGGCGGCGAGTCCGCGGAGACCGCGCCCCGGCCGCTGGGCTGGCAGGATGTCTGACCCCGCAGCCCCGGTCAGGTCAGGTCTGGTCTGGTCAGGTCAGGTCAGGCGGCCGGGTCGGGGAAGCTCTCCGGGGTGGTCAGGCCCGTGCTCTCCAGCAGGCGCTGGTGGTTCAGCACGGCCGCGTTGCACTGCTCGGCGAAGCGGCGGACCAGCGTGTTCTGGGTGCTGCCGCGCACCTGGCCGATCAAGCCGAAGATCTGGCCGTGCGCCAGGCGCAGCCACTTGATGTACGTGGCGTCGTAGGCGGAGCCGGTGCTGCCGGAGATGTCGCTCATCCAGCTCTGCTGCTGCTCGGTGGGCTTCACCGGCAGCGTGATCTCCAGCTTCGAGGCCACCTCGCGCACCTGCCGGTCCAGGGTGTGGTGCTGGCTCGCGATCGTCTCGCTCACCTGCCTGACCTTGGCCGTGGTGGCGCGCTGCACGGCGTCCTGCGCCATCGGCATCTCCCAGAGGCTGGCCAGGCGTACCTTGCGGATGAGCTCCCTGTCGATCTTCGACACCGGCCCCCACTTCGTCTCCCAGACCCCCTCGTCCTCGTCCTCCGCGGGCGGGGCGGAGGACTCGGAGGGTTCCTCGTCGGGAAACGGCGACTCGCTCGCCACCTCGGCGAGCGCGGCCGTGTTGGCGCCGTCCGCGGCGGGCGTCGGTGTGTAGCCGGCGCACGCCGACACCGGCAGGAGCACGGTGGTCGCGCAGACGACGAGTACGCGTCGGGGTCCCATGATCATCGTCCCCTTCCCCGGCCTGAGACGGCCGTCATCATGAGGTACGCCGCCGGAGGCTAGGCCGTTCATGGCACTGTGCAAAAGTTGCAGGAGGGTATGAACGATCACCGGAGGAGACGCCATGGGCGCCGCCGACTCCGCGCATCACCGGCGTCGTCCCGGTCTGGGCGGGCTCGACCTGGTGCACGCCCGGTACGTCCAATCCCCGTTTGCCCGACTTCTTCTAGGGTGCCGGGCATGACGGAACTCGATCTGAACCGCCCCGACATGGCGGCACTCGGCCGGCAGGCCGTGGACATGCTGGCCGACTGGCTCGACACCCTGGAGAAGTCGCCCGCCAGCGACTACTCGCCGCCCGACGGCCTGGCGGAGCGCCTGCGCCGCCCGCCCGCCGCGGGCCCGGGCCACTTCGGGGAGCTGGCGGAGACGTTCCTGCGGGCGGCCGGGCAGGGCGTCAACACCGCGGGCCCCGGTTACCTCGCGTATTTCCCGGCCGGCGGGCTGTACTCGGCGGCGCTGGCGGAGCTGCTCGCCAACGCCGCCAACCGGTACACGGGTCTGGCCCAGATGTCGCCCGCGCTGGTCGCCATGGAACACGGCGTGCTCACCTGGTTGTGCGGGCAGTTCGGGCTGCCGCCCGGCGCGGGCGGCGTCACCACCAGCGGCGGCTCGACGGCCACCCTGTCGGCGGTGCTGGCCGCCCGCCAGAGCCGGCTGGGCGACGACCTGAGCGGCGCCACCCTGTACGTCACCGGCCACACCCACCACTGCGTGGCCAAGGCCGCCCGCATCTGCGGCCTGCCCGCCGCCGCCGTGCGCGAGGTGCCCATGACCGATGACCTGCGCATGGACGTACGAGCCGCCGCCGGGCTGATCGCCGCCGACCGGGCCAAGGGACTGCGGCCGTTCCTGCTGGCGGGCACGGCGGGCACCACCGGCACCGGCACCATCGACCCCCTGCCCGAGGCGGCAGACCTGGCCGCCCGCGAGGGGCTGTGGTTCCACGTGGACGCGGCCTACGGCGGCGGCTTCCAGCTCACCGAGCGCGGCCGGCCGCTCCTCACCGGCATGGAACGGGCCGACTCCATCGCCCTCGACCCGCACAAGAGCATGTTCCTGCCGTACGGGACCGGCGTGCTGCTCGTCCGCGACCCCGCCACGCTGCACGCCGCGCACGCCGACGGCGGTGACTATCTCCAGGACCTCGCCGCGATGGACGGCCTGCCCGACTTCGCCAACCTCGGCGTCGAGCTGACCAGGGAGTTCCGCGGGCTGCGGCTGTGGCTGCCGCTGCACCTGCACGGCGTGGACGCCTTCACCCGCGAGCTGGAGGAGAAGCTCGACCTCGCCGCCGTCGTGCACCGCGAGCTGGCCGCCGATCCCCGCTTCTCCGTGCCGTGGCGGCCCGACCTGACCGTGGTGGTGTTCCGGCTGCGCGACGGCGACGACGAGCGCAACCGGCGGCTGCTCCAGGAGATCAACGACGGCGGCCAGATCTACCTGAGCAGCACGAACGTCCAGGGACGGCTGTATCTGCGGCTGTGCGTGCTGAGCTTCCGCACCCACGCCCGTCACGTCGATCGTGCACTGGAGATCATCCGGGCGGCGGCCGACGTCTGCTAAGTGTTTCGGAGTGCGTACGAAAGTTTCATCGACGCTTGACGGCCCTGTTTCCGCAGCTTCCAGCGTCAGCGCGGTAAAGGGGTCTTCACTTCGCGCAAGAGGCCGTTGACAGGTGCCGGAAAGCGGGCCGATACTTTCGCCAGTCCACCGATATTTTCGGCGGGCACTCGGCTTCACCACGTTCGATCGGGGCCACCTCGGCCATCGGGCGCGTACCACGCCGCCCGCATCCCCGCCGTCATCACGCGAGGAGGAAGCACCCCATGAACGGCGCACCCCCCTACCCGCCGGGCCGCAGACGCGGCCGCGCACGGCGGTTCATCGCCCGCGCGGGCGCCATCGTCGTGGCGCTGGCCGTCGCGATGCTCCCCGGCATCGCCCACGCCGCCATCACGACGAACCAGACCGGCAACAACAACGGCTACTTCTACTCCTTCTGGACCGACGCCCAGGGCACCGTCTCCATGGAGCTCGGCTCCGGCGGGAACTACAGCACGTCCTGGCGCAACACCGGCAACTTCGTCGCCGGCAAGGGCTGGTCGACCGGCGGGCGCAGGAGCGTGTCGTACTCGGGCAGCTTCAACCCGTCGGGGAACGCGTACCTGACCCTGTACGGCTGGACCAGGAACCCGCTCATCGAGTACTACATCGTCGACAACTGGGGCACGTACCGGCCCACCGGTAACTACCGGGGCACCGTGACCACCGACGGCGGGACGTACGACATCTACCAGACGACCCGCTACAACGCTCCGTCCATCGAGGGCACCAGGACCTTCGACCAGTTCTGGAGCGTCAGGCAGCAGAAGCGGACGGGCGGCACCATCACCGCCGGCAACCACTTCGACGCCTGGGCCCGCGCAGGCATGAATCTGGGCAACCACGACTACATGATCCTCGCCACCGAGGGCTACCAGAGCAGCGGCAACTCCAACATCACCATCGGCGGCTCCGGCGGGGGCGGCGGCGGTGGCGGTGGTGGAGGCGGCGGTGGCGGCGGAGGTGGCGGCGGTGGCGGTGGCTGCACCGCGACCCTCTCCGCCGGCCAGCAGTGGAGCGACCGCTACAACCTCAACGTCTCGGTCAGCGGCTCCAGCAACTGGACCGTCACGATGAACGTGCCCTCCCCGGCCCGCGTCCTGTCCACCTGGAACATCACCGCCAGCTACCCGAGCTCGCAAGTGCTCACCGCCCGCCCGAACGGCAGCGGCAACAACTGGGGCGTGACCATCCAGCACAACGGCAACTGGACCTGGCCCTCGGTCTCCTGCAGCGCAGGCTGACCTCCCTCTGAACCCTGTGGCGCGACGGCTGCGAAAGCCGCCGCGCCACAGCGCTGTCCATGCCCGGGGTCGACCGCCGTTTCGGTGGCGGCCTTTCGCACTGAGGGGGGAAGCCGCCGGTCCGGCGGCGCGGTCTTCTGCGGTTTGAGGGGGAAGGCCGATGAGTCAGCGGGGCGGGCCGGCGGCGATCGTCTTGCGGGCGTCGGCGACACCGCCGCGCCACCAGCCCATCGCCTCCACCCACCACGTCATGCCCGCCTCCGCGTAGCCCTCGACGAGGCCGTCGGCGGCGCGGCCCTCCAGGGCGATGTCGAAGCCGTCCAGTGAGCCGCGCTCCTCGCCCAGGAAGTCGACCACGCGGGCGAACTCGGCCACCGGCACCGGCGGGAGGTCGTGGCCGTAGTCGCGGAAGGTCGGCATGGCGCCGTCCCAGCGGGCCGCACGGCGGAAACCGGCCCGCGTGGGCCAGCGGCCGGGGCACCAGATCGGGATGCGGGGCCGCTGCACGGGAGCCGGCGGCAGCCGCTCCCAGAGGTGGGTCAGGTCGTCCAGGCCCTGGTCGAGCTTGGCGGCGCGGACCTTCAGGTCGGGGTCCTCGCCGAAGTCGGTGTACTCCTCGTCGATCGAGCCCAGCCCCGCGCCGAAGACGAGCCGGCCGCCGGAGAGGCGGTCGAGTGAGGCGGTCTCCTTGGCGACGGTCTGCACGCGGCGCCGGGGGAGAGCGGTCATCAGGATGCCGAGGCGGACGCGCTGCGTGCGGGCGGCGATGGCGGACAGCGCCACCACCGGGTTCGCGACCGGCCAGCTCGCGTCGTGGTAGAGCAGGTGGTCCCAGAGGTAGACCGCGTCCCAGCCGTGTTCCTCGGCGGCGACGCCCAGCTCGGTCAGCAGCGTGGGGTCTCCGAACTCGCCGACGTTCGGCAGCCCGACAGCGAAGCGCACCATGGGGTAAGGCTATGCCCGCGCACGAGCCCGCTCGACCACGAAACACGGTAAGCCGCCGACAAACATCCCTTGAGCTGGAAATTTCCCATTACATCGTAAGCAGAGCTAACATTTCGGGCATGAGGACAGAGGAGGATCTGCCCAGTGCGTTCGCCGGCGTGCTGCTCGGGCTCAACCGGCTGATCCGGCGCCGCCTGCGTCAGGGCCTGACCGGGCCGCGGCTGCGTGGCGCCCAGGTCGAGCTGCTGCGCCTGGTCGCTGACCACCCCGGCATCAGCGTGTCGGCAGCGGCCAAGGAGCTTTATCTGGCGGGCAACTCGGTCTCCACGCTGGTCAACCAGCTCAGCGGGGCCGGGCTGCTGCACCGCGAGGTACGCAGCGACGACCGCAGGTCCGCCAGGCTGCTGCCCACCCCGGACGGCGAGGCGCGCCTGCGGGCCTGGCAGGAACGCCGCACGGCGCTCGTCCGCGAGCACCTCGCCCGGCTCCCCGAGGAGGACAGGGCCGCGCTGGAGGCGGCGCTCCCGGCGCTGCGCCGCCTGGCCGCCGGCCTGCAGGAAGAGCAGGAAGAGGAGGTGACCGCGAAATGACGCCCACCGAGGCCGCCCGCGACGGCGTCCCGGACGGCCGAGCGGGTCATGCGCCCGGCCATCCGGGACGTGAGGAGGCGGCGGTCGCGTGCACCGGGTTGCGGTACGCGTTCGGCGAGTCCGTCGCCGTGGACGGGCTCGACCTGACCGTGCGCGCAGGGGAGGTGTTCGGGCTGCTCGGGCCCAACGGTGCGGGGAAGACGACGGCGATCAGATGCGTGACGACGCTGCTGCCCGTGCCCAAGGGCATGGCGCGGGTGTTCGGGCTGGACGTATCCGCCGACCGGATGCGGGTGCGGCGCCTGCTCGGGTACGTCCCGCAGCAGCTCTCGGCCGACTCAGGGCTGACCGGCAGGGAGAACGTCTCGCTCTTCGCGCGCGTCTTCGACGTCCCCAGACGCGAGCGGCGGGCGCGGGTCGCCCAGGCACTGGAGGCGGTCGGCCTCACCGACGCCGCCGACCGGCTGGCGAAGACCTACTCGGGCGGCATGGTACGCCGCCTGGAGCTGGCCCAGGCCCTGGTCAGCGCGCCCCGCCTGCTCATACTCGACGAGCCCACGATCGGCCTCGACCCCATCGCCCGCACGGTCGTGTGGGAGCACATCATGGCCGTACGCGCCGCGACCGGCATGACCGTCCTGGTCACCACCCACTACATGGACGAGGCCGACCAGTACTGCGAGCGCGTGGCCCTCATGCACCAGGGCGGGATCCGCGCCCTGGGCACGCCGCGCGAACTGACCGACGACCTGCGCGCCCGGCGCGGCGACGACAGCACGCCGACCCTGGAGGACGTCTTCCGCGACGTCGCCGGCAGCGGTCTCGACGAGGGAGGGGAGTTCAGCGATGTCCGCCGTACCCGCAACACCGCCTCCCGCGTCGGCTGACGGCGCGGCGGCGGTCCTGCTGCCCGCGCCGGCGCAGGACCGGCCCGCCTGGCGGGTCGTCCCGGCCAGGGTGGCCGCCATGTGCGTGGTGGAGCTGCAGAAGCTGCGCCACGACCGTACGGAGCTCTACACCCGCGCCGTCCAGCCCGCGCTGTGGCTGCTGGTCTTCGGCGAGACGTTCACCCGCATCAACGTGATCCCGACCGGCGGCATCCCCTACCGCGACTATCTGGCGCCGGGGATCATCGCGCAGTCCACGATGTTCATCGCCATCTTCTACGGCATCCACATCATCTGGGAACGCGACTCAGGCGTGCTGACCAAGCTCCTGGTCACGCCGACGCCCAGGGCGGCGCTGGTGGCGGGGAAGGCGTTCGCGGCAGGGGTGAAGGCCATCGTGCAGGCGGTCGTGGTCGTGGTCATCGCCGCGCTGCTCGGCGTGCACCTGTCCTGGCACCCGCTGCGCCTGCTCGGCGTGATGGCGGCGGTGCTGCTCGGCGCGGCGTTCTTCGCCTGCCTGTCGGTGACGATCGCCGGCATCGTCCGTACGCGCGACCGGCTGATGGGCTTCGGCCAGGCCATCACGATGCCGCTGTTCTTCGCCTCCAACGCCCTCTACCCGACGACCTCGATGCCGGACTGGCTGCGGGTGGTCAGCGCGGTCAACCCGCTCAGCTACGAGGTGGACGCGCTGCGCGGGCTGCTGCTCGGCGTCCCCGCGCACCTGCCGCTGGACTTCGCGGTGCTGGCGGTGGCCGCCGCGGCCGGCATCACGGCGGCGGCCGCGCTGCTCGGCCGCCTGGCCAGGTAGGCGCAGGTCATCGCCCGTTTAACCCGATCTTCCCCGGGCAGCCGCCGCCCATGATGGACTACGTGCTCCCGCTTCGCTGGGAGGACGACCGCGGCCTGGACGAGCTGACCGCCTACCTGCGCACGCTGGCCCGCCACGTGGGCGCGGTCATCGTCGTCGACGGCTCGCCGCCCCCGCTGTACGAGCGGCACGCCGAAGCCTGGCGCGGCCTGGTCATGCACGTCCGCCCGGCCGCCGACCTGCGCCACGCCAACGGCAAGGTCAACGGCGTGCTCACCGGCATGCGGCTGGCCCGCGCCCCGCACGTGGTCATCGCCGACGACGACGTACGCCACGACCGTGACACGCTCGCCAGGATCGACACGCTGCTGACCGCCGCCGACCTCGTACGCCCCCAGAACCACTTCACCGAGCTGCCCTGGCACGCCCGCTGGGACACCGCGCGCACCCTGCTCAACCGCAGCTTCGGCGCCGACTACCCCGGCACGTTCGGCGTGCGCCGCGCGTTCTTCGAGCGCATGGGCGGCTACGACGGCGACGTGCTGTTCGAGAACCTCGAGCTGATCCGCACGGTACGCGCCCACGGCGGCAGGGAGCTGCGCCCCCTCGACCTGTACGTGCGGCGGCTCCCGCCCGACGAGGCCCGCTTCTGGAACCAGCGGGTCCGCCAGGCCTACGACGACCTGGCGCAGCCGGGCCGGCTGGCGGTGTTCCTGCCGGTGCTGCCCGCGCTGGCCTGGTGCCTGTCGCGGGGCAGGTGGGCGCCTCCGGTGGCGGCCGCCGCGCTGGCCGTCGCGCTGGCGGAGACGGGGCGGCGCAGGGCGGGCGGACGGCACGTCTTCCCCGGCACGTCGGCGCTGTTCGCGCCCGTGTGGGTGCTGGAGCGGGCCACCTGCGGCTGGCTCGCCGTGTGCGCCGCGCTGCGGGGCGGCGTCCCGTACGCGGGGCGCAGGCTGCGGCGGGCGGCCCACTCCGTACGGTGGCTGCGCAGGAACCGTCAGGCCGGCGGGTCCGGCTCGCTCGCCGCCCGGAACCCGGCGACCTTGTGCGAGCCGTCGCAGAACGGCTTGACCGCCGAGCGCCCGCACCGGCACAGCGCGACCGTCGAACGTCCGGCGGGAATCGGCACGCCGTCCTGAGTGACCAGCCGGAACGGCCCCCTGACCAGCAGCGGCCCGTCCTCGCACGGCGTCACGGTCACCGCGGCGGCCACATCGTCCCCGTCATCCCCGTGTTGCGACATTCCCTCCACGTTCCCGTGAGCCACGGCGGTATGCCGGAATGATCCCTGACCTGCGGGGTAGCACTGCCGCCGTGAAGCTACGTGAGCAGAGTGTGACGGGCGGGAACCGGGCGGGGGAGCGGCGATGACGACGGCGTTCGACCCGGCCGCGTACGGGCGCGGTATCGCCGACATCTACGACGTCACCGTCGGGAACCTGCCGACCGAGGCGACCGTCGAGCAGCTGTGCCTGCTCGCCGAGGGCGGCCCCGTGCTGGAGTTCGGCATCGGGACGGGCCGGCTGGCGGTGCCGATGGCCGAGCGGGGGCACCAGGTGGCCGGCATCGACGGCTCGCCGGAGATGGTGGAGATCCTGCGCGAGAAGCCGGGCGGCGAGAACATCCCGGTCACCGTGGGCGACTTCTCGGCGACGCGGGTCGAGGGCGAGTACGCGCTGGTGGCGCTCACCACGAACACCATCTACGCGCTGCCTACGCAGGCCGCGCAGGTCGCCTGCTTCCGCAACGCCGCCGCGCACCTGCGGCCGGGCGGCAGGTTCGTGGTGGAGGCGTGGGTGCCCGACCCCGGCGCCTTCCGCCGCGGCTCCGCGCTGCGGCTGCTGTCGCTGAGCGAGGACGTCGTGCTCGCCGAGGCCGCCCGCATCTCGCCCGCCGAGCAGCTCATGGCCACCACCAAGGTACGGCTCACCGCCGGCGGCGTCCGCCTCCTGCCCGCCAACCACCGCTACGCCTGGCCCGCCGAGCTGGACCTGATGGCGCAGCTGGCGGGGATGGAGCGCGAGCACCGCTGGGCCGACTGGACCCGCAGCCCCTTCACCGACGACAGCACCAACCACGTGTCGGTGTACCGCCTGCCCGGCTGAGAAACGCGTGGTGGTCGGGTCAGGGGAGGCGGGACAGGGAGGTGTCGCCGCGCTCCCAGCGTGTGAGGACGTACCCTGCCCACAACCGCTCCAGCTCCAGCGCGCACGCCGCGCCGAAGACGATGTCACCGGCGAGGGCGGGCTCGTCGGCGGCCAGGGCGGCGCACAGGTCGTGGGCGGCGATCTGCTCGTGCACGGCGTCCGCCTGGACGTGCTCGTCGTAGAAGCGCGCGGTGTCGGCGTCGCCGCCGAGCCGCCGCAGCCCCTGCGCGTAGCGCCGGTTGGGCAGCGAGGACGTCATCTCCAGCGCCGCCAGGTGCCCGGCGAGTGCGCCGCGCCGCCGCCGGTGCAGGCCGAACAGCGACATGGCGTTCGAGATGGCCAGCGTGATGCCGGGGACGCGGCCGAGGTAGGCGCCGTAGGAGTCGTCGAGGCCGAGGCCGCGCATGGTGGCGCGGAACAGCTCGGAGTGCATGCGTTCGGTGCGGCCGCCGCCGTACTCGTCGGCCTGGATCTCCACCAGCGCCGCCTTGGGCCCGCCCGCCAGGCGCGGGATCGCCCACGTGTGCGGGTCGGCCTCCTTGAGGTGGTAGATCGAGCGGTGCACGACGAACTCGCGGAACTGCTCGCGGCCGGCCCGCTGCGCCAGGAACGCCGCCACCGACGGCCCGCGATCGTCGGCGGCGAGCGCGGTGAGCACCCGCCGCACGTCCCGCGGCCCCTCCAGAGGCGGCATGGGGACGTCGCGCGCCAGCAGTTCCTCGAAGTGCCGTTCCAGCACGGCCCGGGCGGCCAGCAGCGCGGGATCCCACTCCCAGCGCTCGTCCACCCCGGCGAACCCCCGGTAGTGCAGCTCGTAACAGGCGAACAGGGCGAGCTGGAAGTCGGCGTCGCCGAGGTCGGCGCCGGTCACGTCGAGGTGCAGCGCCCGCCCGTCGGGTGCCCCGGCCAAGCGGCGGAACAGCAGCGCGGTGACGGGCCCGCGCGGCGCGGGCAGCGCGGGCGCCGGCCCGCCGGTTCTCTCACGGGCGTGTCCCCCGATGGCGTCGACCGCTGTCACGAGCGCCCCCCTCCTGTCGGCTCCTTGTCGTTTCCCACCCTCTGACCAGGCAAACCGCAGGTATGACCGGCCTCAATCCGGGTAGTGGGGAGCGGCGACGGGAAGGGCTCCCGCCGCTCGCAACGGGGGAGGTGATGTCCCTGATGACCCGCGAAATGGAGCGGCATCCCGACATCATCAGCATGCGCGAGAAGTACGATGTGGCCGCGGCCAAGCCGGCCGTTCAGCTGGCGGACGGGCTGACCTTGGTGGCCGGGCTGTTCCTGGCGCTGTCGCCGTGGATCATCGGATTCACCGGCATAACGTCATTGACCATGAACAACCTGATTACGGGGCTGGCCGTGGCCGTGCTCGCGCTGGGCTTCAGCTCGGCGTACGGGCGCACGCACGGGATCGCGTGGGTCGCGCCCCTCATCGGGCTGTGGACCATCCTGGCGCCCTGGCTGATCAGGGGGGAGGCGGACACGCCGACCACGATCACCACTAACGTGATCGTCGGCGCGATCATCCTCATCTGCGGCCTGGTCGCGCTCGGCATGAGCATGACGAGGAGGCGATGAGACCTGGGCCGGCCCGTGTGACCGGCCCTTCTCATGCGCTCACACCCGGACGCGCAGCGCCAGCGCCACCACGGCGGCGTCCCCCGGCACGCGCACGTCGCGGCCGGTCAGCTCACGGAAGCGGGCGAAGCGGTGCTGGACGGTGTTGCGGTGGCAGTAGAGCGCCGCGGCCGTGTCGGCGATCGAGCCGTCGCCCGCCAGATGCACGCGTACGGTCTCCAGCAGCCGCTTCCGCTCCACCGCGCCGATCGACTCCAGCGGGCCCAGCACCCGCTCCGCCAGCTCGGCGGCCAGCTCGGGGCTGTGCGCGACGAACACCTCCAGCCACCGGTCCTCCAGCCGCATCGGCCCCGCGGGCGCCGCGCCGCCGGCCCTGACCGTGGCCGAGGCCAGGCGCACCGCGTGGGGCACCCGGGCCAGCCCCGTCACCCGCGGCGACAGGCCGCACGCCACGTGCGCGAGCGCGTCGAGCACCAGGCGTT
Organism: Nonomuraea salmonea; assembly: GCF_042428605.1. Classification (NCBI taxonomy): domain Bacteria; kingdom Bacillati; phylum Actinomycetota; class Actinomycetes; order Streptosporangiales; family Streptosporangiaceae; genus Nonomuraea; species Nonomuraea salmonea. The sequence goes on from NZ_JBHMCF010000046.1 coordinate 14,246, forward strand.
CCGGGTCGGGCACCCGGGAGGGCAGTTGCACGACGAGGATGTCGCCCGACGGCGACTCGTGACGGTGCGTACGCAGCCCGAGCCCGCTCATCCCGCCCGCCGCCACCCGCAGCGCCGCCCCCGACGCGGGCGCCGCCACGACGGCCACGAACGGCGCGGGCACGTCGAAGCCGAGCACCCGCCCCACGTCGCGGACCACGTCGGGGTTGCGCCCGTCGTTGTCCATCAGCCGGGCGAACCACGTGCGCCGCTCGTCCTCCTGCTGCCTGCCCATCTCCAGCACGGCCCGCTGGTAGCCGGTCATGAGGCCGGTGTTGTGCTGCTCGACCGCCTCCCACACCAGGTTGGCCCCTTCGAGCAGCGCCGGGACGTCCCCGGGCGCGGCCAGCCCGACGAGCCCGTGCCACAGCGCGCGGGCGTCCAGCCGGGCCGCCGCCAGCAGCGACTCCAGCGGCACGCCCTGCCCGGCCCGCCGCTCGCCCAGCTTTTCGGAGTGCGGGCGCTGCTCGGGCGGCACCCTGCCCTCGGCCAGGTGGCGCAGGATCAGCTCGAACCCGACCCTGGCCCCCTCGCGCACCTCCTCGCGGCTGACCAGGCCCCGCGCGTACGGCTCCATCGCCATGACCTGCTCGGCCCAGTCGTCGATGAGGTCCTCGTAGCTCTCCAGGCACCGCCTGGCCAGCCGGACCAGCACGTCATTGGTCACATGCACAATCTAGCCGCGCATTTACGCACCGTATCGCCGTTGGTCGGCCCCCTGACCTCGCCATAGCGTGAGCGAAAGGGAGGTTGGACGTTGCATCTGACACCTCGCGAGCAGGAGCGGCTGACCATCTTCACGCTCGCCGAGCTCGCCCGCCGCCGCCGCGCCCGAGGGCGCAGGCTCAACGCCCCCGAGGCCATCGCCCTGATCTGCGACGAGATACTCGAACTGGCCTGGGACGGCGCCACGCTGCCCGAGGTCATCGAGGGCGCCAAGGCCGTGCTCGGCCCGGGCGACGTGATGGACGGCGTCCCCGCGCTCGTCACCCACGTCCAGGTCGAGGCCCTGTTCCCGAACGGCACCGCGCTGGTGGCCGTGGACGCCCCGATCGGCCCGCCGGAGCAGGACGGACCCGGCGCGGTCCGGCCGCTGCCGCGCGAGGTCGAGCTGAACGCCGGTCGCGAGCGCGGCACCCTGCGCGTCACCAACCGGGGCGAGCGCACGGTCTACGTCTCCTCGCACTTCCCGCTGGGCGAGGTCAACGCGGCGCTGTCCTTCGACAGGGAGCCGGAGGGGCTCAGGCTCGCCATCCCCGCCGGTACGGCCACCGTCTTCCCGCCGGGCGAGACCGTCGAGGTGGAGGTCATCACGTCATGAGGCACGAGACGTACAACGCGATCTACGGCCCGACCACCGGTGACCTGATCAGGCTCGGCGACACCTGCCTGTGGGCCGAGGTGGAGGCCGACGACGTGCCGCACGGCGACGAGCTGCTCGGCGGCTGCGGCAAGACGCTGCGCGACGGGCTGCTGGCCAGCCCGCGCGGCGACCGCGAGTCCGCGCTGGACCTGGTGGTCGCCGGGGTCGTGCTGATGGACCCGGTGCTCGGCGTGCGCAAGACGCACATCGGCGTCAAGGACGGCCGGGTCGTGCCGGTCGAGGGCGCGATCATCGACTCGCACACGGCCATCGTGCCGGGGGAGGGCCTGATCGCCACGCCCGGCGTCGTGGACTCGCACGTGCACCTGTCCTCGCCGGAGATCGCGCCCGCCGCGCTGGCCTCCGGCGTGACGACCGTGGTCGGCATGGGACTCGGCGGCGTCTGGGACGTCGGCGTCAACCCGGCGCACAACCTGCACACGCTGATGGCCGCCTGGCGCGGCACCCCGCTCAACGTGGCGTTCCTGGCCAGGGGCTCGTCCAGCTCGCAGCGGCTGCTGGAGGAGGCGGTGCTGGCGGGCGCCGGCGGCTTCAAGATCCACGAGGACTTCGGGGCGACGCCGCGGGTCATCGACACCTGCCTCGGCGTGGCCGAGCAGGCGGACCTGCCGGTGGCGCTGCACTCGGACTCCATGAACGAGTCGGGCTACCTGGCCGACACGGTGGCGGCGACGCGCGGGCGCACCGTGCACGCGTACCACGTGGAGGGCGGCGGCGGGCATCCCGACCTGCTGGAGATCCTCTCCGAGCCGCACGTGCTGCCCTCCTCCACCACCCCCACGCTGCCCTACACCACGAACACCGCGGGCGAGCTGTTCCCGATGACGATGACCGTGCACCGGCAGAACCACCACATCGACAGCGACGTGGCGGTGACCCGCAGCCGGGTCAGGGAGCACGGCATCGCGGCCGAGAACGTGCTGCACGACCTCGGCGCGATCAGCATCGTCAACTCCGACTCGATGGGGATGGGCCGGGTGGCCGAGACCGTGCGGCGCACGTGGCAGGTCGCCCACCTCAACGCCCTGGCCGCCGGGGCCGGCGAAGCGGTGGGAGACAACACGCGGATCCTGCGCTACCTGGCCAAGCTGACCGTCAACCCGGCCGTCGCGCACGGCCTGGCCCACGAGGTCGGCACGCTGCGGCCCGGCCGCCTCGCCGACATCGTGCTCTGGCAGCCGGGATGGTTCGGCAGCAAGCCCGAGCTGGTGATCAAGGGTGGTTTCGTCGCGCACGGCGTCTCCGGCAGCGGGTCGGGCTCCACCCGGCTCACCCAGCCGCGCGTCTACCGGCCGTACTTCGGCGGCCTCGGCGACGCGCCCGCGCTGCTGTCGCGGATCTTCGTCGCGCACGACGCGCTCGACTCGGCCGACAGCAGGGACGCCCTGCCGCGCGGTCTGCGGTACGCGGCGATCCGGCACGCCCGCGGCCTCACCCGACACGACATGTGCCGAAATATGGCGACTCCTCGGGTCGAGGTGCCGCGCGAACCCGGGCCCGTCCTCGTGGACGGCACCGCGGCGAGCATGGCCCCCGCCACCGAGGTGCCGCTCGCCCAGCTCCACCACTTCGCTTAGGAATCCCCCCCGTATGAGCTCCACCACCGCCCGCGGCGCGGGCATCGCGTCCTTCGTCGGCACCTCCATCGAGTGGTACGACTTCTACATCTACGGCACCGCCTCCGCCCTCGTCTTCAGCAGGCTGTTCTTCCCCGACGTCAGCCCCGCCGCCGGCGTCATGGCCTCCTTCGCCACCTTCTGGGTCGGGTTCCTGGCCAGGCCGCTCGGCGGCGTCGTCTTCGGCCACCTCGGCGACCGCATCGGCCGCAAGCGCACGCTCGTCGTCACCCTGCTGCTGATGGGCGGGGCCACCACGCTGGTCGGCGTGCTGCCCACGTACGCGCAGGTCGGCATGCTGGCGCCGGTGCTGCTCGCGACGCTGCGGCTGGTGCAGGGCATCGCGGTCGGCGGCGAGTGGGGCGGCGCGGTGCTGATCGCCGCCGAGCACGCGGGGCCCAAGCGCATCTTCTACGCCGCCTTCGCCCAGCAGGGCTCGCCCGCCGGCTCGATCCTCGCCACCGGCATGTTCGCGCTGGTCAGCACGCTGCCCGAGGACGCGTTCCTGTCCTACGGCTGGCGCATCCCGTTCCTGTGCTCCGCCGTGCTGCTGGTGGTGGGCCTGGTCATCCGGCTGCGGGTGGAGGAGTCGCCGGAGTTCACCCGCATGCAGGAGCGGCGCGAGGTGGCCAAGCTGCCGGTCGCCGAGGTCTTCCGCACGGCGTGGCCGCTGGTGCTGCTCGGCATCGGCGCGAGCGGCGTCGGCATCGCGTCGGCGTACTTCACCAACACCTTCATCCTGTCCTGGGCCACCACCGACCTCGGCATCGCCCAGAGCACGATGCTGGACGTGCTGCTCATCGTGGCGATCACCCAGTTCGTCACCCAGCCGCTCGGCGCGGTGCTCGGCCAGCGCTACGGCGCCGCCCGCTTCATGCTGATCGCATTCACCGCGCTCATCGTGTGCACGCCGATCACCTTCGCCATGGTCGGCACCGGCTCGCCGGTCCTCGCCACGCTGGGCCTGGCGCTGAGCATCGTCTTCGGCGGCATGTCGTACGCGGCGCTGGCCGGGTTCCTCGCCGAGGCGTTCCCGGCGCGGGTCCGCTACACCGGGATCTCGCTGGCGTACCAGCTGTGCGGCGCCCTCATCGGCGGCACCGCCCCGATGATCGCGCAGGCGCTGCTCACCTCGACCGGCACCATCTGGTCGGTCGTCGCCCAGTACCTGGTCATCATCCTGCTCACCATGGCCTGCGTGGCCGCCCTGCAGCGCAGGAGCGCGGCGGCCGCGCGGGAACCCCTGGAGGTCTGATGCGTCTCGACACGCTGTTCGTCAACGGCCGCTTCACCACGCTCGACCGCGACCGGCCGTACGCCACCCGCCTGGGTGTGCTGCACGGCCGGATCGCCGGGCTGGACGAGGAGCTCGATGGCGCGAGCGCCGGGACGGTCGTGGACCTCGGCGGCGCTCCCGTCGTGCCCGGCTTCAACGACGCCCACCACCACCTCAGCATGCGCGGCCAGCGGCTGCGCGAGCTGGACGTGCGCGTGACCAGCCTCGACGAGCTGTACGCACGGGTCGCCGAGCGCGCCGCCGAGTTCCCCGCCGGCGCGTGGATCCGCGGCGGCGGCTACGACCAGAACAAGCTGGGCGGCGCCCATCCCGACCGCGAGGCGCTCGACAAGGCCGCGGGAGGCCGCCCTGTCTGGCTCCAGCACACCTCGGGCCACATGGGCGTCGCCAGTACGGCGGCGTTCGCGCTCATGGGCTTCCCCTCCCTTGAGGACGTGCCCGACGTGCCCGGCGGCTTCGTGGGCCGCGACGAGCGCGGGCTGCCCACGGGGCTGCTCGCCGAGCAGGCCCAGGACCTCGCGCTGCGGGTGCTGCGGCCGCTCGCGCACGAGGAGTTCGTGGAGGGCATCGCGCTGGCCGGCCGGGCCGCCGCCGCCGAGGGACTGACCAGCTTCACCGAGCCGGGCGTGGGCGTCGGGCTGGCCGGCAACGGCCGCTGGGACGTGGCCGGCTTCCAGGACGCGATCCGGCGCGGCCTGCTCCCGCAGCGGGCCACGCTCATGCCGGGCTCGCCCAACCTGCACGACGTGGACGCCGAGTTCGGGCTCGACCTCGGCGTACGCTCCGGGTTCGGCGACGAGTGGCTGCGGATCGGGCCGGTCAAGCTGTTCTCCGACGGCTCGCTGATCGGCCGCACCGCCGCCATGTGCTGCGACTACGCGGGCGAGCCGGGCAACCGGGGCTTCCTGCAGGAGGAGGCTGCGACGCTGCGCGGCTTCATCCTGCGCGCCCACGACTCCGGCTGGCAGATCGCCACCCACGCCATCGGCGACGCCGCCGTGGACGTCGTGCTCGACGCCTACGCCGAAGCCCAGGCCCGCACGCCGCGCCCCGGCGCCAGGCACCGCATCGAGCACTGCGCGGTCACCAGCGACGCCCAGGTCGCCAGGCTCGCCGAGCTGGGCGTCATCCCGGTGCCGCAGGGCCGGTTCATCTCCGAGATCGGCGACGGCATGCTGGACGCGCTCGGCCCCGAGCGGGCCCGCGGCTGCTACCGGCAGCGCTCGTTCCTGGAGGCGGGCATCGTGCTGCCGGGCAGCTCCGACTGCCCCGTGGTGGCGGGCGCGCCGCTGCTCGGCATCCACGACCTGGTCAACCAGCTCACGGCGGGCGGGCGGCCGTTCAACCCGGAGGAGGCGCTGACGCCCGAACAGGCGCTGCGCGCGTACACCGAGGGCTCGGCGTACGCGGTGCACGAGGAGCACCTCAAGGGCACGCTCGGCCGGGGCAGGCTGGCGGACTTCGCGGTGCTCTCCGACGACCTGCTGGCCGTCGATCCGGCCACGATCAGGGACATCACCGTGATCGCCACGGCGGTGGGCGGGCGGCTGGTGCACGACGTGCGTTGACCCGATTTCGACACCTATGACCCGCCGCTTGCAAAGCCATTGGCTCCCCGTGAACCCCTAGTTGGAAACATGGCCACTGAGGAGTGAGGCGAGCGGGGAGGTGGACGATGCCCCATCGTCCGGGGCCCCTGACGCCGGGGCTCCTGCGTCCCGGCCGCCTCTCGGTGCAGGCCCGCCTCGTCCTGGTGACCGCCCTGTTGTCGCTGGCGAGCCTCACGGGGGTGGCCGTCGCCGTGGACCTGATCGTCCGCGGCAGGATCGAGCGCGAGGTGTACGCGAGCACTCAGCGCGCGGCCACCGAGTGGATCGGCGCCATGGGCACCTCGACCCCGCAGCCCGTGACCACGCCCGAGGTCAGCCTGTTCCAGCTCGTGGACGCCACCGGCCACGTCGTGCAGGCCAGCCGCGACGCCGAGGGCCGCCCGCCCATGAGCACCTTGTGGCCGAACTCCGACGACCGCATCCAGCACGGCAAGGAGTGCACGCGGGACGGCTGCGTCATGTTCACCGCCTACCGGCCGTCGCCGCAGGAGGAGGAGCTGTGGGGCGGCGCCTCCCACGTCGTGTACGCCGGCCGCCCCGAGCCCGCCCTCCTGGCCGGCTGGGATCTGGAGCTGGGCCTGGCCGCCGCCGTCCTCACCGGCACCACGCTGCTGACCGGCCTGGCCGCCCTCCTCATCCGCCGCACGCTGCGCCCGGTCGAGGAGATGCGGGCCAGGATCGCCGAGATCACCGTCACCGACCTCGGCCTGCGGGTGCCGGCGCCGCCGGGCGACGACGCGATCGCCTCACTCGCGCGTACCGTGAACAGGACCCTGGCCAGGCTCCAGGAGGCGGTCAGCCAGCAGCGCCACTACTCCTCGATGGTCTCCCACGAGCTGCGCACCCCGCTGGCGGGGCTGCGCATGCGGCTGGAGGAGGCGGTGACGTACCCCGACGCCGATCGTGAGGAGACGATCAGGGGGGCGCTCGGCAGCGTGGACCGCCTCCAGCGGATCATCGACGAGATGCTGCTGCTCACCCGGATCCGCACGTCGTCGCCGCAGCAGGCCGAGCGGGTCGACCTGGGCCACCTCGTCCGCGAGGAGGCCGGGAGTCTGCCGGGCCCCTGCCGGCCCGTGCTGGTCGTCCACGACTCGCCCCGCGTGTGGGGCAACAGGACCCAGCTCACGGAGGTGCTGACGAACCTGCTGGTCAACGCCCAGCGGCACACCCGCGGCGCGATCGAGGTGAGCGTCGCCCGTGAGGACGACGAGGCCGTGCTGAGCGTCTGGGACGACGGCGAGGGCATCGCGCCAGAGGAGCGCGAGCAGGTCTTCCAGCCCTTCGTCCGGCTGGCCGCCGGCCGCAAGCGCGACCCCGCGGGCAGCGGGCTCGGCCTGGCCATCTCCCGCGCGATCGCCCAGGCGCACGAGGGCGACCTGACCATCGAGGACAGCCCGCGCGGCCCCTGCTTCGTCCTGCGGCTGCCGCTGGCCGGCGAGCACGAACCCGGCTGAGCCGTCAGAGCGAGGGCGTGATCAGCTCGTCCGCCACCCAGCGGGCCACCTTCTCCGGGTACGGCGCCGGCAGCCCGAGCACCACGTGGTGGAAGCCCGCGGCCACCGCCTCGCCGATGGCCTGCCTGGTGGCGCCGGGCCGGTCGTAGGAGACCGGCAGGTGGATCGAGCGGGTGATCGCGGCCGGGTCGCGGCCGACCTCCGCGCAGTAGCGGTCGAGCAGGGCGCTGCGGCGGACGACGTCGTCGATGTCGCCGCCGGGGATGTTCCACAGGTCGGCGTGCTCGGCGGCCACCCGCAGCAGCGCCGCAGAACGCCCGCCGAGCAGCATCGGCGGGTGCGGGCGCTGCACGGGCTTCGGATTGCAGTACGCCCCGGTCAGCGTGACGTGCGAGCCGTGGAAGTCGAACGGCTCGCTCTCGCTCCACATCCGCCGGATCACCGTGCACGCCTCGGCCAGGCTCTCCACGGAGTGACGGAAGTCGTGGAAGGGCAGGCCGTGCGCCTCGTACTCGCGGCGGGCCAGCGGATGGCCGGGCCGCGAGCCCGCGCCGATGCCGAAGTCGAGCCGGCCGCCCGACACGATGTCCACGGTCGCGGCGATCCTGGCCAGGACGGCCGGCGGGCGGAACCTGTTGCTGGTCACCAGCAGGCCGAGGCGCAGCCGGTGAGTCTGGGCGGCGAGCGCCGACAGCAGCGTCCAGCCCTCGTGGATCGGCCCGTTGATGTCGCCCTGGATGGGCAGCAGGTGGTCGAACAGCCAGGCGTGCTCGATCTCCGGCACGTCGTCGGCCTCCCGCCAGACCCGCAGGACGTCCTCGTAGCCGACCTGCATGGGAGCGGTCATGATGCCGAACCGCGTCCGGTTCCCGTGGCTGCTCATCGGCGTCGCAGGGACGGGTCGAGCAGCGCGGGCGGGGTGTCGAACTTCTCGTGCGCGGCCAGGTCGGTGCCCGGCGCGACGATCTCGTCGACGGCGTCCAGGACGTCCTGCGACAGCACGGTCCGCGCCGCGTCGAGCTGCGCCTTCAGGTGCTCCAACGTGCGCGGGCCGATGAGCGCGCCGGTCACGCCGGGGTGCGCGGTCACGAAGCCGAGCGCGAGCTGGATCAGCGTCAGGCCCGCCGCGTCGGCGACCCCGGCCAGCCGCTCGACCGCCTCCAGCCGGGCCCTGTTGTACGGCAGCGCCGGGTCGAAGCGCTCCGGCAGCACCGACGAGCGGTGCGTGTCCGCCGCGCGGCCCGCGCGGATCGCGCCCGACAGCCACCCCGAGGCCAGCGGGCTCCACACCAGCACGCCGAGCCCGTACTCCTGCGCGACGGGCAGGACGTCGGCCTCGATGCCGCGCTGCAGGATCGAGTAGCTGGGCTGCTCGGTGACGTACCGGCTGAGGTGGTGCTCGCGGGCGGCCCACTGGGCCTGCACGATCCGGTACGCGGGGAACGTCGAGCTGCCGAAGTAGCGGATCTTGCCCGCCCGCTGCAGGTCGGTCAGCGCCGACAGCGTCTCCTCGTCGCTGGTCGTGGGGTCCCACCGGTGCATCTGGTACAGGTCGACGTGGTCCACGCCGAGGCGGCGCAGGCTGTCGTCCAGCGCCCTGACGATCCAGCGGCGCGAGCCGCCCTGGTGGTTCGGCGCCTCGCTCATCGGCATGGTGGCCTTGGTGGCCAGCACGATGTCGTCGCGGCGGCCGGCGATGGCCTTGCCGACGATCTCCTCCGACTGGCCGCCGCTGTACCAGTCGGCGGTGTCGATGACGTTGACGCCGGCCTCCAGCGCGGCATCGATGATGGCGGTGGCCTCGTCCTGGGTGGTGCGGCCGATGGCGCCGAAGTTCATCGCGCCGAGCGCGAGCGTGCTGACCTGGACGCCGGTGCGGCCCAGGGCGCGGTACTGCATGGTCATGTCTCCTCCACGTGCGCGGCGGCTTTGTCCGGCGGCCGCGCTTCTGGCATCCTGAAAGCGGATCCGCGTTCCGTTAAACACGATACGGAACGCTGTTCCGTTTGTCTAGCGGCATGGTGGAGGTAGCAGCACAGTGGCCGGGTCACAGGCAGCCCCGAAGAAGCGGGCCGACGCGAGACGGAATGAGAAGGCGCTGCTCGACGCGGCCGCCGCGGCCTTCGTCGCCTCAGGGGTCGACGTGCCCGTGCGCGAGATCGCCGCCAGGGCGGGGGTCGGCGTCGGCACCATCTACCGGCACTTCCCGACGCGCGCCGACCTCATCGTGGCGGTCTACCGGCACCAGGTGGAGGCGTGCGCGGCGGCGGGGCCCGACCTGCTGGCGGCCGGGCCCACGCCGTACGACGCGCTGGCGAACTGGATCAACCTCTTCGTGGACTTCCTGGTCACCAAGCACGGTCTGGCCGAGGCGATGCAGTCGGAGGACGCCTCGTTCCAGTCGCTGCACGCGTACTTCATCGACCGGCTCGTCCCGGTCTGCGCCCGCCTGCTGGAGGCCGCCGCCGACGCCGGCCAGATCGAGCCCGGCATGGACGCTCTCAGCTTCATGCGCGGCGTCGGCAACCTCTGCGTCGGCGCCGGCAAGGAGGGCGCCTACGACGCCCGCCGCATGGTCGCCCTCCTCATCGCCGGCCTGCGCGAACGCTGACCGGCGGGGGATCAGTACGGGGCGGGCGCGTGGCGCTCCAGCAGCCGCAGCCCCGCGCGCACGAGCACCCATCCGAGCCGCTCCTCCAGGGCTCCGGTGGCGGAGGGGGATCCGGCCAGGCGGTGCCGCTCGGCTTCCTGGCGCAGTTCGCGGGCGCGTACTCGCTCTACGTACAGATACAGGTCTGGATGCATGGCGACCTCCGGGGTCGTCGTCAGGGGCGGAACGGGAAGCCCGCCGTGTGCACGGCGACGTGCTCGCGACCTTCGCGCTCGCCGGCCTCACGGGCGGCGTCACTGCGCGCCTCCCACTTCTTGAGCAGCTCGTTCATCTCCGTCCTGAGCCCGACGAGCTCCTGAGGGGTGAGCGAGAGCAGGTACTCGGAGTTGAACGAGGCGTCGCGCCACTCGTCGGGCCAGGCGGACTTGGTGTCGAGGTAGCTCTGGTACAGCTCGTGGCGCTGCCTGGCCGCCAGCCGGGACAGGGCGACGTAGGCGCCCTCGCTCTCGGGGGCGTCCCTGAAGTCGACGTCCTCGGTGCTGACCCCGCTGACCGCCGCCTGCCACCAGCGCTCGCGCCCGTCCGCACTGCCCTGCTCGGCCTCCTCGATGAGCCCGTGCGCGGCCAGCTTGCGCAGGTGGTAGCTGACCAGTGACACCGCCTCGTCCACCTGCTCGGCGAGCTGGGAGGCGGTGGCGCGCTGGGTCACCATCAGCGCCCGGTAGAGGCGCATGCGCAGCGGATGCCCGAGCGCCTTGACCGTCTCGAGATCCTTGACGCGGCGTACGTTCTTCCTGGCCATACCCCCACGGTAGATGCGCAAAGGGATTTGCGCAAGAAATTTTCGCAAATCCCTTTGCGCATCTAACCCTTCTCGGCGCCCTCGTTGGCGTCGCGGATGAAGTGGCGCTGGAAGAGAACGAAGATCACGGCGACCGGGATGGTGGCGAGCAGGGCCGCGCCCAGTTTCAGCGGGAACTGGGTGCCGCCGCCGAGCGAGCCGCTGACCAGGTCGGCCAGGCCACGCGGCAGCGTGAACAACGCCGGGTCCTGCACCGCCACCAGCGTGTGCGGGAACTCGTTCCACGAGCCCTGGAACGACAGGATCGTCAGCGTGATCAGCGCGGGCCGCGACATCGGCAGCACCACCGACCAGAAGACCCGGAACGTGCCGGCGCCGTCGATGCGGGCCGCCTCCTCGACGCCGCGCGGCACCGACTCGAAGAACTGCTTCATGACGAACACGCCGGTCGCGTCCGCGACGAGGGGCAGGATCAACGCCAGGTATGAGTCGTACATACCGAGCTGGTTCAGCACCAGGAACTTCGGGATGAACAGCACCACCCCCGGCACTGCCATCACCGCGATCACCGCCGCGAACAGCCCCGACCGCCCCCGGAAACGCAGCCGGGCCAGCGCGTAGCCCGCCATCGAGTCCAGCAGCACCCGCCCCAGCGTCACCACCACGGTCACCAGCAGCGAGTTGCCCAGCCAGATCGGCAGGTCCGTGCCGAGGAAGACCCGCTCGAAGGCCGACAGCGTGGCCGGGTGGGGGATCGGCGACAAAGGGTTGGCGGCGGCGTCGGGATCGGTCTTGAAGGAGTTCGCGACCTGGATGACGAACGGATAGATGAAGACGACCGAGAAGACGATCAGGACGACGCGCCTCATGCCTTGCGCTCCCTCATGACCCACCGCTGGAACAACGTCAGCAGCACGATGATCAGGAAGAGCACGAACGAGATCGCCGTGCCCGCGCCGTAGTCGAAGTCGCGGAAGGCCGTCCGGTACGACAGGAACGCCGGCGTCAGCGTGGTCTTGGCCGGATCGCCCTGGCTCATCACGTAGATCTGGTCGAACACCTGCCACGTGCCGATCAGCCCCAGAGTCAGCACCAGGAACATGGCCGGCTTCAGCATCGGCAGCGTCACCCGCCAGAACCGCTGCGCCCGGGTGGCCCCGTCGATCATGGCGGCCTCGTCCAGCGTCCTCGGGATGTTCTGCAGCGCCGCGAGGAACATCAGCATGAACGTCCCCGACGTCGTCCACACCACCAGCACGATGATCGCGCACATCGCCACGCTCGGCCCCGACAGCCAGTCCCACCAGGTCAGCCCCAGCAGGCCGTGCTCGGTCAGCGCGGCCGGCGGGTCGCCGACCAGCAGCTGGATCACGCCGCGCGGGTCGGAGAACCATTGCGGCCCGTCGATGCCGAGGAACGCGAGCAGCTGGTTGACCGCCCCCGAGTTGCTGAAGATGAACAGGAACACCACGCTGATCGCCACGGAGCTGGTCACCGAGGGGAAGTAGAAGGCGGTGCGGAAGAACGTCCTGCGCTTGTTCACCACGAGCGCGAGGAACAGCGCGAGCGCCGTCTGCAGCGGCACGACCGCGGCCACGTAATAGAGGTTGTTGCGGATGCTGGTCATGAAGTCCTCGCGGGCCAGCCCGTCCTCGGTGAACAGCCGGGCGTAGTTGTCCGTGCCGACGAACGGCACGCCCGCCCGGAACGGGCTGCCCTGCCCGTTCCACCCCGTGAGGCTCACCCAGAGCGCCATCAGGATGGGCAGCAGCAGGAACAACCCGAGGATCACCACGACCGGCGCCACGAACAACCAGCCCGCGAGGTTCTCCCTGGTACGGCTGCGCATGGCGGTCAGCCCAGCGCGCTCTGCGTGTTCTTCTGCAGCCGGGCCAGGATGTCCTTCGGGTCCTTGGTGGCCAGCTGCTGCAGGTTCGCGTCGAAGTCGGACAGGACACTGTCCATCTTGGGGGCGTTCACCGGGCCCTGGGCGTAGTCGGCGCCGTTGACGAAGGCGGCGTCGCCCGGGAACTCCTTGAGGTAGGCGTCCTTGGCCGAGGCCCTCGACGGCATCACGCCGAACGCCTTGGCGAAGGCGAGCTGCTGGTCGGTCTTCGTCATCGCCTCCACGAAGCTGATCGCCGCGGCCTTGTTCCTCGACTTGGCGGCGATGCCCCAGCAGTTGCTGAACGACAGCGTGCCCTTGCCCTCCGGCCCGGCCGGCAGCTCGTGCACCGAGAACGCGACGCCCGGATAGTCGGCCTGCATCGCGCCCTTGATCCAGTTGCCCTCGATCGTCATCGCCGCCTTGCCCTTGCCGAACGCCTCGCCGCCCCACTCGGCGTCGAGCGCCTTGGCGTACTGGGCCTGCTCGCCGGTGAGCAGGCCCTTGACGTACTCGAGCGCCTTGAGGTTCTCGGGGCTGTCGCCGGTGGCCTGCTCGCCATCGGTGATCCAGCCGCCCGCCTGCACCATGAACGCGCCGACCCGGTCCCGCGTGTCGCTGAACGTCAGCGGCGTCACGCCCTTGATCTTCTTCGCGACGGCGGTCAGCTCGTCCCACGTGGCCGGGATGTCGTCCTCGGTGAGGCCGTTCTTCTTCCACAGGTCGTCGTTGACGATCAGGGCGAGCGTGGAGAAGTCCTTCGGCACGCAGGTGAAGCGGCCGTCGTAGGTGAACGTCTCCCGCAGGCTCGGGTAGAAGTCCGCGCTGTCGGAGATCTTGTCGGCGTACGGCTCCAGCGCGCCGACGCTGGCGTAGTCGGCGAAGCGGGCGGCGTCCACGTAGAACACGTCGGGCGGGTTGCTGCCCGCCAGCGCCTGGCCGAGCTGCTGGTGGATGTCCTGGGCGGGGGTGACGACGACGCTGCCGCCGGTGGTCTTGGCCCACGCCGCGGCCGCCTCCTTGACCGCGTTCGTCTCGGCGTCGCCGGAGGAGGCCATCAGGACCTGCAGCTCGGCCGGGCCGCCGCTCTGCTGCCGCGGCGCCGCCTGCCGGTCGTCGAAGCCGCTGCCGCAGGCGGTGGCGGACAGGAGCACGGCGGCCGCGACGGGGATCACGAGTCTGTTCATGGACGGGGGTCCTTCCGGATGACCAGGGTGGGACTGAGCAGCACATGAGACGCGGTGGGCCGGCCCGACAGGCGGTCGGTCAGCAGCTCGACGCAGCGCGCGGCGGCCTCGGCGAGCGGCTGGCCGAGGCTGGTCAGCCCGACGGCGGCGGCCACCGGGGTGTCGTCGAACCCGACGACGGCCCGCGTGACCTGCAGCGCGCCGAGCGCCACCGAGTCGCTGACGCCCACCAGCGCGGTGGCCCCCCGCTCCACCAGCTCCAGCGCGGCGGCCCTGCCCGCGGCCGGCGAACCGTCCGTCTCCAGCGCGAGGCCGGTGTCCAGCCCTTCCGCGCCGAGCGTCCTCGACCAGCCGGTACGGCGGTCGTCGCCCACGCCGGAGCCGGGCTCCCAGCCGATGAAGCCGATCCTGCGGTGGCCGGCGTCGATCAGGTGGCGGGTGGCCGCCTCGGTGCCGGCGGCGCCGTCCACGTCCACCCAGGGGTGCGTCGCCTCCGAGGCGCCCCACGGCCGCCCGAAGCTGACGAACGGCAGGTCCCGCTCGGCCAGCCAGGCCGCGCGCGGGTCGCCGTGGTGGGTGCTGGTCAGCACGAAACCGTCCGGCTCGAACTCGCCGAGGAGCTGGTCGAACGTCTCGATCTCGTTCTCGTCGCCGGTGGCGGTGTAGAGCAGCACGCGGTAGCCGGACCTGGCCGCCGACTCGGTGAGGCCGTGCAGGAAGCGGTCGAAGACGTTCATGCCGTCCTGGGTCGTCTCGATCCGTACGGCGAGCAGCCTGGACCGGCCGGTCCGCATCTGCCTGGCGGCGGCGCTCACCCGGTAGCCGAGGGACTCCACGGCGGCGAGCACGCGCCGCCGGGTCTCCTCCTTGACGACCTCGGGGGAGTTCAGGACGTTCGACACCGTCTGGCGGGACACGCCGGCGTGCCGCGCCACATCGGCGATCGTCACCTTTGCCGCCATATATGACCTTTCCGAGAGTTTGATCGATCCAAATGATGTATGCCAGGATTAGATCGTTCAAGTTAACGGAGTGTCAAGGGGGCCTCACCGTGCACGACCACCGGCTGCAACCGCTGCTGCACGACCTCGTCAGCACCGTCATGGCGCCGACGACCGCGCTCAGCGGCGCCGATGGCCAGATCAGGCCGGCCGGTGTGCAGGGGCTCTTCCACGCGGACGCGCGGGTGCTCTCCCAGGCCGGGCTGCTGATCGACGGCCGCGAGCCGGAGGCCGTCGCGCACGCCGTACTCGGTCCCGGGGTCTCCCGCTTCGTCGCGCTGGCCCGCCGGCTCGGCGACCCCACCCCCGACCCGACGGTGCGAATCGACCGCGTCCGCCACGTGACGCCGGGCTCCATGTCCGAGGAGATCACCGTCGCCTCCACCGCCTCCACCCCCGTCACCTGCACGGTCACGCTTCGGTTGGGCTGCGACCTCGCCCCGATAGAGGCGGTGAAATCCGGCGACACCACCACCCCCCTCGCCCCCATCAGGCCGGGACCCCCCGACCCCTCCGCCTCCTCCTCCACGACCTCCTCCTCCGTCGGGGTTGAGGTGGGTGAGGGCGTGGTTTGGGGGGACAGGGGCATTCGGGTCTGGGTGCGGGCCGATGGTGAGATGAGCGGGGAGACGGTGCTTTGGCGGGTTGCCGTTGAGCCGGGGGAGCGGGTGACTCTCCGGTGGTGGGTTGATGTGCGGGATCCGGAGGCGGTGGTCGCGGCGCCGTCCGGGGCTCGCGAGTGGAGCAGGCCGCAAGTCTCGGCAGATGACGCCCGCCTCGTACGCCTGGCCCGCCAGTCCCTCGACGACCTGGAATCCCTGCGGCTCACCGAGACCGGCGCGCCGCAGGACACGTTCCTGGGCGCGGGCGTCCCCTGGTTCCTGACGCTGTTCGGCCGCGACAGCATCTGGGCCGCCCGCATGCTGCTCCCGCTCGGCACCGACCTGGCCGCGGGCACCCTGCGCGTGCTGGCCCGCCGCCAGGGCACGAAGCTCGACCCCGCCTCAGGGGAGGCGCCCGGCAAGATCATGCACGAGCTGCGCCGCCACGAGTTCGCCCTTCACGCCAACCGGCTGCGCCTGCCCGCCGCCTACTACGGCACCATCGACGCCACCCCCCTCTGGATCACCCTCCTGCACGACGCCTGGCGCTGGGGCCTGCCCGACGGCGAGGTGGCCGCGCTGCTGCCCGCCATGGAGGCGGCGCTCGGCTGGCTCGCCGACCACGGCGACGCGGACGGGGACGGGTTCCTCGAGTACATCGACACCAGCGGGAGCGGCCTGGCCAACCAGGGCTGGAAGGACTCGGGCGACGCCGTGCGCTGCCACGACGGCTCCCGCGCCGAGCCGCCCATCGCCCTGGTCGAGGTCCAGGGCTACGCGTACGAGGCCGCGATGGCCGGGGCGGCGCTGCTGGACGCGTACGGACGGCCCGGCGCCGAGCGGTGGCGCGACTACGCGGGCCGGCTGGCCGAACGGTTCCGGGCGGCGTTCTGGGTGGACGGTGGCCACCCGGCACTGGCCCTCGACCGGGACAAACGCCCGGTGGACGCCCTGACCAGCAACATCGGCCACCTCCTCGGCACCGGCATCCTCACCCCCGACGAAGAGCTCCGCATCGCCGCCGTGCTGGGCGACCCCGCGATGTCAGGCGCCTTCGGTCTGCGGACGATGTCGAGCGGTGACGCCGGTTTCAGCCCTCTGTCGTACCACTGCGGCTCCGTCTGGACCCACGACACCGCCATCGTCATAACCGCCCTCGCCCGCACCGCCCTGTCCACCCAGCTCGGCGGGCTGGCCGCCGAGCTCGCCGAGGGGCTGCTCGCCGCGGCGGAGGCGTTCGGGTATCGGCTGCCTGAGCTGCACGCGGGGGATGACCGCGAGCTCATGGGGCGGCCGGTGCCGTACCCGGCGGCTTGTCGTCCCCAGGCGTGGTCGGCGGCGGCCGCGATCGCGATTCTGCACGCCGCCACCGGCCTGTACCCCGACGTGCCGGCGGGCAGGGCGGTCCTGCGTCCGCTGCCCGGAGCCCCGCTCGGTGCGCTGTCGGTGCGCGGGCTGCGGGTGGCGGGCGCCTCCGTGGACGTGGCGGTGGACGGATCGGGCAAGGCCCAGGTCGCGGGCCTCCCGCAGGGCATCTCCCTCATCCGGGGCTGAACCTACGCCCGCCGAAGCGGCGGTTACCCCTGGCGTGGCTGGAGGGCGTCCAGGAGGAGGTCGAACAGGCGATCCATCCGGTCCCACGTGTCGCCGGCCGCCGTGGACAGGAACACGCCCAGGATCATCGAGGTGACGTCGTCGGCCTCGACGTCCCCGCGCAGCGTGCCCGCCCGCGCCCCGCTCTCCAGGATCGCGCCGATCGCGGCGGTGATGCGTTCCCTGGTGGTGGGCGTGGCGAGCCGTCCTGAGGCCCAGCCGGTGCGCAGCGTGTCGAGCATGGCCCGCTTGGTCGAGACGAACGCGCCGTAGCGTTCCATCCACACCCGTATCGCGACCTCGGGCGGATGCTCGGCGAGCAGGGCGGGCACGCAGCCGGTCACGTCGTCGAGCTCGGCCGAGTAGACGGCCTCGACCAGCGCCTCCCTGGTGGGGAAGTGGCGATAGAGCGTGCCGATGCCGACTCCGGCCTGCTTGGCGATGCCTTCGAGCGAGACGGGCCCGTCGGCGGTGGCGAAGGCGGCGCGGGCGACGGCGAGCAGGTTCTCGCGGTTGCGCCGCGCGTGCGCGCGAACGGGCCGTCCGGCGGCGGGAGGTTCGGAAGAACTCGGGGAAGCCAAAGCGGAGGCACCTCCGATAGTGCTAGGGTCGTTCGTGGCGGAGGGTCCTCCGCTTTCTGTCGTCATTGTCCGAAGGACGGTGTACTCCTGATGTCCACTGGCACCTCTTCCTCCGACGTCACGGCCACCGGAGCCCCGCGCCCCGGCGGTCCCGGCCTGCTCGGTGACCTTACCGTCTCCCGCGTCGGCTACGGCGCCATGCAGCTCGAACGCCTGCGCGACGATCGCGCCGCCGCCGTCGCGCTGCTGCGCCGCGCCGTCGAGCTGGGCATCGACCACGTCGACACCGCCGACTTCTACGGCGCCGGCTTCGTCAACGACGTGCTCCGCGAGGCGCTGCGCCCCGAGGACGGCGTGGTGATCGTCAGCAAGGTCGGCGCCGTCAGCGACCCCGGCGGCCCCCTGCCGCTGCGCCCCGCCCAGCGTCCCGGGGAACTGCGCGCGAGCGTCGAGGAGAACCTGAAGTCGCTCGGCCTCGACCGCATCCCCGTCGTGAACCTGCGCAGGCTCGACGTCGGCCCCGGCATCCGCGCCACCGGCCCCCAGGTGGTGGACCTCGACGACCAGCTCGCGGTGATGACCGAGCTGCGCGACGAGGGCAAGATCGGCGCGATCGGGCTGAGCGCCGTCTCGCTCGACGTGCTGCGCCGGGCGCTTCCGGCCGGCATCGCCTGCGTGCAGAACGCCTACAGCCTCGTCGGCCGGGACTTCGAGGAGATGCTCGCGCTCTGCGCCGCCGAGGGCATCGCGTGGGTACCGTACTTCCCGCTCGGGGGCGCGTTCCCCGGCATGCCCAAGGTGGTGGAGCAGCCGGCCGTGACCGAGGCCGCCGCGCGGCTCGGGCGCACTCCGTCCCAGATCGGCCTGGCCTGGCTGCTGCGGCACGCTCCGAACGTGCTGCTCATCCCCGGCACCGCGACGGCCGCCCACCTGGAGGAGAACGCCGCCGCCGGCGCCATCGCCTTCGACGAGGAGACCCTCGCCGCGCTGGACGCCGTACCGTCGCAGACCACGGACATCCTGCTCGGCTGATCGCGGGTCAAGGGGGTTTGGCGCGACGCTGACCTGGACGGGAGGCGGACGTGCGGGTCAGCGGGGTAGGTGCGGGCTGTTGCGCCGTCCCTTGTACGCGGAGGAGCACGCCGTGAGCCGCACCTACGATCCCCGCCGCACGGCGGTCCTGCTGGTGGACCCGTACAACGACTTCATGTCCGAGGGCGGCAAGCTGTGGCCCAGGCTCGCGCCCGTGGCCACGAAGGTGGGGCTGGTGGACCACCTGCGCACGGTGACCGCCGCCGCGCGCGGGGCCGGCGTGCAGGTGCTGATCGTGCCGCACCGCCGCTGGCAGCCCGGCGACTACGAGAGCTGGGACCACCCCAACCCGACCCAGCGCGGCATCATGGAGCGGCACTCGTTCGCGCGCGGGACGTGGGGCGGGGAGTTCCACCCCGATCTGGGGCCCCAGCCGGGCGACATCGTCGTCCACGAGCACTGGGCGCAGAGCGGCTTCGCCAACACCGACCTCGACTTCCAGCTCAAGCAGCACGGCATCAGCCACGTCGTGCTGATCGGGGTGCTGGCCAACACCTGCCTGGAGTCGACCGGCCGCTTCGCCATGGAGCTCGGCTACCACGTCACGCTGGTGCGCGACGCGACGGCGGCGTTCAGCCCCGAGATGATGCACGCCGCCCACGAGCTGAACGGCCCCACGTACGCCCACGCCATCCTCACCACGGACGAGCTGGTGGCCGGTCTCGGGGTGACCGCGGCCTGACCAGGTGGCAGAGTGGGGCGGCGTTCCGTACACGGGAAAGGACGTCCATGCCCCTCAGTCACGACGACCGCTGCGCCATCACCGACCTGATCAACCTGCACGGTCACCTGTGCGACAGCGGCGAGCTCGACCGGTTCGGCGAGGTGTTCACCGACGACGTGGTCTATGACGTGAGCGACGTGGGCGGCGGCGAACTGCACGGCGTCGAGGCCCTGGCCGCGGCCGGCCTGGCCCTCGGCGAGGGGAACCCGATCGGGCACCATGTCACCAACATCATTTTGGCGGAGCGGGCCGACGGGCTCGTGCACGCGCGCTCGAAGGGCCTCGGCGTCCGGGCCGACGGCACCACCGGCAGCCTCACGTACGAGGACACGGTCGTGCGCGGCGAGCACGGCTGGCGCATCAGCCACCGCAAGCTGATCGTGCACCGCGTACCGCTGAACGGGGTGTGGCGCACGTCCTGACTGCGCGCCGCTCAGCGCACGTCCTGACCGCGCGCCGCTCAGCGCGCGTCCGCCGCCTGGGCGGCGGGCCGGGTGGCGGGCTGGAGCTTGAAGGACACCGCCTCCATCAGCGGCTTGTGCTTGGTCTTCTGCACCGCGGCGATGCGCCAGAGGCCGGCGTCGTCGCGCACCAGCGTGTACGTGGCCAGCTTGCCCAGCTTCCCCGGCGTGCCCTTGACGACCTCGCCGCGGGTGACCACGACGGCCGTGCCGGAGCCGTAGCGGCGGACGTCGAGGATCTCCATGACCAGGCACGTCCCCTTGAGGTAGCTGTCGAACAGGGCCTGGTGGGCGCGCCCGATCTCGGCGCCGCCCCGATAGACCGTGCCGGCGAACGTCACATCGGTGGCGTCGGCGGTGAAGCAGGCGCCGTAGGCGGCGCCGTCGCCGCGGTTCCAGGCGTCCTGGCTGCTCCGGAGCACGCCCAGGATGGCGGTCTCGTCGGTGGTGACGTCGGTGGTGGCGGCAGTGGTGGCGGCAGTGGTGGCGGCAGTGGTGGCGGCAGTGGTGGTCATGGCTCTCCCATGGTAGCTTCTTCCGAGAAGTTTCTTCTCTGAAGATTTCTCTTCACTGAGGAAGAGATTAGGAATCGAGGGAGCCCGTGTCAACCCCACGCGAACGCCCCGACGCCGGCCGCGTCTACCGCCGCTACCTCAGCGCCGTCCTGCTGCACGGCCACGCCAGTGCGCGCGCGTGCGGCCTGGGCGCCACAGACCTGTACGCGCTCAACATCCTTGAGCTGACAGGCCCCCTGACTCCGGGCGAGCTGGGCGCCCGCGCCGGCCTGACCACCGGGCCGACCACCCGGCTCATCGACCGGCTCGAGCAGGCCGGTTACGTGCGCCGCGTGCCCGCCCCCGACGACCGGCGCAAGGTCATCGTCGAGCCCATCGGCAAGCCCGCCCAGCTCGACCAGGTCATGGCCGCCGCGCGGCGCGAGGTCGGCGACATCCTCGCCGGATACAACGACGATCAGCTCGACGTGCTCTACGACTACTTCCGCAGGGCCGCCCGGGCCTACGAGGAGGCGGCCGAGCAGCTGCGCACCGGCCCCTGACCCGGTGCGGGCGGTGGGTGCGGCCGGGAGGCCCTGGCGAGGGCCGCGCTCGAACGCCCTGCCCAGGCGCCGCAGGCGGGCGTCAGCGCGCCAGTCCGGCAGCGCGCCAGTCCGGCAGCACGCCAGTCCGGCAGTGGGCCCAGCGCGCCAGTGGGCAGTGCGCCAGTGCGCCAGTGCATCGAACTGAGGCGTCCAGGGCGTCCAGGGCGTTCACGCGCCGTCGAGGGCGCGGGTGACCGTCAGGCTGTCCTCGTACATGTGATAGCGCGTGATCAGCCCGTCCTCGACGGTCAGATGCAGCGCGAAACGGCGACGTGTACGCCGGACCACCGCCCTGTACGGCCGCCTGCATCGTCCACCCCTTCACCGTCCACGCCGCCCAGGAACACACAGGCACCGAGCCACGCTTCATGCCCCACCTCCCCATCACCCTGACCACCCCACTTGCGCCCGGCGACGCGACCCCTCTCGCCCGGGCGGTCGCCTGGTGACTTCTCGGGTGCGCCGTGCCCTGCGGCTGCTCCTTCGGTGGGACTGGTCACTGGTCGCTTCGGGCGCGTCGGTCCAGGCCGCTGCTCGGCATGTCAGGCGGGTTGGTCCAGGCGGTTGGCGGGTGGGAGAGTGGCGGTCAGGATGATGCTCGGGATGTCCAGGGCGATGCGGTGGCGCCGGCCGCGCGGGACGATCGCCGCGGTGCCCGCACACAGCTTGACCTCCTCCTCACCCCGCCCTTCCCCGCGCAGGTAGAGGCGGATCTTGCCGACGATGCAGGAGACGAGCTCGTCGGCCTCCGGGTGCAGCTCCCAGCGGCCGCCGTGCACGTCGGTGGCGGTCTTCGCGTGTAAGACCCGCAGCCGCCAGCCGTCCCCATCGACGCTTCTCCGGCCGGCGTGGATCTCGCCGCTCGCGCTCAGGCGAACGATCGACATCAGCAGGTCGAACGGCGTCACCGCCACCGGGACACCACCCTCGTCGTCCAGCCCAGACCCGGTCGGCGCTTCCCGCCCGCCCCCAGGCACCCGACGCCCGGCCCGCCGCCCAGCGGCCCGAGCTTCCGGCCCATCGGCCCGAGCTTCCGGCCCATACGCCCGAGCTTCCGGCCCATCCGCTCGGGCCTCTCGCACACCTGCCCCGGCTTCTCGCCCACTCGCTCTGACCTTTGGCACACCCCCTCTGGCCTGTCGGACCTTCGTTCGCATCCCTTGTACGTCCGCTCGGGTCCCATGGGCGGTGACCGGGCCGCTCAAGTCGTGCTGGGCGATCAGCGGGACGGACGTCTCCGGTTCTCGGCTCATGCCGCCATCCTGACGATCGGCCGGCGACCGGTCGCCCGCCATCCGTCGCGGATCCTTCCGGCTTCCCGCGCCGTTCGGCGCACCCGTCATCCAGGCAAGGGGCACGCCGGCGGGGGAGGAGCGGGCAGATGTCCTTTGGTCAGTGGAGTGCGGATCAGTCGAGGAGGCGGAGGAGTTCGGCCTCCTCCTCGGGGGTGAGGCCGGAGCGGGTCACCGTGTGGCCGGAGTCACGCAGCCAGGTGAGGGTGTCGCGGGCCGTGTCGGCGATCGGGCGGATGTGCAGGCCGGCGGCCAGGACGGCCGAGACGTCGCGGGCCATGAAGCCGGCGTATTCCGGCAGCGGCACCCACAGCGGCAGGGAACGCGGCCCCATCCAGGCGTTCACGTCGTGCTCGGCGAGGAACTCCTGCCCGGCCCAGACCAGCTCGGGCCGCACCGACAGCCCTTCGGCGATGCCCGCGAGCAGCTCGCCCCTCGGGAACGGGCTGGACATCGCGTCATACGGCCCGGCGAGCCCTTTCTCGGCGGCGTCGAGCGTCCAGGCGGCGAGGTCGCGTACGTCCACGAGCTGCACCAGGTCGCCGGGAGAGCCCGGCGCCAGCACGCGCCCGCCGCGCGCCAGCCGGTCGACCCAGTAGGTGAACCGGTCGGACGAATCCTCCGGGCCCACGATCAGCCCGGCGCGGACGATCAGCGCCGCGTCGCCGACGATCTGCTCGCACGCCACCTTCGCCGGCCCGTAGTTGGCCACGTCGCTCTCGTCGGCGCCGGGCGCCAGCGGCTCGTGCAGCACCTGGGTGACTTCGCGGGTGTCGGGGTAGACGCTGACGGTGGACACCAGCGTCCAGTGACCGGCGCGGCCCGCCAGCTCATCGACCGACCTGCGCACCTGGCTCGGATGCCTGGCGACGTCGATGACCAGGTCGAACGACCCCTCCAGAGGAGCCAGCCCGCCGTCCTCCGAGCGATCGACCCGGATGAACTCCACTCCGGGCGGCGGGTCACCCGCCTGCCCGCGCGCCGCGCACACCACCTCGTGCCCGCGATCGCGCGCCTGCCGCGCGATCTCCTTGGACAGGAACCTCGTGCCACCCAAAACAAGTGTTCGCATGCCCTTCATCCTGACCCACCGCGAGCGTCAGGACCGCCCCGCTTCACTCCCAGCGCAACGCCCCCACCACCGTCGCCGCCAGGATCGGGGGCGGGGCCGGGGGTTCAGCCGGAGGCGAATTTCCGGGCGCGGTCGCGGGCCCACTGAGCCACTTCGGCTGTCCGGTCGCCTGGGAGGGCGGTGCCGGGGTGGCGGCCGAGGCGTTCGACCTGGTCGGCGAAGTTCAGGTGTTCGCGGCAGGCGTGTTCGCGGCAGGGCAGGCAGGTGACGCGTTCGGGGTGGGGCGAGGTCATCGCGTACGGCACCTTGAGGCCGCAGCCGGTGGTGACCTCGGAGGGCGCGTCGGGGACGCCGCCCAGCGTCGAGGCGAGCACGTTGCGGAAGTCGGCGCCGGCCTGCAGCACCTTGCGATCGACATGGATGTGCGGGTCGGTCTCGGTCACCTCGGCCATCCCTCCGTCCGGCCTGAGGACGGTGCCGCCGCCGTCCCCGAGGCCCAGGGTAGCGCCGTGGAGGCGAGGGTTTGCGCTTCGTTTAGGTCACGGTCCGCACCGCAGGATCGTTGCATTGAGCAATGGAATGTTATGGTCGCAGCAGGTGAGCCGGGAAGTCTGGTCGGCGTAGACCCGTCATGCCGTCGTCGTCACCGGGATCCGCCCATGCACCCCTCCGAACCTGGCATCCACGAGAGCGATCCGGACTTCGACATCCGGCTCGACAGGCACGGGCAGGTCGTCCTGCTGTCCCTGACCGGGCGGCTGGAGGGGGTGGCGTGCCTGGTCCTGCAGCAATACCTGGTCAACGCGCTGGTGGCGCGGATACCGCCGCTGCTCGCGGTGGACCTGCGCTCGCTCGCGGCGATCGACGAGCACGGGCGCGACATCCTGCGCTCGGCCGCGCGGCACGCCAGGGTGGCGGAGGGGCGCATGATCGTGGTGTACGGGGAGTACGCCGCCCAGGCGTCCGACGACGACGGCGGTGAGATCGAGGCGGCCGGCACCGTGGAGGACGCGCTCACCGACCTCTCCGGCACCCCGAGGTGGCCCTCCGGCTGACACGCTCTGGCGGGGGCCGGGATATCGGCGCGGCGGGCGCTCCGATAGCTTGCTCAACCGTGAGCCGCAGATGGAAGGTGCCGGGCCTGCTCCTGGCGTTAGGGGTGGCGATCGCGGCCTGGCAGGTCACGAAAGGCGATCTGGTGCCGGCGGTGGTGGTGCTCGTGGTGTACGCGCTGCTCGGCCTCCTGCTGTCGCCGCTGGCGTTCCCCAGGCCGTTCGATGCCGGGGAGGCGCGGCGGCGCAGCGCCGCCGACGGGCGGGCGGTCGTCTACTGGCGGCCGGGCTGCCGCTACTGCATGCGGCTCAGGCTCCGGCTGGGGCGTGCGGCGCGGCGGGCGTACTGGGTGGACATCTGGCGCGACCCGGAGGGCGCGGCGGCGGTCCGCGCGATCACCGGCGGCGACGAGACGGTGCCGACCGTGGTGCTTGCGGGCGAGCCGCACGTCAACCCCCACCCGAAGTGGCTGCGCGACCAGTTGCGCTGAGAGCTCGCCCTGCCCTTCGCCGTCATCGCGCTGTTTGCCCTGCTGCTGGCCGCGCTCTCGCTCGGCATGCCCCAGCTCCTGCTCGCCCCGGTCGCTCTGTCCGTGGGGGGTGACCACGGTGATCGGCGGGGGGCCACCTGATCAGATCGCTCGGCAAGCGAGCCGCCCGCACCACCGTTCCCTCCGCAGGCCGTTGACCGGGCCCTGGGCCTCCGGAACAGCCGAGTGCCCGTCCCCGGGCCGCTGAGCCGGGGGCGGGCACGATCATGGGTGTGGGTCGGACCGGTCGTCCAGCCGTGGCACGGGCCGCTTCGCCTCGGCTCCGTGCTCGGGCCGGGCGCCTGTCAACGGCCTGGCTGCTCGCCTTCTTCCTCTTCCTCCTCTTCGGCTTCCTCGCCCTCTTCGGCTTCCTCGCCCTCTTCGGCTTCCTCGCCCTCTTCGGCTTCCTCGCCCTCTTCGGGCTCTTCGCCTTCTTCCTCCTCGCCCTCTTCGGGCTCTTCGCCCTCTTCCTCTTCGCCCTCTTCGGCTTCCTTGCCCTCTTCGGGCTCTTCGCCTTCTTCCTCCTCCTCGTGCTCCTCCTGTTCCTCTTCCTCCTCCTCGGCGGCGCGTTCCTCCTCCATTGCCGTCTCGTGGTCCTTGACCACCTCGCCGTCGCGAATCTCGCCGCGCCAGCCTTCGCCGACGTCCTCCGGGTGCAGCAGCAGGTGCGACATGACGTGGCGGCGGAAGTGCTTGAGCTCCAGCCGTACGCGACGGCCCTGCGCCCGCCACAGGTTGCCGGTCCGCTCGAACAGGCCCTGCGGGTGGTACTCCAGCACCACCAGCACCCGGGTGAGGTCGTCGCTCAGCTCATGGAACGTCACCGCGCCGTCCACGTGACCCTTCGGCCCCTCCGAGCGCCAGATGATGCGCTGGTCGGGGATCTGCTCGATGATCTGCGCGGACCAGCTTCGGTGCGACCAGAAGACCTGCGCCTTCCAGGTGAGCTTCTCGTCGGCCTCCTGCTTGATCGTCTCCACTTTCTTCATGAAGGTCGGGAAGTCCTGGAACTGCGTCCACTGGTCGTACACCAGGCGGCGCGGCGCACCCACGTCGATCGTCTCGACGATGTTGGTGACCTTCTCAAAGCCGCCCTTACCGCCCTTACCACCTCCCGTGATCTTCTGCATGATGCTCTGCAGGCCGCCCTTGAAGCCGCCCTTCAACACGCCGCCCAGTACGCTGCCGCCGCCACCGGAGTCGCCGGAATCGTCTGAGCCGCCCGAGCCCCCCGAGCCGCCCGAGCCGGTCAGCGCGCCTATCAGGCCCTTGCCACCGCCTTGCTCCGCGTAGTCGGTCAGGCGGCCGGTGAGGCTCTCCACCTTGTCACCCGCCGCCGAGACCACGCGTCCGATCGCGGCGTGCATGAGGTTGCGTGCCTCGCCGGCGAGCCGGTCGGTCGGCAGGGCGGCCAGGAACTCCTTGCCGACCCCCTTGACCGCGCCCGCCGCCGTGCCCGCGACCCCCTTGGCGGCACCTGCGGCTCCTTTGGCCACACCCGTCACCCCCTTGGCTGCACCGGTGACGCCTCCGGCTCCCTTGGCGGCATCGGTGACTCCTTCGGCTGCTCCGCCGGCTCCCTTGGCGACCCCCTCGGTCGCTTCGCCCGCTGTCTTCGCTGCGCCGGTGACACCTTCGGCTGCGCCTCCGGCCCCCTTCGCGGCGCCCGAAGCGGTGCTGGTGGCGGTGCTGGTGGCGGTGCCTGCCGTCCGCTTCGCGGCGCCGGTGGCCGTGCGCGTGGCGCGCTTCGCCGTGCCGGTCGCCTTCGAGCCCGCGCCTGCCGCTGTGCCCGTGGCCTCGCCGGTGGTGTCCTTCGCGGCGCCGGTGCCCCGTTTCGCCGCGCCGGCGGCCTTGCCGAGGCTGCTGGCTGCTCGTTTGCCCGCGCCCGCGGCCTTGCCCGCCGTAGGTGTCACCCGCCGGACCGTGGGGCGGGCCGCGCTCGTGTGCCGTCTCGCGTTTTCCTCAGCCACCTGTGCTCACCTCCGCATGGAGGTCCGCCGGACGGCACGGGACTGCCGCCGCGCTCGCTCCGGTCCGGCGGGCTCCCGCTCGGCCTCGTCCTGGTTGCCGTCCCCGCTCTCGTCCCTGCTCTCGTCCCTGCTCTCGGCCCTGCTCTCGGCCCCGTTCTGTGGCCCGTCGTGAGCCCCGTTCTGGGGCTCGTGTGAGGCCCCGTTCTGGGGAGAGCCGTTGGAGGAGGCGGTGTCGCCCGTCGCCTCGGAAGGCTCCTCCGAGCCCTCGGCGTCCCCCGGCGACCTGAGCGATTCCGCGCGCTCGTGCAGCTTGTCGCTCAGCGAGTCGATCTGCCTGCTGGTCGCGGCCTTACCCGCCTCCAGCAGGCCGCCACGGAGCTGCTCGGTCAACTTGCCCAGGTCGGCCGACGAGCCCAGAGTCTTGAGCCCTTGGGACAGCAGCCCGCCGCCGTTCCCGGACGCCTTCCCAGCCAGCCCGGCCGCCACGAGGACCGCCGCCGTGCGCAACTTGCGCCGTCGCCCGAGGTAGTACCCGGCGAGCAGGGCACAAGCGATTCGCATCTTGTTCGCCATGATCAAGTTTTCCTTCCCCGAGGCCGCGTCTGTGCAGGCGAGGGACATCGCCCGCCGCCTGCCCTCAAAGGAGACAAAGAACCTGATATCAGGCGAAACTTGAGCACATTTTGCAGATGGCGACCGGTGTCGCCGTGGGTCAGCCGGGCTTGCCCGCCGTGATCGACACCAGCGCCCTGCCCTTCTTCACGGAGACCAGGCTCACCTCCACGGTCGGCCGCTTGCGGAACCCGAAGCTCGAAGTGCCGCCCTTGCCCAGCGTCGCCTGCGCGCCGCCGCCGTGCGGATACTCCACCAGGTACGTGATGGAGCTCTTGCCGACGTCCAGGATGTGGAACTGGCGGTAGTAGAACTTCTTCGCGTTGAGGCGGATGGTGACCGGCCTCGACACCCGCAGCAGGCAGTCGCCGTCGAAGCAGTCCCTCACCCGGCTGGTGGCCTTGCGCTTCTTCGTGGGAGAGGGGGACGGCGAGGGCGTGGGGCTCGCGCTCGGGGTGGCGGACGCCTCGGCAGCAGAGGTCGGAGCGGCGGAGGTCGGAGCGGCGGAGGTCGGGGCGGTGGTGGCCGGCGTGCTCGCGGGAGCGGCCGCGGCCGGCGGCTCCTCCGCCGCCCCGCACCCCGCCACCACACCCACCAGCACGCACCCCGCCAGTACGCGACGCACCCGCCCATACCGGACCGGTATGAGAGGGGCGACGAACGACATGGGCGCAGGCGCCGTGGACGTGGACCGGCTGAGCGGGGGCGAGGCGGGGAGCGGGGAGGGCGGGGGGTGGGTCGGGGCCATGGTGGCATCGTCTCCTCTCCGTAGACGTCTCGTCACGTTAACCACCCCGCCCCGGGAGGGGTCCCCGGCGCTACCCGTCCAGGTGGAGACGGGGCCAGGCGGCCGTGTCGCGGAGGAGCTGCCGGTCGTGGGTGGCCAGGACGACGGCGGCGCCCGTACCGGCGAGTGCCTGGGTCAGTTCCTCCACCAGAGCCATGGACAGGTGATTGGTGGGCTCGTCGAGCAGCGCCACGTGAGGCCGTCCGGCCAGCAGGATCGCCAGGTCGAGACGCCGCTGCTGCCCGACCGACAGCTCGGCGACCGGCCGGTGCGCCGCCTCGGCGGGCAGTAGCCCGAGCCGTCCGAGCCCGACCATGTCGGCCTCGGGAAGGCGTCCTGAGGTGACCAAGCTGCCGACCGCGGCCTCGTACACCTCGAAAGCCCGCAGCCGGGACGGCGGCGGCGACTCCTGGCCGAGCAGCCCGGCCCGCACGCCCCGCCCGCGCTGCACGGTCCCCGAGCCGGGGACCAGTTCCCCGGCGAGCAGGTGCATGAGGGTCGACTTGCCGGAGCCGTTCGGGCCGGTGACCACCAGGCGGTCGTGGGACCGCAGCAGCAGGGACCGCGGCGTGGTGAGCCGGGGATCGAGCGTCACGTCGGTGGCTTGCAGCAGCGCGACGCCGGGCGGGGCGTCCAGGTGCGGCATCGAGAAGCGCAGCGGCGGCACCGGTACGTCGAGCACCTGCGCCTCCAGCGCCTCCTGCCGCCGATGCACGGCGCGGACCAGGGCCGGGGCCCGCGTGGCGCGGGTGTGCTTGCCGGTGCCCTTGTCCGGACGCCAGCCGGTGACCAGCCGGTTCTGCGCCTCGGACAGGTCCTGCGCGAGCCGCCGGCGTTCGAGCTGCTGGTCACGGTACGCCGTCTCCCACCGCTCGCGTTCCGCCCTGCGGCCCTCGCGGTAACCGGCATACCCGCCGCCATAGGTGCGCGGCCGCCCGTCGCTGGTCGGGTCGAGGTCGAGCACGGTGGTCACCACGTCAGACAGCAGCGCCCGGTCATGGCTGACCAGCACCAGCCCGCCCGGATGGGCCCGCAGTGCGGCGGTCAGATGGTCGAGCCCGGCGGCGTCGAGGTGGTTGGTGGGCTCGTCGAGCAGCAGTAGGTCGTGCCCGGCGCCGAGCAGGCAGGCCAGCCGGATCCGGTAACGCTGCCCGACGGACAGCCCGGCGAGCGGCCTGGCCCGGTCGCTCACGGCGTTCAGCGCGGCGAGCGCGACGTCGACACGCCGGTCGGCGTCCCACGCGCCGAGCGACTCGGCGGCTTCCAGAGCCGTGGCGTACGCCTGCTCGGCGCCCGGCCGCTCCTCGGCGAGCGCGAGCGTGGCCGCCTCGAAGGCCCGCAGCGCCGCGCGTACCTGGGCGAGCTCGGCGTCGATGAGGTCGCCGACGGCACGGTCGTCGCCGACCGGCATCTCCTGGTCGGCCACCCCTATGGTGCCGACGCGGTGCACGGTGCCCGCGTCGGGCGCGAGCGTGCCCGCGAGCACCTGCAGCAGCGTGGTCTTGCCACGGCCGTTCTCGCCGACCACGCCGAGCCGGTCGCCGGCCGAGACGGTCACGTCCACACCGGACAGGACGGGCCGGCCGGCACGGGCGAGGTGCAGGCCGGTGGCGTTGAGCTGCGCCCGCGCACGGGCGGGCAGCACGATGTCGATGGACATACTTCCTCCGGGAAGCAGGCCCCGGCGCGGCACACGGCGGCGGCGCGGGACCTGAAAGGTGAGAGCTGACGCGGAAGCGCTCAAGCCGCGCCCGTGGCGGGCGGGGCGAGCCGCGTCGTCCTCAGAGGAAGTACAAATGCATGCCAGAAACTCTACCCGATGTCGTCGGGCGGACGGCGTTCAGGAGGAGGCCGGTCACCGGCCGATGGTCGCCGTCCGGGTGCCGCGCCGGAGCGTGATCTCCCCCTCGGAGCCGATCGTCGCGGCGGCGCCCCGGATCGAGTGATTGTTCGCTCTCGACATGGAGTCGCCGGCCGCTTGTGGAAGTACCTTTACCCGGTGCGGCTTGCGTCCGATCGAGCGCGGCGGGAGGTCACCGCGTACGCGATGCTGACGACGATGAAGAACGGGATGCCTGCCCACCATGCCGGTCGCAGGGGCTCGATGAACAGGGTGGAGATGATCACTGCGGCCAGGAACAGCATCACCACGCCCGACGTGACCGGGGCGCCCCACAAACGGACCGGGGAGGGTGGCAGGCCCTGGGCGGTGCGGGTGCGGCGGAAGGCGTGGTGGGTGGCGAGGATGAGGAGCCAGACCACCAGGGCGCCGAAGACCGAGACGCCGAACAACGCCAGGTAGGCGCCGCTTTCGCTGGCCGCCGACACGCCTGCCGCGAGCGCCAGGCCGAGCGCCGACAGGGCGAGGGCGTTGCGGGGGACGCCGGCGGCGCTCAGGCGGCCGGTCCAGCGGGGGGCGTAACCGTTGGCGGCCAGGGAGTGCATCATGCGGGTGGTCAGGTAGAGGTTCGTGTTGGCGCTGGACAGGGCGGCGGTCAGGACGACGAAGTTCATCACCGTCGCCGCCGCGGGGACCCCGGCGGCGGAGAAGACGGTGACGAACGGGCTCTCGGTGACCGAGCCGCCCTGGGCCGTCGTGGTCCACGGCACCACGGTGAGCACGATCGCGATGGCGACCACGTAGAAGAGGGCGAGCCGGGTGATCATGCGGCGGGCGGCGCGGGGGATGTCGCGTACGGGGTTCTCCGACTCGGCGGCGGTCACCGAGACGACCTCGGTGCCGATGTAGCTGAACAGGACGAACACCATGGCGAGGAACAGGCCGCTCATCCCGTTGGGCAGGAAGCCGTCGTGGGCGGTGAGGTTGGTCAGGCCCGTGGCGTCGGCGCTGGGCAGGCCGACCGTCACCAGCACCAGGCCGAGCAGGATGAACACGATGATCGCGACCACCTTGATCATCGCGAACCAGTACTCGATCTCACCGAACAGCCGGACGGCGGCCGCGTTCACCCCCAGCACGACCACCGAGAAGACCGCGACGGGCAGCCACAGCGGCAGCGACGGCCACCAGAACTGCACGTAGATCCCGGCCGCGATGACCTCACCGCCGATCGCGATGACCTGGATCGTCCAGTACGTCCACCGGACCACGAACCCGGCCCACGGCCCCAGATAGCGATGCGCGATCACCCCGAACGCGCCCGCCTCAGGATGCACCACCACCATCTCGGCCAGCGACCAGCCGATCACCAGGGCGACGCCGGCGCAGATGACGTACGCGACGATCGTCGCCGGGCCCGCCTGCGAGATCGCCAGGCTGGAGCCGAGGAAGAGCCCGGTGCCGATGGCCCCGCCCAGCCCGATCATGGTGAGCTGGCGCCCGGTCAGCCGGCGTTGCAGGCCGGATGCGTTCTCGTCCACGGCGTACCTCTCGACGAAGGGGGTGGTCAGCTCCTGCGGTAGGAGCTGATGGCTGCGACGGCCGCGTCCACGTCGGAGCGGTCGTTGTAGTAGTGGAACGACAGCCGCAGCAGGTCGCCGCGGGGCGCCGTCCAGATACGCCGCTCGGCCAGCGCGGCGGCCAGCCGGTCGGGGGCGTCGTCGGCGATGGCCACCTGCGGGCCGCGCGCACCGGCGGGCGAGGCCACCTTCACGCCCTCCGCCGTCAGCCGCTCGGCGAGTTCGTCCACCAGTTCGGACACGTGCCGGCGCACGTCGTGCAGGTCGATCCGCTCGATGAGGTCGAAGCCGGCGTTGGCCGCGTAGGCGGACGGGATGGGCGGCGTGCCGGTCTCGAAGCGGCGGGCGTCGCCGGGGAAGTCGAGCAGGCGGGGGTCGAACGCGAACGGCTGCGTACGGCCGAACCAGCCGGTCAGCTCGGGCGCGCGCTGCTGCTCCAGCCCGCCGCGCACATAGAGGAAGGCGATGCCGGGCAGGCCGAGCAGGTATTTGAGCGAGCCGGACACCAGGTAGTCGCAACCGAGCCGGCGCACGTCGATCGGGGTGACGCCGGCGCCCTGGTAGGCGTCCACGAAGACCCGGGCGCCCTGCTCGTGCGCCAGCCGTACGACGTCCTCGACCGGCAGGCGGGCGCCGTTGCGGTAGGTGTGCAGCGGCACCGACACGAGGCCTGCGCTCTCGTCGATCAGCTCCTCGTACGCCTCCGCCGCCACCTGCTCACCGCTGTCGGCGACCACCCTGACCTGGGCGCCGCGCTGCTGCTGGGCCAGCCAGACGTGCGCGATCGACGGGAACTCCAGGTCGGTCGTGACGATGCCGGGCCGCCGCGCCCAGTCGAGCGAGGAGGCGGCCTGGAACGCGGCCTCCGACGCGCACGACAGCACGGCCACCTCGCCGGGCTCCGCGCCGATCAGCCGGGCGAACCGCTCCCTGGCCCGCTCGACCTGCCCCATCCAGGTCCCCCAGGGGGCGCCCTCCTCGCGGAGCGAGTGGCCGATCTCCTGCAGCGCGTACGCCAGCCGCGACGACAGCGCGCCCTGGCTGCAGCTCGCGAGGTGCACGGCGCCGTCCAGGGACGGGAACTCGGCGCGGAACTGGGTGGGGTTCAACAGGTGTGACATTTCGGGCACCCTATCCGGGGAGTTTTAACCAGGTCAATACCGATTTAATGGGATTGAAGGCATATAGGATCGCCGGGTGATCGGTGCCAGGATCCGGCAGCTCCGTACGGAACGCGGGCTGACCCTCGCCCAGCTCGCCGCCGCCACCGGCGTGTCCAGCGGGCTCATCAGCCAGGTCGAGCGCGATCTCGCCGACCCCAGCCTGGAGACGCTCAGGAAGATCGCGAAGGTGCTGGACCTGCCGCTGTTCAGCCTGTTCCAGGAGCCGGACGGCGAGGCCGTGGCCGTGGTCAGGCGCGGCGGGCGGATGGTGGTGAAATCGCCCGCCGGCGGGATCTCCTACACGCGCGTCTCACCCGGTCACGGGCGGCTCGAGGTGCTGGAGGGCCACCTGCTGCCCGGCGGCTCGTCGGCCGCCGAGCCGTGGACGCACCCGTCGGAGGAGTGCGTGCTGGTGCTGCGCGGGCGGCTCGTGGTGGAGGTCGCCGGGGCCGAGCACCTGCTGGAGGCGGGGGACAGCTGCTACTTCGACTCCGCGCTGCCGCACCGCTACCTCAACCCGGGCGACGAACCCGCCGACTTCCTCATCGCCGCCACCCCGCCGAGCTACTGACCTGCGCCGTCACCCGAGCGGCCGTCACTCCCCGGCCATGGCGTAGAGCGCGGCGTCGGCGATGACGGACACCGCGCGCCTGACCGGCTCGGCGGCCCAGCCGCCCTCGCAGACCTCCTTGAAGCGCCGGTCGTCGTAGCCGGGGAAGAACGTGCGGGTGTACCGGTCGGCGTGCAGGATCGCGACGAGTGTCCCCGTACGGGCGTCGGGCTCCGCCCCGGTCAGCACCGCCGTCACCCGGGCCCCGACTTCGGCGCGCCCGCCGGGCCGCGCCTCCGGCCACCGCCTGACCGGGAAGAGGCCGAGCGCCTTGCCGCGCGTCTCGGCCAGCACCCCGCCCGTCACCAGCCGGGCCAGCAGCCGCCGGCGTAAGCCGTGCCGTTCCAGCAGCTGGATGCACGAGACGGGCCGCCTGCTGCGGGTGCCCATCAGGGCGAGCGCCGCGTCCAGCTCGTCCTCGCCGAGCCTGGCGGGGTCGCGGACGGACAGCTTCCTGCCCGACAGCTCCATCCGGCCGCGCACGACCAGCTCGGCCAGGACGGCGGCGGCGATCGCGGGATCCAGCCAGGTCGTGGTGACGGCCGGGCGGCCTTCGTTGTCGTAGGCGAGTAGGAGCAGCTCTTCCGCGATGGTCACTCGACCTTCACCCTCTCGCGCGCGCCATGGTGCTCTCGGCGTGGTCCACCTCGGACGTGGTCGCGCGGCCAGCCGGGGAAGATCCGTCGATCAAGCCGGGTGCCTTCGAGCGTCCAGCGAAACGGCTATGTGGTCAAGAGGGGTTCTCCTCCAGGGTGAGGCGGCCGGGCGGGTGGGGCAGCGGACGGCCGGTGACGGCGGTCATGCCGTCGAAGGTCAGCTCCAGGTAGCGCCGCCAGGCCTGCGGGTCGGCGTCGAGCAGCGGCGCCGCGGTGT
Organism: Nonomuraea salmonea; assembly: GCF_042428605.1. Taxonomy (NCBI): domain Bacteria; kingdom Bacillati; phylum Actinomycetota; class Actinomycetes; order Streptosporangiales; family Streptosporangiaceae; genus Nonomuraea; species Nonomuraea salmonea. Next base: position 48,668 of record NZ_JBHMCF010000046.1, read on the forward strand.
GCTGGATGCCGCTCAGCATGAGGGCGACGTCGGTGCCGGTCACGTCGGGTCGTACGGCGCCCTGCTCCCTGGCGCGGGCGGTGAGCCCCTCGGCGACCTCGCAGAGCCGGTGGATCGCGTCGCGCACCTCCTGGCTCTGCAGCGAGGGACGGCCGATGACGTCACAGAACGCCCGGTCCCTGACGAACGCCTCGACCCCGGCGGTCATGAACGCGCGCAGCGCCCGCACCGGGTCGTCGTCGGCGAGCAGCCCTGTGGCGGCGCCGATCAGCTCGTCGAGCAGGTCGAGCATGATCGCCGCCAGCAGGTCCTCCTTGGTGGGGAAGTGCCGGAAGACCGTGCCCTTGCCCACCCCGGCGCGCTGCGCGATCTCGCCGATGGACACCTCGACGCCGCGCTCGGCGAACGTCCTGGCCGCGACGTCGAGCAGCAGCTTCCTGTTGCGCACCGCGTCGCTGCGGGTCGAAGGGGGCTTCGCGCTCATGCCGGTCAGTCTACCGGCCAAGGTGACCGGGCGGTCCGTTTAGCTGCTACGGTGAAGCTGACCAACCGGTCCGTTTTGCAACAGCGGGCCGGTGAGCTGCGGAAAGGACGCACATGAACCACGATCTCGCGGGCAAGGTCGCCCTCGTCACCGGCGCGTCGTCGGGCATCGGCGCGGCCACCGCCCTGGCACTGTCGGCCGGGGGAGCCCGTGTCGCGGCCGGAGCCAGGCGCGCGGACCGCCTCAAGGCCCTGGCGGACCAGGCGCGGGGCGAGCTGCTCCCGCTCGACCTGGACGTCACCGACCAGGAGTCCGTACGCGCGGCCGTGGCCGCGACCGTCGGCCACTTCGGCAGGCTCGACGTGCTGGTGAACAACGCCGGCGTCATGCTCAGCGGCCCCATCGAGGGCGCCGACACCTCAGAGTGGGTGCGCATGGTCGAGACCAACCTGCTCGGCTCCATGTACGCCGTGCACGCCGCCCTGCCCCACCTCCTGGCGAGCAAGGGCACGGTCGTGCAGGTCTCCTCCACCTCGGGCCGCATCGCCTCGGCCGGCGGCGGCGTCTACTCGGCCACCAAGTTCGGCGTCACCGGGTTCGCCGAGTCGCTGCGGCAGGAGGTCACCACCAGGGGTGTCCGCGTGGTCGTCGTCGAGCCGGGCTTCGTCGCCACCGAGCTGATCGGCCACATCACCGACCCGGCGCGGCGGGCCGCCGCGCGCGAGATGGGCGAGGCCATGCGCACCCTCCAGCCGGAGGACATCGCCGAGGCCGTCGTGTACGCGGTCGGGCAACCGCCGCACGTCGCGGTCAACGAGCTGCTCATCCGTCCCACCGACCAGACCCGCTGAAGCGGGCTGACCGCGGGCGTGGACACCCGGCTCAGGCTCATCCACGACCGGATCATGCCCGCGTCCGCCTGAGCGGAGCCGCGGGCGGCCGGAGCCGCCCGCGGCCCGTCATGTCACCGGACGTTGATCCGGTCCACCTCCACGGTGATGCCTCTGACCTGCGGGGTCGAGGTGGCCGTGGTGACGGTCCCGGCGCCCCTGCTGACGCCCTTGACCTTCATCGTGTACGTCAGCGTCCCGCCGGGCACGGCCGGGGTGCTGGTGACCACGAGGTCCTCGGCCGGCGGCCCGGCGATCTGGCTGCCGGCGGTGCCCTCAGCGTTCTCGGCCCCGACGGTCAGGCCGTACTCGGCGGGCGGCGCGCCTGGCAGGTTGGCCGGGTCGTAGGCGTAGCTGATGTCCTCGGTGCCGTTGATCCCGATCCACTGCTGGAACACCTTCAGCTCGTTCGTCCCGTAGAGGTTGACCCGCCACTCGACGACCAGCCAGCGGTTCGTCCCGTCGGTCAGGACCGTGGCGAGGACGCCGGGCGCGCCGGCGCCGTTCAGGTCGGTCCAGTACGGGGCGAGCACGTTGTTCGGCCGTGCCGGGTCGGGCAGCGTCTGCGGGATGAAGGAGATGTCGGCCGAGGTGGCCCCACCGGCCACGCTGTAGCCGTTGGACGTCACGCCGAGCACGGTGTGGGTGCTCCCGGCGAAGGTGAACGGCGCAGGTGAGGTGAAGTTCACCGCCTGCTCGTCACCGAGCGGGAACGGGGTGACGCCGAACAGGTCGAGCGGCAGATACCCGGCCGGCCCCGCACCTGGCGCGATCACGGGTTTCGGCGGCTGGGTCGCGGCCAGCGTCTTCTTCGTGGTCGCGATCTGCGTGCCGACCTTGGTCGCCCCGGTGACGGAGGTGAGCCGCAGCCGGGAGTCGAGCGTGCTGAGCGCGGTCACCTCGGCGTCCTGGTAGGTGCCGTTGTGCACGATGACCGTGCAGGTGGACTCGCCGGTGTTCCTGGCGATCGTGTCGGGCGTACAGGTCTGGTCGACCGGGATCGCGCCCTCCTGCCGGTAGAAGGCGACCGGCAGGTGCAGCTGCCGGGAGCCGCCGACCTGCTTGAGGTTCACCTGCCCGAAGTACTGCCCGTCGGGCAGGTCGGGCGCGGTGATGACGATGCTCAGCTTGGCCGTCTTGCCCGGCTTGACGGAGAACAGCGGCGGCAGCACGGTGACGGCGGCGCCGCTGACGGTCTTGCCCGACGCGGTGAAGGTGAGCGTCTTGCTGGTGACGTTCTTCACCGTGCGCTTGGCGGTGATGACGCCCGGCATGGTCGGGGCGTTCACCGACGGCAGGTTGAGGTCGATGCGGTTGAGCGGGTCGGCGGCCGAGGCGACGAAGCCGTCCGCGCTCTCGTCCAGCGTCAGGCCGGGGTCGCCGGCCTTGGTCAGGTCGATGCGCCCGCCGCCCATGTCGAACGGGTCGGCCGGCGTCGTACGGTCCTGCTTGGTGACCGACGTCTTGGCCGTCGTCTCCAGCGCGGACTTGACCTGGCCAGGCGTCCAGTCGGGATGCAGCGCGAACAGCAGCGCCGCCGCCCCCGCCACGTGCGGCGACGACATCGAGGTGCCCGAGATGACCTGGAAGAGGTTGCCCGGCGGGCCTTCGAGCGGCGACTCGGGGGTGGGCGTCATGCCCGCCATGATGTGCAGGCCCGGCGCGGTGACGTCCGGCTTGAGGAAGTCGCCGCCGGGGCCGCGCGAGGAGAAGTGCGTGATCGCGTCGCCCTGCCAGGTGCTCTTGGCGCCCTGCCCGAAGGAGGCCGTGGCCCCGGGGTTGGCGGCGAGGAAGCTCAGCAGCGTGTCGGACTCCGGCTTGTCGAGGTGCGCCGACGGCAGCCAGTGGGCGTCGGTGAAGACGTCGAACGGGAAGCTGTTGTAGAGGATCATCCCGGCCGCGCCGCCCTGCCGTACGTTGAAGCTCTTCAGCACCCGGTTCGGGCCGCGCTCACAGGCGACGATCTTGCCGGTGAACTGCCCGGCGGGCGCGGGCACGTCGCACAGCGGCCGCGAGTACGGCGGCGCGGAGGCGAGCACCACGGGCAGCGGCGAGGAGACGCCCGCCGTGATGGACGCGCCCTTGATCGTCACCGGGGTGGGACCGCCGTGCAGCTTGATCGTGGTCTGGAACGTCCTGGTCTGCGTGGAGGCGGCCACCGTGGTCGTCCACGGGCCGAGGTGGTCGGTGGTGTCCGCGCCGGGGCCCGAGTTGCCGGCCGACGCCGAGACCAGCACGCCCGCCGCGTACGCGTCGAGGAAGGCCAGCTCGACGGGGTCGCTGTACGGATCGTCACCGCCGGAGATCGAGAAGTTGATCACCCGGACGCCGTCCAGGATGGCTCGCGCCACCGCCGCCGCCGAGTCGGACGGGAAGCAGCCCTCCAGGCCGCACACCTTGTAGACCGACACGGCCGCGCCGGGTGCGATGCCCTGGATGGGGCCGCGGCTGATGCCGAGCGGGTCGGCGTCGGCGACCGGCCCGCCGGCCGAGGTGCTCGCCGTGTGCGTGCCGTGGCCGTTGGAGTCGCGGGCGCTGTCGGGATAGACCTCGCCGCCGAACACCGCGTTGTACGTCTCCAGGAACGGCTGCCCGCCGATCAGCTTGTTGGTGCAGGTGAACGGGTCGCTCGCCGGGGTCGTCGGGTTGTCGCCGAAGTCGCACACCCGCGGCGTGCCGTCCTTGGTCGGCGGGGGAGCGGGCAGGCCGGGCCGGCCCGCGAACGACGGGTGCTCGGGCCAGGCGCCGCTGTCGAGCACGCCCACGATCACGCCCTTGCCCGCCGTGCCGCTGCCGCCGCCCAGCTTGTCGTAGATCGCCGGGGCGCCGATGAAGGCGGGGCTGGAGTCGGTCAGCAGCTGCTCGGGCTTGTCCTCCTGGACGGCGACCGCGCCGGGGAGCTTGAGCACCTCGCCTGCCTTGTCGCCGGGGATGCGCAGCGCGATGCCGCCGTACACGGTCCGCAGCCGCTGGCCGACGACGGCTCCAGGGACCTTCGACCTCAGCTCGGCGAGGAAGGCGTTCTCGACCTCCTCGATGTGCTCGCCGTACTTCTTCGCGTCCGCGCTGCGCGTGTCGAGCGCGCGGCCGGTGGCGGACGGGCTGGTGCCGGCGAGCCCCGGCAGGCCGCCCTGGTAGGCGGCGAGCGAGTCGTAGTCGAGCTTCACGACGACGTTGACCGGTGCGGGGGAGGTGGCGCGCAGCAGCGCGGGGTCGCTCTTGGCGAGCTTGCCCGTCGGTGACTTGGCGCCGTCCACCACCGCGGACGGGGTGAGCGGGATGGCCGTCCACTTCTTGTCCGGCGGTTCGGGGGTGGCCGCGGCGCCCGGAAGCGGGGCGGCGGCCAGGACCAGGCTCAGGCCGGCGGCGACGGTGACCAGCCGGCGTAAGCGGGATAAGAGCGCACTGGATGACACGGAAGGACCTCCTCGTCGAGGGCTGCGCGGGCTCGCCGCGCCGCCCGGGAGGCCGTCAGGTCACCCCGCCCGCGGGCGCGCGAGGGGAGAGCCATGACCCTCCCCGGCGGGTGACGAGCGGGAACGGCGCCGTAAAGAGCGTGGTTCCGAACCGGAGTGTAAACAGCGGGGTTTGACCGGGGACCCGCGTGACTTGACAGAATCCCGCCGGTAATCCGGCACACGTTGCGATCGACATCGCCCGTTTTCCCAGGTCGTGTCCGGATCCGGACACGAGCGAAGTGTGACGACCACCACTGACCCTCGGCACAGGGAAACCGCCCTTGAGCGGCGTGATCATCCCCTATGCTCCCAAGCCATGACTTCTCCGTCGTATACCGCTCACTCTGCGGATACTCATATTCCGGACTTAACGTCCGCTGCTCCCGAGCAGGAGGCCGAGGAAAAGGTCGGGGTCCTCGACCTGCTGGAAAAGGTCGGCTCCGTCGTCGTCCCGCTCGGCGTCACCCTGTACGCGCTGCTCTACATGGGCTACCAGGGCATGTACGGCATCTTCGGCATCACCCCCGAGCAGGCCGGCATCGACCAGTCGGTGCTGCTCGGCCGGCTGCTGGGCACGATCCTGCCGCTGCTGATCCTGGGCGCGATCGCCACCGGCCTGCTCATCAGCGTCGCCTGGCTGCTGAACGTCGTCACCCGCGGCCTGGCCGGCCGCGCCGTGCAGGGCATGCGGAGGCAGCCGTGGATCGTCGCGGTGCTCGCCGCCGCCTGGGCCGGCGCGTCGTACCTGGGCTTCATGTACTTCATGACCGCGCTGGACGCCGCCGACCCCACCGCCTCCATCTCGGTCGAGGCCGGTGACGTGCTCATCGCGGGCGGGCTCGGCGTGCTGGCGTACGTGGTGCCGTTCCGGCTGCTGCGCCGCAAGCCGGTCGGCAGGGCGGGGCTGAAGGTGCTGGTGGGCGCGCTCACCGGGATCGGGCTCGGCTACATCCTCATGATCCAGATGATCTACGGCGCGATCAACGTGCTGGAGAAGGGCGAGTCGACCGCGCTGCTGGACGCCGTCGGCTTCCAGACGCAGTGGGCCAAGCTCCAGGACAGCAGCGGCAAGCCCCTCTACGACAGCCGCTGGATGATGATCCTCGGCGAGCACGAGGGCGGCTACGCCATCTACGACTGCGACAGGGCGCTGACCTTCCGCAAGTTCTCCGAGAGCACGATCCTCACCGAGGTGCAGATGTTCTCGCCCGACCGGGAGAAGGGCTTTACCTGCGGAAGTCTCGCGGAGTAGCCGTCTGGTAGGGGGTGCGGGACCCGTCCGCCGCGACGGCGGGCGGGCACGCCATGGGAGGGTTTGGAGACCGCCATCCGCGCCCCGGAAACAGTTCAGATTACGACAAGCATTCCCCTATCGGGACAAAGCGGTAGATACCGTGACCGTATGGCTCGCGTAGGGAGGCGTGAGGAGCCGATGCTGTCGCGCGGGACCGAGTGGCTCAGCGCGTCTCACCGGCTCCGGCCGGCCGGGCCCCCGGCCACCTCGGCATTGGACGAGACGCTCGTACGCGCGGCGCGCGCGACCGGCGCCCACATCGGCATGCTCTATCTGCTGGACGCCGACGACGAGGTGCTCCTCATGCAGGCCCAGCTCGGACTGCCGGGCCCGATGATCGGGCAGTGGGGCCGGCTGCGGGCCGAGGCGGGCGTCCCCGCGACCGTCGCCGTCCGCAAGGGCGAGCGCGTCTGGGTGCCCGATCTGGAGGAGCTGGCCCGCCGCTTCCCCGCGATGGCCTTCCTCGTGCCGTACCACTTCTCCGTGCTGGCCACGCCGCTCAGAGTCGGCGGCCGGGTCGCCGGATCCTGGGTGCTCATGTGGTCGTCGTCGCAGGCGCCGCGGCTGGGGGCGTACGAGCTGGGGGTGGTCGACGAGGCCACCCGCCGCATGCAGGAGCTGCTCACCGAGGCGGCGGAGGAAGGGCAGCGGCCTTCCGTCACCCCGCAGCCCCGCACGCTGACCCCCCTTCCGTCGCCTCCCTCCGACGTGGGGCGCTCGCTCGCCGCCTTCGGCTTCGCCGACCGGCTGCGCGACGGCTGCGTCTCGCTCGACCTGAACGGCCACATCACCTACCTCAACGACCCGGCCGCCGCGCTGCTCGGCGGCGCACCCACCGCGCTGCTCGGCCGCGTGGTGTGGGAGGCGGTGGACTGGCTGCGCGGCCCCACCTTCAAGGAGCGCTTCAGGCACGCCGTGGTCGGCCAGCAGCCCACCTTCTGCCGGCTCGGCACGTCGGGCGGCACCACCGTCGAGGCCCGCCTGCACCCCGACCCCTCGGGCGTCAGCCTGCACCTCGTGACCACCGGCCAGACGGCGCTCGGCGACGGCTCGGCGCACCCGCAGCCGCACCACCTGCACGAGCTCCTGCACCTGGCCGCCACCCTGACCAGGGCGCTCACCGTGCGCCAGGTCGTGGAGCTGGTCAGCGACCACATGATGGCCGCCTGCGGCGTGCAGTCCATGGCGGTCTTCCTCGCCGAGGCCGGCAGGCTGCGGGCACTCGGCTCGCACGGGTTCAGCCGCGAGCTCCTCGACCGGTTCGACGGGCTGCCGGCGGACTTCAGCACGGTGACCGGCCAGGTCGCGCGGACCGGCGAGGCCAGATACTTCGGCGACCGGCAGGAGATGGGCGACCGCTACCAGCCCGCACTGGACCCGGACGACATGCAGGCGTGGGCGTTCCTGCCGCTGTCGCTGTCGGACCGGTTGACCGGCACCTGCATCGTGGCCTTCCAGCAGCCGCATCGCTTCACCTGCGCGGAACGGGCCACTCTCACGTCCCTGTCCGGCATGATGGCGCAGGCGCTCGACCGGGCCCTGCTGTACGAGGCGAAGGACAACGCCGCCCACTGCCTGCAGACCAGCCTGCTGCCGCGCCGCCTGCCCGAGATCGACGGCCTGGAGACGGCCGCCCGCTACGTGCCCGCCACCCGCGGCGTCGGCATCGGCGGCGACTTCTACGACCTCATCCGCCTGCACGACCACGCCGCCGTGGCGGTCATCGGCGACGTGCAGGGCCACAACCTGGCCGCCGCCGCCCTCATGGGGCAGGTGCGCACCGCCATCCACGCCACCGCCACCGACCCCGACGCCGACCCCGGCACGGTGCTGCGCAACGCCAACCGGCTGCTGCTCGACCTGGACACCGACCTTTTCACCAGCTGCCTGCTGCTCCACCTCGACCTGCGGCTGCGCGCCTTCTCCGTGGCCAACGCCGGGCACCCGCCGCCCCTGCTGCGCGCACCCGGCGGCGTCGCGGAGCCCGTGGACGTGCCGCCTGGGCCGCTGCTCGGCATCGACCCCGACGCGGAGTATCCGACGATGCAGGTGCCGTTCTCGCCCGGCGCCGTGCTCGCCCTCTACACCGACGGCCTGATCGAGGCGCCCGGCGTCTACCTCGGTGACGCCATCGCCCGCCTGGCCGCCCACCTGACCAAGGCGGGCCCGCAACCGTTGCACAGCCTGGGAGAGGCCATGCTCGACCAGGCGCCCGCCACCGAGCAGCGCGGCGACGACATCGCGCTGCTGCTGCTCAAACACCTGCCGAGGCCATGACGGGGGGAGCGTACCGAACGATTCGCCCGGGGCCGGGCCGGCCGATCGCGGCCACTCGAGGAGGTGGTGGCATGGGGCTGAGCCGAGCGGGACGGCGAGGGCCGTTCCTGCGGTCGATCCGCGCGCGCTACACCTGCTGGGTCGGCTCGCTGTTCCTGGTCGTCCTGTCGACCGTCGCCACGCTCGCCGTCCTCGGCATCCGCAACAGCATCACCAAGGACATCGAAGAGGGCCTGCGCCAGGACATCCTGAGCTGGGCGAACCAGATGGCGCCAGGCGACTACCCGCCGCCCCAGCCACAGCTGCGCAGCGACTACCTGCAGCTCGTGGACCAGGAGGGGCGGGTGGTGGCGGGCAATGACGCCGCGTCCGGCCTGCCGCCGCTGACCGACGTACGGCCCGCGCTCGGCGAGCGCCTCGAGGACGTCGTGACCTGGCCCGAGCAGAGCCCGTGCCTTCTGGTGGCGGTGCTGCGGTTCGACGGGCCGGTGGCCCAGACGTTGTTCGGCGGCCAGGAGTACTACATCATCGCCGGCGAGGTCTCCCCGCCCGCGCTGACCATGCCGTACATGCTGATCGGCTTCGCGGCCGCGGTGCTGATCGGCTCAGCCGCCGCGGCCTGGGTCACCTGGGTGGTCGTGGGACGCATGCTCTGCCCCGTGCGCAAGATCAGCGCCACCATGCGCGAGGCCACCGCCGGCGACCTCAGCCTGCGGGTCCCCACCCCGCCCGGCGACGACGAGATCGCCAGGTTCGCCCGCACCTCCAACCTCTACCTCGACCGGCTGGAGAAGGCGGTGAGCGCGCAGCGCCGCTTCGCCTCCCTGGTCTCCCACGAGCTGCGCGCGCCGGTCGCCGGCCTGCACGTGCAACTGGAGGAGGCCCTCATGTACCCCGACGAGGTGGACTCGCACTCCGCGCTGCGGCTGACGCTGCGCACCACCGAGCGCCTCCAGGCGATCATCGACGACCTGCTCGCCTACACCAAGGTCAAGGACTCGGGGCCGATCGCGTACCAGCCGATCGACCTCACCGCGCTGGTGGAGGAGGAGCTGGCGGCCCAGCCGCGCGCCGGCGCCTGCATCCAGCTGCACCGGGCCGGACGCCCGGTCGTGCTGGGCTCGCGCGTGCAGCTCTCGCGCGTGCTCGACAACCTCCTCGCCAACGCGCGCCGGCACGCCCGGTCCAGGATCGACGTCTCCATCGCGCGCCGGAACGGGCACGCCGTGCTGGTCGTGCAGGACGACGGCCAGGGCATCGCGCCCGGTGACCGCGAGCGGGTCTTCGAGCCGTTCGTCCGGCTGGCCGAGGGGCAGCGGCTCGACCCCGGCGGCAGCGGGCTCGGCCTGGCGGTCAGCCGGGAGACGTGCATCGCGCACGGGGGCACGCTGACGGTCGAGGACGGCCCGTCCGGCGCCCGTTTCGTCGTCCGCCTCCCGGCCTGCGAGGACATCCCCGCCATCGAACCCGCCTGACCTGGGTCACGCGTCTTCGCCGAGGCGGGAGAGCATCCAGCGGCACCACTCGATGCGGTGCCGTTCGTAGCCGAGGCCGCACAGCAGGGTCGCGTAGTTGCCGAAGCGCGGGTCGCCGAGGGCGGGCGGGCCGCCGAAGGAGGCCTCGTGGCGCTCGTACTCGGCCAGCCGCTCCTCGTGCGCGGCCAGCTGCTCGGCGAACATCCGCCGCACCATCCCCGGCTCGGCCAGCCACGACGCGTACGCCTTCAGCACCAGCTCGTCACGCTCGGGCCGCTCGCGCGGCGGCTCGGTGACCCACTCGCGCAGCGCCCGCCGGCCCTCGGGCGTCAGGTGGTAGACCTTCTTGTCCTGCGGGCCCGGCCCGTGCTCCGACTCGTACGCGACGAGCTCGGCGGCCCTGAGCTTCTGCAGCTCGGCGTGGATCTGGCTGTGGCGGGCCGTCCAGAAGTAGCCGACCGGCCTGCGCATGGCGGCGGCGAGGTCGTATCCCGTGCGGTTGCCCCGGGCGAGCACGGCGAGGATGGCGAAGCCGAGCGTCGAGGGCGTCGAGGCCGGCGAGGTCGTTGAGGTCATGGTCCGACCAAGGATAAGGTGCCGTTGCTTCTATGTCAGTTTTGACATAGTTTGACGGGAGGAGGCGGCCATGCGCAGGTGGACGGGTTCATCGGCGGTCTTAGGGGTGCTGGTGCTGGTGCTGACGGCCTGCGGGGGCGCGGTCGGCACCGGCGCGGCACCGTCTGCTTCACCGTCAGCTCCACCGTCAGCTTCACCGTCAGCTTCACCGGGCCCTTCGGCCGGTGCCGTCACGAGCGCGTCGCCGGTCCCCTCCGGGCCCAACGTCTCGGGGTGCTTCACCGAGGCGGACGGGAAGATCATCAAGCACGCCCACGACATGCCCGCCGTGATCGCCGGCGACGGCCCAGTCGGCGTGGTCATCACGTACGAGCGGCGCGGCACCGTCTGCAGCTGGCGCTCGCTGTCCGACCGGCTGGTCGCGGCCGGCTACCGCGTCCTGCTGTACGTCAGGGACTCGACCATGCTGCCCGAGGACACCACGATCGCCCTCGCCCGCAGGCTGGCCAAGGAGAAGGGCGTCGAGCGGGTGTTCCTCGTCGGCGGCTCGATCGGCGCCACCACCGCCGTCCCCGCCGCGCTGAAGCTCGGTTCGAGGGCGGCGGGGGTGGTGGCGCTGTCCGGGCAGATCAAGCCGGAGCTGGCCGCCCGGCTGACCGTCCCGCTCCTGCAGATCGGCTCGGAGAACGACGGCTACGGCGGCGCGGACGACCTCGCCGCCGCCCAGGCCGCCGCCACGAAGGCGGCCGCCAACGAGACCATGGTCATCCCGGGGGAGAGCCTGCACGCCTCCGCCCTGTTCGGCAGCCCGCACGGCCCCGCGGTCCTCGACCGCGTCGTCACGTTCCTGGACCGACACAAGGGCTGAGCACCGGTCAGCGGAGGCGGGTCAGGCCGTCGAGGAGGCGTTCCACGTCCGTACGGTCGTTGTAGTGCACCAGGCCCGCCCGCACCGCGCCGCCCGAGTCGCGGATGCCCAGCGCCCCGGTCAGCTCCCAGGCGTAACTGTGCCCGCTCCACACGTTGACCCCCAGCTTCGCCAGGTGCTCGGCGACCCGGCGCGGCTCGTGCCCGGCCACGTTGAAGTAGGCCGTCGCGGTGCGCCGGGCGGGCTTGCCGTACAGCGTCACGTGCGGCATCGACTCCAGCTCGGCCACCAGCTCGGCGAACAGCCCCAGCTCGTGCTCCTCGGCCGCGGCCATGGAGGCGAGCAGGCGTTCGCGGCGGGTGCCGGCGCCGGGCACCATCGCGGCCAGGTGGTCCACGGCGGCCGTCACGCCGTCCAGGTCGGCGAAGGCCGCCGTGCCCGTCTCGAACCGCTGCGGCACCGTGTCGGGCGAGGGCGTCAGCTTGTCAGGACGCAGTGTCTCCAGCAGCCCGGGATCGGCGACGACCGCGCCGATGTGCGGCCCGCCCCACTTGTACGCGCTCGTCGCGTAGAAGTCGGCGCCCATCGCCCCCATGTCCACCGGTCCGTGCGGGGTGGCGTGCACGCCGTCCACGTACATCAGGGCCCCGGCCCGGTGCGCCAGCTCGGCGATGGCGGCCACGTCGGGACGGGTGCCGAGGATGTTGCTCGCCGCGCTGACCGCGACCACCCTGGTCCGCTCGTTGATCAGGCCGGCGTACTGCTCGACCGGCAGCTCCCCGGTGACCGGATCGACCTCGGCCCACCGTACGGTGGCGCCGGTCTGCGTCCACGGCCGTACGTTGGCGTCGTGGTCGAGCCGCGAGACCACCACCTCGTCGCCCGGCCCCGCGATCGCCCTGGACAGGCGGTAGGTGAGCGTCGTCATGTTGGGGCCGAGGATGACGCCGTCCGGCCGGCCGCCCACCAGGTCGGCGACGGCGGCGCGGCAGGCGGCCACGATCGCGTCGGAGCGGTGACTGGCCGGGAACGTGCCGCCCACGTTGCCGATCCCCGTCCGGTAGGCGGTGGCGATGGCGTCGATCACGGGCTGAGGGACCTGAGTGCCGGCGGCGCCGTCGAGATAGGCGTGACCGTCGGAGAGAGCGGGGTACGCGGCGCGTACCTCTTTGATGGGGAAGGGCATGATATGTAGATGCTCAGCCTGCGCGACCTCAACCGTGCCACCCTGGCTCGCCAGCATCTTTTGTCCCGTCACGAGGGTGCCGTGGCCGACGTCGTGCACCGGCTGGTGGGCCTCCAGGCGCAGGAGCCGCGCCCGCCGTACCTCGGGGTGTGGAGCAGGCTCGCCGGGTTCGAGCGCGACGACCTGCACGCGGCGCTGCACGCCCGCACGCTGGTGCGGGCCACCATGTGGCGGGCCACGCTGCACCTGGTGACGGCCGCCGACTTCGCCGCGTTCCGTCCGGTCGCCGAGCCCGTGCTGGCCGCCGCCGCGCGCCGCTTCGACGGCATCGACACCGGCGCGGTCGTCGCCGCCGCCGAACGGCTGCTCGCCGGCGGGCCGATGACCTTCAACGAGCTGCGGCCGAAGCTGCTGGAGGAGTTCCCCGGCGGGTACGACCGCGCGCTCGGCTATGTCGTCCGCATGCTCACCCCGCTCATCATGGAGCCCACCGACGACCGCTGGAGCTTCCCCCGCGACGCCGCGTTCGGGCTGCCCGGCATCGAGCCGGCGCCCGCAAGCGTGCCCGCCCTGGTCGAGCGCTACCTGGCCGGCTTCGGCCCCGCCACCCCCGCCGACGTCGCGACCTGGAGCGGGCTGCGCGGCATCCGCGAGGTCATGTCCGGCATGGAGCTGGAACGGCTGGCCGACGACACCGGCCGCGAGCTGTACGACCTGCCCGGCGCGCCCAGGCCGGGCGGCGACGTGCCCGCCCCCGTACGCTTCCTGCCCGACTTCGACACCCTGCTCCTCGGCCACGCCGACCGCAGGCGCGTGCTCGCCGACGAGCACAAGGGCTTGGTGGCCACCAAGAACCTGCGCATCAAGGCCGTCTACCTGGTGGACGGGTTCGCCGCCGGCACCTGGCAGATCAAACGCTCGGGCAAGAAGGCCAAGCTGCTCATCAGCCCGTTCGTCGCCACCGACCTGGGGCAGGTGGAGGAGGAGGGGCTCCGGCTGCTGGCCTTCGCCGAGCCGGACGCGACGACGACCGCTCTTGAAGTGACCGGCGCACAGTGATTGCGTTCGGGGCGGAGGTGTGACGATGCCGCAGCTTTCCGCACTGGACGCGCAGTTCCTCCACTTCGAGACCGCCACCAACGTCGCCAACATCGCCGGGCTCGCCGTGCTCGACGGCCACCTGCACCGCGCCGACCTGCAGGATCTGCTCGAACGGCGGCTGCCGTACGTGCCCGCCCTGCGGCGCAGGCTCGCCGCCGTGCCGTTCGGGCTCGACCACCCGTACTGGCGGCAGGAGGACGAGCTCGACCTCGACTACCACGTACGCGAGATCGGGCTGCCCCCGCCCGGCGACGACCGGCAGCTCGCCGAGCAGGTCGCCCGCCTGCACCCCCGCCGCCTCGACAGGAACCGCCCGCTGTGGGAGATCTACCTGATCCACGGCCTGCCCGGCGGCCGCACGGCCCTCTACACCAAGATCCACCACGCGGCGGTGGACGGCATCGGCGGCGCCGATGTGCTGGCCGCCCTGCTCGACGTCGGCCCCGAGCCGGCGCCGCCGCCCCGCGACGAGCCCGAGCACGACGCACCGCCGCCCGGCACCGCCGAGATGGTGGCGCGCGGCCTGGCCCGCCTGGCCGCCAACCCCGCCCACGCCGTACGCTTCGCCGCCCAGGCCGTCCCGCACCTCGACGAGATCCCCGTCCTGTCCCAGTTGCCCGGCGCGGGCGCCGTCTCCGCCGTCGCCCGCCGCCTGGCCGGTGCGGGCCATGCGCCCGATCTGCCTGCGCTGCCCCCGCCACGCACGCCGTTCAGCGGTCCCGTCTCCGCGCACCGCCGCTTCGCGTTCGTCTCGCTGCCGCTCGATGAGATCAAGCAGGTGCGCAAGGCGTTCGGGGTCACGGTCAACGACGTCGTCATGTCCGTGTGCGCGGGGGCGCTGCGCCGGTGGCTGGCCGCCCACGGCGGAGTGCCGGGCCGGCCGCTGGTGGCCGGGGTGCCGTTCTCGGTGCGAGCAGAGGAGGGACGCGGGGAGGGCGGCGGGGAAGGCGGCGGCGAAGGCGGCGGCGAAGGCGGCGGGGAGGCGGGCAACCAGGTGGCCATCATGACCGCGCCGCTGGCCGTGCACCTCGCCGACCCGGTGGAGCGGCTGTACCACGTACGGCACTCCATGCGGCGCATCAAGGACCGCTTCGCGCCGGCGTCGGCGCGGTGGCTGCGCGAGTTCAGCGAGTCGATGCCGGCCGCGCTCATGGGGCTGGCCTCACGCTCGGCGTTCGACCTGGTCGGACAGGCCGCGCCGCCGATCAACCTGATCGTCTCCAACGTGCCGGGACCCCAGTTCCCCCTGTACGTGTGCGGCGTCCGGCTGCTCGCCCACTACCCCGTCTCGGTGATCACCGACGTCAGCGGCGGCGTCAACATCACCGCCTTCTCCTACGACGGCTCGCTGGACGTCGGCGTCGTCACCGACAGGGAGATGGTGCCCGACGCCTGGGAGCTGGTCACCGACCTGCGCGCGGCCCTGCGGGAGCTGCGCGCGGCCGAGTCCGGCCTGCCGCACTGAAAGCCCCGGCCCGCGCGGGCTTTTGTCGGTGGCATGTGAAATCTTGGACCTCGGCGTGCACACGGCCGGGGGCCGGCCGGCGCCCATACGAAGGGGAGATCGCATGGCCACCGCCGAGGAGCTCTACGAGGACCTCGTCTCCGAACACCTCGCCCGGCCGGGGGTGCGGATGGGGCGCATGTTCAACTCCGAGGGGCTGCAGGTGAGGGGACGCGTCTACGCCTTCTACGCCAGATCGCGAGGGCGGGTGGTGGTCAAGCTCCCGGCTCCGCGGGCGGCCGCCCTGGTCGAGGACGGCACGGCCGAGGAGATGCGCATGGGCGGCCGCCGCATGCGCGAGTGGGTCGGCCTCGCCCAGCCCGACGAGGAGACCTGGCGCCACCTCCTCGGCGAGGCCGCCGCCTACGGCGAAGAGCTGGCCGGCTGACCGGCCGCTGCCCGAGCAGCCCCCGTCCTCAGGCCCCCACCACACCGCCGTGCGCGGGGCGGTCAGCGGATGGCCGCGGTGCCGAGCGAGGGTTCCAGGAGGTCGAAGACGCGGTGGGCCATCTCTGCGAGTTCGGCGGCGATGCTGTCGAGGGGGTCGCCGTCCGGGGCGGTCAGCATGCGGGACTGCAGCTCGCGGAAGAGCAGGCGGTCGGCGGCGGCGAGCTGGGCCGCTATCGCGCGCGCGCCGATCGGGTCGTCAGGCGTCTCGGCGGTGAGGCGCTCGGCCAGGGCCTCCTCCCTCAGGTCGTGCAGCTCGCGCAGGCGAGCGACCAGGGTCGGGCTCTCAGCGATCATGCGGGCGAACGCGGGCCCGGTGAAGCCGATCACCGGGTCGTGGCGCTCGAGCGCGGCCATGTACTCCCGCCGCATCGCCGCCAGCGCGGACTCACCCTCGGGCCGGCGGGCGAGGGTCGCGGCCGGCCCCGCCACGAACTCCTCGTGGTGGTCGAGTGCCAGGTCCTCCTTACGGGGGAAGTAGTTGGTCACGGTCATCTTCGCGACTCGTGCGGCGGCCGCGATGTCGGCGATCGTCGTGCGGTCGAAGCCACGTTGCAGGAACAGTTGGGTAGCGTGGTCAGAGATGGCCTGCCTGGTCTCTCGCTTCTTCTGTTCCCTCAAGCCCAAGGTGTCGATGCTCATAGCTCCAGTCTTACACAAAAACTTAGGTTCGACCTTATTTTAGGTTGACTCTTCTATCGAGGAAGCCTAAAGTTAGGCGCGACCTAAGTTTAGGACGCCGTTCGTGCCGCACGTGAGCGAGGAGAAGGTTTTGTCCCAAGCAGCAGAGGTTCTCGAACTCGACGACAGCACCGCCGAGGGTGTCACCACCGTCGGCGCCGACTCGGTCAAGGCCTATCTCAAGGAGATCGGCCGCGTGCCGCTGCTCACCGCCGAGCAGGAGATCGAGCTGGCCAAGCGGATCGAGGCCGGGCTGTTCGCCAGGGAACGGCTCGACACCGAACCGGGCCTGCCCGACGACCTGCGGGCCGACCTGGAGTGGATCGCCGAGGACGGCACGCGGGCCAAGCAGCGCATGCTGGAGGCCAACCTGCGCCTGGTGGTCTCCATCGCCAAGCGCTACACCGGCCGCGGCATGCTCTTCCTCGACCTCATCCAGGAGGGCAACCTGGGCCTGATCAGGACGATCGAGAAGTTCGACTACCGGCTGGGCTTCAAGTTCTCCACGTACGCCACGTGGTGGATCAAGCAGGCGATCACCCGGGCGATGGCCGACCAGGCCCGCACGATCCGCATCCCCGTCCACATGGTCGAGCTGATCAACAAGGTCGCGCGGGTGCAGCGCCGCCTGCAGAGCGACCTCGGCCGCGAGCCCACGCCCGAGGAGATCGCCCAGGAGTGCGAGCTCGAGGTCGACCGCGTCATCGAGATCCAGGGCTACGGCCGCGAGCCCATCTCCCTGCACACGCCGCTCGGCGAGGAGGGCGACAGCGAGTTCGGCGACCTCATCGAGGACACCGAGGCCGTCTCGCCGGCCGACGCGGTCTCGTTCACGCTGCTCCAGCAGCAGCTGCGCGCCCTGCTCGACCAGCTCTCCGAGCGCGAGGCCGGGGTGATCAGCATGCGCTACGGCCTCAACGACGGCAAGCCGATGACGCTCGACGAGATCGGCCGCGTCTACGGCGTCACCCGCGAGCGCATCCGCCAGATCGAGGCCAAGACCATGTCGAAGCTCCGCCACCCGTCCCGCTCCCTGGCCCTGCGCGACTACCTGAGCTGAGCCGCCGCCACACGGTCAGGTCCACACGGCCAGGCCGCGGAGAAAGGCTGCGCCAAAGGCTCATCAAGAGTGTCGCCACAGCCCTATGAGGGCAGGGGCCGTCGGCCTAGATTCCAAGGCGTGAAACGCTCCCGTTCGAGCCTCGTCCACCAGGCGACGTACGCGATCAAGCATCCGCACAAGGTCGTGCCCCATCTGCGGCGATTGGCCCGCGACACGTGGTTCAGGCTGCGTACGCGGGACCACGTCGCCTACTACCGGGCCGTCATGCGCTCCGACACCGCCCGCGACCCCGAGGGCGCCGTAGGCTCCCACACCCACAAGCGCTGGCTGGCGCTCGGCCGCATGCAGTTCGACTACCTCGTCGAGCACGGGCTCAAGCCCGAGTGCCGGATGCTGGAGATCGGCTGCGGCAACCTGCGGGCCGGCCACCTGTTCATCGACTACCTGCACACCGGCAACTACTACGGCATCGACATCTCGCCCGACATCCTCATGGCCGCCCAGGACACCCTCGTCCGGCACGGGCTGGCCGACAAGCTGCCCCACCTGACCCCCGTACGCGACCTGCGCTTCGCGTTCCTGCCCGACGCGCACTTCGACGTGGTGCACGCCCACAGCGTGTTCTCGCACTCGCCGCTGCACGTCATCGAGGAGTGCTTCGCCCACGTGGGACGGGTGATGAAGCCGGGCGGATGGTTCGACTTCACCTTCGACCGCACCGAGGGCAAGGAGCACCACGTGCTGCGCGAGGACTTCTACTACCGCACCGAGACGCTGGCCGCCCTGGCCGCCTCCTACGGCTTCACCGCCACGTTCATGGAGGACTGGGAACGCTCGCCGCACAAGCAGTCGAAGATGCGCCTGACCAAGCGACTGGCCGTCTGATCTGGCGATAATGCGGTGCGGCCGGTGCCCGCGCCTGTCTATCGTGGGGGCACGTGAGAGATCTTCGCGCCCTGCCCAAGGCCCACCTGCACGTGCACCTCGAGAGCACCGTCCGTCCCGGGACCGTGCGCGAGCTGGGTGGTGAGCCCGCGCCTGAGGGGGTGTTCCGCACCTTCAGGGAGTTCGCCGACCAGCGGGCCCAGGTGCGGGGGCTGCTCCGCACGGCCGATCACTTCCGCCGGATCGCGCTGGAGTTCTGCGCCGACGAGGCCGCCCAGGGCACCCGCTACGCCGAAGTGACGTTCACCGCCGCCGCCCACGGCGAGCGGGTGGGGCAGCCCGAGATGCCGTTGCAGGCCGTGCTCGACGGGCTGGCCGAAGGGCGGGCCCGTTACGGCATCGAATGCCGGGTGCTGCTCGACCACTCCAGGCGGCGGCCGGTCGAGCGGCTGCGGCGGACGTACGAGCTGGCCCTGCGGCACGACGAGGTGATCGGCATCGGGCTGGCCGGCGACGAGAGCCACCCGCTCGCCCCGTTCGCCGGCGTGCTGGACGAGGCCAGGCACGCGGGGCTGCACCTCGTGCACCACGCGGGGGAGTCGGCGGGGGCGGCGAGCATCCGTGAGGCGCTCGACGTGGGACATGCCGAGCGGCTCGGGCACGGCATCCGGGTGCTCGACGACGACCTGCTGGTGGCGGAGGTACGCGAGCGCGGCATCCCGCTGGAGGTGTGCCCCACCTCCAACGTGCTGCTCGGGCTCGTGCCGTCGCTGGCCGACCACCCGCTGCCCCGGCTGCGCGCCGCCGGGCTCGCCGTCACCGTCAACACGGACGGGGAGACGGCGCTGGCCGACGAGTACGCCCGCCTGCGCGACGTCCACGGCTTCACCGACGCCGACCTCGCCGCCCTGGCCCGCGCCGGCATCGACGCCTCCTTCGCCCCCGGCCCCCTCAAGTCGGCCCTCCGAGCCGGCGTCGACGCCTGGCTGGAGCAGCCCGCATGACCAGCGACCACGACACCTCGGCCCCCACCGGCCCCGACCCCTCGCCTCAGGGCGCGGCCCCTCCGGAGAGTGGGGAGGTGCCGTCCGGCGAGGTGGTGGCCGCGTTCGGCGGGGCGGGGGAGCCGGTGTGGCTGGGCGGAGCGTGGCGGGCGGGGCCCGTGGTGCTCAAGCGGGTCACGTTCCTGCCGGAGACGCTCTGGCGGGCCGAGGTGCTGGCGTCCCTGCCCGAGCCGCCGGAGTTCCGGCTCGCCCGCCCCGTCCGGGCCGGCGGCGGCTGGGTGGTGGACGGGTGGGAGGCGGCGCGGCTGGTGGCGGGGGAGCCGGACGTGCGCAGGCAGGACGACGTGCTGCGGGCCGGCGCGGCGTTCCACGCGGCGATCGCGCACCTGCCGAGGCCCGACTTCCTCGACGTACGCGACGACCCCTGGGCGCACGGGGACCGGGTGGCGTGGGGGGAACGGCCGGTGACCTCGGACGCGGCCGGCCTGCTCGCGCCGCTCGTCCGCGCCCGCCGCCCGGTCGGGCTGCCGTCCCAGGCGGTGCACGGCGACCTGCCGGGCAACGTGCTGTTCGCCCCCGCTCTGCCACCCGCGATCATCGACTGGCCGGTCTACTGGCGGCCCGCCCCCTGGGCGTCGGCCGTCGCGGTCGCCGACGCCCTGTGCTGGTACGGCGCCACCCCCGGCCTGGCCGCCCGCTGGGCCCACCTGCCGCAGTGGGGACAGCTCCTGGTCAGGGCGCTGATCTACCGCATCGTCACCGACGACCTCACCCTGGGCGAGGACGGCTGGACCCAGGACCGGGTGGCCGCCTACCACCCGGTCGTGGACCTCGCCGTCACCTACGCCCGGCGGTCCTAGCCGCGGGCGAGCTGGACGACCGCCGCGCCCAGCGGGTCAAGGGACACCTCGCCGGACACCGGCCGCCCGGTCAGCAGATCCGTGCCCTCCCCTCCCACAGGCACGGACACGCCCGACTCGGCGCTGTGGTTGAGCAGGAACACGTACTCGTGCGAGGCGTCCCCGCGTACCGAGCACTCCACGTGCGCGGGCACGCCCTCGAAGCGGGAGCGCACCCCCGACTCGGCGACGACCCGCGCCACCGTCTCGTCGAACGCCTCCTGCTCCAGCAGCGTCGCGAAGTAGACCACCCGCCCGGCCCCGAACCGGTTCTCGACCACGGCCGCCCGCCCCGCGAGCAGCCCGTCGGCGTACGTGGCCAGCGCAGTGCCGCTCTCCAGGTGCAGGTCGTCGCGCCACCAGGTGGAGGTGGCCCGCCGGCCGTCGGCGAACGCGACGGTGAACGACTCGTCCGGCCGCGCCGGCCAGTACTCGTCGATCTTCGCGCCGATGAGCCGCCGGAACGCGCCCGGGTAGCCGTCCGGCCTGACCCGGTTGTCGGCGTCCACGACCCCGGAGAAGAACGACATGATGACGGTGCCGCCGTCGCGCGCGAACGCCTCGATGCGGGCCGCGCCCGCGTCGTCGATCAGGTACGCGTTCGGCACCACCAGCACCTTGTACCCGTCCAGCGAGGACGACGCCGACACCACGTCCACCGCGTGGTGCCGCTCCCACAGCGGCGTGTAGTGCCGCATCACCGTCTCGGTGTAGCTCCAGTCGTTGCGCGGCAGGCCGAAGACCTCCTCAAGGCCCCACCAGCCGTCCCAGTCGAACAGGATCGCGATGTCCGCCGAGGAGCGGGTGCCGGCCACGGGCGCGAGCAGCTTCATCTCCCGCCCGAGGTCGGTGACCTCCTTGAACGTGCGCGACTCAGGGCCGGAGTGGGGCAGCATCGCCGAGTGGAAGCGCTCCTGCCCGCCCCTGGCGGCCCGCCACTGGAAGTACATCACCGAGTCGGCGGCCCGCGAGACGGCCTGCAGCGAGCCGAGCCGCATGCGTCCAGGCTCCTTGACGATGTTGAGCTTCCACTGGCTGACCGCGCTGGCCGCCTGCTCCATCAGCATCCACGGCTGCCCGCCCTTGAGCGAGCGGAACAGGTCGTAGTTGAACGCCGCCGACACGTGCGAGTGCGCCTCGGCCGGGTTGGGGTAGATGTCGAGCGCCGCGGCGTCCTCCTCCCGCGCCCACTTCCAGTAGTCGGCGTGGCGGAAGAAGCGCATGAAGTTCGTCATGACCGGGATGTCGTCGCGGAAGGAGCGCACGATGTCCCGCTCGGCGATGTAGCACTCCAGCAGCGCGTCGGAGGTGAAGCGCTTGAAGTCGAGACGGCGGGTGGGGTTCATCCACGTACGGGGGATGTGCGGCACGTCGACCTGCTCCCAGTCGGTGTAGACCTGGCCCCAGAAGCGGGTGGTCCACGCCTCGTTGAGCGCGTCGAGGGAGCCGTACTTGCGGCGCAGCCAGTGGCGGAAGTTCACCGAGGCGGCCTCGCCGTACGACGTGGGCCCGTACTCGTTGCTGATGTGCCACATCGCCAGCGCCGGGTGGAAGGAGTAGCGCTCGGCCAGCTTGGTCGTGATCCGCGCGGCGTACTCGCGGTAGACCGGCGACGAAGGGTCGTAGTGCAGCCGGTTGCCGAAGCCGAACGGCTGGCCGTCCTCCCTGATCGGGAACACCTCGGGGTGCAGGTGGGTGAGCCAGACGGGCGGCGCCGCCGTGGGCGTGGCCAGGTTGACGCTGATGCCGTTGTCGTGCAGGAGGTCCATGACCTCGTCGAGCCAGCCGAAGTCGTACCTGCCCGGCTCGGGCTCCAGCGACGCCCACGCGAAGACGCCCAGGCTGACGGTGTTGACGCCGGCCTGCCGCATGAGCCGGACGTCCTCCTTCCACACCGTGCGGTCCCACTGCTCGGGGTTGTAGTCGCCGCCGAAGGCGAAACCGCCGACGCGCCGCCTGAACGCCTCCATGCGGTCCACGCTCAGCGCTCCTCGGCCATCACGGCGACGGTGGTCAGCCGCGGCTCTTCGCCGGTGCACGCGTGGACCGGGCCGGTCAGCAGCACCGTGCGCTCCTCCACCACGTCGGTGACCGAGCGGCGGACGGACAGGCCGACCTCGCCCGGCTCGACCACGCGCCGCCCGTCGCGGCCGGTGAACGACAGCAGCCGGGCCGGCACCGCGAACTCCACCCGCGCCGACTGCCCCGGCGCCAGCTCGACCCGGGCGTAGCCGACGAGCTGGGCCAGCGGCCGGGTGACCGAGGCGATCCGGTCGGAGGCGTACACCTGCACGACGTCGGCGCCGGCGCGGTCACCGGTGTTGGTCACCGTCACCGCGCAGCGGATCTCCTCACCGGCCGGCACCTCGCCGTCGGCGGTGAAGGCGGAGTAGCCGAAGCTCGTGTAGCTCAGCCCGTGGCCGAACGGCAGCACCGGCGCCGGGTCGAGATTGCTCACCGAGCCCGCCCCGCCGAGCTTGGGATGCAGATAGCTGTACGGCTGGCCGGCCGTGCCGCGCGGCAGGCTCATCGGCAGCCGCCCGGACGGGTTGACCGCACCGCTGAGCACCCGCGCGAGCGCGCCCGCGCCCTCCTGACCGGGGAAGTACGCCTGCACGACGGCCGCGGCACGCTCGACGATGCCCGGCACCGCGTACGCGCGGCCGGTCATCAGCACCACCACGGTCGGCGTGCCGGTCGCGAGCACCGCGTCGGCCAGCTCCTGCTGCGCGCCCGGCAGGTCGAGCGACTCCACGTCGCAGCCCTCGCCCGAGGTGCCCCGCCCGAACAGACCTGAACGGTCGCCCAGCACGACAATCGCGACGTCCGACTCGGCGGCCAGACGGGCGGCGGCGGCGATCCCCGAGCGATCGCCGTCGTCCACCCCCGTGCCGCGCTCGGTCGCGATGTGCGCCTGCGGCAGCTCCTCGCGCAGCGCCTCCAGCAGGGTCGGCGCGTTGATGCCGGTCTCGGCGTCGGGGAAGTGCGGCAGCACGTGGTTGACGAACGAGTAGCAGCCGAACAGCGCCGCCACCTCGTCCGCGTTCGGCCCGACGACCGCGACCTTGCGGCCCGCGGCGTCGCCCAGCGGCAGCACGCCGTCGTTGGTCAGCAGCACCACCGACTCCTCGGCCAGGCGGCGCGCGACGTCCCGCGAGACCGGGTCGTCGAGGTCCACCTCGCCCTGCGGCTCCGGGTCGTAGTCGTCGTCCAGCAGGCCGAGCTCGGCCTTCTGCCGCAGCACTCGCCGCAGCGCCCGATCGACCAGCGCCTCGTCGACGCGGCCCGCCGTCACCGCCTCCTGCAGCGGGTCCAGGTACGTCACCCCGGTCGGCAGCTCGATGTCGATGCCCGCGGTCAGCGCCTGCGCGGCGGCGTCACCGGCGTCCTCGGCCACGGCGTGCAGGGTGTGCAGGAACGCGACCGCGAAGTAGTCGGCCACCACCGTGCCGTCGAAGCCCCACGTGTCGCGCAGCACGCCGGTCAGGTAGTGGTCGTCGGCGGCGATCGGGATGCCGTCGATCTCGGCGTAGGAGTTCATCACCGAGCCGGCGCCGGCGTCGCGTACCGCGACCTCGAACGGGAACAGCAGCGTGTCGGCCACCTCGCGGGCGCCCGCGTGCACAGGAGCCAGGTTGCGGCCGGCGCGGGAGTTGGAGTAGCCGACGAAGTGCTTGAGCGTGGCGATCACGCCGGCCGACTGCAGCCCGCGTACGTACGCCGCGCACACCGTGGCCACCTCGTACGGGTCCTCCGACACGCACTCCTCGACCCGCCCCCAGCGCTGGTCGCGGATCACGTCGAGGACGGGGGCCAGCCCCTGGTGCACGCCGAGCGACCGCATGCCGGACCCAATGGCCCGGCCCATCTCCTCCACCAGCTCCGGGTGGAAGGACGCGCCCCACGCCGGCGGCGCCGGATAGGTCGTGGCCCGCCACGCCGCAAGGCCCGTGAGGCACTCCTCGTGCGCGATCGCCGGAATGCCGAGCCGGGTGTTCGCGCGCAGCCACCGCTGCCGCTCGGCCAGCGTCTTGCGCGCGGCCTCCGGCTCGACCGGCGTGGTGCCGAAGTGGCGGGTGATGTGGCCGACGCCGTCGCGGGCGAACTCCTCGAACCCGAGGTCCTCGCCCTGCATCGAGTCCTGCAGCGGCGCGACCACGCCCTTCTTCCTGTTGACGTTCAGCCACACGCCGACGAGCTGCGCGAGTTTCTCCCGCAGTGACATGCCGGCGAGTAGTTCCTCGACCCGCCGCGCCCGCTCGCGGGCGATCTCCGGCTCCGGCGGATCAACAAGTGCTGGCATGACCCCTCGCGACTTCCCTAGCGGCGGAAATTTTCTGGGCAAGTTACCGAAAAACTCTCGTGACATTGCCGAGCTGTTACGGTAGGGTCCGGCTCGCGGCCCTGTCAATAACCCGCTCACATGGCGGAATCTCGCCTGGTCAGCGGGCCGCCTCGGGTCCGGCGGTTTTCCGAAAGTTTGTAACTTCGCCGGTGCCGCCCAACGGCGGCGCCACGGCAAACGGGAGGTCCTGTGCCTCGAGCCACGCTGGCCGACGTCGCCGCGGCCGCCGGAGTGTCCGTACCGACGGTCTCCAAAGTGCTCAGCGGCAAGAAACACGTCTCCGCCGCCACCAGGGACAAGGTGCTCGAAGCGGTCAGAGCCTCCGGCTACGAGGCGCCGCGCCCGCCGACCAAGCCCCGCGTCGGCGTCATCGACCTGCTCATCGACGGCCTCGGCTCGCCCTGGGCGCAGGTGCTCATCAGCGGCGCCGAGCAGGCCGCCGCCCGCTGGGGCTTCTCCCTCGTCGTCACCTCCTCCTACCGCGCCGACTTCGACCTGCGCCGCTGGATCGGCATGGTGCGCAAGCGCAACACCGACGGCATCGTGCTCGTGCTCTCGCGGGCCGACCAGCGCGAGATCGCCGCCATCGAAGAGCTGCTGCACGTGCCGCTCGTCCTGCTCGACCCCGTCGGCCAGCGCGACCCGCGCCTGTCCACCGTCGGCGCCACCAACTGGCTGGGCGGCGTCATGGCCACCACCCACCTGCTGGAGCTCGGGCACACCAGGATCGGCTTCATCGGCGGGCCACTCGACACGCAGTGCACGCTCGACCGGTACGAGGGCTACCTGGCCGCCCACCGGACCTTCGGCATCGAACCCGACCCCACGCTCACCCGCTACGGCGACTTCATGGTCCACGGCGGCAAGAGCCTCGGCGGCGAACTGCTCGACCGCGACGACCCGCCCACCGCCGTCTTCGCCGGCAACGACCTCCAGGCGGCCGGCGTCTACCAGGCCGCCACGGAGCGCGGCCTGCGCGTGCCCGACGGCCTGTCCGTGGTCGGCTTCGACGACTCGACCCTGTGCGAGATGCTCTCACCGCCGCTCACGACCGTCCGTCAGCCGCTCGACGACATGGCGAACGAGGCCGTCCGCCTCGTCCACGAGGAGCTCACCCACCCAAGGGGCCCTTCGGGCACCCGCATCGAACTGGCCACGAACCTGATCATCCGCCGCAGCACCGCCCCCCTGGCAACCTGACTCGACCCTCTGCGTGAGTCGTCCCCCGGCTCCGCTGCGATCTGATTCGTCCCGCCCGTCGCCGGGGCGTCGTCATGCCCGAAACCCCATGTCAGTAGGCAATCCGCAGATCACCCTTTATCCTGATCGAACCGGCAGGGAAGTGATCCACATCACACGGAGGGCCTACGTCGGTGACATCGGGGTTCCTGATCAAAGATCCGCGCACGCGCGCCGGCTTACGCCTGGACGCCGCCGCCGGCTCCCAGGAACGCCTGGCGTTCCTCAACGACGCCAGCACCCGCATCGGCAGCACCCTCGACCTGGCACAGACCTGCCGTGAAGTGCTCGACGTGGCCGTGCCCCGCTGCGCCGACACCGGCGGCATCATGGTGCAGGAACGCCTCATCACCGAAGGCGAGTTCCCCGTACGCCCCACCGACGGCTCTGCCCTGGTCCGCCGCGTCGCCACGGCCGTAGCCGTCGACAACCCGTGGGACTGGGACACCGCCTTCCCCGTGGACGAGGTCGCCGTCTACCCGCCGTTCCTCCCGCAGGGCCAGGCCATGGCGACCGCCAGGACCGTCCTCGTGCCCCGCCTCGACGAGAGCGTCGCCGACGAGATCGCCAAGGCGTTCGGCCGCGACGTCATCGCCAGGTCGCTGGCCGGCTGCTCGTTCCTCGTCGCCCCGCTGCTGGCGCGCGGCAACGTGCTCGGCTTCTTCGTCCTCGTGCGGCAGCCGTGCAGCGAGCCTTTCCAGGACGGTGACGTGGCGCTGGTCGAGGAGCTGGCCGCGCGCACCGCCATCTGCATCGACAACGCCCGCCTGTACGCCAGGGAACGCCGCACCGCCCTCACCCTGCAGAGCAGCCTGCTGCCCACCGGGCTCAACGCCCCGCCCGGCCTGGAGGTCGCCTACCGCTACCTGCCCGCCGGCGACCTGGCCGGCGTGGGCGGCGACTGGTTCGACGTCATCCCGCTCGCCGCCGACCGCACCGCCCTCGTCGTCGGGGACGTCATGGGCCACGGCGTACGCGCCGCCGCCACCATGGGCCAGCTCCGTACCGCCACCCAGACCCTCGCCAGCCTCGACCTCGACCCCGCCGAGCTGCTCTACCGCCTCAACCGGGTAGCCCAGCAGCTCGACCTCGACCAGATCGCGACCTGCGCGTACGCCCGCCACGACCGCACCACCGGCACCGTCGAGATCGCCAGCGCCGGGCACCTCCCGCCCATGCTCGTCCAGCCCGACGGCACCGCCGACATCCTCGCCGTCACCCCCGGCCCGCCGCTCGGCGTCGGCACCGACACCTTCGACCTGGCCACGTTCGCCCTCCCGCCCGGCGGCCTCCTCGCCCTCTACACCGACGGCCTGGTGGAAGGCCGCGAGTGGAACATCGACGAGGGCCTGGCCAAGCTCCGCGGTCTCCTGACCGGCCCGCCTCTGGGCATCGACCGCATCTGCGACATGATCGTCCGCGCCCAACGCCCCAGCACCGACCGCGACGACATAGCCCTCCTACTAGCCAAAGCCCGCTAAGGGCCACCAACGCCCACACACCCCCGCATAGCCCACTTCACTGACAGCCCAATTCACCGCATGCCTTATGGATCTCGGGGCTCGTCCTGCCCCAGGAGCTGGCAGGCGGTCAGAGGAGGCCGGCGTCGCGGACCTTCATGGCCACGTGGACACGGTTGTCAGTGCCCAGCTTGGCGAAGATGCGGGTGATGTTGGCCTTGACGGTGGCCACGCTCACCGACAGATCACGGGCGATCTCCGCGTTCGAGCTGCCCCTGGCCACCTCGACGGCGACCTCTCGCTCGCGTTCGGTCAGCTCGGCCAGCTCGCGGGCGGCGTCGGGGCGGCGCGGCTCGTAGCGGCCGGTGGCGGCGGCGATCACCTGCTGGGCCACGGTCGGCGACAGCACCGGCTCGCCCTTGGCCACCGCACGCACCGCCTCGATCATCTTCGGCGGCGGCGTGTCCTTCAGCAGAAACCCGTTGGCGCCGAGCTGCAACGCCCGCAGCACCATGTCGTCGGCGTCGAACGTGGTCAGCACCAGGATCCGGGGCGGCGACGCCTGCCGCAGCAGCAGCTCGGTGGTGGTCAGCCCATCCTGCTCAGGCATCCGGATGTCCATCAGCACGACGTCGGGCCGCAGGTCGCGGATCACCGTCATGGCCTCCTTGCCGTCGGCCGCTTCACCCACGAGGTCGAGGTCGGCCTCGCCGCCCAGGATGAGCCGCAGCCCCGTACGCACCATGGGATCGTCATCCACGATCACGACTCTCACCACGGCTCAAGCCTCCCACGGCAGTGTCGCGTCGAGGACGAAGCGCCCGTCGCGTACGTCATGAGTGATCCTTCCTCCGGCCATCCGCGTCCGCTCGGCCAGCCCTACCAGCCCAAGCCGCCCGCCAGGCCCTGACCTGCCGGGCACCGCCGCGTTGCTGACCCGGATGCGCAGGCCGTCACCGGGCCGCCCGCCGATCTCGGCCCGCACCACGCTCCCGGGCGCGTGCTTGCGCGCGTTGGTCAGGGCCTCCTGCACGATCCGGTACGCGTGCCGCCCCGTCTGCGCCGGCAGCAGCTCCCTGTCGGTGACGCTGTCGTCCACTTCGACCTGCTGACCGGCGGCGCGTACCTCCGCGAAGAGCGCGCCGAGATGCGCCAGCGTCGGTTGTGGCGGCGCGGGCCCGCCCTCCGCCGTGCCGCCCTGCCCGGCCGGCCTGTCCTGGTCGGCCGGTCCGTCCTGGCCGGCGAGGTCGCCGCGCCGCAGCGTGCCGAGCACGGCGCGCAGCTCGGTCAAGGAGTGGTGCGCGTTCTCCTGGATGGCCAGCGCCGTCTCCCGCGTCTGCTCGGGCGTCAGATCCTTCCGGTACGCCAATCCGCCCGCCAGCATCGCCAGCAGGGAGATGCGGTGCGCCAGGACGTCGTGCATCTCCTGCGCGATCTTCAGCCGCTCGGCCAGCTTCGCCTGCTCCACCCGCTGCGCCTGCCCGCGCAGCTCCGCCGCCCGCCGCTCCGCCTCGAGCTCCCGCCGCCCCCGCAGATAGAGCCCGAACACGGTCAGCCCGGCCAGGATCGTGCCCGAGACGACCGCGTAGACCGCCGTCAGCCGCCAGTCGCCCTTCCACCGGGTGGAGATCGCCACGCACACCCAGAACACCACACCCACCGGCACCACCTGCCGCCACCGGCGATGCGTGGCGAGCGAGGTGAACGCCGCGATCGCCGGCCCGTTCGCCGCGAACGAGAACGCCGACGCCGCCGCCAGCACCGTCGCGACCTGCCACGGCCACCGGCGCCGCAACGGTAGCAACGCGATGCCCACCGCCCCCGTGGCCATGTCGGTCAGCAGGATGCCCACGTCGGCCACCGGCCGGCCGAGGCTGCCACTGATGAGCACCAGAACGAGGAGCAGCAGCGGCGCCGAGGCGAACAGGTAGAAGAGCGCGACCCCCAGCCACTCCACAGGCCGCTCACCGGAAGAGGAACCCGGCAGCCCGTGGGGGAGGGGACGCGGCCTGTCCCGAGGAACAGGCACGCCTGACGCCTGCTCCCAGCCCGGACCCGGCTCACCCGAGGCCGACCCCGGAACGTGGTGCGGCGCGTTGGAGGCCGGATCCGGGATGTCGTGCGGCGCGTTGGAGGCCGGACCTGGGATGTCGTGCGGCGCGTTCGAGGCCGGACCTGGGATGTCGTGGGGCTCATTTGAGGCCGGACCTGGGATGTCGTGGGGCTCATTTGAGGCCGCACCTGGCACACGACGCGGTTCGTCCGAGGGCGCACCTGGGATGCGACGCGGTTCGTCCGAGGACGGGGCCGCCACGCCGTGACGCTCGTCCGGAGCGGGGGTCGGTGAAACCGGGCGGTCGCCGGGGGAAGAGGCCGGGGGCCAGGGGGCGTCGCCTGAGGACTGGTGCGGAGGGCCGGGGTGGTCGTGCACGGCACCAAGCCTAAACATCGCTTGGCCTGCGCATTAGCACCCTGGGTCGATCCACGTATAGACCCTTGGCCATAACCCGGCCGGTGGTTGTAGCCCTGGCGACGGCGACTCTCGACCCTGGTCCGATGAGGCCGGGCCGCGTTTTCGATGAACTGGGGCACGTGATCGAACTCCACCGCGTCACCAAGACGTACAACGGCGTGAAGGCGCTCGACGACGTGTCCTTCACCGTCCACCCCGGCTCCGTCACGGGCTTCCTCGGCCCCAACGGCGCCGGCAAGTCGACGGCCATGCGCATCCTGGCCGGCCTGGCCAGACCCACCTCCGGCCGCGCCACCGTGCTCGGCAAGCCCTACGCCGAGCTGGCCCGCCCCGGCTACGACGTGGGCACCCTCCTCGACGCCGGCGCCCAGCACCCGGGCCGCACCGGCCGCGAGGTGCTCACCCTGGGCGCCCTCATGCTCGGCCTGCCCAAGTCACGCGTCGACGAGGTGCTCGACCTGGTGGGCCTGACCGGCAAGGAAGCCGGACGCCCGATACGCGGCTACTCCCTGGGCATGCGGCAACGACTCGGCATCGGCCACGCCCTGCTGGGCCGCCCGAGAGCCCTCATCCTCGACGAACCCGCCAACGGCCTCGACCCCCAGGGCATCCAGTGGATGCGCGAGCTCCTGCGCGGCCTGGCCGCCTCCGGCTGCGCCGTTCTGCTCAGCTCCCACCTGCTGTACGAGGTGGAGCAGGTCGCCGACCGCATCGTGATGATCGGCGCAGGACGCGTCCTGGCCGACGGCACCCTCGCCGAGCTCAGCCAAGGCCGCACCCTCGAACAAACCTTCCTCGCCCTCACTTCCCAAACCTTCCGCACCCCCGCCTGACCCACTCACAACCCACCACCCACCACCGCACTCGGGTCTGACTTGCGCTCAGAACTCGAGACTCACCACCGCACCCGCATCTGACTCGCCTTCGGAACTCGAGACGCACCATCGCGTCGACGTCTGACTCGCGCTCAGAAGTCGAGAAGCACCGTCGCGCCCCTGTCTGAATCGCGTTCGGACCCGCCACTCACCATCGACTGACTTGCGTCCGGAACCCGCCACTCACCATCGCACCCCTGTTCGATCCGCGCTCAGCAGCCGCCAATCACCGCCGTACCGCCGACCACCCACCACCCGTGACTTCGCCTTCTCACCTGCGGCACCCAGCGTGCCTGCTTCCTGTCCCGACCACGCATGGGTCTCCTGCTGCTGCTCACCATCCGCCGCTTCGCGGTGACCGCTGACCACAACCTCTGCACACCGCGCTCGCGATCGCATCGACCATGGGCAGCGATCGGTGACCGACCACCGCTGTGACCGCCGCGGCCCGGCCTGACCAGCGGCCGCGACCGCAACCTCGCCCTCGACCTGATCTCCTCGAAGCCCTCGGTCCGGCCACCATCCGCGACTGAGCCTGACCACCGTCCCTACCTGCATCTGAGCCTGACCGCTGGCCGCACCTGCGACCTGCCCACCGTCCGCGGCACTGCCTCAACAGCGGCCCTGCTTCGACCAGCGGGCCCTGCCTTCACCAACGGCCACCGCCTCGACTTGAGCAGTGGTCGTGAGGCGGGCCCATAACACCCCTTTCCTCACTCAGTGATTGGACTTTGGCATCATGACCACCCAAACCGCCATCCAGCTTCCGCAGCGCGTCACGTTCGGGAGGTTGTTGCGGGTTGAGGCGCGGAAGTTGCTCGATACCCGTACCAGCCTGATCATGACCGCGGTCCTCGTCGTCGTGGCGGTGGCGCTCGTCGCCGGGCGGGGGGTCGTGACGGAGACGGCGGATCTGTTCATGCTGGCGGGGACGGCAGGGACGGTGTTCGGGATCCTGCTGCCCGTGCTGGGCATTCTGTCGATCACCGGCGAATGGCAGCACCGTACGGCGCTGACCACGTTCACCCTGGAGCCCAGGAGAGCGCGGGTGCTGGTGGCCAAGTGCGTGTCGGTGCTGGTGGCGGCCGTGCTGGCGTGCCTGCTGGCGGTGCTGGTCGCGGTCCCGACGACGGCGGTGGTGGCGTCCGTGGGGGGCGTGGAGGCGACATGGGGGCTGGAGGCGCACGTGCTGGTGGGCTGGATCGCCACCACCGTGCTGCTGACCGCTGAGGGCCTCGCCCTCGGGTTGTTGCTGCTCAACGCCCCGGCCGCCATCGTGATCTACCTGGTCAGCCCCATGGTGGGGAGCTTCGCCGCCCAACTTGGCGCGGGAGGTAAAGCCGTGGCACAGTGGCTGGACCTCAATTCCACCAGCGACGTCCTGATGAGCGACGACGTGACGGCGGGCGGTCTGGCCCGGCTGGCGGCGTCGGTGGCGTTCTGGATCGCCGTCCCCGCCGCGGTGGGCACCCTGCGGGTGCTTAAGCGGGATGTGACCTGACGCTTTACCGGCAAGGTAGATCTATGCCGGTTTCGTGGTGATATGTTTGCCAATGTCCGGTTTAGGAGGGTACTGTCGTAGACGTTACCGAGCAGTGACCCGCGCCTGACCAAGAGAGGCGGGGCCTGCCCCGGTTTCCCTGGATCCCGTTCCCGTGGATTCTCGCGCTCTACGTAGCGTCTGTACGGCGTGCTGCCCGGCTACGTTCGTCCTGACGAGCGCAAAGTTCCCGTCCCCTAACAAAGGACCTGAATTTTCCTATGTCTGCTCGCCTGCGTTCCGTCGCCATGCTCGCAGCCTCCGCCGTCGCGGCCATGACCGTCGGCGCGACCACCGCTCACGCCGAGACCGGCGTCGAGCAGCGTGGTGTGCTGAAGGGCTCGACGACCGCGTCCTACTTCTGGGACGACGCCTCCGGCCGAGCCGGCGACACCGGCCTGCCCGCCGCGGGCAAGCCCATGCAGAAGGGTCTGGTCGCCAGCCCGAGCTGGCCCCTCATGACCGAGGGCTACGTGCTCTACCAGGGCAAGAAGCTGCCCTTCTTCGTGGGTGACCGCGGCCCCGGCGACCCCTCCAACCGTGGCGTGATGCTCGACCTCGACGCCAAGACCTTCGCCGAGCTCACCGGCGGCACGTTCAACTCCCGCACGCTGGGTGTCGACGGCGTCAAGGGCCAGGGCCACATCAAGGTCGACTACATCATCACCAAGTGGGGCGATGGGGTCGGCAAGAAGAGCTACCCCGTGGCGTTCTCCACCGGCGCCTGGTCCGAGAAGGACCAGAACCCGGTCATCCAGCAGGTGTCGGTCAAGCTCCCTGCCAAGTGAAGCGGCTCCAGCTGAGCGGGACCCCGGCTCCAGCTGAGCGCCGCCCCGGCCCTAGCTGAGCGGCCCTCCGACCCCAGCGGGGTGGCGCCCCGTCAAGCGGCCGGATGAACCGGCCAGGTGAACGGCCTGGCGGGTTCGGCCGGAGAACCCCCGTAGCCCCCGTAGCCCCCGCAACCCCCGCAACCCCCGAAATCCCCCTCGAAGAGGGCGCTCCCGTAGTGAGGAGCGCCCTCTTCGCCGTTCCTGGGCCCCTGGACGAAACCGTCACCGCAGCGCCCGTGCTCTGAGCGCAAGCCCCGACGTGCTGGCCGCAAGTTCTGCTGCCGCCAGGCAGGGCCGGTGCTTTGCTGTTGTCGGAGCCCGGAGCCCGGAGCCCGGAGCCCGGAGCCCGGAGCCCGGAGCCCGGAGCCCGGAGCCCGGAGCCCGGAGCCCGGAGCCGGAGGTCTCAGGTCCGGGGGCGGGTGTTTCGTGTTGGGGTGGTGGTCAGCGCTGGTTTGGGACGGGGACCTTTGACCAGTCGGTGTCCGAGCCGAAGTAGAAGCTCGGGTAGGCGGGCTGGTTGTAGCCGGTCTGCTGCCTGGCCACGTCCACGCGGTACTGCGGGTCGTGCATGAGCGTGTACAGCTTCCTGTCGGTCACCTCGGTGCTCAGGTAGATGCGGATCGCGGTGCTGTCGGTCGTACGGACCAGGAGCTCCTCGCGCCAGTCGCCGAAGACGTCGGCCACCAGGCCCGGGTTGCCCTTCGTCCAGTTGTTGGTCAGCGTGCCCTCGGCGGTCAGCAGCGTTCCGCGCCGGTGGTCGTCGATGGTCGGTGTCTGCAGGACGTCGGTGGCGGTGCCGTTGACGAGCTGCGTGGTCATGTCGGCGGCCCAGCGGATGCTCATGTTCGTGCCGGGGGCGTTCCTGCCCAGGTAGTCGCCGCGCGCCGACCACAGGCCGGCCTCGATGGCCTGGTCGGGCGGCATGGAGGACCAGGTCTCGACGCCGCGGACGTCCGGGTCGATGTCGCCGACCATGCCGCGGCCGGTGTCCACGCCGCTGTAGCCGCCGTGGATCACCGCGCCGGTGGCGGCGTCGCGCAGCGCCCAGCCGTACGGGGCCCACGCGCCGCCCTCGTGCACGGTCCAGATCTCCAGGCCGGGCCGGTCGGGGTCGAAGTCGCCCACGTGCATGGCGTCGCCGTGGCCGAGCCGGACGTTCTGTCCCGGCACGTTGCTCTGCGGCGGGGCGACGTCGAAGGAGGAGTACAGCAGGTCACCGTCGTCGTCGATGGTGGCGGAGCCGTACACGATCTCCTGCCTGCCGTCGCCGTCCACGTCGGCCACGCCCATCGCGTGGAAGCCCTGCGTGGTCAGGTCGGCATATTTCGGGTTGCTGCCGGGGACGCCGTGCGGCGCGGCGTTGAACGGGTTCGCCATCGGGGCGTGGCCGCTGTCGACGTACCAGCGCTCCTTGAGCCGCCTGCCGTCCCAGTCGTAGGCCACCAGCGTGCTGCGGGTGTAGTAGCCGCGCGCGAAGATCGCCGACGGGCGCTTGCCGTCGAGATAGGCGACCGACGACAGGAAGCGGTCCACCCGGTTGCCCGGCTCGATCCTGCCCATCGCGTAGTCGCCCCACAGGAGGCCGTCGTCGCCGCGTCCCGGCTTGTAGTGGACGGTCTGCAGCTCGCGGCCGGTCGCGCCGTCGAGCACCGACAGGTACTCGGGGCCGGTCAGGATGTAGCCGGCGAACTCGCGCAGCCGGTTGTTGCCGCTGCGGGCGGGGGCGTAGACGTCGATGAAGTACGTCGCCAGCTCGGCCGCGTCGGCCTGGGAGAGCGGGTAGCGGTACTTCGGCTCGATGCCCAGCGCCTCCTCGATCGTCTTCGGCCAGTGCCCGGCGACGACCTCGGGGTGCTTGTGCCACTTCGCGAACATCCCCGTGAGATGGTCGAAGTAGCCGGCGGCGCTCAGCCGGTAGTCGTCGGTGTCGGAGTAGCCGGCGCGGCGGTCCTCGCGCGGCATCGTGACGTAGCGCTCGGAGACGACCTTGCCGTTGGCGTCGTAGCGAAGGATCTTCGTGCCGGGGGCGGTCTTGAGCATCATCTCCGAACGGCCGTCACCGTCGAAGTCGTACACCAGGAACTGCGTGTAGTGGGCGCCCGAGCGGATGTTCACGCCGAGGTCGAGGCGCCAGCGCAGGGTGCCGTCCAGCTCGTACGTGTCCACGTACGAGTTGCCGGTGTAGCCGCGCTGCGAGACGTCCTTGGAGTTCGAGGGGTCCCACTTGACCACGTACTCGTACTGGCCGTCCCCGTCCACGTCGCCCACGCTCAGGTCGTTGGCCGCGTACGTGTACGCCTCGCCCGCCGGGGTCACGCCGTCGGCCGGCTTGCTCAGCCGAAGATCATAAAACGTTTTAAGCCAAGGCGTGGCCACAGGGCTCTTCCGCCCCTCGCGGCCCTTGGCGATCGGCGCCACCTGGTACCTGGAGCGGGACGTGCCCGAGGGGTCGCGGTAGTTGGTGCTGTCGGTCACCGTGGCGATGGCGCGGCCGTCGCGGTAGACGCGGAAGTCGGTGCCCGTCATGCCCTTCGCGCCGTGCCCGGTGACCTCGTCACCGAGCAGCCGCCAGCTCAGGAACACGCCCTCGCTGGTGGAGGCGGCCACCAGGCCCCTGTCGAGGTGCTCCAGACGGGGGCTCGGACGGTGCTTGCCGCCTGTCGCCGTGGTGGCCTCTGCCGGGGCGGCGGTGAGTGGCAGGCACAGCAGGGCGGTTAACCCTGCGGCCAGGGTGCGGCGGATGCTGCTGGGGGGTCTCATCGTGACGAGCTCCGCTCGTTGAATCGATTAAATTTTTGGCTGGAGATTATGTGGGGTTGTGAGGTTTGTCAAGGGTCCGTTTCGCCAGGTGGCGTCGGGGGCGGGGGAGCGCAGGTGGGGGCTGCGAACGACCTTGAAGGCGTTCAGCGACGGACGGAGGAAGCCACTGACGGCAGCGCCGTCATGGACGCGATCCGAGCGGCCCTGCTCCGGGTCCGGGCGCCCGCTTTCGGCTCCCCCTGCCACCGCGCCCGCTCAGCTGCTGAGCGCGGCATCGGCGGGCTTCGGCGGTCCTCGCCAACAGGTCTGCGGTTGCGAAGGTGATGACGATCTTCGTAGGGTGTGGCGACCCCCCGATGTGTTGATCGGAGTCTCGATGCGCGAGCCTGAGCCGACGCCTGCCGACCAGTGGTCCACATGGGATACGGAACCGACCATCCCCGACACCTGGCCGGGGCTCGATCTGGACCGTCCGGAGGGATTCGAGATCTCTCGCGGCCCCGTGAAATCCGTGGGGGGCAAGCTCGTCGCGCTGGCCGCCGCGGCAGGCGACTTCAACTACAGCAGGGCCGACGGCATCGGCGTTTCGGGGATGAGCTGGGATCTGCCGCGCGAGCTGCACCGGATGATGGCCGAGGCCGACAGAGCGGTCGCAGGCTTCTGGAACGATGTGTACGCCGAGACGGGCATGGCGGGGATCCTGATCGAGCGGGCCGCGGCCAACTACAAGCTCGCCGACCATCCTCTGCTCGGCGACGCGCCGATCGAGGAGTTGCAGGAGCGGGTCGATGGCCTGGGGAACCGCAGGCTGAGGGGACCGAGCGACATCTACCCCAACGGCATCGTGCCGCTGACGCTGTCGAGAGCGATCGACTACGGCGTCGACGACATGACCGCGGAGCAGGCGAGGCGGGACATCGAGATCCTGGTGATGAACGGCGGTCACCGCGACCCGCAAAGCTACGCGCAGATGGCCGAGTCCCTGGTCGATCTGACCCACACGCTGCGGCTAAGGGCGCAGGACCTGCGTGACAGCCCGTGGCATGGCGATGCCGCCGTCAAGGCGCAGTGGGCGCTGCGGCAGACCTACGGCAGCGTGACGGCGCTGGCCGCCGTCACCGGCGCGATGAGCAGGGCCAGCAGCCGCTTCCTTGAGGTCATCACGTGGTGCGCCCAGAACTTCGAGGCGATGGCCGACCCCGACCGCAGCGGCTGGGACGAGTTCTGGGACTTCGGCGGCACGGCGGACAGCCGTGCCCGGGACTTCCTCACCCAGGCGAACAAGGCGTTCATGGAGGTCTACGAGCTGATGCCCAAGCGGATCGAGGAGAACCTGCCCGGGCTGCTCGTCAACGACCAGAACCACCTCGAACTCAGGTGGAGGGTCAAGGACATTCACGAGAGCAAACTGAAGATGCCTCGCAGCAACTGGGATGACCCGTGGATGCGGCTCTTGGAGCGCAGGAAAGACGCCTACGGGAAGGCCGAGGAGTACTACGGCTAGGGAGTAGTGCCTGATCCGGGGATGCGGGCCCGCCGCAATGCCGAACCGGCCTCGTCTCTGGCGTTTCGCCGGCCTTTCCCGCGCTGTCTTCTCACCGGTCACTCCGTGCGCCCACCGCCTGGACGGCGGGACCGCCGCCCCTCCAACCGTTTCCCACCCTGCCTGGGAGTCACGGGGCGACGGTCGTGGGGGTGGGGAGGGTGAGCGGCTCGGGGAGGGCGTCGGTGATGAGGTGGGTGACGGCGGACCAGGGGCAGACCCTGATCGGGGCGCTCAGCTCGAACTTGCGGGCGTCGCTCACCACGACCGTGTCGCGGGCGATGGAGATCAGGCGGCGTTTGGTCTCGGCCTCGTAGGGGGTCGCGCCGTACACGCCGGCCTCGTCGAGGGCGGTGGCGGCCAGGAAGAGTGTGCGTACGCCGAGGTGTTCCAGCGCCGCGACGGTCTCCGGGCCGCCGAAGGAGCGGGTGTCGCGGCTGTACTGGCCGCCGATGCCGATGAGGGTGATGTCCGGCCGGGGGGCGAGGGCGGCGATGGCCGGCAGTGAGTGGGTGACGACCGTGAGGCCGGCGTCGGCGGGGAGCAGCTTGGCGATCTCCAGCGTGGTGGTGCCCGAGTCGAGCGCCACCGTGGTGCCGGGTTCGATGAGGCGTACGGCCGCGGCGGCGATGGCGTGTTTCGCGCCGGCGGCCTGCGTCGAGCGGTCGGAGAACGGCAGGGCGCCGGCATCCGCCGGGGTGGCTCCGCCGCGCACCGCTCTGATCAAGCCGTCCTGAGCGAGTTTCCGCAGGTCGCGGCGGATGGTGTTGGGGGAGACCGCGAGCTCGTCGACGAGGGTGGCGGCGGAGACGTAGCCGTCCTGGGAGACCCGGCGCAGGATGGCGGCCCGCCGGCCGGGCGCGGATCCGTAACGCAGGCTTCCGGCCTCCTGCGCGGCGCCGGGCTCGTGTCCGGCGTGCGGGTCGCCGGGGTTCTGCTCGGAGCGCAGCCTTCTCACCTCCTGCTCGTTCCGTGGATCGCTGGGACGTAGCGTAGATCGTTTCGGTGCTGCCCGTCGCTCGTACGCTGGGCGTATGGCCATGATGCACCATGAGTTGGCACTTTTCCGCCAACTTATGGATTTATAGTGACAACATGACGCCGAACGGGCTGCTGGCCGGGATCGATGTGGGCACCACCCACGTCAAGGTGGGCTTCTTCGACGAACGGGGCGGCGAGGCGGCCACCGTCCGGCGCAGGACGCCCCCCGACCTGCCGGCCCTCGTCACGGCCGTGACGGAGGCGCTCGGGGAGTGCGCGGAGCGGGCCGGGCGGGGGCCGGAGGCCATCGGGATCGCGGGCATGGCCGAGACCGGGGTGCCGCTCGACGTACAAGGAAGGCCGCTCACCCCGCTCATC
The DNA here is from genome assembly GCF_042428605.1 of Nonomuraea salmonea. Lineage (NCBI taxonomy): Bacteria > Bacillati > Actinomycetota > Actinomycetes > Streptosporangiales > Streptosporangiaceae > Nonomuraea > Nonomuraea salmonea. The sequence continues at coordinate 87,184 of NZ_JBHMCF010000046.1, forward strand.
TGGTGGAACGACCCGCGCGGCGCCGCGGAGATCGCCGGGCTGAAGCCGGACGACGCCGCGCTCTACGCCGCCACCGGCCGCTGGGCCGACGCCAAGGCGCCGCTCGCCAAGTGGATGTGGCTGGGCCGCCACGAGCCGCCGCTGCTCAAGGCGATGCGCTGGTGGGCCGGGGTGCCGGAGGCGGTGGCGTACGCGCTGACCGGCGTCCTGCGCTCGAACGCGACCCTGGCGGCCCGCACGCTCGCCTACGACGTACGGACCGGGCGCTACGACCCGGACCTGACCGCGCACGCCGGAATCGGCCCCGACCGCCTGCCGCCCGTGATCGGCGCGACCGAACCGGTCGGCGGGCTGAACGTGGACGTGAACGGCGTACGGCGCGGGGTGCCGGTCGTGATCGCCGGGCACGACCACGCGGTAGGTGCGTGGGCGGCGGGCGTGCGGCGGCCGGGTGACGTGGCCGACTCGCTCGGCACCGCCGAGGCCCTCATGGTGCCCGCGGAAACGGCGCCCGGCCCGCGCACCGGGATCGCGCTGGGCGTCACGGCGGACCCGTCGCTGGACGGCGCGCGCACGGTGCTCGTCGGCGGGCTGCCCACCAGCGGGGCGATGCTCGACTGGGTGCTGCGCCTGGTCGGCGGCAAGGGGTACGACGACCTGCCGGAGCTGCTCGAAGAGGTGCGGCTGCCGACCGGCATCGTGGTCGAGCCGTACCTGAGGGGGAGAGTGGCTCCGGCGCCCGACCGGGAGCGGCGGGCGGTGCTGGCGGGGCTGGACGCCGCCCACGGGCCCGGCGAGCTGCTGGCCGCCGTCGTCGAGGGCACCTGCCTGCACGCGCGCTGGATGCTCGACGAGCTTGCCGCGGTGGCCGGTGTCGTTCCCGAACGGCTGGCGGTCTTCGGCGGGCAGGTCAGGATCCCGGCGTGGATGCGGATCAAGGCCGCCGTCTCGCCGGTGCCGGTCGAGATCGTCCGGTCCGGCGACGCGGTCTGCGCCGGTGCCGCGCTCATCGCGGGCCAGGCCGGTGGCTCGCCGGCCGACGTTCCTGTGCTGCCCCTCGAACGTCACCCCGAGGATTCGGCCCTGCGCGCCGCCTACCTCCCCGGATACGACGCCTTCCTGGCGCGAGCCACGCATTCGACGAACCCATCACCCGAACGGGAGCACGCATGACCACCCCAGACCGACCCACCCTCGACCTGCTCGCACGCCCCTCCGGCGGGTTCGCCATGGTCGCCATGGACCAGCGGGAGAGCCTCAGGCAGATGTTCACGGCCGCGACGGGGGAGCGCGTCGGCGATGACACGCTGCGGGAGTTCAAGCTGACGGTGGCGCGGGAGGTCGGCCCGTACGCCTCGGGGTTCCTCATCGACCAGGACTACGGGTTCGAGCAGGTGGCCGCGGAGGGCGCGGTGTCCGGCGGGCTGATCGTGGCGGTGGACAGCCTCCAGCAGGACCCGGACGGCCCCGTCGAGGACACCGGCATCGACGACCGGATCGATCTCGAGGCGGCCCGCAAGGCGGGGGCGGTGGCGGCCAAGCTGCTGCTCATCTGGCGGGACGACGAGGAGCGGGGCCGGCGGCTGGAGACGGCGGCCGAGTTCGTCAGGAGGTGCGCCGCGGCCGGGCTGCTGTCCGTGCTGGAGGGAGTGGCGAAGCCGGCCGGGGACGCCGCCGGGTTCGACGGGCCCGCCGCGATCAGGGAGGCGGCCCGTGAGCTGGCCGGGCTGCGGCCCGACCTCTACAAGGCGCAGGTCCCGCTCGGCGGCGCCGCGCCCGAGGAGCGGCTGGTCGAGGAGTGCACGGCGCTGGACGAGGTGATCCCCGTGCCGTGGGTGGTGCTGTCGCAGGGCGTCGAGCGGGACGACTTCCCCGCCGCCGTACGCGCCGCCTGCCGCGCGGGCGCGTCCGGCATGCTGGCCGGGCGGGCCGTCTGGAGCGACCTGGTCGGTACGGCGGACCTCGCGGCCGAGCTGCGCGGCACGTCGGTGCCGAGAGTGCAGCGGCTGGCCGCGATCGTGGACGAGCACGCCCGCCCCTGGACCGCCCGATGACCGGCGGGGCGCGCCGGGAAGGCGCGCAGGGGCGCGGGGAAGCCGTTCGAGGCACGGAAGCCGGGCACATGCGTCAGGAGGGCGTGCAGGAGACCGTCGCGATGTTGCACACCGTGCCCGCGCTCGCCGCCTCGCTCACCGAGCTGGCCAAGGAGGCGCGCCCCGGTGCCAAGGTGCTGAACTTCGTGGACGAGAGCCTGCTGCAGGACACCATCGCGGCCGGCGACCCGCCGCCGCACGTGCTGCGCCGGCTGATCGCCTACGCCACCTACGCCAAGGAGTCGGGCGCTGGCGTGCTGCTGGTGACGTGCTCGTCCATCGGGGAGGCGGCCGAGCGGGCCCGCCCGTACGCCGAGCTGCCGGTGCTGCGCATCGACGAGCCGATGGCGGAGGAGGCGGTGCGTACGGGCGTCAGGATCGGCGTGCTGGCCACCCTCGCGTCCACGCTGGGCCCCACCACGCGGGTGGTCGAGCGGGCGGCGGCCAGGCAGGGGCCGGCCCGGGAGGTGGTGCCGTACCTGTGCGAGGGCGCGTTCGAGGCGCTGCGCGGCGGCGACCCGGCCCGCCACGACGCGCTGGTCCTCGACGGCTTCGGCAAGCTCGCGGCGCAGGTGGACGTGGTGGTGCTGGCGCAGGCGTCCATGGCGCGCATCGTCGGGGACGCCCCGGCGGGCGCGGTGCCGGTGCTGTCGTCGCCGCGCTCGGGGGTGGCCCAGCTCGCGCATATGACGGCCTGAAGCCGCCGTCCTCACGGAGGCGACGCGCGCACCTGATCGCCGGAAGTCGCCGTCCTCACGGAGGCGACGCCCACCTGATCGCCGGAAGAAGTCGTCCTGGGTCTTGCTTGATGTGGTTTGTCGGCTTTCAATGAGCCCCATACGGCAAGATCCAGGAGGGTCCATATGCGTGGTTTACGGGCGTCCGTAGTCGCTCTGCTGATCGCCGCCACGGCGTTGCCGGGGGCGGCGCCATCCGTTTCCGCGGTCGCCGGACCGGCGGACCCCGAAACGGCGTCGCTGGTCACGCTGTCCGTGCCGGACCGGACGGTCATGGAGCGGCTGGTGGCGTCCGGCGCCGACCTCACAGAACGCGTACGTCCCCAGCTCGACGGCAGCGTCCAGGTCGACGCCGTCGTCACCCCGACCCAGCTGACCGAAATCCGCGCGCTCGGCGCCGCGCTCGCGTCCGAGGCGCCGGCCGGGACACGAGCGGACGCCCGCAAGAAACCGCCCTCGGGCGACCAGATCGTGGTGGAGCGGGCGCTCTGGTACAAGTCGCGTGACGGCTACTTCCTGTCCGTCGAGGCGTCGAGCAGCGCCGCCCAGGCGGCCACGCTCACCGTCGAGTGGCGCGGCAAGCGCGGCACGACAGGGCGGGCCGAGATGGTCGCGTACGTGGACGCGGGCGCGTACCTCGGGCACCAGTTCAGCACCCCGGTCCCGGCCGACGACCGGCCGCAGAAGATCACCGTCACCTCGACCGGCGGCGGCAGCGCCGACGCGCACGTACGGGAGTGGCCCGACGGTGAACGCCCCGACAAGCACGACCGCGGCTACCAGAAGGACTTCATCACCCAGTACATGCCGCCGGCCCAGCTCAACGAGCGCGTCAAGACGCTGCACCGGCAGTTCCCGAAGCTCACCGACCTGATCACGCTGCCGTACCGGACGAACGGCTACCGCCGCCACGCCCAGGCCGTCATCGGCACCCCGCCGGGCGCCGCCGTCGTGATCACCTCGAACGCCTACGGCTCGGAGGGCGGCGACGACCTGTCCGTCGAGCTGGTCGATCCCGGCACGCCGGGCAGCGCGCTGAGCGTCAAGCTCGACGGCAAGCTCGTCACGGTCAGCCTGGGCACCGATGAGGCGGGCGCGCCCGTCAGCACCGCCGCCGACGTGGTCGCCGCGATCAACGCGACGCCGGGGTTGCCGCTCAAGGCGGCGCTCTACCGTACGGACCCGGGGGCCGGCGTCATGGCGCCCGCGCAGCCCGTCCAGCTCGACGACTTCCTGAACGCCCCCGCCGACGTCTCCAGGAAGCCGGCCGAGGTGCTGGCCCTGCGCATCGGCACCCGCCGCGACGGCTCGCGCACCGGCGTGCTCGCCTACGCCCAGGAGCACGCGCGCGAATGGGTGACGCCGCTGGTCACGATCGAGGCCGCGGAGCGGCTGCTGCGCAACTACGGGCGCGACAAGGCGACCAGGCGGCTGCTGGAGCGTACGGACATCTTCATCGTCCCGACCGTCAACCCCGACGGCGCGAACTACAGCTTCTACGACTTCAACTCCCAGCGGAAGAACATGACCAACCACTGCCCGCCGCAGCAGTCCGACCCGGCGCTGCGCAACCAGTGGGGCGTGGACGTCAACCGCAACTACGCCGTCGGCTCGCACGACGACGGCTACTTCGGCGCCTCCGCCAACTGCCAGAGCGGCACGTACGCGGGCCCGGCCGAGCACTCCGAGCCCGAGAGCCGCAACGTCATCTGGCTGGCGCAGCGCTTCCGCAACATCAAGTTCGCCATGAACGTGCACAGCTACGGCGGCTACTTCATGTGGCCGCCCGGCGCGTACAAGGCCGAGGGCCGCGTCACCCTGCCCAGGCCGACGAAGAAGGAGGAGGCGTTCTTCGAGCGCTCGTCCGAGACGATCCTGGAGGCCATCGCCGCCGAGCGGGGCACCGTCATCTGGCCGCAGCAGACCGGGCCCGTGACGGACGTGCTGTACTCGGCGGCCGGCAACTCGGCCGACGAGCTCTGGTACGACCACGGCATCTACGGCTGGGACTTCGAGGTCGGCGCCGACCTGTGGAACGCCGGGACCCGCACGTGGCAGGGCGTGGGCTTCCAGCCGCCGTTCGACGAGGGCCACAAGGAGGCGATGGAGTTCGCCGCCGGCCTGATCTCCCTGGTCGGCATCGCCGCCGACTACCGCGAACACTGATGAACCGCGGCGGCCGGGTCCCCGCCCGGCCGCCCTTTCGCGCCGACGTCCCGCAAGCCGGAACCCCGGAGGCTCTTCCGTGCGCTTACCCCAAGCCCTGCTCGGCGCCGCCGTCGCGGCCGCCCTGCTCACCGTCCCCCAGAACGTGTCCATGGCCGAGCCCGCGCAGCCGCCACCGCCGGCCGTCCGCGACTTCGGCAACGGCCCCGAGCGCAACGAGGTCGCGGCCGGCCTCCCCGAGCAGGCCGCCGCCGCCCGCGCCGCCGCGCAGGGCGAGGAGCGCTCGTCCGGCATCCCGCACGACCGCGGCTACCCGAGGCGCACGAAGCTGCCGCCGCCGCAGGAGAACCCGGCCGACGCCGCGATCAAGCTGGGGCTGGTGCCGTACCACGGCATCGCGCCCAAGCTCAACGAGCTGCAGTGGCGCAGCGACCGGGTGAGCGCGGAGATCATCGGCCGCTCCGCCGGTGGCCACGACCTCTACCTCGTCACCGTCACCGCGCCGGAGAGCGCGGCGCAGGCGCGCGAGCAGGCCCGCCTGCGCGAGCGCATCGAGAACGACCCGGCCGCCGCCGCCAGGGACCGCGGCCTGGCCAAGAAGTACAAGGCGCCGCTGTACGTCAACGCCAACATCCACGGCAACGAGTGGGAGGGCACCGACGCGGCGCTGCGTACCATCGAGGAGCTGGCGACCAGCAGGGACCCGGCGATCACCGCGCTGCTCAAGCGCACCCGCCTCTACTTCAACGTGACCGCCAACCCCGACGGCCGCATCGCGAACTCGCGGCAGAACGCGGCCGGCTTCGACCTCAACCGCGACTTCGTCACCGCCTCCCAACCCGAGGTCAGGGCGATGCGGCAGGTGATGATGGACGCCCAGCCGGTCGCCATGATCGACCTGCACGGCTACGTCAACGGCACGCTCATCGAGCCGACCACGCCGCCGCACGGCGCGAACTACGAGTACGACCTGTTCATCACCAACACCTACGCCAACGGCCTCGGCATGGAGGCCGCGGTCAACGGGCTCGGCTACACGCCGGAGAAGGACGGCGTGCAGCCGGCGCAGATCCCGTTCCGCGACTCGGCGGAGGGCTGGGACGACTGGCCGCCGATCTTCACCCCGCAGTACGCGCCCTTCCACGGGGCCGTCGCCGCGCACACGGTGGAGATCCCGCTGCGGGTCAACAACGCCGACTACGCCAACCTGCCGGTCGAGGAGCTGCGGCGGCGCTCGGCGATCAACACCGACGTGGCCGCGGCGGCCATCCGCGCCACCTACCGCTTCGTCCAGGACCGCCACGACCGGCTGATCGCCGACCAGATCGAGGTGTTCAGGCGGGGCACGGCGGGCGAGCCGGCCAGGACGGTGCCGCTCGGCATCGTGCCCGGCTTCGGCCCCGAGGACGTCTACACGACCACCTTCCCCCGCGCCTACGCCATCCCGGCCGGCACTCCTGCCGCCGCCCGGCTGGTGGACCACCTGATCGCCAACGACGTCCGGGTGGAGCGGGCGAAGACGGCGTTCCGCCAGGGCGGGAAGACGTACCCGGCGGGCACGTACGTCGTGGACATGCGCCAGCCCAAGCGCGGCCTGGCGAACGTCATGCTGGAGCCGGGCGAGGACATCTCACCCCGCGTCGATGCCATGTACGACATCTCGGGCTGGAGCCACGCCCTGCTCTGGGGCGCCCAGGTGGAGCCGCTGACCTCGCTGCGCGCCCACACCACGCCGGTCAAGGTCGCCGCGCCCACCGGCTCGGTGCCGCGCACGTCAGGGCCGCTCGCCCTGAAGGTGGCCGACGCCCAGGACGTGCGGGCGCTCAACGACCTGCTCGCCCAGGGCGTGGCCGTGCGCTGGGACGGCGGCGCGGCGGTGATTCCGTCCTCGGCCCGGCAGGCGGCCAGGGTCGTCGCCGACCGCTACGGCGTCGCCTTCACCCCGGCCCGCGAGCCGGGCGGGGTCCCGCTCGCCCAGGTGCGGGTGGCCGCCGCGGCGTCCGCCGACGAGCTGTTCACGCTGCGCGAGCTGGGCTTCGACGTCACGCCCGTCTCGACCGCCCTGCTCAACCAGGGCTTCGACTGGAGCGGCACCGACGTCCTGTGGGTCTCCAGCGGGCTCAGCCACGCCGCGCTCACGCCGCAGGCGCGGGCGGACCTGGAGGCGTTCCTCGGGTCGGGCGGCGTCATCACGCGAGGCCGTACGGGCGCCGCGTTCAACACCGCAGCCGGGCTGCTCACCGCCACCACGGTGGAGGGCCGCTCGGACGCCAACGGCGTGGTCCGCACGGTCGCGGACGGCGGCCAGGTCGGCGGCGCCGCGACGGGTCACGCGTTCGTGTACTCGCCGCTCTGGTTCACCGGGCTCGGGCCCGAGGTGGCGGTCGAGCAGTCGTACGCGGCCGACGGCCCGCTCGTCTCGGGTCACTGGCGGGCCACCGCGGCCGGCGCCGGCGGACCCGAGTCGGCCAGGGGCCAGGCGGCGGTGATCAGCGGCAGGGACGAGCGCGGCGCCGCGGTCGTCATGTTCGGCACCGAGCCCCTGTTCCGCAACCACCCGAAGGGCCTGTTCCCGCAGGTGGCGAGGGCGTTGTACTGGGCGTCCTCGGTCACCGGGGCCGCGGTCACCACCCCGTGATCTGGTAGTCTTCACGCACTCCATCCCTTCCGGCCGGATCTGGTTCCGGCCGGAAGCTGCGTTTCATGACCTTCGACGATTTCGCGGTACGCCCCGCCACCGCCGCCGACCGGCCCGTCGTGGAACGCCTGTGGCTGATGTTCCGCCACGACATGTCCGAGTTCCAGGGCGGCCTGCCCCGCCCCGACGCCACCTTCCGCAGCGACCGCCTCGAGTCCGCCTTCGCCGACCCCGGCTGGACGGCCTATCTGCTGAGCCGTGGCGACCGGCCCGCCGGTTTCGCGTTCGTGCGCGGGCTCGACGGGCCGGTCCGGGTGCTCAACAGCTTCTTCGTGGTACGCGCCGCCCGCCGCTCCGGCCTCGGCCTGCGGGCCGTCAAGGAGGTCGTCGCCCGGCACCCGGGACGGTGGGAGATCGCGTTCCAGGACGCCAACGCCGGCGCGGTGGCGTTCTGGCGGCGCGTCGCCGCCGACCTCGCCGGTGACGCCTGGACCGAGGAGCGCCGCCCCGTGCCCGGCAGGCCCGAGGCGCCGCCGGACACCTGGATCGCCTTCACGGCCGCCTGAGCGGGTCCCCGCCCCCGGCGAGCGGGGGCGGGGACGCGGTTCAGCCCGCAGGGGCGTAGCCGGCCGGGCGGGTGGTGAACGTGCCCCGCCCCTGCGTACGGCTGCGCAGCCGGGTCGCGTACCCGAACACCTCGGCCAGCGGCACCACCGCGGTGATGACCACGGCGCCGCCGCGCGCCTGCGAGCCCGACACGCGCCCGCGCCGCGCCGACAGGTCGCCCAGCACCGCGCCCGCCATGGCGTCCGGCACCGTCACCGTCACCTCGGCCACCGGCTCGAGCAGCACCATCGTGCAGGCCCGCAGCGCCTCGCGGAGCGCGAGCCTGCCCGCCGTGCGGAACGCCATCTCCGAGGAGTCCTTCACGTGCGTGGCCCCGTCGGTCAGCGTCACCCGCAGCCCGGTCACCGGGTGCCCGCCGAGCGGCCCCGCGGCCAGCGCGTCGCGGCAGCCGGCCTCGACCGCGCGCACGTACTCGCGCGGCACGCGACCGCCGGTGACCGTGGACGCGAACGCGAAGCCCTCCTCCAGCGGCTCCACGTCCAGCACGACGTGCGCGAACTGCCCGGCGCCTCCGTCCTGCTTGACGTGCCGGTAGACCAGCCCCGGCACCCCGCGCGTGACGGCCTCCCGGCAGGCGACCTGCGGCCGGCCGACGGTGACCTCCAGCCGGTGGTCGCGGCGCAGCTTCTCCGCCGCCACCTCCAGGTGCAGCTCGCCCATGCCGGACAGCACGGTCTGCCCGGTCTCGGCGTCCGTGCGTACCGACAGCGACGGGTCCTCCTCGGCCAGCCGGGCCAGGGCCGCCGCCAGCCGGTCGCCGTCGATGCTCCTGCGCGGCTCCACGGCCACCGACACCACCGGCTCCGTCGCGTTCGGCGGCTCCAGCAGCAGCGGCGATTCCCGCGCGCACAGCGTCGTGCCGGTGCGGGCCGACTTCGGCCCGACGACCGCGACGATGTCGCCGGCCACCGCGGCCGCCGCCTCGGCGTGCCGGTCGGCCTGCACCCGCAGGATGCGGGCGATCCGCTCGGTCCCGCCGGTGCCCGCGTCGAGCACCGTGTCGCCCTTGCGCAGCGTGCCGGAGTAGACCCGCAGGTACGTCAGCCGCCCCGACGCGGTCGAGGTCACCTTGAACACCAGCGCGGCCAGCGGAGCCGCCGGGTCGGCCGGCCGTTCCTCGCCGCCCTGGCCGTGCACGGCGGGCACGTCCAGCGGCGACGGCAGATACCGGACGACCGCGTCGAGCAGCGGCTCGATACCCCGGTTCCGGTACGCCGAGCCGCACAGCACGACCACGCCCGCACCCGTACGGGTCAGGTCGCGCAGCGCGCCGGCCAGCGTCGCCTCGGACAGCGACGGCTCGGCGCAGAACTCCTCCAGCGCCCCGGCGTGCAGCTCGGCCACCGCCTCCTCCAGCAGCCTGCGCCGCCGCCGCGCCTCGGCCAGCAGCTCGTCCGGCACCGGCTGCGCCTCGCAGCCGTCGCCCGGCCAGACCAGCGCCCGCATGCCGACCAGGTCGACCACGCCGGTGAAGCCGTCCTCGCGCCCGATCGGCAGCTGCACGACCAGCGGCGCGGGGTGCAGCCGCGCCCGGATCGAGGCGACGGCCGCGTCCAGGTCGGCGCCTGGCCGGTCCAGCTTGTTGACGAACGCGACGCGCGGCACGCCGTACCGGTCGGCCCGCCGCCACACCGACTCGCTCTGCGGCTCGACCCCGGCCACGCCGTCGAACACGGCGATCGCGCCGTCCAGCACCCGCAGCGAGCGCTCGACCTCGTCGGAGAAGTCCACGTGGCCAGGCGTGTCGATGAGGTTGATCCGGTGGCCGTCCCACACGCAGCTCACCGCGGCGGCGAAGATCGTGATGCCGCGGTCGCGCTCCTGCGGGTCGAAGTCGGTGACGGTGGTGCCGTCGTGCACCTCGCCGCGCTTGTAGGTGGCGCCGGTGACGTACAGCATGCGTTCGGTGACGGTGGTCTTGCCGGCGTCGACGTGCGCGAGGATGCCGAGGTTGCGGACGGTGGTCAAAGGAGAGGAAAGGTGAGCACGCACGGCTCTACAGCCTTTCGGGGATGTTTCCGAACAGGACTGCGCGATTGAGCCCGGCGAACGGGGTCTTCGTCAGGGCAGCGGCCGGCGCCGGCCGCGCAGCGGGCGCCGGGGCGGCGAAGACACCAGGATCACCTCGTGACGCGACGGGGGGACGACGGCAGCGGTGCTGTGGCGCACGGCCGGCTCCCTTCCTTCGTCGCGTGGTGATGTCGGTGGCGAGTGTAGTGATCCAGGAAGTCCGGGGGCAACGGAATTCCGTGCGTGGCAGGGGAAGCGGGGCCGTCGCCGCCGGTCAGGCGGGATGAGAAGGCGTTTGATGGGGTGGCGTCGATGGTAGAGGCACAGGTAGCAGGGGATTAGGAGATCGCCCCGCTATCGGGAGCCTTCAAGAGAGAAGGCGTGATAGGCGGTCTCCGCGGTTGTTGAGACCGCCGGATCGGGGGAACCCAATGCGCAAGACCCTCACCGGGCTGGGCCTGGCGTTCTTTCTCACGCTGGCACCGGCCACCGCAGCCACGGCTGAGGCACCGGCCGCGCCGGTGGCACAGAGTCAGGTGACACCCGCACCGCAGCAGAACAGGGACGAGGGAGGCGGCAACGCCGGCCTTTGGGGCCTGCTCGGCCTCCTGGGACTGCTGGGCTTCGCCGGCATGCGCAAGCAGCGCAATCACGTCGGCAGCGCGGAGCACGTCACCCACCGCGGCAACAGGCCGTAAACAGGCCCTGCCCCGGCCGCCGGCCGGGGTGACGTCCCGACGGTGACACGGCTGCCGTCCCATGTCAGCCGTGTCACGCGGGTGCGCCGTCATCATCACCCGGATCATCGGGTCACGTGCCCGATGCGGAAGAAGCCGTCCTGGTCGTAGGCGCGCTTGACGCGGCGCAGGCGCTCGTAGTCGGCCTCCGCGTACGCCGCCGCCGTCCGCGACGTGTCCGCCATGAAGTTCAGGAACGACCCGCCGTTGGCGTACGGCCGCAACTCCCCGGCCAGCCCCGGCACCACGGTGTCGACGATCACCGACAGCCGCGTGGAGCGCCGGCTGACCGGCCCCGCGTCAGGGCCGGGCCGCCCCAGCGCGCCGCCCCAATGCCGCACCTCCACGGTCTGCGCCTGCTCGGCGGCCCGCAGCAGGGCGCCGATCACCTCGTCGCCGACGCTGTCGAACAGGTCCAGGTGACGGGCCGGCGTACCGCCCATCGAGCTGGCCGCGAACGTGGTGGCGCGCAGCTCGTCCAGCAGCGGCCCGCCGTGCGCGCTCGCGGCCCGCCACAGCGGCGCGAGCAGCCGCCTGGCCTCGCCGGCGGGGCCCGCGTGCAGCACTTTGATCATCACGACGTGCCGGCCGCGCACCGCGGCGGGCGTGCCCTCGTCGTCCGGCATGCGCCTGAGCACGACCGCCGTGCTGATCGCGTCGGGCGCGTCCTCGATCCAGGTCCGGTAGGCCGTCAGCGTGTCCGCCGCCGCCTCGATCGGGAAGTACGCGAACCCCGAGCACACCTCCGCCACCGGGTACAGCCGGAACTCCAGCGAGGTCACCACGCCGAACCCGCCACCGCCGCCCCGCAGCGCCCAGAACAGCTCGGGGTGGCTGTCCCGGCTCGCCGTCACGTGCCGCCCGTCGGCCAGCAGCACCTCGGCCCGCAGTACGCCGTCGGCCGCGAACCCGTGCCTGCGGCCCAGCCAGCCCAGCCCGCCGCCGAGCGTGTAGCCGACGACGCCGACCGAGGGCGACGAGCCGCACAGCGGCGCCAGCCCGAACGGCGCGGCGGCGGCCAGCACCTCGGACCACCGCGCGCCGGGCCCGACCTTCGCGATCCGGCGGACGGGATCCACCAGCACCGACGCCATGGGCGCGGTCTTCACCAGGACGCCGCCGTCGCAGGCGACGTGCGTGCCGTGCCCGGTGGCCTGCACCGCGAACGGCACCCCGTGGGCCCGCGCGGCCAGCAGGGCCGAGCGGAGGTCGGAGACGCCGTACGCCTCGGCCACCACGGCGGGGCGCGGGTCGAGCGCCGGGTTCAGCGCGCGGCGCCCGGTGTCGTAGCCCGGCTCGCCCGGCCGGTGCACGGGCCCGGTGAAGCCGGGGAGGCGGATGTCGTCCTGGATGCGGTACGGCTGGCTCATCGTCGTCGGCCCTTCTCTTTTTCGCGATCTGGGATCACTGTGCTGGAGGGCGCTTACGGCGGCGTTCCGCTCTTCTTACCGCCGCCCTTAAGCCCTTCGAGAGCTCCAGAATCGGCCGCGCGGGCGGCCCGCGAATCGGCCCCGCGTCGCCGCCGGGGCTACGCCAGGAGGTGTAGCGCGGGGGGCGGGGCGTACATCAGGACGGGCAAGGGCCAAGCTGCCCGCCGTCAAGGCCGGCCAGCTCCACCCCTGGCACGCCGCCGAACGCCACAGCCACCTCGGCTGCGGCCAAGGTCATGGAGGAGCTGGTGACCGAGCTGGAGAGCCCGCGACGACGTGGTCGCCTGACGCCCCGCTCGCCTCAGGTGACGGGGACGATCTCCGCTCGCACCAGGGCGCCGTCCTCGATGGTGAGCAGCCCCACCGTGCCGTGCGGCTGGCGGCGGCGGTCGGTGGGGGAGCCCGGGTTGAAGATCCGCAGGCCGTCGCCCGACTCGTCGAGCGGGATGTGCGAGTGACCGAAGACCACCAGATCGGCCTCGGGGAAGCGGCGCCGCATCCGGGCCAGGCGCCCCTTGGCCGGGCCGCTGTCGTGGATCATGCCGATCCGCAGCCCGTCCAGGGTGAGATCGAGGGTCTCCGGCGCGTCCACGTCGGGGCCGTCGTTGTTGCCCTGCACGACGTGGACGGGCGCGTACGCCGCCAGCTCGGCCAGCACCGACGGCACGCACACGTCGCCCGCGTGCAGGATGGCGTCCGCGCCGCGCAGGTGCTCGGCCACGCGAGGCGGGCACGAGCGCCAGCGCCTCGGCGCGTGCGTGTCGGACAGCGCGACCACCTTCACCCCGTCACCCCTGCCCACCGCGACGAGCGCCTCACGCCAGCGCCGCCGCCCGCTCCTCCAGGTAACGCCGCTCGGGCAGGCTCGTGGTCAGCCGCGCCGCCTCCCGGTACGCCGCCACCGCCCCCGCCGCGTCGCCCGCCAGCTCCAGCAGGTGGGCGCGGACGGCGACCGGCCGATGGTGCCCCGCCACGCGCTCGTCGGCGGCCAGCTCGTCGAGCAGCGCCAGCCCGGCCCGCGGCCCGCGCACCATGGCCACGGCCACCGCGTGGTTGAGCCTGGCCATGGGGTTGTCCTCGATGCCGAGCAGCACGTCGTACAGGGCCAGGATCTGCGGCCAGTCCGTCTCGTCGGCGGCCGGCGCCTCGTCGTGCACCGCCGCGATGGCCGCCTGCAGCTGGTAGGGGCCCACCGGCGAGGTCGCCAGCGCCTTGCTGACCAGCTCCACGCCCTCCTCGATGAGCGGCCGGCTCCACAGGCTCCGGTCCTGCTCGGCAAGCGGGATCAGCCGCCCGTCGCGGTCCGTGCGCGCCGGCCTGCGCGCCTCGGTGAGCAGCATCAGCGCCAGCAGCCCGGCCACCTCGCCGTCATCGGGCAGCAGCCGGCGCACCGCCCTGGCCAGCCGGATCGCCTCGGCCGTCAGGTCGGCCCTGAGCAGCGCGGGGCCCGAGGTGGCGGCGTAGCCCTCGTTGAAGATCAGGTAGAGGACGTGCAGCACGACCCGCAGCCGCTCGGCCCGCTCGTCCTGCGGCGGCATCCGGAACTCCAGGCCGCTCGCCTTGATGCGCTGCTTGGCCCGGCTGATGCGCTGCGCCATCGTCGCCTCGGGCACCAGGAACGCGCTCGCGATCTGCGCCGTCGTCAGCCCGCCCACCGCCCGCAGCGTCAGCGCGAGCTGCGACGGCGCCGACAGCGACGGATGGCAGCACAGGAACAGCAGCGTCAGCGTGTCGTCGGAGTCGGCGGCCCGCTCCTCGCCGGGCGGCGCGATCAGGAACGCGTCGGCGGGGACGCTGACCGCCACGCTCTCCTCCCTGCGGCGGCGGGCGTGCTCGCTGCGGATGTGGTCGATGACCCGGCGCGCCGCCACGGTCGTCAGCCAGGCCCGCGGGTTGTCCGGCAGCCCCTGCTCCGGCCATTGCACGGAGGCGTCGAGCAGTGCCTCCTGCACGGCGTCCTCGCAGGTGTCGAACTGCTCGTAGCGGCGTACGAGGGCGCCGAGGACCTGCGGGGCCAGCTCGCGCAGCAACGTCTCGACCTCACGCACTTCCACCCCGCCATCCTAGGGCGGGGGCTGACTATGCTCGGTCGGATGCACGACATCGACCCGTACGCGGGACTGGATCTGGAGGGCATCGCCCGGCGGCTGGTGGCGGTGCCCGGGGTGGTGGCGGTGACGCTGGGCGGCAGCCGCGCCCGCGGCACCCACCGTCCCGACTCCGACATCGACCTCGGGCTCTACTACCGTGGCTCGCTCGCCGTCCACGATCTGCGCGCGCTGGCCCGCGAGGTCACCGGCGATGACACCGACGTGACCGAGCCGGGCGGCTGGGGCCCGTGGGTCGACGGCGGCGGCTGGCTGATCGTGGACGGGCGGCAGGTGGACTGGATCTACCGCGACCTCGACCGCGTCCAGCAGGTCTGGCGCGACTGCCAGGCCGGCCGCTACGAAGTGGGCTTCCAGACGGGGCATCCGCTCGGCTTCTTCTCGCACGCGTACGCGGGGGAGGTCGCCCTGTGCCGGGTGCTCGCCGACCCCGGTGGGGAGCTGACCAAGCTGCGCGAGACCGTCCACTACCCGCCCGCGCTGCGGGAGGCGCTGATCAGCGGCCTGTGGGAGTGCGACTTCGCCCTGACCATCGCCCGGTACGGCGCCGTCGGCCGCGACCCCGCGTACGCGGCGGGCGCCCTGTTCCGCGCGATCGGCGTGGCCTGCCACGCGCTGCACGCCGCCGACGGCGCCTGGCTGATCAACGAGAAGGGCATGATCACCTCCGCCGCCCGGCTGCCGTCGGCGCCCGAGCGCTTCGGCGAGCGGGCCCAAGCGCTGCTGGCCCACGTGGGCGGCACCCCTGAGGAGATCGGCCGCACCCTGGACGCCGCGGCCGATCTCGTCGCCGAGGTCCGCGCCGCCTGCGAGGACGCCCAAAGGTCAGATGTCTGAGAACCTGATAGCTTGACTCGGGTACGACCGGACGAAGGGAGACATGTGGTGGCGGAAGCGTCCAGGTCCGGGGCGGCGAGCGGCGACGAGGGGGCCCGATGACCGTGCTCTCCCGCCCCGCCGACAGCGGTCCCGTGCTGCGGGCCGGCGAGGTCGCGTTCATCCGTGACGGGCGCCACCTGCTGAGCGACATCTCGCTCACCGTGCACCCCGGCGAGCACTGGGCGCTGCTCGGAGCCAACGGCGCCGGCAAGAGCACGCTGCTCGCCCTGCTGGGGGCCGTCAACCATCCGAGCCGCGGCGTGGTCGAGGTGCTCGGGCGCACGCTCGGGCGGGTGGACGTCCGGGAGCTGCGCTCGTACCTGGGGCACGTCAACCCGCGCCACGCCCCCGACGGGCCGATGCGGGTGCGCGACGTCGTGCTCACCGGCCTGACCAACACCGCCGCGCTCGTGCCCCGCTGGCAGCCTGCGCGGGAGGAGGCGGCCCGCGCCGACCAGCTCCTCGCCATGCTCGGGATGGGCGACAAGGCGGAGTCCAGGTGGCCCACGCTGTCGCAGGGCGAGCGCGGCCGCACGCTGATCGCCCGCGCCCTCATGCCGCGGCCGCGCCTGCTGCTCCTCGACGAGCCCGCCACCGGCCTCGACCTGGCCGCCCGCGAACAACTCCTCGCCAGCATCGACGCCCTGCGCGCCCGGCACGCCTCGCTGGCCACCGTCCTGGTGACGCACCACCTCGAGGAGCTGCCCGCCACCACCACGCACGCCATGCTGCTGCGCGACGGCCGCTGCCTGGCGAGCGGCCCGGTCGCCGACGTCCTCACCAGTGAGCTGGTGAGCGCCTGCTTCGACCATCCGGTACGCCTCGTGCGCAGCGACGACGGCCGCTGGGCCGCGCGCGCCGCCCGGGTCCCGGTCGCCATGCCCGGCGAGCCCGTCCCCGCCGCCTGACCGAACGCTTGTAACGCGGCACGATCCCTTCCGCAATTCCTCCTATGGTGGTCGCCTGACCGAGGAGGAGCGCATGATCGAACTGACCTGGCCGCAGGTGAGCGCCCGCCGCCTGGCCCGCGCCGGGCTCACCGCTCCCATGCGGGCGGAGCCCGCCGAGGCGGTGGCCGCCATGTGCGGGGCGCACGCCCAGGTGATGTCCGCCGCCGAGGCCTCGATCGGGCTGCGGCTCGACGGCGTCACACGGACCGGCGTGCGGGCGGCGGTGGGGGAGGGCCTCGTCAAGACGCACGGGCCGCGCGGCACCGTGCACCTGCTGCCTGCCCGCGACCTGCCGCTCTGGGTCGCGGCCATGTCGTCGATCCCGTACGCGGACCGGGCGCCCGCCTCCATCAGGATGACGCCCGAGCAGATCGAGCAGGTCATCGCCGCCATCCGCGACGCGGTGGCCGGGGCCGAGCTGACCATCGACGAGCTGAGCGAGGCCGTCGTCGCCGCGACAGGGCCGTGGGCGGGCGAGCTGGTCATGCCGGCGTTCCAGGGGTGGTGGCCGCGCTGGCGGCAGGTGATGGGGCCGGCGGCGCACCGGGGCGCGTTCGTCTTCGGCGCGGGCCGTGGCCGCAAGGTCACCTACACCGCCGCCCCACTCGCCACCGGCCCTGCGGCTGACGGGGCCGCCTGGCTGGTCAGGGCCTATTTGAGGGCGTACGGGCCGGCCACGCCCGCGCAGTTCGCCCAGTGGGCGGGCGGTCCCGTGACGTGGGCGGCGGAGGCGTTCAGAAGGGTCGAGCCGGCCGAGGTGCGGCTGGAGGGGCAGCGGGCCTGGCTGCTCGCGGGCGACACCGAGCTGCCCGACGAGCCGCCGCGCGGGGTGCGGCTGCTGCCGTACTTCGACGCGTACGTGGTCGCCGGCCGCCCCCGCGAGCTGCTCTACGCCGGGGCCGCGGCGGAGCGGGCGCTGGCCGGCGGGCAGGCCGGCAACTTCCCCGTGCTGCTGGTGGACGGGCAGGTGAGCGGCGTCTGGCACCAGCGGCGCAAGGGCCGCACGATGGACGTCACGGTCGAGCCGCTGCGCGACCTCACCCCGGCCCAGGCCCGCGAGCTGGACGAGCAGGTGCAGCGCCTGGGGGTCGTCATGGAGGCCGCGCCCCGCCTGACCATCGGCACCGTCACGGTCGGCGCACACGCCTGACAATCCCCTATCACTCCCTATCATCCTGCATAATAGGGAACGATATGGAGCACTACACCGTGGACCAGGTGGCCGACCTCCTCGGTCTGCACGTCAAGACCGTGCGCGGCTACATCCGCGACGGCCGCCTGCCCGCCGTACGCATCGGCAAGCAATACCGCATCGCCAAAGACGACCTGGCGGCCTTCACCGGGCTCCCCGCCGAACCACCCGCGAGCCCTCGCCACGCGGAGGCGACCAGCATCGTCCAGATCGACGGCATCGACCGGGCCGCGATGGACCGCGTCAGCACCATGGTCCTCGGCGCCCTGTCGGCCGAGCGGAGCGGGCTGCGCGTCGAGTTCGCCTACGACGAGCGGCGGCGGCAGCTCAAGGTCGTCGTACTCGGCGGGCTGGAGGAGACCGCCCAGGTGCTGCGGATCGTCGACGCCCTCGTCCGCCCATGACCACCCGCGAAAGGATCCCCATGCCCGACGTCCACTCCTACGACGGCCCGCCCCTGGCCGAGGTCCGCGACGTGCTCGACCTCATCGGCGAGGCGTGGTCGAGCGGCGCCAGCTGGGTCGCCGTCCCCGCCGACCGGCTGCCCGCCGCCTTCTTCACGCTCAGCACCGGCGTTGCGGGGGAGATCGCGCAGAAGTTCGTCAACTACCGCATTGGCCTGTCGATCGTCGGCGACATCTCCCGCCACCTGGAGACCAGCTCCGCGCTGCGCGCCTGGGTCGAGGAGTGCAACAGCGGCCACCACATCTGGTTCGTCCCCGACACCACCGAACTCCCCTCCCGCCTGACTCCACGCTGACGAACCGGCAGCCCGCGTTGACGATGGGTCCGGGCCCGTCGCCCATTCGCCGCCGGGCTGCTTCACAGTGGCTGACGGCTCGCGGCCTTCGCCGCCGTCTCGATGCCGTCGAGCAGGACCGTCAGCCCGATCGAGAACGTCTCGCTCACCCGATGCTCCAGGTAAGGCTCGTCCCCGACGGGCTCGGAGTCGTCGGACTCGACCCAGCGCACCTGCGGGAACCGGCCCGCGAACCCCGGCGCGACCTCCTCGAGCAGCGACGCGCGCGCCTGCCACCACTCCTCGTCGGACACCCCGGTCGCCGTCGCCGCCTGGCGCGACTCGGCGACCGTCGCGGCGGCGCCCCTGACGAAGTCGAACAGCAGCGCCACCATCCCGCGCACCCTGCGCGGCCCGAGGCCGGTGCCGCGCAGGATCGACACCAGGCTCTCCAGCAGTGCGAACTCGTTCGGCCCCAGCACAGGACGCGCCTGCGACACCTGCAACATCCAGGGGTGACGCAGGTAGAAGGCGAGCGTCTGCTCGGCCCACGCCGTCAGGGCCGCGCGCCAGCCGGCGTCGAGGTCGTAGGACGCGGGCAACTCGGCCAGGGCGCGGTCGTACATGAGGTCGACCAGCTCGCCCTTGCTCGGCACGTACGTGTAGAGCGCCATGCCCGTGCGGCCCAGCCGCTCGCCCACCTTGCGCATCGACAGCGCCGCCATGCCCTCGCCGTCGGCCACCTCGATCGCGGCGTCCACGATCGCGTCGACGCTCAGCCCCGGTTTGGGGCCCGGCCGCGCCTCGCCGGGTTCGCCGCTGCGCCACAGCAGCGCCATCGACCGTCGCGCGTCACCCTGGCCTGCGTAGACGACCAACGCGGAACTCCCCGTACGGACAATTCTTTACGGCATAAGGCTAACAGCGGCCGCAACCGTTCAGATCCCCGAGGTGAGCTTGAGCAGCGCGACGCCGCCGATGATGGCGACGAACGAGCCCAGCTTGGCAGGAGTGATCTTCTCCTTGTAGATGAGGGCGCCGAGGATCACCGTGCCGACCGAGCCGAGGCCGGTCCAGATCGTGTAGCCGACGCCGACGTCCAGCGTCTTGAGCGCCAGGCTGAGCGTGAAGATGCCGCCGGCCGCGGCCAGCAGCGTGAAGACCGACGGCCAGAGCCGGGTGAAGCCCTTGGTGGCGTTGGTGCCGAGGGCGAAGGCGATCTCGAAGACGATCGCGATGGACAGATAGATCCAGGCCATGGTGCAGCTCCTGAGGGATGAGATCAGGCGGGTGGTCAGGCGGTGGTCAGGCGGTCGGACAGCTTGAGCCCGAGCACGCCGCCGATGATCAGGACGAAGGCGAGGGCCTTCCAGGCGCTCATCTCCTCACCGAAGATCAGGGTGCCGAGCACGACGGTGCCGACCGAGCCGATGCCGGTCCAGACGGTGTAGCCGACGCCGACGTCCAGGGTCTTCAGCGCCAGGCTCAGGAAGAAGATCCCGCCGGCCGCCGCGCCGGCCGTGAGCAGCGATGGCCACAGCTGGGTGAACCCCTCGGTGGCGTTGGTGGCCAGGGCGAAGACGATTTCGAAGATGGACGCGATGAGCAGATAGACCCACGCCACGGCTCCTCCTACATGTATGTACGTGCAAATAACGAGTAGTATGTTGCATGTACATGTATTCTCATGTCAAGCCGATGTCCCGGACGAAGGGGCTCCCGCATGACCGACACGGCGACCGAGCCGTCCATCACCGACACCTGGCAGCAGGTCCTCCTGCTGCACTCCCACATCGAAAGCAGGCTCGCCACCGCGCTGCAGCGCAGGCACGGGGTCGGCCTGTCCGAGTTCCGCGCGCTCGGTCATCTCGCCGCCTCGCCGAGCAGTGAGCTGCGCATGCAGGAGCTCGCCGACAAGCTGGGGCTCAACCAGAGCTCGGTGACCCGCCTGGTGGCCCGGCTGAACGCGGCCGACCTCGCCTACCGCGACCTCTGCCCCGACGACAAGCGCGGCGTCTACGCCGTCGTCACCGAGGCCGGCAAGACCCGCCACGCCGAGGCGAGCCGCACGTACGAGCAGACCCTGCGAGCCGCCCTGGCGGAGGCGGACCCCCAACTGGCCACCGCGCTCACGACTCTCGCCGCGAATATCTGACCTTGAAGTCGGGGTCGCCGGCGATCGCACCCAGGCGCTCGCCTGCCGCTGACGGCCCCTACTTCTGGATCCTGGCGGCGACGGCGGCCAGCATCTCCCAGGCCGCCTCGGGGCGCGAGGTCTCGGCCGGGTCCTCGAAGAACGGGTCGAACACCACCGTCTCCGCGCCCATCTCCCTGAGCTGCTCGAGGTCCTCGGTGACCTGCTCGATCGTGCCCTCGCCCAGGAGCCGCTCGTCGCCCGTGACCGGCGTGCCCGTCACGCGCAGCAGGATGCGCGGCGCCAGGGCCGGCACCGGCAACTCCTCGGCGGCGGCGACCTCCTGGAGGGTGGCCCACCGCTCGCGCAGCCACGGCAGCGTCATCCGCAGCGGATGCCACGCCTGGCCGAACCGCACCGTCCTTCGCAGGGCCGCCCCGCTGCCGCCGCCCACCCAGATCGGCACCCCGCCGGACCGGTAGTCGGCCTCGTCGGCCCAGGCCGCCCTGATCGCCCCCAGGTGCTCGTCGGTCAGCCGGCCGCGCCGCTCGTACGCCACCCCGAGCGCCTCGAACTCCTGCCGCGCCCACCCGGCGCCCACGCCCAGCACGAACCGGCCGCCGCTCAGGTCGTTGAGGTTGGCCGCCATGCGGGCGATCAGCAGTGGGTGGCGGTAGGGGACGATCAGGACCGTGGTGCCGAACGTGAGCCGGGTCGTGCTGCCCGCCAGCCAGGCCAGGGTGGTGAACGGGTCGTAGAACGGCGCCGGGTATTGCTCGGCCACGTCAGGGGTGATCACCACGTGGTCGGAGACCATGAGCAGGTCGTAGCCGAGCCCTTCGACGGTCAGCGCCCAGCGGCGCAGGACCTCGGGGTCGGTGCCGGGGCCGAAGTTCGGGACGTTCACACCCAGTCGCATCGGCACAGGCTATCGGCGTTCCGCGGGGGCGGGAAACGGCGCGCCGCCGCTCGGGGCGTCCCGGGCGGCGGCGGCCATCAGGTGGACTCAGTCGTCGTCGTCCGCGTCGTCGTCGTCCCAGCCCCAGTGGTGCTTGTGGCTGTTCTTGCAGGCGTCGGCGTCGCGCGTACCGGCGAAGACGCCGTGCTTGGTGATGTGGTGGTAGGTGCTGTCGTCGTTCAGGACGAGCCCGCACGCCCTCGGGTGCTCGTTCCAGCTGTGGTCGGACCAGATGTCGGCGGCCGCAGAGCCGGCCGTTCCGAACACCGCTGCCGTGATGAGCAGCGCGCCGCCGGCGGCCACGAGGCTACTTCTCATGATCTCCCCCTCTAATCACGAAGTGACATCGGCCATCACTATACGTAGCGATCTTGTGGTAGGAGGGCCCGCCACACCCCGTAATTGATCAACAGGACCCCGCCCCCCGGCAAAACCCCCGCCCTGGATCCAAACCCCGCCCCACGTCCGAACCCCAGCGAAACCGCCGGCCCCGGGCGGGGCGCCGGAACCGAGCGCGCCTTCACGCCCCGCCGTCCGGCCGATCTCGCAGCTGCCCAGCCCGGCCGTGGTCGGCTCCGCCGGTGAGGGCCGGGTTGAGAGGGTGGGTTGAGGGGCGGCGGTGGGGTGGGCGGGGGTGCGTGTCATCATGGCGGCTCATGATGACGCTGGTAGAGGTGCTTCGCGATGCTGAGGGTGGCCGTTTTCCCGCTGCGGACGGCGGCGTGACCATTGTGGCGCAGCCGTCGGCGCGCGACCTCGGAGTGATCTCCTTCACGGCGCACGCCGTGGTCTTCGCCGACGTCGATCATGCCTGGATCCGGGAGCGGCTGCGCCCTGGTGACCTGTCCGCGCCGCTCGGGCCGCCGTTCCTGCAGGAGCTGGCCGCCCTGACCGGCCGGGCCGCCGGTAGCCACGACCTGCTCGCCGCCGCCACTCCGCTGCCGGGGCCCGCGCCGCTCCCGCTGGAAGAGCTGCGCGACAGCGGGCATCCGAGGGTGGAGCGGGCCCGCCGCTACCGCGACGACGTACGCGTGTGGACCGCCCCCGGAGGGCTGCTGACCGTCGGGCGGGGCGTGGGCGGGCGGTGGGAGGTGGCGGTCGAGGTCAAGCCCGGCCATCGGGGTCGGGGGCTGGGCCGGTCGCTGGCCGCCGCCGCCCGGCACCTGGCGCCTGGTCCGGTGTGGGCCCAGGTCGCGCCGGGGAATGCGGCGAGCGTACGGGCCTTCCTGGCCGCCGGATACTTCCCCGTCGGCGCCGAGGTGCTGCTGTCCCCTGAGCTCTGAGCGTCCGTGCGGGGGAGCGGAATCCCCCGCACGGGGGAGCCGCGAGGAGTGCGGCGATCGGGAGGGTGATGCCCATGAAGGTCGCTGATGTGGGAATCGCCTGGACCGCCCTCTACGTCGCCTCCAAGATCACCTACGCTCTCGAGGGCCGCCTGGGAGTCACCGGCGGCCCGGTGGTGCGGCCGGAGAGCAACCTCTCCTACGGCCCCGGCGAGGTCGCTTCGGCCCAGTGGGCGAACGCCGCATTCGGCGTCGTCGTCATGGCGATCCTGCTGGCCGGCCGACTCCGCCTCGGTCAGGCGAAGGCCAGGTGGGCGCACGTGACTGTGGTGACCGGTCACTGGCTGTGCGGCCTCATGGCCGCCGCCGGAGCCGTCGGCATGGTGGGCGGCGCGCTCTTCACCGGCCGCGGGGGAGCGGTCTTCGGGCTCTACTGCGGAGTGTGGGCCGCCCTGATCGCCCTGTCGGCCCGCGACCTACGGCGACGGCCCGAGCAGACCACCGCCGCGACCGCGGCAGGCCGCGCCAACCAGGACGCCTGACCCAAGGTGCGGGTCAGGCGGGGCCGCACGGCCGCCTCGCTCGCGGAGCGAAACCGCCCGAGGCGGACGAATTTCAGGACAGAGGCGGGCCAGGGGAGTCGCCTGGCCATCTCGGTCACGGAGCCGGGCCCGCCCGGGTGACACGGCATATGCCCGAGGCGGGGCGTCTCGGCTGCGGCGCCGGGTTCGTCCGGGTTCGTCCGGGGCCGGACGGGGCCGGATGGGGCCTGGGCCGGAGGCGGTGGGTCTCCGGCCCAGGGCGGGGCGGGCTAGGCGGCGTAGTCCGGGGTCATGGTGGCGGCCAGGGTGAGGTGGGTGGTGGCCTCCTCGTGGCGGCCCTGGCGTTGCAGGGTGCGGCCCAGCAGGTGGCGGGCGTAGGAGTCGTCGGGGGATTCGGCGACCAGCGACTCCAGTGCCGTACGCGCCCTGTTGAGCTGCGCCGACCCGAAGTAGGCTCGCGCGGCCAGCAGGCGGACGCCACGGTCGTCGCCGTGTGCGTCCATGAGGGGGCGCAGCAGCGTCAGCGCCCCGAACGGGTCGCGCTGGTCGAGCAGCGACTCGGCGTGCCGCAGCCGCTCGACCTCGGCGGGCAGGCGGCGCGGCGCGTGCCCGGCGGCGTCGCGCAGGAACGCGGCGATCGTCTCGGGCGGCTGCGCACCCTCCAGGGCGAGCCCGTTGGCGACGATGGTCGGCGACGTACGCACGCCCTTGGCCTTGCCGGTGAGCAGCAGCTCCCTGGTCAGCTCGGCGCCGGGCAGCGTCTGCCGGTCGGGGCCTGCGCCGGTGTAGCCGGCCGCCTCGGCGAGGCCCGCGTCCGCCGCGATCTCGGTCAGCACGGCGAGGTCGCTGATGTCGCGTACCTCGACGAAGTGGGCGTTCAGCACCCGCTCCACCACGCGGTCCTGCAGCGCGGCCCCGCCCTCCTCGTACGCGAGAGCGATCAGCCGGTGCGCCTCCAGCGTGCCGGCCCGGTAGGAGGAGCCCCACTGAGCGCCCAGCCCTTCGGACGCGGCCACCTCGGCGACCCGCGCCCGGTTCTCGGCGGGGGACAGGCCGGGAGAGCAGGCCCGCAACGCCTCGTCGGCCACGGGGTCGAGCAGCGCCTGCGCCATCGGCACGGCCTCGGCGGGCGCGGACGGGTCGATCTGGTACGGGCGCCAGACCACCTCGACCGGCTCGCCGTCCCAGGAGGCGAGCGCCTTCTCCAGCCGCCGCTTGCCGATGTGGGCCCAGCCGCAGACCACGTCTGCCCAGATCTCAATACGCATGCCAGCAAAGTATGCGACAAATGTCGATTAGTCAACACATGTCGCTTAAGCGATGAATGTCGTATAGTGAGGAGGGTGAACCCGGACGACCCCCGCGCCGTGCGCACCCGGGCCCGCCTCAAGGAGGCCGTGCGCGACCTGGCCGCCCATCAGGAGCCCGCCGCCATCACCATGTCCGCGCTGGCCAAGCGCGCCGAGGTGAACCGGGCCACGATCTACCTGCACTACCCCGACGTCGACGCGCTCGTCACCGACGCCATGGAGGACACCCTGGCCGCCGTCGCCAGGGCCGCCGCCCTGTGCCCGCTCGACGCCCCCCGCGACCGCGCCCCCGATCCGCTGGCCGAGCTGTTCGCGTACGTCGCCGACCACGCCACCCTGTACGCCCGCATGCTCGGCACCCACGGCAGCGCCCGCTTCTCCGCCCGCCTGCGCGAACGCCTCACCGGCGAGCTGACCCGCCGCTTCGCCGCCGGCCACCGGCCGCCGGGATGGGAGGACGTGCCGGCCGACGTGCACGCGGCCTACCTGGCCGGCGCCCTGGCCGGCGTCATCGCCCACTGGGTGATCGCCGCCTGCCCCGGCGGGCCGGAGGGGGCGGCGCTGGCGTTCTGGAAGTTGTTCCGGCAGACGACCCCCTAGCGTCCCGTTGGACACCTGCCGGAGGTGGAAATCAGGAAAGATCAGATTCCTGACCCTCACCCACGCCATTCTTGGTAGGTGCACACCACTGACCTCCTTCACTCCCTTTACGCCAGGCGCCTGCGCCGCCAGGTGACGTCCGGCCCGCTGCCCCGCCACGTCGGCCTGATCATGGACGGCAACCGCCGCTGGGCCAGGCAGATGGGCATGGCCAACCCGAGCATGGGCCACAAGTACGGCGCCGACCACATCCAGGACGTGCTCTCGTGGTGCGAGACGATCGGCATCAAGCACCTGACCGTGTTCCTGTGCTCCACCGAGAACCTGCAGCGGCGTAACGACGAGGAGGTGGCGTTCCTGCTGCGGGTGATCGAGCAGATGGTCACCGACCGCTTCGACCGTCCCGACGCCCGCTGGCGGGTGCACGTCGCCGGGATGCTCGACATGCTGCCCGACACCACCGCCCGCGCGCTCAAGAGCGCCGTCGAGGCCACCCGCACCTGCGACACCGGGTTCCATCTCACGCTCGCCATCGGCTACGGCGGCCGCCAGGAGGTCGTCGAGGCGCTGCGCGAGCTGCTGTACGAGCGGGCCGAAGCCGGGCAGTCGATGGTCGAGCTGGCCTCGACGCTGACCGTGGACGACATCGCGCCGCACCTCTACACCGCCGGGCAGCCCGACCCCGACCTGGTCATCCGCACCAGCGGTGAGCAGCGCATGTCGAACTTCCTGCTGTGGCAGTCGGCCTACTCCGAGCTGTACTTCTGCGAGGCGTTCTGGCCGGCCTTCCGCGAGATCGACTTCCTGCGCGCGCTGCGCAGCTTCGCCGCCAGGCAGCGGCGCTACGGCGGCTGAGCGGGGCCCCGCTCTCCGCCGCGCGAGTACCCTTGAGCTGCCGTCCCGTACGTGAAGAGGAGACCCGCCCGGTGCCCGGAACCCACCCGCGAGAGCTCGGCCTGCTGTCCGACTGCGAGAGCTGCTTCGGGCTGTGCTGCGTGGCGCTGCCGTTCTCGGCGTCGGCCGACTTCGCCGTGGACAAGGACGCCGGCCGGCCCTGCACCAACCTGCGTGACGACTTCCGCTGCTCGATCCACTCGCGGCTGCGCGAGCGCGGGTTCTCCGGCTGCACGGTGTTCGACTGCTTCGGGGCCGGGCAGAAGGTCTCGCAGGTCACGTACGCGGGGCGGAGCTGGCGGGAGGAGCCGGAGACGGCCCGGCAGATGTACGCCGTGTTCCCGGTGATGCGCGGGCTGCACGAGCTGCTGTGGTACCTCGCGGAGATCCTCACCCTGCCCGCCGCCGTGCCCGTCCACGACAGCGCCCGCGCGCTGCTGGAGGAGACCGAGAAGGTCACCCGTGAGAGCGCCGGCGTGCTCGAAGGCTTCGACGTGGCCGCCCATCGCGAGCGGGTCAACGAGGTGCTGCTGCGGGCCAGCGAGCTGGTACGCCACGGGCTCGACGGCCGGCAGCACCGGGGCGCCGACCTCATCGGCGCCCGGCTTCGTGGCGCGCGGCTGCGGGGGGCGAACCTGCGCGGGGCGTACCTGATCGGCGCCGACCTGCGTGGGGCCGACCTGCGGCAGGCCGACCTCATCGGTGCCGACCTGCGCGGCGCGGACCTCACGGACGCCGACCTCACCGGCGCCATCTTCCTCACCCAGGCCCAGGTCAACGCCGCCAAGGGTGCCCCCACCACCCGCCTCCCCGCCACGCTGACCCGCCCGCCGCACTGGACGGCGAGCACCCAGGAATCCCGCGCGCCCCGCCGCACCACCAAGCCCCGCCACCCCCGTCCCCGCCGCTGACCCGCCGGTAAGGGCGGGAGCCGCCCATGGCCCCGCCCCGTTCTTCCAGGCGGGACCCCTCTGGTCCGCCCCGCCTGGAAGGGTGGGACTCCTCAGGTCCGCCCCGCCTGGAGGGGCGGGACCCGCCTCAGGACCCGGCGCGCACCGGAGCCCCTTGCCCCGATCTGAAACGGGACATGTAGTATCCCCTTTCATGCGAATGGGTGAAGGGGTCGAGTGGGGCCTGCACTGCTGCCTGGCCCTGGCCTGGCTGCAGGACGAGGCGCCGATCCCGACGGGGAGGCTGGCCGAGCTGTTCGAGCTGCCACCCGTCTACCTCAAGAAACGGCTCCAGGACCTGGTACGCGCCGGCATCCTCACCTCGGTGCCCGGGGTGAAGGGCGGGTTCCGGCTGGCGAAGGCGCCGGAACAGATCACGCTCCTGGAGGTCGTCGCCGCCATCGAGGGCCGGGACGAAGCGTTCAGGTGCACCGAGATCCGCCGGCAGGGGGCGGGCGCCGAGGAGCCGCCCACCGCGTTCGCGAAGCCGTGCGGCGTGGTGATCGCGATGCGGCGCGCGGAGCTGGCCTGGCGCAGGGAGCTGGCGGCGCAGACCGTCGCCGACCTCATGCGCGAGGCCGCCCCGTCCGCGCCCGGCCGCTTCCGCCGCCACTACGCCCGCCTCACCACCTGACCGGGCCCGGCCCGAGTCATGACACACCCAGGAGGTGAAACGGGATGTTAGATGTCCCGGTTAAGCGCACGTTCGCGCCCGTGGCGGTGCTGGCCGCGGGGGCGTTCGCCGTGGGGACGGACGCGTTCGTGGTGGCGGGATTCCTGCCGCAGCTCGCCGCGTCCTTGGAGGTGAGCGAGACGGCGGCGGGGCAGTCGGTGACCGCGTTCGCGGTGGCGTACGCGATCCTGTCGCCCGTCCTCGCCACCGTGACCGCCCGCCTGTCGCGGCGGGAGCTGCTGGCCGGCGCGCTGCTGCTGCTCGCGCTGGCGAACCTGGGGTCGGCGCTCGCGCCGACATTCGCGGTGCTGCTGGTGACGCGGGTCGTGGCGGCGGCGGGAGCGGCGGCGTTCACGCCGAACGCCGGGGCGGTGGCGGCGGCGCTGTCGCGGCCCGAGGCGCGGGGCCGGGCACTCGCCACGGTCGTCGGCGGGCTCACGGTGGCGACGGCGGCCGGGGTGCCGCTCGGCGGGCTGGCCGGGCAGTGGCTCGGCTGGCGGGCGGCGCTCGGCCTGGTGGCGGGAGCCTGCGTGGTGGTGGCCGCCGCCGTGTACGTGATCCTGCCGGCGCTGCCCGGCGAGCCCCCGGTGCCGCTGCGGGTACGGCTCAGGGTGCTGCGGCGGCCCGCCGTCCCCGCCGTGCTGGCACTGACCGTGCTCGGCATGGCCGCCACCTACACCGTCTACGCCTACAGCGCCCCCGCGATGCGCGCCGTCGGCGTGGAGTCGACGGCGTCGATGCTCTTCCTGTACGGGCTGGGCGCCGTCCTCGGCAACCTGGCCGCCGGGTACGCCACGGACCGGTGGGGCGCCGGCCGAGTGCTCATGACCGGATATGTCGTGATGGCCGCCAGTCTGGCCGGGCTGGGCTGGCTGGCGGGCTCGCAGGACGTGCCCGTCGTCCTCGTCGGGCTGCTGGCCACCGGGTGGGGCGCGGGCACCTGGTGCCAGACACCGCCCCAGCAGCACCGGCTCATCGGCGTCGCACCCGGGGAGGCGTCCCTGGTCGTCTCGCTCAACGCGTCGGCCATCTACGTGGGCATCGGCGCCGGCACGCTCGCCGGCGGGCTGACGCTGGCGTACGGGGTGGCGGTGACGTACGCGGCGGGCGCGGCGCTGGCGGTGCTCGCCCTGCTGCTGGTCGCGGCCACCCGCCGGGTCTGACCCTGCGTCGTACTAGGCTGGCCTACCCCGGCGATCATGGAGGAGAAGCGGCATGACCATCACCGCGTACACCGTCACCGACCCCGTCGCCCAGCACGGCGAGGGACCCGTGTGGTCCGGCCGGTGGGGCGGGCTGCGGTGGGTGGACATGCTGGCCGGCGATGTCCTCGCGCTCACGCCCGGCGGCGAGGTGCGCCGCCGCCACGTCGCCGAGGTCGCCGCCGTCGTGCGCCCTCGCGTCTCCGGCGGGTACGTCGTCGCCGCCGAGCGCGAGCTGCTGCTGGCCGACTCCGACGACCTCGACGCCCCGCTGCGCTCGCTCGGTGAGGCGTGGACCGACCCCGGCGTCCGCATGAACGAGGGCGGCTGCGACCCCGACGGCCGCTTCTACATCGGCAGCATGGCCTACGACTCCGCCCCCGGCCGCGGCTCGTTCTACGTGGCCGGGCCCGGCGGCGAGCTGCGCGTGGTGCTGCCGGAGGTGACGATCTCCAACGGCTTCGGCTTCAGCCCGGACGGCCGGCTGGCCTACTACGCCGACACCGAGACCGGCCGCGTGGACGTCCTCGACTACGAGCAGGAGACCGGGCTGAGCGGCCGGCGCCCCTTCGCCGTCGTGGACCCTTCGCAGGGAGCACCCGACGGCCTGACGGTGGACGCCGAGGGCGGCGTCTGGGTGGCCCTGTGGGACGGCGGCGCCGTCCACCGCTACGCCCCCGACGGCCGGCTCGACGCGGTGATCACCCTCCCGGTCCGCAAGGTCACCGCCGTCGCCTTCGGCGGCGAAGAGCTGAACCGCCTCTACATCACCACCTCGGCCCTGGACGTGGACCGCACGGAACAACCCGAGGCAGGCGCCCTCTTCGCCGCCGACCCCGGCATCCACGGCCTGCCCGTCCTCCCCACCACGCTCTGACCGTGCCGAGAACGCGTTCGGCGCGAGGATGTGCCCGGGTGAGGTGATCAATCGGTAGCGTTAGCGCATGCGTTCGCGCGGTGTGTCGCTGGATGGGCTGTTCGCCGCTTCGGCCGTCGCCCTGGAACTGGTGATCAACGGTTACGCGAGTGAGGGCACCGCGTCGCCGACGCCGCCCGAGTTCGCCGCGGCGCTGCTGGCCGGCCTGCCCATGGGCGTCGTACGCCAGCGCCCCGCCCCCGTCACCGTCTACCTCGCCGCCCTCGTGGTGATCGCCGGCCGGTTGGCGCCGGGCACGGACAGCGCGCAGATCCTGCTGTGCGTGGCGCTGTGCCTGACCGGCTACCGTTCCGGGCTCAGGGCGGCGCGCGGCCCGATGGCCGCCGCCATGCTCGCCACGGCGCTCACCGTGGCGGGCCCCGGCGTCACCGCCGGAACGATGGCGCTCGCGCTCCTGCTGCCCGCCGCACCCGCCGTCATCGGCGGCTACCTGCACCGCAGCACCCGCGACGTCACCCCTGACCTGCTGCTGGCGGCCGGCGGCGTGCTGCTGGCCGTGCTGAGCACATGGGACGTCTGGCACTCGGGCGGCCATCCGGTCGCGATCGTCCAGGTCGCCGCGGTCGTCTCCGGGCTGGCGCTCGGCGTGGCCAGGAGACTGCCCGGCCTGGTCGTGGCCGTCGAAGGGGTGCTGCTGATCGCCGCGGACGCCCACCTGCACCGCGCCGCCGACACCGGCATGCTGCTCCTGATGGTGGCGATGGGGGTGTTCGCGATGCGGGTGGCGTCGTGGGCGCGGACGGCCCTGGCGTACGCGGCGGGCTGCGTGGTCGTCGCGGTGGCCGTGTTCGAGCCGCTGAGCAGGATCACCACCCTGCGCGTGCTCTTCCTGATGACGCTGGTGGCGATGCCCATCGCGGTCGGCCGTTACTTCGGCATGCGCCGCGCCGTCACCGCGGCCGAGCGGCTGCGGGCCGAGGAGGCCGTGCGCCTGACGCTCGCCCGCGCCCGCGCCGACCTGCTGGCCGAGCGCGAGCACATCGCCCGCGACGTCCAGACCCTGGTGGCGGGCCACGTCGGCGCGATGGTGCTGCGGGCCGGCGACGCCTGCGACGCCGCTCCCGACGGGCCGGTCGGCCACGCGCTCACCGACATCCGCGAGACGGGCAACCAGGTGCTGCGCGACCTCGGCAACCTGCTGCACGGCGCCGACCTGCACCTCGACGCGGCCGAGCTGATCCGCGCGGCGGCCCGCCGCATGTCCGCCGCCGGTCTCGTCGTGGACCTCGGCCTCGACCCCGGCATGGCGACGGTCTCGCCGGTGCTGCGCACGTGCGCCGCCAGCATCGTCCAGGAAGGACTGACGAACGTGCTCAAACACGCCGGCCCCGGCACCCGCGTCCGGGTCACGGTCGCCGCCTCCGGTGGCGGGCTGTCGGTGAAGCTGCACAACGGCCCCGCGCCGGCCACGTCGGAACCCCTGCCCTCCTCAGGCCACGGCCTGGCCGGGATGCGCAAACGCGTCCGCGCCCTGGGCGGCACCCTCGACTCCGGCCCCGACGGCGACGGCGGCTGGCTCCTCCAAGCCGACCTGCCGCCCAGAGGCGGCGAGTGATCACGCGAGTACGCGGTCGGGAGCGCGATGCGAACGGCGGGCGAGCACCGCGCCGCACAACACGACCACGCCGCCCGCGACCCGCGGCACGCCCAGCGTCTCCCCGGCGAACCCCCACGCCATCACCGCCCCCGCGATGACCTCCACCGTGCCCATCGTGGCGGCCACCGCCGCCGACAGCCGCCGCACGGCGTGCACACCCCACACGTACGGCAGCACCGTCCCCTTCAGGCGGGGCTCGACCGGAGTGCCGCGGGCTCGCTCAGGCGGGGACGGGGCCTGGCCCGGCCGGAGGGTTGCAGGCTCGTTCAGGTGAGGGTCCGGCCTGGCTCGGCCGGCGCGCTGCCGGGGCGGTCGAGGCCGGCGGCCAGCTCGGCGATGGCGGCGTCGAACCGGCGCCGCAGCACCGCGATGTCAGGCGGCAGGCCGCTCTCGCCCGCCTGGCGCGACCACCGATCCAGCACCACGCGCAGCGCGCTCAGCACGGCGCCGGCGCACACGATCGGATAGACGCTCTCGTCCTCGTCCAGGCCGGCGTCCCAGGAGACCGCCCCGGAAGAGGGCGGGGCGATGCGTTCGGTGATCGCCTCGGCCAGGGCCCGCTCCTGGGCGGCGAGCACGGCCAGCTCGTACGGCACCAGCGACGGCGTGGTCCTGACCAGCCGCAGCGCCCGGATGTGGTCCCGGCCGCCGGTGTCGCTCGCGTCCATGACGGTGAGCACCGCCTCCCTGAAGGCGGCCAGCACCGTCTCCTCCGGGGGCCGGGCGCGGAACTCGGCGATGAGCTGCTCGGCGGCGGCCGAGAGGGTCGCCACGACCGCCTCCTCCTTGCTGGAGAAGTAGTTGAAGAAGGTGCGCAGCGCGATGTCGGCCTCACCGGCGATCTGCTCGACGGTGACGTTCTCGACGCCGTGACGCAGGGAGAGGCGGAGCGCGGCCGCGCTGAGGGCCGCCCTGGTGGCCTGCTTCTTGCGTTCGCGCCGCCCGACGACCGCCCCGGCCTCCTGCTCCACCACGGTCCCCATTATGAAGGGCATGCCACCGCAAGCAGAGCGGTGGAGCTGGCGGGGGGCGACGCCCGGCACGTGCCGGACGGGAAGGGCCGCCTGGCGGCGTCGGCCGGCCTCCCGGCGGTGTCGAGCCCGCTCTGGACGCCGGCGTGAGCGTCGCCCTTACCTTGGACCGCGCACCCACCCACCCCGGTTCCACCGGAATGCGAACGCCGCCCCACCCGCAGGTCAGGGGTGGAGGGCGGCGGCGTGGCAGGCGCCGAAGCCTGCGGCTCGCAGCTCCACGTGGCCCTCGCGCACCCGCAGCGCCACCTCCGTGCGGTCGTCCGGGTCCGCCACGCCGGCGGCCGAAGCCAGCGCGCCCGTGTCGTCGTACAGGACGCGCAGTCGGGGCCAGGCGGCGCGGGGGAAGGCCTGGCGCAGGCAGGTGACCACTTCGGCGATGACGAGGCGGGCCAGGGGGAGCAGCTCCTTGGGGGCGCCGGTGACGATGGCGACGGTCAGCTCGGCGCCGGGGGGCGCGGCGCGGACGAGCTCCTCGGCGGCCGAGAGCCGGTGCAGGCCGAGCACCGCCACCACCCCGTCGCGCTCCGGGTGAGCGGGCTCGCCGGAGACCGCGTCGACGGTCCCGGACGGCGGCGTCCAGGAGGTGGCAGGGGACAGGACCGAGGGGGTCATGGGGGCCTGGAACCAGCGGTCGTCGAGGTCGAGGCCGGCGAGCTGCTCGCACGTCCTGATGACGTTGAACGGATCGACGAACCCGGGCGCCGCCGCCGACAGCTGCGCGGCCCCCTGCAGGACGGTGAGCGCGGACTCGGCGAGCCGCACGAGCCGCCCGTCCGGCTCGCGGGGCGGCCGCAGGCGTTCCATGGCCAGTCCGAGCAAGATGGCGTTGAGCCGCATGAGCTGCGCGTACGGCTTGCGCGTGGCCTCGTCGGCGAGGATCTCGGGCAGCAGGTGCATGCCCAGCCGGCTCGGCTCGTGCTCGCCGTCGGTGACCAGCGGCAGCCGGGTCACCCAGGCCCGCGCGACCTCGCCGAGTGCCTCGCGCACGGTCAGCGCGGGCTCGTCGGGAGGACGTACGGGCGCGTGCTCGGCCAGGTCGGCCAGCACCGCGAAGTAGAGGGCCCGCTTGCCGGGGAAGTTGGAGTAGACCGCGCCGCGGGTCAGCTCGGCCCGGTCGGCGATGTCGTCGATCTTGGCGTCGCGGTAGCCGCGTTCGGCGAACTCCTCCTTGGCCGCCGCCAGCACCTTCGCCCTGTTGCGCTCCTGCGTCTGTGCCCTGGTGAGCCGGACCAACCGCCCTCCTCCGTTGCCGTGCGCTCGAAAAACAAGATACCGTCAACATTCAGATGATGGCATCATTCGAAATGAGAGGCGGCGTCATGACCGATGTGCCGGAGATAGACCTGTCCGACCTCGCGGTGCTGCGTGACCTGGCCGCCGCGTACGCCCCGGCCAGGGAGAAGTCCCCCGTGGCGCGGCTGCTGGTGCCGGGACTCGGCCACCTGTGGGCGGTCACCCGCTACGAGGAGGCCAGGGCGGCGCTGGCCGACCCCCGCCTTGAGATCAACTCAGGCAGCTTCCTGCGCCCCGACGTCCCCGAGCACTGCGTCCGCTACATGCGCACCATGTCCGAGATGAACGGCCCCGAGCACACCCGCCTGCGCCGCCTCGTCGCGCCCGCGTTCACGCCGCGCAAGGCCGTGGAGTTCGCCCCGCGCATCGAGGCCGTCGTGGACCGCCTGCTCGCCGAGCTGCCGGGCCAGGAGGCCGACCTGCTCGCGCACTTCGCCAGGCCGCTGCCCATGGAGGTGATCTGCGAGCTGGTCGGCATCCCCGCCGCCGACCGCCCCGCCTGGCGCGAGTACGGCGTCGCCGTCGCGAGCGGCCACGGCGAGGCGTTCAAGGAGGCGCTGCCGGCGATCATCGAGGGCGCGAAGAAGGCGATCGCCGAGGCGCGCGCGACGCCGTCCGCGAACGTGGTCTCCGACCTGGCCCGCATCGCCGGTGAGGACGGCGACAGGCTCTCCGACGACGAGCTGGTCACCATGGTGTGGCTGCTGGTCCTGGCCGGCCAGACCCCGGCCAACCTCATCGCCAACGCCCTGGTCACCTTGTTCGCCCACCCCGATCAGCTGGCCGCGCTGCGCGCCGACCCCGCGCTCATGCCGCGCGCGGTGGAGGAGCTGGCCCGCTGGTGCACCCCGCAGATCATGACCGTGCCGCGCTTCGCCGCGCAGGACGTCGAGATCGGCGGCGTCCGCATCCCCAGGGGCGAGCCGGTCACCGTCTCGGTGGCCGCGGCGAACCGGGACCCGCGCGTGTTCGACGAGCCGGACAGGTTCGACATCACCAGGGAGCCGGTGCCGCACCTCGGGTTCGGCCACGGGCCGCACTTCTGCGTGGGCGCTGGGCTGGCCCGCGTGGAGACCGGCGTCGCGCTCGGCGCCCTGCTGCGCCGCTTCCCCGGCATGGAGATCAAGGGCGAGCCGGCGTACCTGCCCGATCCGGGGACGCTGCGGCTGGCGGCCCTGCCGGTCGCCCTGGGCTGATCAGCCCGGCTCCAGCATCGGCACGAGGAACCGCCGCGCGATGCCGGCCAGCTGCTCGTCGTCGTCGAGGTCGACGACCATGCTGGGCACGGCGAGGAAGGACGCCGAGACCCTGACCATCATCTCGGCCACCAGGTCGATGTCGAGCTCCTCCGACACGTGGCCGGCCCGCTGCTCGCGGCGCAGCTGCCCGGCCACGAACTGCCGGACGGTGGCGAGCGTGTGACCGCCGTCGGCGACCATGGACGGCACGACCAGGTCGGGCTCGATCGTGATGAGGCCGCCGATCAGCGGGTTGCCGCGGATCGCGCGCAGCGAGCTGACGAACCCGAGCACCACCCGGTCGGCGGCGGTGCCGGCCTGCTCGATGTCGATGAGGAACCGGTCGAAGTAGCGCCGGAACTCGCGCCGCACGACGTGCTCCACCAGCGCGTCCTTGGTGGCGAAGCGGCGGTAGACGGTGATGCGCGAGACCTTGGCGCGGCGGGCGACGTCCTCCATGGTCGAGCGGCGGATGCCCATGCGGCAGAACTGCTCGTAGGCGGCGTCGAGGATGCGCGTGCGCAGCTCGTCGGTGTCGCCGACGCGCTCGACGGCCTCGAGGTAGGCGCGTTCGAGCAGCGACTCCGACTCGGGCGGCGTCATGAACGCGGACAGCGCTGATTCCACCTTCACCTCCTGGCTCGATTGTGCCTCAGTCGCCAACAGCCGCTGTCACGGTCTTGTGATGCCGGTCACGGTGTGCTGTCATGAATGATACACAGACTCAAGTTCTGTTTCATCGTACCAAGAGCGCTCTCGAACCCTCGGCGACAGGCGACAGAGGAGGCACGGCGGCATGGGCGAACTCAGCAGACGCAACGTGTTGAAGGCGGGTGGGGCGCTCGGCGCGATCGGCGCGCTCACCGCGGCGGCCCCAGCCCAGGCGTGGACCTGGTCGGCCAAGGGCTCGGTGGCGGGCACGGGGGCCGGCCTCGACCCGCGCTGGGTCTGGGACGAGCAGGCTGACCCGCTGGTCGCCTCACTGCTCGACCGCGGCGACGTACCCGAGGTCAACCGGTTATTACGCACCTGGACCAAGAACGGCCAGCCGCTGCCCGCCGGGCTGCCCGCCGACCTGCGCGACTTCATGGAGGAGGCCAGGCGGCTCCCGTCGTGGGCCGACCACGGCAAGCTGGCCACCGCCGTCCGCTTCAACGAGAAGCGCGGCCTCTACCTCGGCGTCCTGTACGGCCTGGCCAGCGGCATGATGAGCACCGTCATCCCCAAGGAGGCCCTGGCGGTCTACTACTCCCAGGGCGGCGCGGACATGAAGGACCGCATCTCCAAGACCGCCAAGCTCGGCTACGACATCATGTCGCGCAACGCCTACCAGCCCGACGGCGAGATGGTGGTGACCTGCGTCAAGACGCGGCTCGTGCACGCCGCCGTACGCCACCTGCTGCCGCAGTCGCCGTACTGGCCGGGCCGCGCCGAGGAGGACATCCCGATCAGCCAGCGCGACATGATGGTCACCTGGCACAGCCTGCCCACCACCGTCATGCAGAAGCTGGTCGACTGGCGGGTGCCCATCCCCGCCGCCGAGTCGGAGGCGTTCCTGCACTCCTGGCAGCTCTGCGCGCACATGCTCGGCATCAAGGACGAGTACATCCCCGGCTCGTGGTCCGAGGCGAACTCGCAGGCCGACCAGGTGCTCACCCCCGTGCTCGCGCCCACCACCGAGGGCATCGAGCTCGCCGACATCCTGCTCAGCCTGGGCACCCCCGTGGACGCCGGCATCCTCAGCAAGCCCATTCTCGGCGCGTTCACCCGGTTCATGCTCGGCAACGAGATCGCCGGCTGGCTGAGGATCCCGCGCGAGCCGATCTGGGACCCGCTGCTACGGGCGTCGTGGGGGCCCTTCATCGCGGTACGCGAAGGGCTGCTGCCCTTCCCGCTGGCGCCGGCGGCGTACTGGACGTTCGACGAGTTCCTGCGCAAGGCGGCCCTGCTGTTCCTGTCGGAGGGCCGGCCGATCAGCATCGAGATCCCCGAGAGCAACCGGCCCTCCTGAGGTGTCCACGGTGTCCACGGTGTCCACGACAGGAGGAAGGAGAGCACGGGCATGGCGGAGCTGAGCAGACGCAGGATGCTGGTCACGGGAGGCGCACTCGGGGCGCTCGGAGCACTCGGGACGGCGATGCCGGCCCACGCCGCGGCGTGGACCTGGGCGCCGGGCGGCTCCATCGCGGGCGCCGGGACCGGCGCCGACCCGCGGTGGGTGTGGGATGAGGAGGCCGACCCGCTGGTCGCCTCGCTGCTCGACCGCGGCGACGTGCCGGAGGTGAACCGGCTGCTGTGGGACTGGAACAGGAACGACCAGCCGCTGCCCGCCGGGCTCCCCGCCGACCTGCGGGACTTCATGGAACGGGCCCGGCGGCTCCCGTCCTGGGCCGACCGCGCCAAGCTGGAGACGGCCGCGACATTCACCAAGGCCAGAGGGCTCTACCTCAACCTGCTCAACGGCGTCGGCGGCGGCATGCTCAGCACCGCCATCCCCAAGGAGGCCCGCGCGGTCTACTACTCCAAGGGCGGCGCGGACATGGAGGACCGGGTCGCCAAGACCAGCATCTTCGGGTTCGCGGTCGGCGACCTCGACGCCTACCGGCCCCAAGGCTCGTGCGTGGTGGAGGCGGTCAAGACCCGGCTGGTGCACGCCGCCGTACGGCACCTGCTGCAGCAGTCGCCCCACTGGGCGGCGACATCCCGATCAGCCAGGAGGACATGCTGGTCACCTGGCACACGCTGCCGACGTTCGCCATGCGCAAGCTGCTGGAGTGGCGGGTGCCGATCACCGACGCGGAGTCGCAGGCGTACCTGCACGTGTGGCAGGTGACCGCGCACATGCTCGGCATCAAGGACGAGTACATCCCCGCCACCTGGGACGCCGCGGGCGCCCAGTCGGACGAGATCCTGCCGAGGAACATGGGCCCCACTCCCGAGGGCGTCGAGCTGACC
This sequence comes from Nonomuraea salmonea, assembly GCF_042428605.1. Classification (NCBI taxonomy): domain Bacteria; kingdom Bacillati; phylum Actinomycetota; class Actinomycetes; order Streptosporangiales; family Streptosporangiaceae; genus Nonomuraea; species Nonomuraea salmonea. The sequence goes on from NZ_JBHMCF010000046.1 coordinate 125,090, forward strand.
GACATCCTGCTCGGTCAGCTCGCCGAGCAGACCAGCCCCGGCAGCATCAGCAGGCCGCTGTGCAACGCGCTGGCCCGCTATCTGGTCGGCGACGTGGTGGCCGACTGGGACGACATCCCGCGCGAGCCGGTGTGGGACCCGGTCATCGCCTCCGCCTGGCCGAAACTCGTCAGGTTCAGGGAGGGGATCATCCCGCTGCCGCTGGTGCCGAGCGTCGCCTGGGTGATCGACGAGGCCGTGCGCAAGTACATCCTCTTCTACCTCACCAAGGGGCAGGAGACGAAGATCGAGATCCCGGCCACCAACCGGCCCGGCCGATGACCGCACAGAGCACGGGCGTCGGCCGGCGCCGCTTCCTCGGATACGTGCTGGCGGCCCCCACCCTGGTGGCGGCCGCCCAGCTCCTGCCCGCCCCGGCGGCGGCCGGTGAAGCCGCCGACATCACCGAGCTGGTCGACCTCAACGACCTCATGACCGTCGCCGCGCTGCCGACCTCCGGCCTCATCAGGGTCGAGGTCGGCGGCGACGGCACGGTGTCGTTCGCGCTGCCGCGAGCCGAGGTGGGCCAGGGCATCACGACCTCGACGGCCATGCTGATCGCCGAGGAACTGGCGGTGCCGCTCGACCGGGTCCGCGTCACGCTCGCCGACGCCAGGCCCGAGCTGATCTTCAACCAGCTCACCGGCGGCTCCAACACGACGATCGCCACCTACACCCCGATCAGGGTGGCCGCCGCCGTCGCCAGGCAGCGGCTGCTGGCCGCCGCGTCGGCCGAGCTGGGCGTCCCCGCCGGCGGCCTGACCATGAAGGACGGAGCCGTCGTCGGTCCCGCCGGTCAGAGCATCGGGATCGGCGCGCTCGCCGCCGAAGCCGCCTCCGCCACCACCCACCAGGTCCAGGTCGAGCTCACCCAGCGCAGGAGCTTCGCCGTCATCGGCCGCCCGCACGGCCGCGTCGACGCCCGCGACGCCGTGACCGGGCGCAAGACGTTCACCATGGACCTCGACGTGCCCGGCGCGAAACCGGCGATGGTCTGCCGGCCGCCGACCATCAACGGCAAGGCCGGCTCCGTCGCCAACCTCGCCGAGGTGGCCGCCATGCCGGGCGTCACCGACGTCGCCGTCATCTCCACCGGCGTCGCGGTCCGCGCCGACACCTTCGGCCAGTGCATCGACGCCGTACGCGCCCTGCGCGTCACCTGGCGGCCCGGCACCGTCGCCGGCAGATCCGACGACGACGTGCTGCGCGACCTGCGGGCCGCCGAGATCCCGCTCGGCATCAGGCCGCCCACACCGGTCGTCGAGGGCCTGTTCACCTTCTATTTCCGGGGCAACAGCGCGCTGGAGACCAACTGCGCGATCGCCGACGTACGCGACGGGCGCGCCGAGATCTGGTCGTCGCTGAAGTCGCCGATCGTCGCCCAGCAGGCCATCGCCGCCCGGCTCGGGCTGCCGCAGGACCGGGTCACCGTGCACGTCACCGAGGGCGGCGGCTCCTTCGGCCGCAAGCTCTTCTTCGACGCCGCGCTGGAGGCCGCCGAGCTGTCGCAGAAGATCGGCAAGGCGGTCAAGCTCATGTGGCACCGCGCCGACGACGTACGCCAGGGCCGCGTGCACCCCATGGCCACCTCCCGGGTCCGGCTGTCCCACCTGGGCGACACCGTGCTCGGCTACCAGCAGCGGCACACCGGCGTCTCCACCGACCTCGGGCACGGCCTCGGCGAGATCATCACCGCGCTGGCCGCCCGTCTGCCGGTCGGCGACATGACCTTCGCCCAGACGTTCTTCCACTTCAGCCAGTCGATGCCGTACACGCTCGGCGTGAGCAGCAGGCTGCTCAGCGAGACCGGCAAGGGCTTCAACACCGGCAGCATGCGCAACGTCTACTCGCCCGACGTCACCTGCGCCCGCGAGCTGATCCTCGACCAGCTCGCCGCCCGCACCCGCAAGGACCCCTACCGGCTCCGCCGCGGCCTGCTGCACGACGCGCGTGCCAGGGCGGTGCTCGACCGGGTCGCCGAGGCCGGGTCATGGGGGCGGGCGATGCCGGCCGGGACCGCGCAGGGCATCGCCCTGCACACCGAGTACAAGTCGGCCAGTGCCGCGCTCGTCGAGATCGACTGCCGGCCCGCCACCGTCGGCCGGCCGATCCGCGACGGCGTGACAGGGCCGCGCGTCACCAAGGTCGTCTTCGCCGTGGACGCCGGGCTCACCGTCAACCCGCGCGGCCTCGAGGCGCAGATGACGGGCGGCATCATGGACGGCATCGCGCTCGCCCTCACCTCAAGCCTGCACCTGCGCGACGGCGCCTTCCTCGAGGCGAGCTGGGACGACTACTTCTACACCCGCCAGTGGAACACCCCGCCCGACGTGCGGGTCATCATCATGCCCGACACCTCCGACCAGCCCGGCGGTGCGGGCGAGCTGGCCGTGGCCGCGTCGATGGCCGCCGTCGCCTGCGCCTACGGCCGCGCCACCGGCACCATGCCGACCACGTTCCCGATCAACCACGGCACGCTGTCCTTCACCCCCAAGCCCACCGTCCCGCCCGTCCCGCCGTCGCCGGTCGACGGCCTCACCCGCTGAGCGGAGGAGCAGCCCGTGCCCGAGTACACCTTCCGCGTCAACGGCGAACAGGTCACCGTGGACGTGCCGGGCGACGTACGCCTGCTGTGGGTCCTGCGCGACGTCCTCGGCGTCACAGGCCCCAAGTACGGCTGCGGCATCAACGTCTGCAAGGCCTGCACCAGCCACGTCAACGGCAAGGCGGTCAGCCCCTGCTCCGTGCCCGTCTCCGAGCTGCGGCCCGGCGACGAGGTCACCACCATCGAGGGGCTCGCCGGCGACGACGGCCTGCACCCCATGCAGCAGGCGTGGATCGACCACGACGTCTCCCAGTGCGGCTACTGCCAGCCCGGCCAGATCATGGCCGCCGTGGACCTCGTGCGCAGGGTCGCCGCAGAGGGCCGCGCCATCACCGACGACGACCTCGACGGCATCCGCAACATCTGCCGCTGTGGCACCTACCCCCGCATCCGGCAGGCGATCAGAGCCGGCGCCGAGCGCATGTGAGCGCCCGTCAGACCTCGCGTACGCCGCCGCGCCAGACCCCCGCCACCAGCGGGACCCCCGGCCGGTAGGCGAGGTGGACGTGGCTCGGCGCGTCCAGCAGCACCAGGTCGGCGCGGGCGCCGGGGGACAGGCGGCCCACGTCGTCGCGGCGCAGCGCCCGCGCGCCGCCCAGCGTCGCGGCGGCCACGGCCTCGTCCGGCGTCATGCCCATCTCGCGCACGGCCAGCGCCACGCAGAACGGCATCGAGCTGGTGAAGCTCGATCCCGGGTTGCAGTCCGTGGACAGCGCCACCGTCACGCCCGCGTCCAGCAGGCGGCGCGCGTCCGGGTACGGCGAGCGGGTGGAGAACTCCGCGCCGGGCAGCAGCGTCGCCACCGTCGAGCCGCTCGCCAGCGCGTCCACGTCCTTGTCGTCGAGGTGCGTGCAGTGGTCGGCCGACGCCGCGCCCAGCTCCACCGCCAGCCGCACGCCCGGCCCCGGGCCGAGCTGGTTGGCGTGCACCCGGGGCGTCAGTCCCGCCCGCTGTCCCGCCGTGAGCACCTCGCGGGACTGGTCGCCGTCGAACGCGCCCCGCTCGCAGAAGACGTCCACCCAGCGGGCGTGCGGGGCGCAGGCGTCCAGCATCGGTCCCGCCACCAGGTCCACGTAGGCGTCCGGGTCGCCGGCGTACTCGGGCGGCACCACGTGGGCGCCCAGGTACGTCACCTCGTCGGTGTGACCTGCCGCGATGCGCAGCGCGCGGGCCTCGTCCTCGACCGTCAGGCCGTAGCCCGACTTGCACTCGATCGTCGTGGTGCCCTGGCGCAGCGCCTCGGCGACGTACCTGGCGACGTTCGCGTCCAGCTCCGCGTCGCTCGCCGCGCGGGTCGCCGCCACCGTCGTACGGATGCCGCCCGCCGTGTACGGCTGGCCCGACATGCGGGCGTCGAACTCGGCCGTGCGGTCACCGGCGAACACCAGGTGCGCGTGCGAGTCCACGAACCCGGGGATGGCGGCCCGCCCTTCCGCGTCCACCCGCTCGTCGGCGTCGGGCACCCGCGCCTGCGGCCCGGCCCAGACCACCCGGCCCGCGTCGAACACGACGGCGGCGCCGGTGATCGTGCCCAGCTCGGGGTCATTGGTGAACAGGCTGCCGATCCCGGTGATGGCGACGGACACGGCACGGCTCCTTTCCGCGTTACGGCTGCGTGGTGAGGTGGGTGATCGTACGGGACAGCTCGCCGGGCACGTCCGGCACCAGCAGGTGCGTGCCGTCGCGGACGATCGGGCGGCCGTTCACCACGACGTGCCTGACGTCGGCGGCGGAGGCGGCGAACACCGCGGTCTCCGCGCCGAGCGCCGGCGGCGGCCCCGCTGTGCGGACGGAGTCGAGCGCGACCGTGACGAAGTCGGCCGGCGCGCCCGCCTCGATCCTGCCCGCCTCCGGCCAGCCTAGTGAGGCGTGCCCGTCCTCGGTGGCGGCGCGCAGCAGCGCGGCGGCGTTCCAGTGGCCGCGCCGCAGCGTGCGCAGCCGCTCGTCCAGCTCCACCGCCCGCGCCTCCTCGAACAGGTCGATCACGGCGTGGCTGTCGCTGCCCAGGCTGATCGGGGATCCGGCGGCGGCCAGGTCTGCGGCGGGGCCGATGCCGTCGGCGAGGTCCCGTTCCGTGGTGGGGCACATGCAGACGGTGGTGGCCGAGCCGCCGAGCAGCGCGATGTCGTCGCCGGTCAGGTGGGTGGCGTGCACGGCGGACGTCCGCGGGCCGAGCGCGCCCCGCTCGGCCAGCAGCGCGGCGGGCGTGCGGCCGTGTGCGGCCAGGCACGCCTCGTTCTCGGCGGGCTGCTCCGACAGGTGCACGTGCAGCGGCGCCGCCCGCCCGGCGGCCCACTCCGCGACGGTCGCGATCTGGTCCGCCGGGACCGCGCGCACCGAGTGCACCGCCGCCCCGATCCGGGCGTGCGGCCGCTCCTTCAGCTCGCCCGCGCGGGCCGCCCAGGCGGCGGCGTCGCCGTCGCTGAAGCGGAGCTGGTGCCGCTCGGGCGGCGCGCCGAACCCGGCCGACAGGTAGCAGGTGTCGAGCAGCGTGATCCTGATCCCGGCCCGCGCCGCCGCCTCGATGAGCGCCTCGCCCATGGCATTCGGGTCGGCGTACGGGGTGCCGCCCGGCCCGTGGTGCAGGTAGTGGAACTCGCCCACGCAGGTGATCCCGGCCAGCGCCATCTCGGCGTAGACGGCGGTGGCCAGGTCCAGGTAGGTGCCGGGGTCGAGTCTGCCTGCCACGTCGTACATGGTGTCGCGCCAGGTCCAGAACGTGCCCGAGCCGCGCTGCGCGATGCCGCGCAGTGCCCGGTGGAAGGCGTGCGAGTGCGCGTTCGCCAGGCCGGGCAAGGTGAGCCCGCGCAGCACCGTGGCGCCGGGCGGGGGCGTGGCGACGCCCGTACGGACGCCGGAGACGCGCCCGCCGGCCACCTCGATCACCGCCCCCGCCACGACCGCGCCGCCGATCCAGGCGTGCTCGGCGTGGTACGTCACCGGCATGCCAGCCCCTCCAGCACGTCGGCCAGCGCCTCCACCCCTGCCACGCAGTCGTCCTCGCGGGCGTGCTCGGCGGGGGAGTGGGACACCCCGGTGGGATTGCGGACGAACAGCATCGCCGTCGGCACCTTCGCGGCCAGGATGCCGGCGTCGTGCCCGGCGCCCGTCGGCAGCACCGGCACCTCGTACGGCCGGCGCGCCGCCAGCAGCCGCACCAGCTCGTCGCGCAGCGCGGGCGCGAAGTCCACGACCGGCGTGAACGACTCGCGTTCGAGACCGACCTCCACGCCCTCGCGGGCGGCGTGCTCGCGGGCCGCGTCCTCGATCGTGCCGAGCAGCAGCGCCAGCGTCTCCTCGTCGGCGGCCCGCGCGTCCAGCCAGGCCCGCACCAGGCTCGGCACCGCGTTGACGCCGTTCGGCTCGACGAGCAGTTTGCCGAACGTGGCCCGCGCGCCCGCCGCGGCGGCCCGCTCCCGCGCGGCCAGCATGGTCGCCGCGTAGGCGGGCATCGGGTCGTGCCGGTCCTGCATGCGGGTGGTGCCGGCGTGGTTGGCCTCGCCGCGGAAGTCGAAGCGCCACCGCCCGTGCGGCCAGATCGCCGAGGCCACGCCCACCGGCGAGCCGGTGCCGGCGAGGTGGCGGCCCTGCTCGACGTGCAGCTCCACGAACACGCCGATCCTGGCCAGCCGCTCGTCGTCGGGGCCGATCGCCTCAGGGTCGTGGCCGGCCCGCTCCATCGCCTGCGTCAGCGTGACCCCGTCGGCGTCGCGCAGCGCGGCGGCCCGCTCCGGCGTGAGCTGCCCGGCCGTGAGCCGCGAACCCGCACAGGCCAGCCCGAAGCGGGCGCCCTCCTCGTCGCCGAAGTTCACCACCGCGACCGGGCGGGACGGCCGCACGCCCCGCGCGGCCAGCTCGTCCAGCGCCGCGAACGCCGACACCACGCCGAGCGGCCCGTCGAACGCGCCGCCGTCCGGCACCGAGTCCAGGTGCGACCCGGTCACCACGGCGTCACCCGCGGAAGGGTCGCCCAGCCAGGCCCACTGGTTGCCGTTGCGGTCGGTCTCGACGTCCAGCCCGCGCGCCGCCGCCTGCTCGCGGAACCAGTCACGGCACTCGGTGTCCGCCGAGGTCCACGCGAAGCGCCGGTAACCGCCGGACCCCGCGTGCCGCCCGACGGGCAGCAGCTCCGCCCACATCTCCTGGAACGACGACGGCATCAGCACCCCTCCCGAGACCGGAACGGCCGGAACGACGACGACGGCATCAGGACTCCTTCATGGGCACGCGCACGCCGGTGCGGCCGGCGACCTCTTCGGCCTCCTCGTACCCGGCGTCCACGTGCCGGATCACCCCCATGCCCGGGTCGTTGGTGAGCACCCGCCTGATCTTCTCCCCGGCCAGCGCCGTGCCGTCGGCCACCGTCACCTGCCCGGCGTGGATCGACCGGCCGATGCCGACGCCGCCGCCGTGGTGGATCGACACCCAGGAGGCGCCGGAGGCCACGTTCACCATGGCGTTGAGCAGCGGCCAGTCCGCGATCGCGTCGGACCCGTCGCGCATGCCCTCGGTCTCCCGGTACGGCGAGGCCACCGACCCGCAGTCGAGGTGGTCGCGGCCGATCACGACCGGCGCCCGCAGCTCGCCCGAGGCCACCATGTCGTTGAACCGCTCGCCCGCCCGGTCACGCTCGCCGTACCCGAGCCAGCAGATGCGCGCCGGCAGCCCCTGGAAGTGCACCTTCTCCCCGGCCAACCGGATCCACCGGGCCAGCGGCTCGTTGTCGGGGAACAGGTCGAGTATCGCCCGGTCGGTGGCCGCGATGTCGGCCGGGTCGCCCGACAGCGCCGCCCACCGGAACGGCCCCTTGCCCTCGCAGAACAGCGGCCTGATGTAGGCGGGCACGAAGCCGGGGAAGTCGAAGGCCCTGGCGTAGCCGGCGAGCTTCGCCTCGCCCCTGATGGAGTTGCCGTAGTCGAACACCTCGGCCCCGGCGTCCTGGAAGCCCACCATCGCCTCGACGTGCCGCGCCATCGACGCCCGCGCCCGCTCGGTGAAGCCGGCCGGGTCCTTGTCCCGCTCGGCCGCCATGTCCTCGAAGGCCACCCCGAGCGGCAGGTACGCCAGCGGGTCGTGCGCGCTGGTCTGGTCGGTCACCACGTCGATCGGCGCGCCCTCGGCCAGCATGTGCGGCAGCACGTCGGCGGCGTTGCCGAGCAGCCCGATCGACAGCGGCCTGCGGGCGTCCCTGGCCTCGGTGGCCAGCCGCAGCGCGTGCGCGAGGTCGTCGGCCTTGACGTCGAGGTAGCCGTGGTCGAGGCGGCGCTGGATGCGCGACGGGTCGCACTCCACGCAGATCGCGACGCCGCCGTTCATGGTGACGGCCAGCGGCTGGGCGCCGCCCATGCCGCCGAGCCCGGCGGTCAGCGTGATCGTGCCGGCCAGCGAGCCGCCGAACCGCTTGGCCGCGACCGCGGCGAACGTCTCGTACGTGCCCTGGAGGATGCCCTGGGTGCCGATGTAGATCCACGAACCGGCCGTCATCTGCCCGTACATGGTCAGGCCCGCCGCCTCCAGGCGCCGGAACTCCTCCCACGTCGCCCAGTCGCCGACCAGGTTGGAGTTGGCGATCAGCACGCGCGGCGCCCACTCGTGGGTCGTCATCACGCCCACCGGCCGGCCCGACTGCACCAGCATCGTCTCGTCGGCCTTGAGCGTGCGCAGTGTGCGGACGATCGCGTCGAAGGAGCGCCAGTCACGGGCGGCGCGGCCCGTCCCGCCGTAGACGACGAGGTCGTCGGGGTGCTCGGCCACCTCGGGGTCGAGGTTGTTCTGCAGCATCCGCAGCGCGGCCTCCTGCTGCCAGCCGAGGGCCGTCAGCTCGGTGCCACGGGCGGCTCTGACCGGGCGTGCGCCTTCCATGAGCGGGGTCCTTTCTGTCAGCGAGCCGCGACCGGCTCGGTGGACGGATAGATCATCTCCGCGGGCGGGTTCGACGTCCGCCTGGCCCACGGGTAGTACAGCGCGGCGGTGGCCAGCAGGCCGACGATCCACGAGATGTCGGCGCCGCCGAGCAGCTCGGTGACCGGCCCCGTGTAGAGCTTCTGCGCGAGGAACGGGATCTGGACGACCACGCCGAAGGCGTAGGTGACCAGCGCGGTGACGTTCCAGCGGCCGTAGCGGCCCGCCGGGTCGTACAGGGCGGGGATGTCCACCCGCTCCTTGGAGATCAGGTAGTAGTCGGTGAGGTTGATCGCGCTCCACGGCGTGAACACCATGAGCAGCACCAGCACGAAGTTCTTGAAGTTGTCCAGGAAGTCCGCGCTGGCCATGATCGCCACCAGCACCGACACGGCGGTGAAGCCGACGATGTAGAGCGCGCGCACCACCGGCGAGACCCGCGAGCGGCCGTTGAACGCGGTCACGGTCGTCAGCAGGCACATGAAGCCGCCATAGGCGTTGAGCGTGTTCACCGTCAGCTTGCCCACCACGATCACGATGTAGATCAGCAGCGCGACGGCCGCGGGACCGGCCAGCTCGCCGACGAAGCCGACCTGGTCGCCGACGAACACCGCGCCCGAGACGGCGGCGATCAGCGCGCCCAGCGACATCGCCCACTGCGAGCCGATGACGCTGCCGAGGAACGTACCCCAGAACGTGGAGCGCTCACTGGTGCTGCGCGGCAGGTAGCGGGAGTAGTCGGCGACGTACGGGCCGAAGGTCAGCTGCCAGGCCGCGCCGAGCCCCACGGCCAGCAGGAACGTCGGCGCCTCGAAGCCCTTGACGCCGACGAAGGCGCCCACGTCGTACGTGGTGAACACCTTGATCAGCAGGTAGCCGAGTCCGCACACGCCGATCACGGTCGCGATCCTGCCGACGGTGTGGATGAGCCGGTAGCCGGTCACCGCGACGATCACCGTCAGCAGCCCGAACAGCAGGATCCCGGCGGTCGCCGGCACGTGCAGGATCCGGCCGAGCGCCTGCCCGGCCAGCACGCTGCCGGTGGCGGCGAAGCCGAGGTACATCAGCACGACCAGGAGCAGCGGCAGCACGGCGCCGAACACGCCGAACTGCGCCCGGCTGGAGATCATCTGGGGCAGTCCGAGGCGCGGTCCCTGCGCGGAGTGCAGCGCCATCACCACGCCGCCGAGCACGTTGCCGATGAGCAGGGCGATGATCGCCCAGAGGGCGTCGGCGCCGAACACGACGGCGAGCGCGCCGTCCACGATCGCGGTGATCTGCATGTTGGCGCCGAACCAGAGGGTGAACTGGCTGCGCGGCGTGCCGTGCCGCTCGGCGTCGGGGATCACGTCGATCGTCCGGCGCTCCACGGCAGGACCCGCGCCCAGGGATTGATGGTCAGTCATGGCGGTCCGCCTCTCGCGCGTCACGCGCCCTGGGGGAAACGGGGGTTCGAGGGGAAATGTACAGTCCTGTATATACAGCTCGCCACCCCTGGGAGGAAGATAAACTTCGGGCCATCGAGTCCGGAGATCGCTCCGCCCGCCGTCCCCCGACCGGAGGATCCGCCGAGCCATGGTGCCCATCACGGTGGTCGAGTCCGAGCTCGCCGCCCAGTTTCAGCAGCTCGGGCCCGCCTCGGCGCCCGCGTACGAGCGGGTCAAGAAGGTCATCAGCGCCGGCGTGCGCTCCGGCCGGTGGGCCCACGGCCAGCAGTTGCCGTCGGAGCACCAGCTCGTCAGCGCCCTCGGCCTGTCCCGCATGACCATCAACAGAGCGCTGCGCGAGCTCACCCACGAAGGGCTCATCGAGCGGCGGGCCGGCGTCGGCACGTTCGTCGCCGCGCCCAAGGCCGCCTCCGCGCTGCTCCAGGTCAGGAACATCGCCGACGACATCCGCCGGCACGGCCACCGCCACCACACCGAGGTCGTCTTCGTCCGCGAGGAGCCGTCCGACGCCGCCGACCCCGAGCTGCGCGCCGCCGCGGGGCCCGTCGTCTACCGCTCGCTCATCGTGCACTTCGAGGACGACACCCCGATCCAGCTCGAAGACCGCCTGGTCAACCCGGCCGCCGCGCCCCACTACCTCGACCGCGACTTCACCCGGCAGACCCCCCACGCCTACCTCAACGAGGTCGCCCCGCTCACCCGCGGCGAGCACATCGTGGAGGCCGTGCTCGGCGACGCCGCCCAGCGCAGGCTGCTGCGCATCGGCCGCCACGAGCCGTGCCTGCTCGTGCGCCGCCGCACCTGGTCGCGCGACGTGCTGGTCAGCGTGGCCCGGCTGCTCCACCCCGGCTCGCGGCACCGGCTCGAAGGCTCCTTCGGCGCCGACTGGACGCTCGACACCCGCTGAGCCCGACCAGGCTGAGCCCGACCAGGCTGAGCACGACCAGGCTGGGCACGAACAGGCTGGGCACGACCAATCGGACACGACCAGCCTGGGCACGACCAGCCTGGGCACGACCAACTGGGCATGGTCAACCGGGCATGGTCAACCGGGCACGGTCAGTGGGCCGCCTCGATCAGGGCCCGGTGCGACGGGATCAGGCCGTCGGGCAGGTCGTCGGGGGCGCACCAGCGGGCCTCCAGGATCTCCATCGCGTTCAGCCGCAGGGTGCCGCCGCCCGCGTACTCGGCCGCGTACGCGACCTCCATCCTGAGCCGGAACCCGCTCTTGAGCAGCACCAGCTCGCCCACCCGCACCTCCAGCCCGGTCTCCTCGCGCACCTCGCGCACGACCGTCTGCTCGAACGTCTCGCCGCGCTTCGCGCCGCCCGTGGGCAGCCCCCACGGACGCTCCTCGGACCAGAACCGGTGCCGCAGCAGCAGCACCCGCCCGTCGCGGTCGCGCACCACCCCGGTCACCCCGACCATGAACTTGTCCTGCGTCAGGTAGAGCAGCCGCCACTTCACCGACCCGCGCAGGCTCCGCCACAGCCGGGCGATCAGCCTCTTCACCACGCGGCCCCGGTCAGGTGGGCAGCGCGGCGGCGGTGGTGAAGAAGGGGGCGAGGTGCGCGGTGTCGTTGAACCTGCGCAGGATCCACCGCGCCTCGGTCAGCACCAGGTGCGACACCGAGGCGTTGTCGACCCCCAGGAACGCGAACGGCCGCGACCCGGTGGCCGCCGCGAGCGCCTCCGCGATCACGCCGGCGTGGGTCACCACCACGATCCGCTGGTCGGGATGGGCGGCCGCGAGCTTCTCCAGCACCTTCCTGACCCGCTCGGAGAACGCCGCCGCCGGCTCCGCGCCGGGGATGACGTCCCAGCGCTCCTCCTGCGCCATGCGGCGGGCGACCGGATGGCCCTCCGCCACCATGCGGCGGAACAGCCCGCCCTCCCATTCGCCCAGGTGCACCTCGCGCAGCTCGGCCTCTGTCACCGGCGTCACGTCCAGCCGGGCGGCCAGCGGCGCGGCCGTCTCGGAGGTGCGGCGCAACGTGCTGACGTAGATCGCGTCGATCCGCTCGGCGGCCAGCCGCAGCGCCACCCGCTCGGCCTGCTCGCGGCCCTCGGGCGCGAGCGCCGGGTCACCCTGCCCGCCGACCAGCGGGAACGCCCGGTCGGGGCGGGCCGGCTCGGACTCGCCGTGCCGCACCAGCAGCACCTCGGTCGCGCCCGGCGGCGTACGGAACCGGCTCTGCCGGTATTCGACCGGCTCGTCGCGCTCATCCCTCACAGTCACCGGACCCTACTCCCTTCCGCCCGCCCGCGCCGGGCGTGATTGAATCGGCACTCGCGTACGGACGAAGGGGGAGCGCCATGGGAGTGGACCGGCGGCGGAGCGTGGTGTTCGGCGAGGCGGTCGAGCAGTACGAGGCCGCGCGGCCCGGCTACCCCGAGCGGCTCGTCACCGAGGTGCTCGCCTACGCGCCCGACGGGCCGGTGCTGGAGGTCGGCGCCGGCACGGGCAAGGCCACCGCCGGCTTCGCCGCCCACGTGAGCGACCTGACGTGCGTCGAACCCGACCCCAGGATGGCGGCGGCGCTCACGGCCAAGTGCCCCGGTGTGCGGGTGGTGAGCGGGATCTTCGAGGACTACGTCCCCGACCGCCGCTTCGCGCTGCTCTACTCCGCGCAGGCCTGGCACTGGGTGGACCCCGACCGGCGCTGGGACCTGGCCCATGACGCGCTGGCCCCCTCAGGGGCGCTGGCGCTGTTCTGGAACCACTACATCCCCGCCGACGACGGGGTGCGCGCCGCACTCGGCCGGCTGGCCGAGCGGTACGGCCTGGCCAGCCAGAGCCTGCACCAGAACGAGGGCGACCGCGCCGAGGAGTCCCGCCACCTGCTGGAGGACGACCCCCGCTTCACCGACCTCGACCGGCGCCGCTACACCAGGACAGAGCGCTACGACGCCTACCGCTTCGTCACCCTCACCGGCACGATGTCCGTGTACCGGATCCTCCCGCCCGACGTGCGCGAACGCGTGCTGGGCGAGGTCGGCGAGCTGGTGGGCGACGGCCTCGACCTGACCCTCACCACCGAACTCGCCCTCGCCCGCCGCATCTGACCAGCCGCCCGGCTCCCAGGCGGACCAGCCCCAGGGGACCGGTATCCATCCGCACGGCAGCGTCCCGCTCGCACCCCGTCACGAGCGGCGTTGAGCGCTCTGGTACCGTGGCGCTCGCAGAAGTGATCGTCCGTGCTCGTCCCAGGGAGGTGAGACCCATCGCCGCTGTGTCAGGCCGGGTGCTCCCTTCCCGTAACCGTGCGGCCCACCAGGACTAGGTGACCGCGGGAGCGCCCGACGGCATCCCGAAAGGTTTCCATGTCTGTCTCCTCCTCGTCGCTTCCTTCCGCTGAGATCGTCGCCAGGCTGCGTGCCGCAGGCTGCGTCTTCGCCGAGGACGAAGCCGAGCTGCTCGTCTCGACCGCCGCCACCGCCGACGCCCTCGCCGCCATGCTCGAACGCCGGGTCGCCGGCGAGCCGCTGGAGCACGTCCTCGGGTGGGCGTCGTTCTGCGGGCTGCGCGTCCACGTCGAGCCCGGCGTGTTCGTGCCCAGGCCGCGCACGGAGTTCCTCATCGACCGCGCCGTCGCCCTCGCCCGCGAGGTGCCGGGCCGGCCGGTGGCCCTCGACATGTGCTGCGGCACCGGCGCCATGGGCGCCGCCGTCGCGGCGGGGCTGGCCGGGCGGGTGGAGCTGCACGCGGCCGACCTCGACCCGGCCGCCGTGCGCTGCGCCCGCCGCAACCTGCCCGGCGCGCACGTCTACCAGGGCGACCTGTACGACCCCCTGCCGTCGTCGCTCCGAGGCCGGGTCGACATCCTCATCACCAGCCCGCCCTACGTCCCCTCGGAATCGGTCGCCCTCCTGCCCCCGGAAGCCCGCCTCCACGAGCCCCGCTTCGCCCTGGACGGCGGCGAGGACGGCTTGGACGTCGTCCGCCGCGTGATCGCCGCCGCCCCCTTCTGGCTGACCCCCGGCGGCCGCCTCCTGGTGGAGACCAGCCAGAACCAGGCGGCGACCACCGCCGAAGCAGTGAGCTCAGCCGGCCTCCTCCCCCGCATCGCCACCTCACCGGAGTACGACGCGACAACCGTCATAGGCACCCTCATCCGTCCCACCCCCTGACCAGGGGGAGGAGGGGAGGAGGGGAGGAGAGGAGACCGGACACCGTGGGGGCACGTGGGCCGCTCCCTCCGTCCCCGGCCGGGTCTTTCGCTCCACCACCTCCAACCCGTCCTCCACCCCGAAGGAATTTGTGGGCCTTTGGAGGGCGGCATGCCGTTGGGTGGTTCGTGGACTTCGCTTTTGATTCGCGCTTTCATGGCCTCCGTCGATTTCCAGGACGGAGGCTCAAATGGGTCGTGCTCGGAGAATAACCGGAATAGCCATGGCATTCGCCACGGTGCTGGCCACCGCGCCGGCGGCGGAGGCGGCGGAGGCGGCGGAGCGGCGGGCGCCGGTACGCATCACGCGCTTCCTCGGCGAGCAGCGCATCCCGTACAAGATGACGTTCCAGGGCACCACCGTGGGCGGCCTGTCCGGCGTCGACCGTGACCCGCGCACCGGCACCTGGTATCTCATCTCCGACGACCGCGACCGCTACAACCCGGCCCGCTTCTACACCGGCCACCTCGACATCAACCGCAGGACCGGCGACTTCACCGGTGTCCGCCTGACCGGCGTCCGCACGCTGACCCGCCCGGACGGCACCCCGTACCCCGGGTACGGCAGGCCGGGCGCGGCGGACCCGGAGACGATCAGGTTCGACCGGTGGACGGGCCGGCTGGTGTGGGGCGACGAGGGGGACCGGCCCGACGCCAGAAATCCCGACATCCCCATTTCGCAACCGGCCATTCGCAGAACGGACCTGAACGGCCGCCAAGTGGGCGAATTCGCACTCCCGCGTAATTTGCGGCTGACGAATACGGAACGTGGCCCAAGGCGTAATTTCGGATTCGAGGGATTGGCGGTCACCGCCCGTTCCGTCACGGCCGTCACCGAGGGCCCGCGTTACGAGGACGGCCCCCTGCCGACGGCCGAGCGCGGCTCGCTGGCCAGGATCACCGTCTGGGACCGCCAGGGCAGGCCGCGCGGCCAGTACGCCTACCGCCTCGACCGCCTGCCCGAGCCGCCGAACCCGCCCACCGGCGACGCCGACACCGGCGTGTCGGAGATCCTGGCCATCGACGACCACCGCTACCTGGCGCTGGAACGTTCCTGGATCGAGGGCGTGAACTACCGCGTCAAGCTGTACGAGATCGACCTGCGCGGCGCCTCCAACGTGCTAGGCCGCGACTCGCTGGCCCGCGGCGGCTACCGCCCGGTCGGCAAGCGCCTGGTCTACGACCTCGGCACGTTCCGTCCTCCGGTGCAGAACCTGGAGAGCCTGTCGTGGGGCCCGCGCCTGGCCGGCGGCGAGTGCACGCTGGTGATCGGCTCGGACGACAACTTCGACGAACGCGAGACGACCCGCTTCATGGCCTTCGCCGCCACGGGCTGCCCGTCAGGCCAGTAGGACCCGTCAGATGCCGTGGATGCGGCGGCCGGTGACGCGCTGCGGCGTGATCCGGATGTAGAGCGGCCGGTCGCCGCCCGCCCACGGCGTGACCCCGGAACGGGCGAGGTCGGCCGTGTCCTCGGGCGGCATGTGGTGCGCGGGCCCCTGCACCAGCACGCTCCACCCCTCCCTGGTGGCCTCGTCGAAGTGGTCGATCTGGAAGGCGATGACGATGTCCACGCCTTCCGGCCCGGTACGCAGGTCCTTGTCCATCGGCCCGCCCGCCGCCGTACGGAAGATGATGTTCCCGTCGTGCAGCTTGTAGTTGACCGGCAGCACGGTCGGCCCGTGCGAGCCGCTGAACGCGACCCGCCCGATGCCGCCCGGCGCGATCAGCCGCAGCGACTCGGCCTCGTCCAGCGTCTCCAGACTGGGGTGCGCGGCGGCGGGGCCACGGCCGGGCGGCCGGTCGTGCCCGCCGCCGAGCAGCTCGTCCACCGTGGTCCCCAGCGCGTCGGCGAGCCGGTAGAGCGTGCCGCCGTCGGGAGTGTCGGCGTGCTCCTCCAGGTATTTGAGGTAGCCCGCCGACATGCCCGCGTGCTCGGCGACCTGCTCGCGGGTCAGCCCGCGGCGCTCGCGGTGGTGGATGATGCGTCGACCGAGGTCGCCGGTGCCGGACATGATGGCCTCTCCTGGCTTGAAGGTGCGGCACGCGACCCCGTTGACGCGTGCCTCGTGGTCATCGGCGTCGATGAACAGCCGCCGCCCCCGGTAGCAGATCGGCATCGACGCCTCGCCGAGCCGGTCGGGCAGCAGCGGGTCGAGCCACAGCCCGTCGCGCCGCGGCTCCACCCCGAGGTAGCAGCGTTGCAGCAGGTCGAGCGTGCCGCCCATGGCGCCCAGGTGGATGCCTTCCGCGGTGGTCCCGCCCTGGACGTCCTTCAGGTCGCTCTGCAGCGCCTCGATGAAGAACTCCCACGACCGTTCCCGATCGAGCCTGGCCAGCGCCCAGGCGTGCACGACGGCGCTGAGCGTGGAGCCGTGGCTGGTGCGCCGCAGGTAGTACGCGATCGTCCGGGGGATGAGGCCGTCGTCCGCCTCGTAGCCGAGGTGTTCGAGCAGCCCGGTCAGCTCGTCGCCGGTCAGCAGGTAGCAGAGCATCAGCGTGTCGGCCTGCTTGGACGCCTTGTAGCGGTTGACGTCGTCGCCGTCGGCCTCCAGCGCCCGGTCCAGCCGGCGCACGCCGCCGTAGCGGTCCCAGTCGAGCTCCTCCAGCTCGGCGTACCCGGTGAACTGGCTGATGACGCCGTCGTGGAAGTCGACCCGCAGGCGGCGGCTCACGTCGTCCCAGTGGTCGAGCTCGCCGGGGCGCGGCGTGACGTCGGGGCAGAGCGCGGCGGCCTCGCGGGCGCGGCGCATCAGCCAGGCGGTCATCACGTTGGTGTAGGCGTTGTTGTCCAGGCCGGGGAAGTCCGCGCCGGGGTAGGTCTCGTGGTACTCGTCGGGGCCCATGACGCCGCGGATCTCGTACCGGCCGTCGATCTCGACGGCGAGCGAGGCGAAGAAGCGGGCGATCTCCAGCAGCATCTCGGCGCACCACACCGGCATCGAGCCGGTGGCGAGGAAGTGCCGCCACACGTCGTACGCGACGGCCAGGCCGACGTGCCGCTGCAGCCGGGAGTCGTCCGGCAGCCAGCGGCCCGACTTGGGGTTGAGGTGCAGGACCTGGGTCTCCTCGCGGCCGTCGCTGCCGCTCTGCCAGGGGAACATGGCGCCGTCGTGCCCGGCCCGCCGGGCCGCGTCCATGGCCTCGGGCAGCCGCCGCCACCGATACCGCAGCAGCCCCTCGGAGATCTCGGGGAAGCGCAGCGCGAGCCACGGCAGGACGAACAACTCGTCCCAGAACACGTGCCCCCGGTACGCCTCGCCGTGCAGCCCCCGCGCGGGCACCCCGGCGTCGAGGCCGGCGGTGTGCGGGGAGAGCGTCTGCAGCAGGTGGAAGATGTTCACGTGGACGAGCTGCGACAGCTCGGAGCCGTCCACGTCCATCCTGGCCCTGCGCCACAGCCCCTCCCATGCCGCCATGTGCCGGGCCAGCAGCTCGGGGAAGGGCGGCGCCCTGCGTACGTGCCGCAGCGCCGACGAGCGCGGGTCGTGACTGGCGGGGTCGCGCGACGACGTCAGCGCCACGGTTTTGACGAGCCGGGACGGGCGTCCCTGCGCCAGGTCGAGCACGTGGTCGGAGGTGATGTGGTCACCCGCCAGCACCGGACGTGCTGTCGTGCCGGTCTCCGCGTCGATCCTGGCGGCCAGCGCCACGACGACGTGGGAGGAGCGGGTGACGGCCGTCAGCCAGGCCAGGTCGTCCTCGGAGCCGGCCTCGTGGCAGGTCAGGTGGTCGCCGCGCAGGTCGCGGTAGCGGGCCACGCCGTCGTTGGCGACCCGACCTTCCAGGGCGGCCCGCACCCGCAGCGGGCCCGACCAGTTCTCGGCGGTGAACGTGCACTCCTGCGCCGCGAGGTACGGATCCGCCATCGACACCAGGCGGCGCTGGCGTACCCGGGTGACGCGGCCCTCCGCGTCGCGCCAGCGCAGCAGCCGCACCAGCACGCCGTGCCGCAGGTCCAGCTCGTGCCGGTAGAGCAGCAGGTCGGCCGCCTGCGGACGGAACCAGTCCGTGCCGGGCGTGGCGAACCGCAGCGGCAGCCAGTCGGGCAGGTTGACGATGTCCTCGTTGGTGACGGTGTGCCCGGCCACGACCGAGTCGAGCCGGTCGTAACACCCCGCCAGGTACGTGCCCGGCGTCCGCGGCTCCCCGTCCGGCGTCGCCCCCCGCGTCGCGAACCGGCCGTTGCCCAGCGTGCACAGCGCCTCGCGCAGCCCCTCACCCTCGGGATCGAACCCCTCGTACGTGAGCGTCCACGCGCTCATCGCCGCCCCACCGGCACCCGTCCCGTGACGCCGGCCTCCGCCAGGTCGGACACCACCGCGTCGGCGCCCGCGGCCAGCATCGCGGCGGCCCGCGTGCCGCTCCTGTCCACCGCGACGATCCGCCCGAAACCGCCCCTGCGGGCCGCCTCGACGCCGGGCACCGCGTCCTCCACCACGCCCACCTGCCCGG
Source organism: Nonomuraea salmonea (assembly GCF_042428605.1). Taxonomy (NCBI): domain Bacteria; kingdom Bacillati; phylum Actinomycetota; class Actinomycetes; order Streptosporangiales; family Streptosporangiaceae; genus Nonomuraea; species Nonomuraea salmonea. The sequence goes on from NZ_JBHMCF010000046.1 coordinate 143,707, forward strand.
CGGGCAGATCGAGCCGCCGCGCGGCCTCCAGGAACAGTGCCGGGTCCGGCTTGCCCGGCAGGCCGAGCCTGGCCGCGTCCGTGCCGTCCACCAGCACGTCGAACAGGTGCAGCACGCCCGCCGACGCCACCATCGAGCGGCAGTGCCTGCTGGCCGAGACCACCGCGGTGCGGCAGCCGCGCCTGCGCAGCTCGTGCAGCAGCTCGACCGTCGAGGGGAACGCGGCCACGCCGTGCTGCGCGATCTCCCGGACGAACAATTCGTCCTTGGCTCGGCCCAGCCCGTGGACGGTCGGCGCGCCCGGCCCGTCGTCCGGCCCGCCCTCGGGCAGCGAGACGCCGCGCGAGGCCAGGAACGTGCGCACACCGTCGAGCCGCGGCCGCCCGTCCACATAGGTCAGGTAGTCGGCGCGTACGTCGAACGGCGCGGAACGGCCGCGCAGGAAGCCGTCGAACACGTGCTTCCACGCCGCCGCGTGCACCCGGGCCGTGTCGGTGACCACGCCGTCGGTGTCGAAGACGACGGCCCGCAGGGCGGTGAGATCGAAGGTGGTCATGCCCGGACGCTACCCGCGCAGGCCCGGCTCAGCCATGGACCAAAGACCTCGACCGCCGGGACCTTCGCGAGGCATACGACGAGGCACGCGAACCAAGGCCGTCCTGGGTACGTCTACCTCAACAGATGGCCCGTCAGCCGGAGGTACCGCATGAGAGCGACGACCGTACGCGTGCTGCCCCTGCTGGCCGCGCTCGCCTTGGGCGCGCCGGGCTGCGGGGGCGCCCCCGGCGGGGGTGAGGGCGGCGGCACCACCGCCACCCTCACCCCCGCCGCCACCGCGCCTGAGCCCGGCTCCACCGTCACGCCCGACCCCGGCGAGGTGCCGACGTCCGGCACGCCCGCGCCCGCCCCGCGCACGTCCGGCGCCTCCGCGCCCGCGCGGCTGCTCATCGCCGGCCGCTACCAGCCGCTGTGGCCGTTCTCCGGGCCTGACGAGGTGGCCGCCTGGCAGCGCGCCTACCAGAAGAACGGCCACCAGCCGTGGCATCTCGACCCCGCCGCGACCGCGATCGGCTTCTCCCGCGACTACCTCGGCTTCACCGAGATCGACCAGGCCGTCAAGACGGTCGTGGACGGCGAGCACGCCCGCGTGCACGTCGGCCTGCGGGCGGAGGAGGGGCCGAAGCCGATGGTGGCGGCGGTGGTGCACCTCATGCGGTACGGCTCGGGCGAGCACGCTCCCTGGGAGGTGGTCGGCACCGACGACACCACGCTCTCACTCACCGAGCCCGCGTACGGCGCCTCCGTCACCTCGCCGCTGACCGTCGGCGGCCGCATCACCGGCGTGGACGAGAGCATCAGGATCCAGGTCCTGCACCCCGGCTCGGACCAGCCGCTCGGGGAGCGCTGCTGCGTGAGCGCGGGCGGGCGGAAGTCGCCGTGGTCCGGCAAGCTCTCCTTCACCCCGCGTGACGGCCGTACGCTGACCGTCGTCGCCTCGACCGGCGGCCACGTCGCCGAGGTCGAACGCTTCGCCGTGACGGGCGTGACCCTGCCTTTGTGATGCGACAGTAAGTGAACGCAGGTTCGGTGCCGCGTTCCCTGAGGCACCACGCCGGCTCCTCCAGCTCGACCTGACCGACCCCGGCTTCCGTACGCACGCCGCAAAGCACTCGCGACGCACCGGCGGATAACGGGACCGCCGGCCGGGTCGCGAGGGATGATCGAGGCACGACACTCCGGTCACCAGCGCGAGGTGCTCATGAGTCACGTGGAAGAGACCGCGGAACCGGCGCCGGGCTCCCTGGCCGAGCTGGCCCGCCGCCACGGCCTGCGCCCCGCCATCGCGCGTCCCCGGTTCCCCGTCTACCTGCGCCGGCTGTGGGAGCGGCGGCACTTCGTGCTGACCTACGCCACCTCGCGCAACGTCTCCAAATACTCGGGCTCGGCGCTCGGGCAGCTGTGGCAGGTCATCACCCCGCTGCTCAACGCCGCCATCTACTACGTGATGTTCGGCCTCATCCTGGGCGGCAGCGACCGGGTGCCGAACTATCCCGCGTTCCTGCTGACCGGCATGTTCGTCTTCACCTACACCCAGCGCACGGCCACCGCGGGCGCCAAGTCCATCTCGGGCAACCTGTCCCTCATCCGCGCCCTGCACTTCCCGCGCGCCTCGCTGCCGCTGGCGTACACGATCCAGGAGCTGCAGCAGCTCGCCATCTCCATGGGCGTGCTGCTGCTCATCGTGGTGCTCACCGGCGAGCTGCCCAACTGGTTCTGGCTGGTGATCCCGGTCGTGCTGGTGCTGCAGACGATGTTCAACATCGGGGCGGGGCTGATCCTCGCCAGGCTCGGCTCCCAGCTGCGCGACCTCGGGCAGCTGCTGCCGTTCATCATGCGGACCTGGCTGTACGCCTCCGGCGTGTTCTTCGCCATCCACGACAAGGTGGTCAACAGGGCCGGGTTGCCCGAATGGGTGGCGACCGTGATGTACCTGAACCCGGCGGCGTCGTACATCGAGTGGATGCGCGACATCCTCATCGGCAGCCACAGCCCGCCGCCGATGGTCTGGCTGGCGTGCCTGGTGTGGGCGGTCCTCGCGCTCGTCCTCGGATCCTGGTACTTCTGGCGGGCCGAGGACCGCTACGGGCGCGGCTAGGGCGGCACGCCGACGGCGGACGCCCGGCCCGCGGGAGCGAGCCGGGCGCCTCGATCGCCCGTGCGGACCGTCACTTGCCGGAGCGGGTCGTCGTCTTGCGCGGCGCCCTGGTCTCCCCGTTGCTCGGCGTCTCGACCAGCGGCGTGTCCACGAGGTGCTCGACCAGGAACCAGACCTGCAACTCACCGGTCCTGATCACCTGGGAGACCAGCAGGTCGTTGGTGCCGTCGTCGCCCAGCTCGGCGGCCCGTGACGCCGCGTCCCGCGAGGCGAGCAGGATGGTCTCGTGCGCCTCGACCAGGCGCGAGAGCATGGCCGGCACCTCCTCGGCGCCGTTCGGCGGGCGCGGGACCACGGTGATCTCGGCGACGTGCCGCGGGTCGCCGACCGCGATGCCGCCCAGCGTCTGCACCCGCTCCGCGATCTCGTCCACCAGTTCGAGCTGTTCCTTGGCGTGCTTGTCGAGCAGCAGGTGGAGCTGGTAGAACGTCGGGCCGCGCATCAGCCAGTGATGCTTCTTGTACAGGGCGTAGAGGATCTGCGTGTCGGCCAGGATCTGGTTCAGCCGGCCGCAGGAGTAGTTGCGGGCCTCGTCGGACAGGGCCAGCGGCCACGTCCGCACTGTGCCGTATTCCTGGATCTCGGTGCCGTCCACGTGCAGCCACGGCTGGCTGCTCGTTTTCTTGGACGCTTTGCTGCTGCCTTTGGCGGGCACGATCATCTCCCGAGCGGTTATTTGAGCCGGTCCGTCCTCGAACCTTCCCGTGTGTCCGCAAAAGGAGCTCCAGCCCGTGTCAGCGGCTGGCAAAAAGTGGTCAAAAGCCGGTGTGAGGGCGGCGGGCGAGCCAGATGGTGCGGCGGGTGCGTACGGACAGGTCGTCGCGGCGCGACAGGCTGCGCGGGCCGTCCTGGGCCAGCAGGTCGTCGAGCGCCGCCAGGTCGTCGGCGGCCAGCGTGCCGTCCAGGCTGCCGCGCATGCGGCGCAGCGCCACCTCCGCGTAGCGGGTGGCGGCCGGCGGGAGCGGGTGCCGCAGGTCGATGACGAACTCCCGCTCCGCCTCGACCGTGAAGCCGTTCGCCGCCAGCCGCGGCCCCCAGTCGGAGCCGAACGTCGGCAGCGCGGCGGCCCGGCGCTCGTCCAGCACGGCGTGACCGCGACCCTCCAGCCCTGGCCGGCCGAAGCCGAGGTCTTCGGGCAGGAAGCGGGGGAAGGAGTCCATCTCGACCGCCACCAGCAGCCCGCCGGGACGCAGTGCGGCGAGCACCTCGCCGAGGACGCGATCGGGGTCGGCCAGGTGGTGCAGCGACGCCGCCGCCCACACCAGATCGACGGTGCCGACCTCGGGCCACGTGCTGTCGAGGTCCGCCTGGAGCGTACGGACGCGCTTGTCCACGCCGCGCTCGCGGGCCTTGGCCTCCAGGTGGCGCAGCATGTCCTCCGACATGTCCACGGCCGTCACCTCCGCGTCCGCGAACCGCTCCAGCAGCGCGAACGTGCCCGCGCCCGTGCCGCTGCCCAGGTCGAGCAGGCGGAAGGGCGGCCGGTCGGCGGTCAGCTCGCCGATCCAGGCGGTCACCTCGGCCAGGTGCGGTTGCAGCACCTCGGCGTCGAGATCGAGCAGCTCGGCCATCGCCGCCGACGCGCGCGGGTCGTGGTGCCCGTGCCCCTGCCCCTGCCCGTGCCCTGAGGCGTGCTCGGCGCCGTGCCGGTGGTCGTGCTCGTCGGAGCCGTGGGCGGCCTGATGTCCGGAATCGTGCGCGTGGTGGTGTGTCATGGCTCGACTCTAAGCGGCCTTGCGCCTGGCGACCTACCGTCTTGCGCAGTACGCAAGAAGACGGCGCTGAATATCCCGTTGCCTGCACATCACGGCGCTGGGAGGCTCGTCGTCATGCCCGCCCTCACCGCCCTCGACGGCACCACCCTCGCCTACCACGAGTCCGGCTCAGGCCGCCCGCTCATCTGCCTGCCCGGCGGGCCGATGCAGGACTCCGCCTACCTCGCAGACCTCGGCGGCCTCGACGCGCACCGGCGGCTGATCAAGCTCGACCCGCGCGGCACGGGCGGCTCCGCCACGCCCGCGGACCCCGAGACGTACCGGTGCGACCGGCAAGTGGACGACGTCGAAGCCCTGCGCGCCCACCTCGGCCTCGACCGCATGACCCTGCTCGGCCACTCCGCCGGCACGAACCTCGCCCTCCAGTACGCCATCAGCCACCCCGGCCGCGTGGCCGCCCTCGTCCTCGTCACCCCCAGCCCCATGGGCGCCGGCGTCGAGGTCACCGGCCAGGACCGCCTCGACGTCGCCCGGCTGCGCGCCGCCGAGCCCTGGTACCCGCGGGCGTACGCCGCGCTCGAAGCCGTCGTCGCCGGCGCCGGCGCCGACTGGGACGCCCTCGACCCCTTCTTCTACGGCCGCTGGGACGACGAGACCCGCCGCTACCACGCCGCCCAGGCCCCCGCCCGCAACACCGACGCCGCCGCCGTCTTCGGCTCCGCCTTCGACCCCGGCGCCACCAGAAAGGCGCTGGCCACTCTCGACGTGCCCGCGCTGGTGCTGGCCGGCGAGGTGGACCTCAACACCCCGCCGTCCGCCGCGGAGAAGCTGGCCGCGCTGCTGCCGTCCGCCGAGACGGTCGTCCAGCCCTCCGCCGCCCACTTCCCCTGGCGCGACGACCCGCCCCGCTTCGTGCGGACGATCGAGACGTTCCTGTCGGTCCAGCCGTAGGGCGGCGTCGGCCCCCGCCTCGGACCGTGCTCGCGCGCCGCCCCGTCGATAAGGTGGCCGGGACGTCCGCAGGGCAGGGGGCCGCGCATGTTCCATCGGTTCACGGTCGGTGATCTCGAGTGCGCCGTCGTCAGCGACGGTCAGTCAGAGCCGCCGCTGGAGCCGCCGCTGGGCTCCTTCTACCAGCCCGCGACCGGGGTGCCCGAGTCCGAGCTCCGGGACGCGGTGGCCGAAGAGGGCACCGGGCGCACCACGCTGACGTGCGCGTACAACTGCCTGTGCGTGCGCACCCCCGACGGGATCGCGATCGTGGACACCGGGCTCGGGCCCGGCTTCCTCGGCTACGGGCCCGCCTTCACGCCCTACGTCGGCAAGCTCGGCGCCGGCCTGGGCGAGGCCGGGCTGACGGAGTCCGACGTGTCCGCCGTCGTCTTCACCCACCTGCACGAGGACCACGTCAGAGGCGCCGGGACCGACGGCGAGCCGGCCTTCCCCGGCGCGGTGGCGTACGCGCACGCCGCCGAGGTGGCCTACTGGTCCGACCGCGCCCAGCGGATCCCCGACGAGCAGCGCGGGCCCGCGCTGGAGGCGATCAGGCTCTTCGGCGAGCGGCTGCGTCCGGCGAGCTACGACGCCGAGCTGCTGCCCGGCGTGCACACCGTGGACGCCGCCGGCCACACCCCCGGCCACACCGCGATCCTGCTGCGCTCGCGCGGCGCGCGGCTGCTCTGCCTCGGCGACACCTTCTACGACCCGCTCCAGCTCGCCCATCCCGACTGGCGCACGCCGTGGGACCACGACCAGGTGCGGTCGGTGGCCGCGCGCCGCAGGCTGCTCGCGTGGGCCGCCGACGAGGGGGTGCCGGTGCACGCCTACCATCTGCCGTTCCCCGGGCTGGGCCGCATCGAGCGGCGAGGCGGGGCCTTCGCCTGGCGGCCTGGCCTGCAAGATCGACCTGGTGACTCCGACCCGCTAAGGTGAGGCGTCCTCACCCCAGTCCACCTGGCTTTCCTTGAGAGTGTGACCCCCCTGTGCGCCGCCACCGATTAGCCGTGCCCGCCCTCCTGCTCACCGCCGCCTACGTCGTCGCCGTCGCCGTCACCGCCGGCATCGCGCTGACCGGCGGCGACATCGGCCCCCTCGAACGGCTGACCGTCCTGAAGGAGACCGACGACGGCAATGACGGCGAGCCGACCCTGCGGGACGTCATCGCTGGAATGTCGCGGTCGAGCGTCGGCCTGCTGCTCGCAGTCGGCGCCGTCTGGTCCTGGACGCTGTGGCAGTCCCTCCGCGGCCCCTTGCGCCCACCGCCCGGAGCGGCCCGTCACCCCGCAGGACGGGATGAGCGGCGACTGCGGCTGACCCTCTACGTCGTCGCCGGCACCTGGGTCGTCTACGCTGCCGCGCCGATCTGGCCGTGGTGGGCCGTGGCGCTGGATGCGACGGTGCTGGCCACGGTCGTGGTGGCCGTCCATCCCGTGCTGCGGCAGCGGTGGAGCTTGGCCGGGTTCGCGCTGGCGGCGGGGCTGCTGGGCTACGTGACGACGGTCGCAGGCGAGGTGTTCTCCGCGTTCGACCTGCACGATGGGGAGCGCGCGGCCCAGGCGGCGGGGCTGGGCGGCCTGGCCGGGACCCTCTGGTATGTGCTGGTGCTGGCGGCCCAGTGGCGGGACGGCCGGTGGCGGCGCGCGACCGTCCTGTACGGCGTCGCCGCCCAGGTCCTGCCCCTCCTCCTGATCATGTTCGTCGCGCTCCTGCCGGCTCGGGTCGCCGGCGTGGACCTCGCGGCGTACGCCGTCATGGACGCCATGACCGTGATCTGGCTGGCCCGCTCCGCCCACGACCTGGCCATCCCGCCGCAGGCCCCGTTACCGGCCGGGCCACCCGCCTTGACCCATGAAGGGCCCGCGCCGTTGGTGAGGTTCGCCGGTCTCGCGGCGTGTGTGAGCGTCCTGATCCCGCCGCTGATCAGCGGAGACCCGCTGTGGCTCACCCGGTACCTGCCCCTTCACACCGTACAGAGCATGCTCGGCGAGCCGCTGTCGCTGCTGTGGCGGGGTTTCGAGGCCGCCGTCGGGCTAGGAGGACTGGCCGTCGTGGTGCTGACGGCCGTGCTGTGGCGGGGCAGGAGGCTCGCGCTGGCCGCGCTGGCCGCCACCGGGCTGGCCGGTGTGTCCGTGGTGGCCCTGGCAGCCGCCACGGACCGGCTGGCGATCGGGATGTCGCCGCTGTGGTTCACCGCCGCCTGCGCGGTCGCGGCGCCGCTCCTGTCCTGGACGCACGTGCTGCGCGCCGGAGCCGGCCGGCGCGCAGCAGGCGTGTGATCAGACGCGGTCGGCGGCGATCAGCAGGTATTGGAAGCTGCCGCTCTTGTACGCCTCCAGGAACGCGTCCTCGATCCCCGTGGCGAGGTGCGTCCTGGCCCGCAGCTCCCAGTAGGGGATGGTGGCCGCGGTGAGGTCGATGACGCTGACCGGGACGAGCCGGTTGGCCGCCATCTCCTTGAAGTACGTGCTGCGGGAGTGGATGTCGCAGATGTAGTGGGCGTTGATCTGGCTGATGGCCCGGGAGGGCAGGCCGTAGGCGTCGTTGTAGCAGCCGGTGATGCAGACGTACCGGCCGCCCCGGGTCAGCAGCCTGGCGTGCTCGGCGAACAGCAGGGACAGTTCGACGTACATGGTGCTCTCGTTGTTCCACGAGGCGTGGAACGCGCCGGTGGGGAAGCCGGTGTCGAGCATGTTGCGGAAGTGGAAGCGCACCTTGTCGCCGACGCCGCGCTCCTCGGCCTGCCGGTTGGCGAAGGCCACCTGCGACTCCGAGATGGACACGCCGTCGGCCTCGCAGCCGAAGCGCAGGTGGGCGAGCAGGCTGGAGCCGCCACGGCCGCACCCGGCGTCGAACACGCGGTAGTCGGGGCGCGGCGGCCCGAGGTGCGCCATGAGCATCTCGGCCTGCGCGGTCTCCAGCCGGTGCAGCTCCTTGACCACCCGGCTCTCCCGCGTCGAGGCCGGGCCCTCCAGCACCGACCAGTCCACCTCGCCCACCCCGTAGTGGTGGTGGTAGAGGCCGTCCACCTCGCCGAGGCGCAGGTTGACCGGGTTCTCCTCGGTGTTCCAGTAGTCGGCGACCGACTGCTGGTAGAGGCTGTTCAGCACGGGGGCATGGGGCGTCATGGTCATCAACGGCTCCTTCTCAGTGACGGGACGGGGTGACGGTCAGGACTGGTAGCGGCTGCTGCTGCCGTGCCATTCGAGGCACCCGGCCATCCACGCCTGCGCGCCGCGCAGGAACCGCTTGAGCTCGGGCGAGGGGACGGCCGACAGCGCCTGCCTGCTCTGCTCGAAGCCGCGGACGAAGTCGTTGTGCAGGTGTACGGCGCGCTCGGTGGCCTCGCGGGCCGAGCAGCCGTCCTCGGCGGCCATGAGCAGGATGACGTTGGAGTCTGGCAGCTCGTCGGCCGCCTCCTTGGCCGCCGAGTGCAGGTCGTTGACCAGCACGCTCGCGGTGCCCGCCTGCATGAGCGCGGTGTGGAAGCGCGGCTCGGCGAACAGCTCGGCGGGCAGCCGGTAGCCCCCCACGACGTCGATGAGCGTCATCGAGGTGTAGAAGCTGTCGTGCTGGCGGGCGGCCAGGTAGCGCCAGACGGGCGGCGGCGTCTCCAGGTAGCGCCAGGCGGCGTAGGCGGCCCAGCTGACGTACATCTGGCTCGTGATGTTGCGGACCCGCAGGATCTGCGCGTCGGTGGCGTGGCGGGCGACGTGGCTGAGCGCCGAGCGCAGCGCCACCAGCACGGGGTCGGCGGCGATGGCCGCCTCGAGCTGCCCGGTGTAGTGGCCGGCGTCGGGCGGCGGGTCCATGGCGGAGGTCACCAGCGCCAGCCGGGGCGGCAGCTCGGTCGGGGTGGCGCCGAGATCGGTCTCGTCGGCGTAGTAGTCGTCGGCGGCCCACCAGGCGGCGTTCATCTGGGCGGCGATCAGCAGCCGGTCGGGGTCGTCGGTGTCGGGGTGGGCGAGCGTGGCCAGCCGGCCGAACCCGGTGGCGGTGAACTCCTCCATCCGCCCCTCGTGCAGGCCGATGCGCCCGGCCCAGGCCGTCAGCCGCCGGTCCACCTCCGCGGCGAGCGCGTCGTCCACGCGGACGGTCTCGGGGCAGAGCAGCGGCGGGTACGTGCCGTCGCCCCACTCGCGCTCGCGGTAGGGGAGGGGCGTCAGGTCGGACCCGGGCACGGGCCCCACCGGCGAACCGGGGGGCTCGTGCCCGTCCCCCTCCTCGTACGCGCGCCGGTGCGGCAGCAGCGCGGCCCGAAGGCTCAGCGAGGACGAGCCCAGCCCGGCGGGCCCGGCCAGGAGCCGCGCCACCGGAGCGCCATTGGGGGAGATGTCCGGCATGTCATGCCTCTTCCTGGGGTCGGCCGGTCACGAGCGCGGGGCGGCGATGTCGACGTCCTCCAAGATGCCGATCGCGTCCGGCACCAGGACCGCCACCGAGAAGTAGGCACTGACCAGGTACGACATCACGGCCCGCTCGTTGATCCCCATGAAGCGCACGTTCAGCCCCGGCTCGTACTCCTCGGGGATGCCCGTCTGGTAGAGGCCCACCACGCCCTGGTCCTCCTCGCCCGTCCGCAGCGCCAGGATCGACGTCGTCCGCGCGCCGGAGATCGGGATCTTGCCGCAGGGGAAGATGGGAATGCCCCGCCAGGCCGGCACCTCGTAACCGCCCACGTCCGTGCTGCCGACCACCAGCCCCCGCTTGTTGCACTCGCGGAAGAACGCCGCGATCGCCTTCGGATGGGCGAGCAGCAGCTTCGTCTTGCGGCGCATGCTGATCAGCTCGTCGAGGTCGTCGGGGGTGGGCGGGCCCGACCAGGTGTAGATGCGCTGGTCGTAGTCGGTGTTGTGGAGCAGCCCGAACTCGCGGTTGTTGAGCAGCTCCCACTCCTCGCGCTCGCGCAGCTCGTGGATGGTCAGGCGGAGCTGCTGCTCGATCTGGTTCATCGGCTGGTTGTAGAGGTCGGCCACCCGGGTGTGCACGCGCAGGATGGTCTGGGCGACGCTCAGCTCGTATTCGCGGGGGCGCAGGTCGTAGTCGACGAACGTGCCGCCGATGGCCGGCTCGCCGCTGTGCCCGGCCGCTACCTCCACCGCCGCCTCACCGCGGCGGTTGGCGGGCCGGCTCAGCACCTCCAGGTAGCGGGCCAGGTGGTCGCGCAGTGCGGGGGAGCGGTCGGCGACGCGGCGCAGCTCCCAGCGCGGCGCCACCAGCACCGTGCAGGCCGTCGCCGCGCGGTAGGTGCACGGCCAGCGCGGGTCGTCCTCGGTCAGCGCCTCGTCGCCGAACTGGTCGCCGCCCGCGATGACGCCGAGGAACTGGCGGTCGCCGTAGGGGCCGGTGCTCAGGCGCTCGAGCCGGCCGTGGGCGATCACGCAGGTCTGGTTCACCGGGCGGCCCGCCTCGGCGACGATCTCGCTCGGCTGCACCTCGCGGGCGGTGAACGTGGAGGCGATCTCCGCCAGCACGGCGGGGTCGCCGAAGCCGCGCAGGGCCGGGATCTCCGTCAGCGTCTCCGGCACGACACGGACGTCGTCGGCCCCCTCGTTGGTCACCGCCACCCGCCCGCGTCCGATGCGATGAGTCAGCCGGCGGTTCACCCGGTACGTACCGCCCCGCACGTCCACCCAGGGCAACATGCGCAGCAGCCAGCGCGAGCTGATCGCCTGCATCTGCGGGACGGTCTTGGTGGTGGTGGCCAGGTTGCGCGCGGCCCTCGTGTCGAGGCTCAGCCGCGTCTCCGTCGGCTCCGTGGGCATCTTTCCTCCGGGCGGGGTCGGCAGGGCAGTCGCCACTAAAAGTAGTGATATTGACACGGAGCGTAGGAGTCTCTGCGCGGACAGGAATGCTGGCGATCGCGGAAGGTCGATGTCACGGGCCCGCCACCCTTGGACGAGCCCGTGATGGGAACCGCCTGACCTGGTGCGCGACCCCGCCTCGCGGCGAAGGGCTAAAGGGATCGCCAATCACTCGATCCCAGCGCCGACGCGCCCTGAGGGCCCATCATCGTCATCCCGCCGTCCACGAACACCGTCGCCCCCGTCACGTACGACGCCGCGGGCCCCGCCAGGAACGCCACCACGGCCGCCACCTCGCGGGCGTCGCCCGGCCGCGGGATCGGGTTGCCGGGCCTGCTGCCGGTCTGCGGCGGCATGTCCTCCTGCCCGGTCATCGGCGTCGCGATCTCGCCCGGCGCGACGGCGTTGACCGTGATGCCGTGCTCGGCCGGCTCCAGCGCGAGCACCCGGCTCAGCATGCGCAGCCCGCCCTTGGCCGCGCAGTACGGCCCCGAGCCCATCCTCGGGTACTCCTCGTGCACGCTGGTGATGTTCACCACCCGGCCGCTCCGCCCCGAGGCGACCATGCGGCGGGCCGCCCGCTGCGCGCACAGGAACGGCCCGTCCAGGTCCACCGCCAGCACCGACCGCCAGCGGTCGTAGCCCGTCCGCGCGCACGAGGCGGTCGAAACGCCGCGCGGCACCGCAGGGTTCGGTAGTGTGTTCGACGACGGTGGTGATGACCAAGCCACCGGACGAACGATCGAAAACATCCTCGCCGCCGGGCTGGCGGAGAGGTGAAACGCCTGTGGAGCTGGTGTAAGACCTCAACGAGAGCTTTCTCGGGCGGGCGACCGGCGGTGAAGCAGGAGGCCTCACGGGCGACCGTGGGTATCCCCCTCGCTCACGAGGGGGAGGATGTCAAGAGCCGTTCCCTGCCCCTGGTGGGGAGGGGAAACCGGAGGCCAGCTCGGTGATGCGGCGGTGCAGCCGCGGGTCCTCCCAGAAGCCGGTGTGGGCGCCGATGGCGGGCGGTGGCTGGCCGTACAGGAAGCGGCAGTCCGGCGGGTCGGGCAGCTGCTCGTCCACGTCGTCGCGTACGGGGCCGCCGATGTAGTCGGTGTCGCACCAGAAGTTGCGCCAGCGGGCCACCTGGACGCCGGGCCCGTGGGCGAGCCGGCGGAACAGCTCGTCGTCGAAGTAGGCGGGGAAGCCCCAGGCGTACAGGGTGCGCAGCGGCGAGCCGAACGTCACCAGCGTCACCCGGTCGTCGCGCGGCCTGGAGCAGGGCTGGGCGAGCGCGGCGGCCGCGATGACCGAGCCCTGGCTGTGGGCGGCCAGCAGCGGGACGCCGCCGTTGTCGTGCAGCCACCACAGCCGCCGCTGCAGCTCGGGGACGGCGCGCTCGGCGTACGACGGCGGGGCGAGCGGATGGCAGTGCCGCGGCCAGAACGTGGCGACGTCCCACAGCACGCCGATGAGGCGGCGGTTGCGCTCGTCCTTCCAGCCCAGCCGCAACAGCCCGACCAGCACGAACGGCAGCAGCATCGCGACGCCCGCGCACAGCGAGGTGAGCCAGTTGGCGTTGGACGGCAGGTCGTCGTGCCACCACACCCGCCACTGCACCCAGGCCAGCACCATGCCGCCGACCGCCATCAGCGCGGTCAGCAGCAGGTCGAGGTCGCGCGGCACCCTGGCCAGCCGCCGGGCTCTGGCCACGCGGGCCGGCCAGCTCTCGGCCAGCCGCCGGTGCCACTCGGGGACCGGGCGCTCGTCCACCGTGGACGCCCACCACCGCTTGAGCGGGCCGTCGGGGACGGCGAAACGCTCGCGGTAGTGGCGGGCCACGCCGGGACCGCCCTTCACGCCGCTGCTCCACCAGCGCACCCCCTGGTAGAGCAGGAAGCAGAGCAGCAGGAGCACGGGGACCACGATGAGGTACGGGATGACGTTCCTGATGATCGGGAACACCGCGATCGGCGTCTCCGCCGTCACCGGCTCAGGGACGTCCAGGCAGCCGCCGCGGTGCGGGTCGTGGCAAGGCCGCAGCGTGCCCAGCCACTCGGCCACGAGCAGCAGCGTGGCCAGCATGAACGTGTTGAGCGCGGCCACCGCGAGCCCGAGCACCACGAACGGCGCACCCCAGCGGAACCTGCCGCCCAGCCGGCCGTCCCCGCTCGTCAGGACGGCGAACGCACCGACCGCGACGCCCAGCCCGAGCCCTGTCCAGATCCACCGGTAGTCGGTCTCCCACACCGACAGCAGCGCCACCCCGGCGGCGAACCCGACCGGCACGAGCACGGCCCGCGCGGCCACGCCGGGCCAGTCGGCCCTGGTCCACGCGGCGGCGGCCAGGGTGACGGGGACGAGGAAGAGCGCGCCGAGCACGCCTCCGTACACGCCGTTCATGAACACCTGGAGGCCGGGCAGCTCGTGCGGGCCCGCGCCGAACGGGTCGCCCGGGGGCTGCCCGACGGCCAGCACCGCCGACAGCGCCATCGCCGCCCCCGCCACCGCCAGCAGCGCCCACGAGCCGGCTTTCCGCCTGCCGATGAGGGCGAGCGCGCACAGGCCGATCACGGCCAGCGGGACGGCCACCCCGATCGCCGCCCACGGCTCAGGCAGCGGCCTGACCGCGTGCGACGTCCACGCGACCAGCGCGGCGACGAGCGCCACGGCACCGGCCACGTGCAGGCGGGTGAGCGTCCTGGTGTGCTCGACGTCGTCCCAGAACGCGGGGTCCGACAGGCCGGGGAACTCGCCCTCGCGCAGCCCCGTCTCCCTGGGCGGCACACCGGTGTCATAGGCGGGCGGTTTCACCTGGTCGTAGCGGTTCTGGGAGGTGTGGGCCAGCAGGTACAGGACGGCGATCACCAGCAGCGGCACCAGCGCGCCCACCAGGATCCGTACGCCGGGCCGCTCGGGCGGCAGCAGCCAGGCCGGCCAGCGCGCGCACTCCGGCACGCCCCCGCACTGGTACGCCACGTAGTCGACCGGGATGGCGGCGGCCAGCAGCACCAGGTTGAGCGTCAGCCCGAAGGACGCCAGCCCGGCCGCCCACCGGAACACCGCGAACCGGCGCGGCCTGCCCGGCAGCCACGGCGGGAACATGCGGGCCGCCATGTTCGCCATCGCGAACGGCAGCAGCAACAGCCACAGCACCCGCCAGGCGCTGCCCGAGGTCAGGCCGCCCCACGAGTACGCCTCCACGTGCCGTCCTTCCCGGTCGGCCGTCCGGTAGAAGCCGGCGATGCGGTCACCGGAGACCTGCATGGGGGCGAGGTCGTCGAGCAGCGACTGGGGCGACGTGCCGCCCACCCCGTGCAACCGGATCTCCACCACCCCGGACAAGCCGTCCGGCCGCCGTCCCAGCCCGGCCGCCACCCTGCGCGCAGGCTCCTCGTGCCCCGTGCTCGCGGTCGTCATGGCGCCACCTCCCTCAGCGGGGGACTCCATGATGAATCCCGCGGGCGCCACCGCGCATGAGTAATCCCGGCGCGTCGCCCACATGGGCCCTGTCCCGCGCGGACGTGACCCGCGTGGCCAGGCCGGGCGCATCCGCCAGGCCGGGCGCATCCGCCAGGCCGGGCGCACCGCTCCCGGCCGCCCAGGACCGCGTCCATGGCCGGGGGCCGCCCGGCTCGGGTCACCAGCCCTGGTCGCGCAGGAAGATCGCGCAGCGGGCGGTCCAGTCGGCGGCCGTCGGGTTCTCGCCCGCCGCGAGGCCGAGGCCGTGCCGGCCGTTCGGGTAGACGTGGAGCTCCTGCGTGACCCCGTGCCTGGCCAGCGCGCCCGCCAGTTCAAGGGTGCCGGCGACCGGGACGGACTCGTCGTCGGCCGTGTGCCACAGGAACATCGGCGGCGTGGCGGCGGAGACACGCCCGGGCAGTGACAGCTCGGCGCGCAGCGACGCGGGCGCATCGGGGCCGAGCAGGTTGTCGGCGGAGCCGCGGTGCCCGTCGAGCACCGTCACGGGATAGCCCAGGATGGCCAGGCCGGGCCGCGGGTCGGCGCGGTCGATCGCGTCGTGCGGGCCCTCCGGCAGCGCCGGGCCGGGCTCGGTGGCCAGCAGGCCCGCCAGGTGGCCGCCCGCCGAGAACCCGAGCACCCCCACCCTGGCCGGGTCCACCCCATGAGCGGAGGCGTGGTGGCGGACCCAGCGCACCGCCCTCGCGGCGTCGAGCAGCGGCAGCGGATGGCGGTGCGGCGCGAGGCGGTAGCGCAGCACGTACGCGGCCACGCCGAGCCCGTTCAGCCACCGCGCCACCGGGACGCCCTCGTGGCCGGCCAGATGGTGGTAGCCGCCGCCGGGGAACACCACGACCGCCGGCGCGGGGCGCGCCGCGCGTACGGGGAAGGCGGTGATGGTGGCCGCGCCGTCCACCGGCCACAGGGGGTGCTCGCTCACGTGCTCGCCTCTCGTCGCCTCTCGTCCTCGTCCGGGCACGGATGTTACGCCCCCCTGGAAGGCCCGGCGCGTGCGTACGATCATCGTGCGTCACGAACAGGAGGACCGGATGTCCGTACTGTCCTACGAGCCCCTGACACCCACCAGCTTCCTCCAGCGCTCCGCCGCCGTCTTCGGCCCCCGCCTGGCCGTCGTGGACGGCGACCTGGGGCTGACCTACGCCGAGCTGTGGCAGCGCGTCCAGCGGCTGGCCGGCGGCCTGGCCGAGGCCGGCGTCCGGCCGGGCGACAAGGTGGCGGTGCTGGCCACGAACGGCCATCTGCTGCTGGAGTCCACGTTCGGCGTCCCGGCGGCGGGCGCCGTCATGGTGCCGCTCAACATCCGCCTGTCCGCCGCCGAGCTGGCCTACATCCTGGGTCACGCCGAGGTGTCGGTGCTGCTGCACGACGACGAGCTGGCCGGCCTGGCCAAGGCGGCGGCCGAGCAGAGCGCGGCCACGCCGCGCCTGGTCTCCGGCACCGCGTACGAGAGCATGATCGAGACCGCGCGAGAGCTGTTCGTGCCCGTCACCGACGAGCTGTCGCCGCTGTCGATCAACTACACCAGCGGCACCACAGGACGTCCCAAGGGCGTCGTCTACCACCACCGCGGCGCCTACCTCCAGGCCCTCGCCATGGCCCTGCACACCCGGCTGGAGGCGGCGAGCAGCTACCTGTGGACGCTGCCCATGTTCCACTGCCACGGCTGGTGCTTCCCGTGGGCGGTGACGCTGGCCGGGGCTCGGCACGTGTGCCTGCCCAAGGTCGATCCCGGCGAGGCGTGGCGGCTGGTGCGCGCCCACCGCGTCACCCACCTGTGCGGCGCCCCGACCGTGCTCACCTCGCTGCTCGCCCACCCCGACGCCCCCGACCGGGAGCTCGACCCGCGCCCGCTGGCCTGCGTGGGCGGCGCGCCGCCGAGCCCCGCCCTGCTGCGCCGCGCGCTCAAGGCCGGCATCGACGTCGTCCACCTGTACGGGCTGACCGAGACGTACGGGCCCGCCGTGATCTGCCAGCCGCAGCCCGAGTGGCGCGGGCTGGACGCCGACGAATACGCCGTGCTCGCCGCCCGCCAGGGCGTCGGCAACGTGATCGCCCAGCCACTGCGCGTCGTGGCCGGTGACGGCTCCGACGTGCCCGCCGACGCCGCGACCGTGGGCGAGATCGCGGTACGCGGCAACGACGTCATGATCGGCTACCACCGCGACCCCGCCGCGACGGAGCAGGCCGCGCCCGACGGCTGGTTCCGTACCGGCGACCTGGGGGTGATGCACCCCGACGGCTATGTGCGGCTCGTCGACCGTGCCAAGGACGTCATCATCTCCGGCGGCGAGAACATCGCCTCCGTCGAGGTCGAGAACGTCCTGACCGCCCACCCCGCCGTGCAGGAGGCCGCCGTCGTCGCCCGCCCCGACGAGCACTGGGGCGAGGTGCCCGTCGCCTTCGTCACGCTCGCCCCCGGCGCCGCCGCCACCGAGAGCGAGCTGATCCAGCACGTACGCGCCCGCCTCGCCCACTTCAAGGCCCCCAGGGCCGTCCACTTCGGCGATCTCCCCAAGACCTCCACCGGCAAGATTCAGAAGACCGTGCTGAGGCGGCGCGCCGCAGGTTAGCCCGCTGCCGAGGGGGAAGGTCGCCCCCACGGATGCGACGATCGGCAGTGGGGGTGTCATGGTCGATTCCCGTGGCGTCTTCCGGCGCAAGCCGGTGGAGCAGATCGCCACCGAGCACGAGGGGGAGCTGGCCAGGACCCTCGGCCTGTGGCAGCTCACCGCCATCGGCGTGGGCGGCATCATCGGGGCCGGCATCTTCGCGCTGGCCGGCGCCGTCGCCCACGAGACGGCCGGGCCCGCGGTGCTGGTGTCGTTCCTCATCGCGGGGGTGGCCAGCGCCGCCGCCGCGCTCTCGTACGCCGAGTTCGCCGGCCTCATCCCGAAGGCCGGCTCGGCCTACACCTACGGCTACGCGGTGCTCGGCGAGATCGTCGGCTGGTTCATCGGCTGGGACCTGCTGCTGGAGTACACCGCCATCGTCGCGGTCGTCGCCATCGGCATCTCCGGCTACTTCGGCTTCCTCGTCCAGAACCTCGGCCTCACGCTGCCGCCCTGGATGCTGGGCGCGCCCGGCACCGGCGAGGGGCGCGTGGTCGACCTGTTCGCGGCCCTGCTGTGCCTGCTCATCGCCTACCTGCTGAACCTCGGCATCCGCGCCGCCGCCAGGTTCGAGACGTTCGTGGTGGCCATCAAGGTCGCCGTCGTGCTGCTCGTCATCGTCATCGGGTTCTTCCACATCAACACCGCCAACTACGCGCCGTTCTTCCCGTTCGGCATCGGCGGCGCCATCACCGGCGCGGCGACCGTGTTCTTCGCGGTGTTCGGCTACGACGCCATGAGCACCGCCGCCGAGGAGTCGCGCGACGCCCGGCGCCACATGCCCAAGGCGATCATCTACTCGCTGATCATCGCGATGGTCCTGTACGTGCTGGCCACGCTCGTGCTCACCGGCATGCAGAACTACCGCGAGATCGACCCGGAGAGCGGCTTCTCCTCGGCGTTCGCCTCCGTCGGGCTGTCCGGGCTGGCCTCGGTCATCGCGGCCGGCGCGATCATCGGCATCCTGACCGTCATGTTCACGTTCATGCTGGGCGTGACGCGAGTGTGGTTCGCGATGAGCCGCGACGGGCTGCTGCCGGCCTGGTTCGCCCAGCTGCACCCCGTACGGCGGGTGCCCACCCGCGTCACCTGGATCGTCGGGGCGGCGTCGGCGGTGATCGCCGGGTTCCTGCCCATCAGGGAGGCGGCCGAGCTGACCAACATCGGGATCCTGCTGGCGTTCGTGGTGGTGTGCGCGGCCGTGATCGTGCTGCGCTACCGGCAGCCCGACCTGCCGCGCACGTTCCGCACGCCGTGGATGCCGGTGGTGCCCGCGATCGGGGTGGTCTTCTCGATCTGGCTCATCACGTTCCTGGACCCGCACACCTGGCTGCGCTTCGCCGTCTGGTTCGTCATCGGCCTGATCATCTACTTCACCTACAGCCGCCGCCACTCGGCCCTGCGGTGACCCTCAGCCGAACGCCCCCAGCGCCGCGACGGCGAGCGTCTGCTCCGCGCCGAACTCCTCGAACGTCCCCGCCGGCCGGAACCCGAGCAGGGCCGCGAGCCGCATCGACCGTTCGTTGGCCGTCTGCGTGACGACCAGCACCGGCTGGTCGGGCAGTTCGCCCGCCGCGGCCCGCAGCGCCGCCGTCGCCGCCTCGAAGGCCAGGCCGGCGCCCCAGGCGGTGCGGCGCAGAACGTAGGACAGCTCCAGCTCGCCGCCCTCCTCCGTGAGGTGTCCTGGGCGGCCGGGTGCGCGGCGGTCGAGGGTGAGGGTGCCGAGGAAGCGGTCGGTCGCCAGGTCGGCGATGACGTAGGCGCCCGGTCCCGTGACGGCCGGGACGCCCGCCGAGTCGAGGAACGACTCGACGGCGTCGCGCGGGTGCGGGCCGCCGAGGTGGGCGCGGACCTCGGGGTCGGTCATGATCTCGACGATGCCGTTCCGGTCGGAATCCTGGGCCGGGCGGAGCAGGACGCGGGCCGAGAGGATGCGGGCAGCGGTCAGCGTGGTCATGGAACGGTGATCGTAACGGTCAGGACGGGCTTTGGCGCCAGTGGTCGTCGGCGAGCGCCCAGGCGACGGTCCAGTCGCGGTAGCGGACGCGGTCGAGGGCGTGGCGGAAGGCGGCGAACAGCGTCAGCACGAGGCAGGCGGCCACGCCGAGGATCATGAGGGCCGTCGCCGCCGCCGTGATGCGCAGCTCGGCCTCGCTGGGCGGCGGCGGAGCGGGGCGGCCTGACCTGTCGACCCAGATGGTGAGCTGCGCGCCGGCCTTGGCGGGGGAGAGCACGGACACCTTGCCGGTGTGCCGGCGGCCGGACGCCGTCGTCCAGCCCGCCGAGACCAGGCCGCCGCCGCCCACCTCGCCGAACGACAGCGTCGTCACCGGCGTGTCGGCCAGCAGCGTCGCCCGGACCTGCTGGCGGCCCGCGCCGGTGGCCAGGGCGCCCGCGTACGCCTGGCGGGCGGCGGCCGTCGCCGGCCACAGGGAGAGCAGGATCAGCAGCGCCGCCACCACCAGCCCCGCGCTCTCCCACCGGTCGGTACGCCGGCGCAGCGGGTTGCCGTCAGGGCGGTAGCGCCGTACGAGCCGCGTCACGCCGTCGATCACCAGCTTCATCGAGCACCCCCCAGCACGGACTTTAGGGCCTTTACCGCCGCCCGTCCGGGAGTCCGCGATCCCGCCCCGCCGCCCTGCCCGTCAACGCGCCGACGAACCCCCACATCCCTCTCGAAAAGGACGCTGACCTGGGGTATCAGTCCTGCTTGCGGGCGGCGGGACGAGCGCGTACGTGCATGCGCTCGCCCTGCTTGCCGAACAGCGCCAGCACCTCGCACGGCTCGTCGCCCGGGTTGATGAACGCGTGCGGCGTCCGCGTGTCGAACTCGGCCACCTCCCCGGCCACCAGCGTCGTGTCGTGCGGCCCGAGCAGCAGGCGCAGCCGGCCCGACAGCACGTACAGCCATTCGTAGCCCTCGTGCACCTGCTGCTCGGGCAGGTAGCCCGGGTAGTGGGGCGGATAGATCTGCTTGAACGCCTGCAGCCCGCCGGGCCGCCGGGTGAGCGGGATGTAGGTCATGCCGTGCCGCTTGACCGGCCTCATGTGCACCCGCGGGTCGCCCGTCACGGGCGCGTCGATCAGCTCGTCGAGCTGTACCTGGTAGGCCTTGGCCAGGAGCAGCAGGAGCTCGAGCGTCGGCTTGCGGCCGCCGGACTCCAGCCGGGACAGGGTGCTGACCGAGATGCCGGTGCTCTTGCCGAGCTGCGTGAGCGTGATGCCGCGCTCCAGGCGCAGGGCCCGCAGCCGGGGACCCACCGCCTGGAGCACCTCGTCGAGTTCCATGGATCCCACCTTGCCATTCCAGCAACGAAGTTTGTCAACTCGTCGGCGGCTCGCGCACAGTTGCCTGGCATACGGAAGGGAGACCGCGACATGAAGACGTACGACGTGGTAGTGATCGGCGGCGGCGCCGCCGGGCTGAGCGGGGCGCTCACGCTGGGCCGGGCCCGCCGCAGCGTGCTGGTGGTCGACTCGGGCCGGCCGCGCAACGCCCCCGCCGAGGGGGTGCACGTCTACCTCGGCCGCGAGGGCACGCCGCCCTCGGAGCTGCTGGCCGCCGGGCGCGAGGAGGTGGCCGCGTACGGCGTGCGCGTCGAGAACGCCGCCGTGACGGGAGCGGAGCGGCTCGGTGACGGGCGCTTCCGCCTCACGCTGGACGACGGCACCGCCGTCGAGGCGGCCAGGCTGCTGGTCGCCACCGGCCTGATCGACGAGCTGCCCCCGCTGCCAGGACTGGCCGAGCTGTGGGGCAAGGACGTGCTGCACTGCCCGTACTGCCACGGCTGGGAGGTACGCGACCAGGCCATCGGCGTGCTCGGCACCGGCCCGCTCGCCGTGCACCAGGCGCTGCTGTGGCGGCAGTGGAGCGACGACGTGACCCTGTTCCTGCACACCATGGACAAGCCGTCCGGCGAGCAGCGCGAGCAGCTCGACGCCCGGGGCGTCGCGGTGGTCGAGGGCGAGGTGGCGGAGCTGGTCCTCAAGGACGGGCGGCTCCACGGCGTGCGGACGGCCGACGGCCGCGAGCACGCTCGCCAGGCGCTGGCCCTGGGCACGCGGCTGACCGCCCGCGTCGGACCGCTGGCACCGCTCGGCCTGGAGACCGCCGAGATGGAGATGGGCGGCCACGTGGTGGGCACCCACATCCCCGCCGACCCCACGGGCCGCACGTCCGTGCCGGGCGTGTGGGCGGCGGGGAACGTCACCAGCCTGTTCGAGCAGGTCATCGGCTCGGCGGCGGCGGGCGTCAAGGCCGGCGCCGCCATCAACGCCGACCTGATCGAGGAGGAGACCAGAGCCGCCGTCACCGCCCGCCGGGCCGGCCGGGCCGAGGTGACTCCTGAGGAGCTGTGGGACGGCCGCTACTCCGAGCGCGAGCGGCTCTGGACCGGCGAGCCGAACGTGGTGCTCGTCCGCGAGCTGAGCGACCTGCCGCCGGGCCGGGCGCTCGACCTGGGCAGCGGCGAGGGCGGCGACGCGGTGTGGCTGGCGAAGCGGGGCTGGCGGGTCACCGCGGCCGACGTGTCAGGGGTGGCGCTGCGCCGGGCGGCCGAACTCGCCGAGCGCATGGGCGTGGCCGACCGGATCGACTGGCAGCAGCACGACCTCGGCCGGTCCTTCCCCGAGGGCACGTACGACCTGGTCACCGCCTGCTACCTGCACTCAACGCACGATCTGCCCCGCGAGGAGATCCTGCGGGCCGCCGCCGCGGCCGTCGCGCCCGGCGGGGTGCTGCTGGTGGCCGGGCACGCCGCCGGGCCGTCCTGGGAGCACAACCCCCACCCCGACGTGCACCTCCCGACGCCCCGCGAGGTGTACGAGTCGCTGGACCTCGCAGAGGGGGAGTGGGAGGTGCTGAAGGACGCCGAGTTCGAACGCCCTCAGACCGCTCCCGACGGCACCCTCACCACCCGCAAGGACAACGTTCTGACGCTCCGCCGTCTGTGATCTACATTGTAAAGGCGCCGGGCTCGGCGCGGTACGCCGTCCCCTTGCCGGCCAGCGTCACCGAAGGGGCGGCGGCAGGGACGAACGCCGACTCGCCGGGGCGCAGCGTCAGCTCGTCGCCGAGGCGGGCCTCGCCCTCCACGCACAGCACGATCTGCGGCACCCCGCCGGGCAGCTGATGGGTGTGCTCGCCGGTCAGCTCGTGGCGGGTGAGGGCGAACTCGGGGGCGGGCGGCCGGTAGGCGTACGCCCCGCGGGGGTCCTCGGCCGGCTCGACCCGGTGCGGGACGGTCGGGGTGAAGTCCACGACGCGCATCAGCTCGGGCACGTCCACGTGCTTGGAGGTGAGCCCGCAGCGCAGCACGTTGTCGGAGTTGGCCATGATCTCGACGCCGATGCCGCCGAGGTAGGCGTGGGGGACTCCGGCGCCGAGGTAGAGGGCCTCGCCGGGGGCCAGGTCGACGTGGTTGAGCAGGAGGGCGGCGGCGATGCCGGGGTCGCCGGGGTAGGCGCGGGCGATGCCGGCGTAGACGGCCAGCTCGTCGTCCTCCGCGGCTTCCAGCAGGGCGCGCTCGACGTCGGCGCGCAGCGGGCGGGCGGCGTCGTCCAGCATCTCGGCGAACACCCGGCGCAGCGCGGCTCCCGGCTCGCCGGTGGTGAGGGCGTCAATCCAGGGGCGCAGGCCCGGCAGGCCGAGCCGGTCGAGGAGGGCGGCGGTGGCGGCGGGGGCGCGGAAGCCGCACAGGCCGTGGAAGGGGGTGAGGGCGCACACCATCTCGGGCTTGTGGGAGGCGTCCTTGTACGTGCGGGTGCGGTCGTCGAGCGGGATGCCCCGGGCGTTCTCGGCGGCGTAGCCGGCCTCGGCCTGCTCGGTGGTGGGGTGGACCTGGAGGGAGAGCGGGCGCTCGATGGCGAGGACCTTGAGCAGGTAGGGCAGCTCGGGGCCGAAGCGCTCGGCGGTGGGGGCGCCGAGGGTGACGGCGGGGTCGTGGGCGATGAGCTCGTACAGCGGGACGCCGCCGGCGGTCGAGGGCGCGCCGCGGTGGGCGCCCATCCAGAGTTCGGCCTGCGGTTCGCCGGTCGGCTCCGTGCCGAACAGGCGCGGCAGGGCGGTGACCGAGCCCCAGTCGTAGGGGCGGATGGTGGTGGCCAGGCGCAGGACGGCGGCGGGCGGTGGCAGGTCGGGGTGTTGCACGGCGTTGGCTCCAATCGTCGTTCATGGAGCGTAGAACGCGTGCGGGGGGAGTGCGTACCCGGGGATGGGCCGCGCGGGGCGGCCCATGTGGTCAGCGGGCGCGCGGGCCCAGCAGGACGGGCATGCTTCGGGTGCTGTTGCCGAGCAGGGTGTCCAGCGGCGGCAGGTCCCTGGCGGGCGTGGCGAGCCGCATGCCGGGGAAGGCGGTGAACAGCGCGCGCAGCGCGATCTCGCCTTCCAGCCTGGCCAGTGGCGCGCCCAGGCAGAAGTGCGGGCCGTGGCCGAAGGCGAGGTGCTGGGTCTGCGTGCGGGTGATGTCGAAGCGGTCGGCGTCGGGTCCGTACTGGTCGGGGTCGCGTCCGGTGGAGGCGAAGCAGGCCAGGACGGGCTCGCCCGCGCGTACGCGGACGCCGTCGAGTTCGACGTCGCGTACGGCGTAGCGCATCGGGAAGTACGCGATGGGCGAGTCCCACCGCAGGGTCTCCTCGACGGCCGCGCTGTACGGGCACTGCCCGGACAGCAGCATCCCCAGCTGGCCGGGCTGGCCGAGCAGGGCGCCGATGGCGTTGGTGATGAGGTTGACGGTGGTGACGTGCCCGGCGATGAACAGCAGCTCGATGGTGGCGAACAGCTCGTCCTCCGACAGCCGCCCGCCGTCCTTCTCGTGCAGCCGGAACAGGTCGGTGATGAGGTCTTCTCCCGGCGTGCCGCGGCGCTCGTCGATGATCTGGTCGAGCAGTTCGTGCAGCTCTTTGCGCAGGCCGGGCGAGTCTTCGAGGTCGCCGACCTGGGCGACGGCGTCGGTGAGGCGGTGCAGCTCGTCCTGGTGCTCCGGCGGGATGCCGATGAGCTCGGAGACGACCTCGCGCGGCAGCGGGTAGGCGAATTCGAGCCGCAGGTCCACCGGCTGGTCGGACGGTTGCTCCGCGAGGTGGTCGATGAGCCGGGCGGTGAGTTCCTCGATGCGCGGGCGCAGGCCGTTGAGCCGGCGTTGTGAGAACGCGGCGGTGAGCGGCATGCGCAGCCGCCGGTGGCGTTCGCCTTCGGCGTTGAGCATGGAGGTGTCGGTGACGATGCGGTCGATGGCGGTGCCCGGTGGCAGGGCGTCGCGGCCTGACCAGTGGCGCAGTTCCCTGGACAGGTCCGGGTGGGTGAGGACGGTCATGAGCGTGGCGTACCGGGTGGCGGCCCAGGCCGGTACGCCTTCGGCGGTCACCGGCACGAGTGGTCCCGCGGCGCGCAGGCGTTCGTTGTCGGCGTGGATGTCGCGGGTGGCCGGGTCGAGGATGAAGCGGTCGTCGGTCATGGTCATCCCGTTCGTCGTGGGCTGACCGCCAGGGCGGTCACGTCCATGCCGGGGTCCTGGTCGAGGTAGAGGTCGCGGACGAGTTCGCCGGCGGCGGGCGCGTTGCACAGGCCGTGGCCGGAGAAGCCGGTCGCGTACAGGAAGGCCGGTGGGCCTGGCTGGTGGCCGATGAAGGCGGTCTTGTCGGGGCTGGCGTCGCGCAGCCCGGTGACGGCGGTGTGCAGGGCGAGGCCGGCCAGGCTCGGGTACGTCTCGGCGAGCCGGGCGGCGACGTCGCGGCGCCAGGACTCGCGGTCGGGTCCCGGGTAGCCCATGCCGATGAGCATGCGGTCGTCGCGCCGCCGGATCAGCAGGCCGCTGGCGGCGTGCAGGGTGACCGGGATGTCGGGTGCGCCGGGCGGGAGCGGGTCGGTGGTGAGCAGCTCCTGCTCGATGGGTTCGGTGAGCGGCAGGTCCACGCCGGCGCAGCGGACGAGCGAGGCCGACCAGGCGCCGGCGGCGCAGACGACGGCGTCGGCGGACAGTTCGCCTTCGGCGGTCTGGACGCGGCCCGCTTCGGCGTCGATGGCGGTGACCGGGCAGCCGGTGCGCAGGGTGGCGCCGGCTTTCTCGGCGGCCATGGCGTAGGCGGTGACGATGGCGGTGGTGTCGGAGATGTAGGCGTCGGGCGAGTAGGCGGCGGCCAGCAGCGGCAGGTCGCCGATGAGCGGGTTGCGGCGCCTGGCCTCCTTGGCGCCGATGAGCCCGACGTCGACGCCGGCGGCGTGCTGGGCGGGCAGGTCGGCTTCGAAGGCGGTGACCTGCTCGGGTTCGGTGAACAGCACGAGGTAGCCGACCTGGCGCAGCGGCAGGTCGATGCCGGGCCTTTCGGGGAAGGCGTGGTAGGCGGCGAGGCTGCGGACGGCGAGCGCGGAGCTGACCGGGTTGCCGGCGAAGTAGGAGCGTACGACGTCGGCGGTGGCGCGGGAGGCGCCGGAGCCGAGCGTGCCGCGTTCGAGCAGGGTGACGTCGGTTCCGGCTTCGGCGAGGTGGTAGGCGATCGACAGCCCGATGACGCCGCCGCCGATCACCACCACGCGGGATCCGGCGCTCATGCCTGGACCTGCAGTCGGCGCAGGTGGGCTCCGGCCTCCCAGGGGAACAGGTGCAGGTTCCAGCCGCCGAGGCAGTTGCAGTAGAGGGCCATGTGGGCCATGATCGCGATGTAGTCCTCGTGGCTGTCGAGGCGTTCGAGGCCGTCCAGGAGGCGCTGGGTGAAGTCCCAGAGGCGGTCGAGGCCGCAGTAGCCGAGGAACTCGGCGGGTGTGTGGGCGAGCTGGCGGGTCATCTGGCGCAGCCAGGGCATGGGCATGCCGTCGAGTGCGGCGCGGACGAGGCCGCCGTAGCAGCTGTAGCCGAGCGGGCGGGTCTCGCCGTTGACGAACAGCAGGGTGGTCAGGACGGTCTCGTAGCTGCCCGCGCCGGACGGGATGCGGCCCTCGTGCAGGTCGAGGAGCTCTCTGGGCGGGTCGAGCCAGATGCGCTCGGTCTCGGCGTGCACCTCTTTGGCGAGCTGGTTGAGCTCGGGGTCGCCGACGGGCAGGCGGGGCAGCACGTGGCCGCCGGTCTGGCCGGCGCGGCGGACTTCGGCGATGACCGGTTCCTTGGTGGTGTAGACGGAGTTCCACACTTCGCGGCCGGCGTGGATGAGGGCGTCGAGGTCCTCTTCGGCGACCTGGCCGATCGGGGTGGCGGTCATGGGTTCGGTGAGTTCGCCGTACTTGATGCCGAGGTGTTGCAGGCGGGAGCAGAACAGGGTGCCGTCGGGCACGGTGCGGCGGTCCACCTTGTACTCGGCGGCGGTGTGCAGCAGGGCGTGGACCGGGGCGAGGTGGTACAGGTGGTACCCGGCGACCAGGGCGTGCCCTTGGAGGCTGCGGTAGGGCAGCGCGTCCCACAGGGCCTGGGCCAGTGAGGGGTTGCGCTGGTCGAGTTCGGCGGCCACGGTGATGCCGAGGCCGGGCCAGGAGATTTCCAGTTGCTTCGTCTCGTTCACACTACGTCACTCTAACGTCACGTTTGGTGGCGATCGTGTGGGGGTGGGGGTGTTTACCGGGGCATGACCAGGGCTTATGCGAAAGGGCCGCGTTCGTCGGCCCAGATGGAGGCGGGATCGACGTAGGGGCGCAGGAGCGGGGTCAGCTCGGGGTCGGGGCGGCCGTTGAGCTCGTCGGAGGCGGCCTTGCGGGCGATGCCGGCCAGCACGTCGGCGACCTGCACGCGCTCGTCGAGCTCGGAGACGACGAGCCGGAGCCCGGCCATCCGGCCGCCGAGTATCTGCCGCATCTGGGCGATGCGCTCGTCGGTCAGCGTGGTCTGGCGGTCGTGCACGACGGCGACGGGGCCGCGGCCATCGTCCAGGCCGTCGCCCCAGGAGGTGACGGCCTGGACGATGGCGGGGATGAGCGGGTCGAGCGCGGGGAAGACGTGGGGGTCGGTCAGCAGGCGGTCGCGGAACTCCTCGACGCGGTCGCGGACCTCCCACAGTGCGCGCATGACGTCGCCGGCCGGGCCTTTCGCCGTGCGCAGCTCGTCGATCAGCAGGTACGTGTCGGCGACGGAGGTGGTGATGCCCTGGCCGTTCTTGGCGCGCAGCAGGTAGTTGAAGGAGTCGAGGAAGGCGGCCCACCGGCCGGGGCCGAAGGTGCGGCGGCCCTCGCGGTAGAGGGCGACGGCGTCGGCTCTGGCGAGCGGGTCGAGGCCGAGGCGCGGGGTGTGGTCGTCCTGGAGCAGGCCGGTGACCTTGCCGGTGAGCCAGAAGGTCTTGTCGGCGACGAAGACGCGGACGTGGCCGAGCACGGGGCCGCTGGGGCCGAGCAGCCAGAGCAGGGCGGCGCGGTGCTTCTCGCGCAGGACGTGGTTGGCGCGGTATTCGTCGGCGGGGGTGGGCGCTCGTACGCGCAGCTCGGCGATGACGGCGGCGGCCGCCTCGGCGTCCATGAGCACGCTGGCGTGGGCGAAGACGTCGCTGTTGCCGCCGACGAGCTTCTCGCCCTCCGCGCCGGATTCGTCGCACGCGATTTCGAGGGGTTGCGCCACGTTCATGAATCTAGCCGGGCGGGTGGTGCCGCCGCGAGGCGATTTTGCGGGGTCTCGGGCTGGGAGAATCACGTGACCCCGTTGGAGGTGAAGGACCTGTGCTGACCCGTCTGGTCCGTGAGATCCACGAGGAGGCGGAGCGTGCCCGTACGTCGCCGGCTCCCGAGCTGACGTTCTCCCTGTGGCGGCGCTTCGCCGACGGCGGTGACCGGCTGGCGTACGAGGGCGCCTACTTCGAGCGCCGCCGCAGGCTGGCCGCGCTGCTGCTGGCCGCGCACCTGGACGACCGGCCCGACCCGGCGCTGGACGACCTGCTGTGGTCGGTGTGCGACGAGTACTCCTGGGTGCTGCCGGCGCACGAGCCGAAGGGCGGTGACCCCAACGCGTTCGTGGACCTGTTCGCCGCCGAGACGGCGCAGACGCTGGCGGAGGGGGTGCGGCTGCTGGGCGGGCACGTGGACGCGCGGGTGCGGGCGCGGGTGCGCGCGGAGGTGGAGCGGCGGGTCTTCGCCCCGCTGGAGGCGGGGACGATGTGGTGGGAGTCGGCCCGCCACAACTGGTCGGCGGTGTGCGCGGGCGCGGCGGGGGCGGCGGCGCTGGCTCTGGGCGCCGATCGGGTGGTGGCGCGGCTGGAGGGCGCGATGGAGGCGTTCCTGTCGGGTACGGGCGCCGACGGCGCCTGCCTGGAGGGCCCGGACTATTGGGCATACGGGTTCGGGTACTTCGTGTACTTCGCCGAGGCGCTGCGCGAGCACACCGGCGAGGACCTGCTGGACGATCCGCACGTGCGGGAGATGGCCGCCTACCCGGCGCGGGTGGATCTGGGTGACGGCACCAGGCCGGCGTTCGCGGACGCGCAGGCGCGCGGCGTCTATCCGGCGGGGCTGCTGTCGCGGCTGTCGGAGCGGCTGGGCGTGCCGGTGCCGGTCACCGCGGGGGAGCCGTCGTTCCATGACGACCCCTGTTATCGGTGGGCGCATCTGTCGCGGACGTTGTGGTGGGCGCGGGAGGTTCCGGTGGCGGAGCCGGGGCCGCATACGTACCTGCCGGATGCGGGCATCGTGGTGGCGCGGTCCGGCGGGGCGGCGTTCGCGGCCAAGGGCGGGCACAACGACGAGCCGCACAACCACCTCGACGTCGGCACGTTCGTGCTGCACGCGCGGGGTGAGACGGTGCTCGACGATCTGGGCGCGCCCGAGTACACCCGCGACTACTTCCGTGAGGGCCGCTACCTGGTGCCGCAGGCGTCGGCGGAGTGGCACTCGATCCCGCTGGTCGAGGGGCGGGGGCAGGTGCCGGGGCCCGAGCGGCGGGCCGAGGTGCTGGAGCACGCCGTCGACGGCGACGCGGTGACGTTCGCGCTCGACCTCACCGCCGCCTACGCGGTGCCCTGCCTGGAGCGGCTCACCCGGACGTTCCGGTGGCGGCCCGGCAGGCTGGAGCTGACCGACGCCTTCGGCTTCACCACGCGGGACGCGCGGGTGAGCGAGGTGTTCGTGTCGCGCCGCCGCCCGGTGCTGCGCGATGGCCGGGTCGCGTGGGGCCCGGTCGCGCTGGAGGTTCCGGCCGGGTGGCGGGCCGAGGCCGACGAGCTGGCGGTACGCGGCCACGACGGCGAGCAGCAGACCGTGCACCGGGTGCGCCTGTCGGCCAGAGTGCCGTCGGGCGCGCACCGGTTCACCTTCACCGTGGACGGCTGATCAGGACTCGGTGGCGGGGGCGGGGTCGGCCGGCACCAGCACCCGGCGGGGCGGGCCGCCGTCACCTGGCAGCGTCATGGTGATGAGGGCGGCGGCCAGCGCCGCGCCGCAGCCGATGAGCATGCCGACGTGGAAGCCGCGCTCCGACGGCAGCGGGTGGCCGCCGAAGTCGATGGTGAGCTGCGAGAGCACGACGCCGACGACGGCGGCGGAGACGGTGGTGCCGATGGAGCGCATCAGCGTGTTGAAGCTGTTGGCCGCGCCGGTCTCCGAGCGCGGCACGGCGCCCATGATGAGGGCGGGCATGGAGCCGTAGGCGAAGCCGACGCCGATGGCGCACACGCAGGTGATGACGAGCAGGCCCCAGGTGGAGCCGAGCAGGACGACCGACAGGCCGTAGCCGAGCGCCATGACGAGGCTGCTGGTGATGAGCGTGACCTTGGGGCCGCGGGCGGCCGACAGGCGGGCGCCGACGGGAGAGACGATCATCATCATGAGGCCGGCGGGGGCCATCCAGAGGCCGGCGGCGAGCATGGACTGGCCGAGCCCGTAGCCGGTGGCGGCGGGCAGTTGCAGGATCTGGATGACGATCAGCGACTGGGCGTACATGGAGAAGCCGACCACGATCGAGGCCGCGTTGGTGAGCAGCACCTGAGGGCGGGCGGCGACGCGCAGGTCCACCAGCGGGTCGCGGGCGCGCAGCTCCCACCAGCCCCACAGCGGCAGCACGAGGGCGGCGGCGGCCAGCAGGCCGAGCGTGGGCGCGCTGTCCCAGCCCCAGTCGGCGCCTTTGGAGACACCGAGCAGCAGGCAGATGAGTCCCGCGCCGAGCCCGAGCGCGCCGGGCAGGTCGACGCGGCCGCGCGCGGCGGGCGGCGTGTACGGCACCAGCAGCCGGATCAGCGCGGCGACCAGCAGGCCGAGGACGGCGGTGGCCCAGAACAGCGCCCGCCAGCTGGCGTACTCGGCGACGGCGGCGGCGATGGGCAGGCCGAGGGCGCCGCCGATGCCCATGGACGAGCTCATCAGCGCGATGGACGGGCCGAGCCGGTCGGGCGGCAGCACCTCGCGCAGGGCGCTGATGCCGAGGGGGATGAGGCCCATGCCCATGCCCTGCAGGCCGCGTCCGGCGATCATGGGGGCGAGCGAGCCGGCCAGGGCGCAGGTGACGCAGCCGAGGATGAGGGGGACGGCGCAGACGAGCATCATGCGGCGCTTGCCGTACAGGTCGCCGAGTCGTCCCATGACGGGGGTGGTGACGGCGCCGGCCAGCAGGGTCGCGGTGACCACCCAGGAGGCGTCGGAGGCGGTGGCGTGCAGCATCGACGGCAGGCGGCCGATGAGGGGGACGACGAGGGTCTGGGTGAGTGAGGCGACGATGCCGGCGACGGCCATCACGGTGACGATGCCGTGCCGGGTGGCGGGTCTGCTGGGCTCTTCCACGCGTGTCCCCCCGATGGTAGCGACGTGCACCCCCACATAGCGTGATAAATGCACACATTGTGGGTGTTGCACATTCTTGTGGAAGATATGCTGACCCGCACCCATGGTTGGGGGAAGGACTGGCATGGACAAGCCCACGGACTCCCTGGCCGCGGTCGAGTACGAGACCATGCGGCTCGGCCGGCACCGCCACCTCGACCGCAGCGCGTACATCCTGCTCAGCCGGATCCGCCGTGCGGGGCCGATGTCCATCGGGCAGCTCAGCAGGGCGTTCGGCCTCGACGTCTCGACGCTCAACCGGCACACCGCCGCGCTGCTGCGCGAGGGCCTGGCCGAGCGCATCGCCGACCCCGAGGGCGGCATCGCCCGCAAGTTCCGCATCACCGCGCGGGGCGAGCGGTTCCTGGACGGCGAGCGGGCGCGCAACCTGGACGGGCTGCGCGAGGTGCTGTCCGGCTGGCCGGCCGGCGACGTCGCCGCCTTCGCCGCCTACCTGCGGCGCTTCAACGACGACGTCGAACGCCTCCCTGCCCGCCCCTGGCCGGCCTACGCCAGGGGCGCGGCCGGCTCCTCCTGACGCAGCGGGAAGTGGCAGGCCACCTGGTGCGCCCCGCCCTGAAGGGGCGGCTCGGTGGCGCACACGTCCTGCGCGAGCGGGCAGCGGGTGCGGAAGCGGCAGCCGGTCGGCGGGTTGAGCGCGCTCGGCAGCTCGCCCTTGATGGTGGTGTCCGGGCTGGGCACGTGATCGGGGTCCGGTGAGGGGACGGCGTCCAGCAGCGCCTGCGTGTAGGGGTGGCGCGGGGCGCGGACGACCTGGTGGGCGGGCCCGATCTCGACCATCTTGCCGAGGTACATCACGCCGATCCTGTCGGCCATGTAGTCGACCACGGACAGGTCGTGGCTGATGAACACGTACGACAGGCCCAGCTCGCCCTGCAGGTCCCGCATCAGGTTGAGCACCTGGGCCTGCACCGAGACGTCCAGCGCGCTGACCGGCTCGTCGGCGACGATGAGCCGGGGCCGCAGCGCCAGCGACCTGGCCAGGCCGATGCGCTGCAGCTGGCCGCCGGAGAACTCGTGCGGGTAGCGCTCCAGCGCCGTCCTGGGCAGGCCGACCTGGTCGAGCAGCTCGGTGACCCGGGCGCGCCGCTGCGCCGCGTCGCCGACCTGCTGGATCTCCAGCGGCTCTGTGAGAATGGAGTCGATGCGCATGCGCGGGTTCATGGCCGCGTAGCTGTCCTGGAACATCAGCTGCACCTGCCGGTGCATGCGGCGGCGGGCGCGCCGGTCGAGGCCGGCGATGTCGGTGCCGTCCACGACGATGCTGCCGCCGGTGGCGGGCTCGAGCCCGGCCACGAGCCGGCCGACGGTGGACTTGCCGCAGCCCGACTCGCCCACGATGCCGAGCGTCTCGCCGGGCGCGACCTCGAACGACACCCCGGCCACGGCGCTCACCTTGCCGCTGGAGCGCTTCAGCCCGGCGCCGCCCGCGTCGTACTCCTTGACCAGGTCGCGCACGCTCAGGATCGGCTCGGCGGCGGCCGTGGCGGCCTGCTCGCGGCCGGTGGGCGGGGCGAGCACGACGGGCTCGGTGACGGGGTGCAGGCAGGCGAAGGCGTGCCCGTTCCCGGCCGCCGTGAGGGCGATGTCGCCGGTGCGGCACTCGTCGGTGGCGAAGCGGCAGCGCGGCGCGAAGCGGCAGCCGGTCAGCGGGCGCGACAGGTCGGGCGGCAGGCCGGGGATGCTGTAGAGGCGGCCGTCGCCGTCGGTGGCCGACTCGGGCAGGGCGCGCATGAGCGCCTCGGTGTAGCGGTGGCGGGGCGCGCGGAACAGCTCGGGGGTGGTGGCGGTCTCGACGACGCGGCCGGCGTACATGACGGCGACGCGGTCGGCGCGGCCGGCGATCACGCCGAGGTCGTGGGTGACCAGGATGACCGCCATCTTGAACTCTTCGCGCAGGTCGTCGATGAGCTCCAGGATCTGGCGCTGGGTGGTGACGTCCAGGGCCGTGGTGGGCTCGTCGGCGATGAGCAGGCGCGGGGAGCGGATGAGCGCCATGGCGATGACCACGCGCTGGCGCATGCCGCCCGACAGCTGGTGCGGGTAGTCGTCGACGATCTTGTCGGGGCGGGGCATGCCGACCCTGCGCAGGATCTCGATCGCCCGCTCGCGTGCCTCGGCCTTGCCGACCTTCTGGTGCACCCGCAGCGGCTCGGCCACCTGGGCGCCGATGCGCATGGTGGGGTTGAGCGAGGTGAGCGGGTCCTGGAAGACCATGCCCATCTCGACGCCGCGCACCCGGCGCAGCTCGGGGGCCTGCATGGTGCGCAGGTCGCGGCCGTCGAAGAGGATCTCCCCGCCGACGACGGAGCCGCCGGCGGGCAGCAGCCCCATGATCGACAGCACGGTCATGGTCTTGCCGCTGCCCGACTCGCCGACGATGCCGAGCGTCTCGCCCTGGTGGACGTCGAGGGTGACGCGGTCGAGCGCGTGCACGGTGCCGCGCCGCAGCGCGATGTCGGTGCTGAGGTCGCGCAGCCGCAGCAGCGGCTCGCTGGTGGGGTTCCCCATGTGTGCGAAAACTCCTGTCAACGCCGCCGGAGGCGGACCTCGAAGACGTCCCTCAGCCCGTCGCCGATGAAGTTGAAGGCGAGGACGATGAGGATGATGGCGATGCCCGGCGGGTAGAGCAGCCACCAGTGGCCGCTGAAGGTGTCCGACAGGCCGTCCGACAGCATGCCGCCCCAGTTCGCGGCGGGTGGCGGCACGCCCAGTCCGAGGAAGGACAGGTAGGCCACGTACAGGATGGCGTCGGCCACCTGGAAGGTGGCGTTGACGATCACCGTGCCGATGGCGTTGGGGATGATGTGCCGGCGCACCGCGCGCCCGCCGGTGCCGCCCATGCCGCGCATCGCCATGACGTACTCGCGGGTGCGCAGCGTCAGCGCCTCGCCGCGGACCAGCCGGGCGGGGCCGAGCCAGGCGAAGGCGCCGATGATGACGATGAGCATCGGCACGGTCGGCGTGACGATCGAGGCCATGAGCATGAACAGGAACAGCGCCGGGATCGACATGAACGCGTCGACCACGCGCATCATGACCGCGTCCAGCCAGCCGCCGGCGAAGCCCGCGACGGCGCCCCAGACGGTGCCGACGACCGTGGCCAGCAGGCCGGCCGCCAGGCCGACCACGATGGAGGTCTGCCCGCCCAGCATGAGCCGGCCGAGCTGGTCGTAGCCGACGCCGTCGGTGCCGAGCGGATGCCCGTCGCCGGGGGTGAGGAACACCTTCGTCAGGTCGGTGTGCACCTGGTCGGTCTGGTAGAACAGCGGCCCGAGGAAGCTGAAGGCGGCCAGCAGCACGAACAGGCCGACGCCCAGCAGGGCCAGCCGGTTCTCGCAGAACACCTCCAGGCCCTGGCGCCACATGCCGCGGACGGGCGCCTCGTCCTCGTGCGGGGTCGCGGTCATGAGCGGCCTGCCTTGAGTCGTACGCGCGGGTCGACGGCGGCGTAGAGCACGTCGGCGACCAGCGCGCCCAGCACCGTGGCCACCGAGATCAGCAGGGTGACGCCGAGCAGGATCGGGTAGTCCCGCTTGAGCGCGGCCTGCCAGAACAGCAGCCCCATGCCGGGGTAGTTGAACAGCCGCTCGACCACCAGGGCGCCGCTGAACAGCGCCGGCAGGTACATGCCGAGCAGCGTGATGACGGGGAACAGGCCGTTGCGCAGGGTGTGGCCGACGATCACGCGGCTCTCCGACAGGCCCTTGCTGCGGGCCGTGCGCACGTAGTTCTCGTTGAGGTTGTCGACCATGGACGAGCGTACGTAGCGGGAGTAGACGGCGACGGTGAGGATGGCCAGCGTGACCGTGGGCAGCACCAGCCCGGCCGGGTCGGCCAGCACCTCCGCCAGCGTGAAGCCCTGCGGCGCCTCGGGCGGCAGCAGCGGCCACACCTGCGAGAACAGGATGATCATCATGAGGCCCATGAAGAAGATCGGGGTGGCGTAGGCCAGCAGCGACAGCCCGTTGATGGTGTAGTCGGGCCAGCGGTTACGCCGTACGGCCTGCACCACGCCGAGCGGGACGGCCACCACGACCGCCAGCAGGGTCGAGGCCAGCGACAGCAGCATGGTCTTGGGCAGCCGCTGCGCGATGGCCTCCGACACCGACTGGTTGAGCTGGAAGGAGTAGCCCAGGTCGCCGGTGACCAGCCGCTGCAGGTACATCGCGTACTGCTGCCACAGCGGCCGGTCGTACCCCATCTCGTGGTTGAAGGCGGCGATCTGCTCGAGCGTCGCTTCCTTGCCCAGGATGGCCCTGGCCGCGCCTCCCGGCAGCAGGTGCAGGATCACGAACGTGATCAGCGTCACCAGGATCACGATGACCAGGGCCTGGCCCAGGCGGGTGAGGAGGTACCGGGGCAAGGGTCAGCTCTTCCAGGACCAGTCTTGGAAGTACATGAGGTTCATCGGGTCCTGCGGCTCGACGCCCTGCAGGCCCGACCTGTACGCCGAGATCTGGTAGACGGGGTTGGGCATCCACAGCACCGGCAGG
This sequence comes from Nonomuraea salmonea, assembly GCF_042428605.1. NCBI lineage: Bacteria > Bacillati > Actinomycetota > Actinomycetes > Streptosporangiales > Streptosporangiaceae > Nonomuraea > Nonomuraea salmonea. The sequence continues at coordinate 179,246 of NZ_JBHMCF010000046.1, forward strand.
TCCTTGGCCAGGAAGTCGTCGTACTCCTGGAGGGCGCCGGCGTCGTCGGAGAACTGCGCCTTCTCGATCAGCTCGTCGGCCTCGGGGCTGCTGTAGCTGCCGAGGTTGACGGGGGCGTCGGTCTGGAAGAGCCGCTCACCGGAGGCGAAGGCTGGGTAGTACCAGCTGCCCTGGGAGCCGAAGAACGACATGTCCCAGTCGCACTTGGACTCCTCCGGCTTGCAGGCGGGGGTGACCGCGACGGAGTCGGGCACCTCCTTGATGGTCAGCTGCACGCCGAGCTTGGCCATCTGGGACTTGATCTCGGCGAACATCTTGGTGGTGGCGGCGAAGCCGGACTGGCTGGTGACGGTGAAGTTCAGCGGGGTGTCCTTGGCGATGCCCTCGCCGCACAGCGCGGGGTCGGCGCAGGTGGTGGTCCCGTCGGGGGTGACCTTCCAGCCGTGGCTCTCCAGCAGCTGCTTGGCCTTGGCCGGGTCGAACGGGTAGACGCAGCCCTCGCCGGCCGGCGAGCCCTGCTTGGCGGGGACGGGGCCGCAGGTGGGGGCGGCCATGTCGGCCCAGATGACCTTGCTGATGGTGGGCTGGTCGATGAGGTGCTGCAGCGCCTGGCGCAGGTACGGCTGCTTGAACAGCGCGCCGGTCTTGGGGTTGTTGAAGTTCAGCTGCAGGTACGTGATCGACCACCCGTACCAGGGGGCGACCTTGTAGCCCTTGGACTCCAGGTACGACTTCTGCGACAGGTTGGCCGGCGGGATGTAGCCGTAGTCGATGTCGCCGGCGCGCAGCACGTTGAACTCGGCGTCGTCGCCGGTGAACGGGCGCAGCACGATCTTGCCGATCTTCGGCTTGTCGGGGCCGGAGTAGGCGTCCTGCTTGGCCAGGACCACCTCGCCGCTGGGGACGTAGCTCTCCAGCTTCCAGGGGCCGCTGGTGGTCTTCCACAGCGGGTTGGTGGCGTAGGTCTTGGGGTCCTTGGAGGCGGTGGTCAGCTCTTCGAACGTCTTCTTGGGGTCGCCCTTGTCCCAGGCGTGCTGGGGGAGCGGGACGATGCGGTTGAGCTGGTTGCCGACGAACCAGGCGGCGTTGTAGGCCTTCTTGGTGGTGATCGAGAAGGTCTTGTCGTCCTTGACCTTGAAGTCGGCGACGTTGTCGGGGAAGCCGCCGGGCCGGTAGGAGGCCCACTTGTCCTTGTTGGTGGTCACCAGGTCCCACCAGAACTCGACGTCCTTGGTGGTGATCGGCTTGCCGTCGGACCAGGTGTTGTCCTTGAGCGTGATGGTCAGCGTCCTGCCCTCGTCGCTGACCACGGGCGGCTCGGCGAGCGACCGCGTCGGGTTGACGTTGTCCTCGGTCGTGCCGTCGAGCTGGAAGCTGTAGAGCTTGCGGTACAGGGCGGTGGAGAAGATGTCGTTCTCGCCCTGGGTGAATCCGGGGGCCGAGATCGGCAGGATCCAGTTCGGCGTGCGGAGGGCCACGGTCACGGTGTCCTTGCTCTGCGCCGCTCCGCCTTGCGGCGTACCGCCGCCGGCGCCCGCGCTGCAGGCGGTCAAACCGAGCCCGATGGCCACCACGCCGCTCACGATGCGGGTTCTCGTCCCCATGTTTCTCCTCGTCGAGACGTGCGCGGGCCCTCCAGGGGGCCTTCAGTCCGGAGAATGTATAGAGGTACAAGTACTAAGTCAATGTGAAAAATCCGCTTTGTTCGGGGCACTTATTTCGGGATAGAGTCCGCGGCGAGGAGATCCGCCGGGCGAGATCCGCGTGGAACGCGTACGACATCCGTGTGACATCTTTCGGTGATCGTCTTCGTGCCCGATGATGGGCGTCTGCTGTGATGGCCCGCCTGGGCCCAGGGGTCGGGCCCGCTCGCGGGCCCCCGTGCTCGCCTGCGCTGCGCCAGGGGGGAGGAGAGACATGCCGGAGCCGCCCGCCAAGCTGCGCGAGCAGGCGTTGAGCCTGCTGGCCAGCGGCAAGGCCGCCTCCCGTGCGGACCTGGTGGAGCTCCTGGAGGTGGCTCCCTCGACGGTCTCCAGCGTGGTACGCCGCCTGCTGGAGGAGGGCACGATCCTCGAGGAGGGCGTCGGCGCCTCCACCGGCGGCCGCCGGCCCAGGATTCTGCGGCTGCGCGAGGACGGCGGCGTGCTCGCCGTGGCCGAGCTCGGCGGGCGGCACGCCCGCGTCGGCCTGTGCGCCCCCTCGGGAGCACTGCAGGTCGCCGAGGAGCTCGCCGTCGACATAAGCGCAGGCCCGCAGGCGATCTTTGACGAGATCAGCGAGGCCTTCGACCGCGTCAGGACCGCCCACGCGCCCGGCCGCCGCCTGCTGGCCGTCGGCATGGCACTGCCCGGGCCCGTCGACTTCCCGCACGGCCGGCTCGTCGGCCCGGCCCGCATGCCCGGCTGGAGCGGCTACGACGTCCAGGCCGACCTGCGCGAGCGCTTCCAGGCCGGCGCCCTGGCCGACAACGACGCCAAGGCCGCCGCCATCGGCGAGTACGTCACCCGCCGCGCCACCGGCGACATGATCTACGTCAAGGCCGGCAGCGGCATCGGCGGCTGCCTGGTCACCGGCGGCCGCATCTACCGCGGCGGGCGCGGCCTGTCCGGCGACCTCACCCACGTGCGGGTGGCCGACAGCGGCGAGCGCGAATGCTCCTGCGGCAGCCGCGGCTGCCTGGAGACCGTCGCCAGCGGCGCCGCGCTCGTGCGCGAGCTGGCCCGCCGCGGCCGGCCCGTCACCGGGCTGAGCGACGTCGTCGCCGCCACCGTGGACGCCGACCCCGCCGTCGTGACGCTGGTGCGCCAGGCCGGCCGGCTGCTCGGCGTCGCCCTGTCGGGCCTGGTCAACTTCCTCAACCCCGACAGCGTCGTCATCGGCGGCGCGCTGTCCAGCCTCGACGTCTACGTCGCGGCCGTCAAAGGCATGCTGTACGAGCGCTGCCTGCCGCCCCTGACCCAGTCGCTGTCCATCGAGGCGAGCGCGGCGGGCCCCGACGCCGCCCTCATCGGGCTCGGCCGGCTGCTGCGCGAGACGACCGACCTGCACTCCACCACCGACGCCACCACCTAGGAAGCACCACCGTGTCCACCACCGAGTCCACGACCGCGTCCACCACCGTGTCCACCACCGCGCCTCTGCGCATCGCCGTCTGCGGCATCCACATCGAGTCCAGCACCTTCTCGCCGCACCTGAGCGGCGCCGCCGACTTCGACGTCACCCGCGGCCAGGCCCTGCTCGACCGCTACGACTGGCTGGGCAGCCCGTGGGCGGCCGAGTTCGAGTGGGTGCCGCTCGTGCACGCCCGCGCCCTGCCCGGTGGCGCCGTCGAGCCCGCCGCGTACGACGCCTGGCGCGCGGAGATCGTCCAGGGTCTCGGCCAGGGCCGCTTCGACGGGGTGCTGCTCGACATCCACGGCGCCATGAGCGTCGTCGGCCGCGAGGACGCCGAAGGCGACCTCATCACCGCGATCCGGTCCGTGATCGGCCCGGAGCCGCTCGTGTCGGCCGCGATGGACCTGCACGGCAACGTCTCCCACGTCCTGTTCGACGGCTGCGACCTGCTGACCTGCTACCGCACCGCGCCCCACGTGGACGTCTGGGAGACCCGCGAGCGCGCCGCCCGCAACCTCGTCGAGGCGCTCAACGCCGGCGGCCGGCCGCACAAGGCGCTCGTGCACGTGCCGATCCTGCTGCCCGGCGAGATGACCAGCACCCGCGTCGAGCCCGCCCGCGGCCTGTACGCCCGCATCCCCGAGGTCGAGTCCAGGCCCGGCGTGATCGACGCGGCCATCTGGATCGGCTTCGCCTGGGCCGACGAGCCGCGCTGCACCGGCGCCGTCGTGGCCACCGGCACCGACCGGGCCGCCACCGAGCAGGCCGCCCGCGAGCTGGGCCAGGCGTTCTGGGACGCCCGCGACGACTTCGCCTTCGTCGCCCCCACCGGCTCCATGGACGAGTGCCTCGACGCGGCGCTGAAGGAGGGCGCGGCCCGGCCGTACTTCATCAGCGACTCCGGCGACAACCCGGGCGCGGGCGGCGCCGACGACGTCACCTACGCCCTGGAGCGCCTGCTGGCCAGGCCCGAGATCCGTGACGGCTCCGTACGCGCCGTCTTCGCCTCCCTCTTCGACCCCGAGGCGGTGGCGCGCGTCGGGCACCTGCCGGTCGGCTCGCCCGTCGGCGTGCGCGCCGGCGGCCGGATCGACACTCGCGCGCCGGGGCCGCTCCTGCTGGAGGGCACGCTGGAGGCCGTGGCCGACGACCCCGACGGTGGCCGGGTGGTCAGCGTGCGCGTCGGCGGGCTGAGCGTCTTCCTCACCTCGCGGCGCATGCAGTACCGGCTGCTGGAGTCGTACCGGCGGCTGGGGGTGGAGGTCGCCGAGGTGGACGTCGTCACCGTGAAGATCGGCTACCTGGAGCCCGAGCTGTTCGAGGCCGCCGCCGGCTGGATGCTGGCGCTCACGCCCGGCGGCGTGGACCAGGACCTGCACCGGCTGCCCTACCGCAACCTCAAGCGGCCCGTCTTCCCGCTCGACGCCGACGCCGCCCTCTAGCGCGCGGCCTGCTCCTCAGGGGTGCGCAGCCTGGTCATGATGCGGTCGAGCGCGGCCAGGTCGTCGGGGTCGAGGGCCAGCAGGGAGCGCGGCGGGCGGGCCAGGATGCGCTGGGCCTCCTCGGCGACCGCCGTGCCCGACGGCGTCAGCGTGACGATCTTGCTGCGGCGGTCGCCGGGGGACACGCTGCGGGTGACGTAGCCGCGCCGCTCCAGGTCGTCCACCATCAGCGAGGTGTACGGCTTGTCGGTGGCCAGCTCGGTCGTCAGCTCCCGCATGGTCATCGGCCCGGCCAGCAGGTAGCGCAGCGCCTTGATGCGGAAGAAGCTCATGCCGAGCGCGTCGGCCACCTCCTTGCGGCGGTTCTCCTGCCGCAGGACCAGGTCGTACATGGCGGCCCACACCCGGGCCACCGCCTCCTGCTCGTGGGTCTCGCTCATGTCGTCTCCTGCGGGTGGGCCAGCCGTTCGGCGGTGCGCGCGGCGCTGCGGCGGGCCCAGCCGGTGGTGGTCAGGATAGCGAGCAGCACGATCGCCACGCCGCAGCCGGTCACGATCCAGTAGCCGACGTGGCTGGCCGCAGGGAAGCCGGTGGCGAACGGGCCCGCCACCGCCGAGGTGACCAGCGCGCCGATGACCGCGACGCCGAGCGTCTGCCCGATCTGCCGGCTGGTCGAGGTCACCGCCGCCGCCACCCCGGCCCGCTCGCGCGGCATGCCGGACACGGCGGTGTTGGTGATCGGCGCGTTCAGCATGCCGAAGCCGAGGCCGAACAGCACGTACGCGGCCATCAGCCGCCAGATCGGCGTGTCCGTCGCGAGCCCCGTCATGATCAGGCCGCTCGCCCCGATCGAGGCGCCGGCCAGCAGCAGCGGCACCCGGGTCCCGGCGTTGGCCACGATCCGGCCCGCCAGCGGCGAGCACAGCACGGTCAGCCCCGCCATGGGCAGCGTGTAGAGGCCGGCGTGCAGCGCGGACAGGCCCAGCACGTCCTGCAGGTAGAGGGTGTTGACGAACAGGAAGCCGCCGAGCGCGGCGAACCCGCACACCGCCGTCACGGTCGCGCCCGCGAACGGGACGCTGCGGAAGAAGCGCAGCTCGATCAGCGGCTCCTCGGTGCGCAGCTCGTAGCGGATCAGTCCGGCCAGCGCCAGCGCCGCCACCGCGAAGCAGGCCAGCGTACGCGGCGACCCCCACCCGGCGGCCGGCGCCTCGATCAGCCCGAACGTCAGCGTCGCCAGCGCCACGATGACCAGCACCTGGCCCACCGGGTCCACCCGGCGCGGGCGCGGCGCGCGCGACTCGGGCACGAACAGCGCGCACAGCACGAACGCGGCCACGCCCACCGGGATGTTGATCCAGAAGATCGACTGCCAGCCGACCGCGCCCACCAGCGCGCCGCCCACCAGCGGGCCCAGCGCCATGCTGACGCCGCTCACCCCGCCCCACACGCCGATCGCCCTGGCCCGCTCGCGCGGCTCGGTGAAGGTGTTCGTGATGATCGACATGGCGACCGGGTTGAGCATCGACCCGCCCACCGCCTGCAGCGCCCGCGCCCCGATCAGCCAGCCCAGGCTCGGTGCCAGCGAGCACATGAGCGAGCCCAGCGTGAACAGCGTCAGCCCGGTCTGGAACGTGCGGCGCCGGCCGATCCTGTCGCCGGTGGAGCCGGACAGCATGAGCAGGCTGGCCAGCACCACCGTGTAGGCGTCGATGATCCACTGCAGGCCGGAGACGGAGGCGTTCAGGTCGCGCCGGATGGAGGGCAGCGCGATGTTCACGATCGTGTTGTCCAGACCGACGATGAACAGGCTCATGCAGCAGATGGCCAGGACGAGCATCCGCCGCCGCCGGCCGAGCGCGGGGGGCGCCGCAGCGGCGGAGGTGGACCGATCGGTTATAGGCATAAAACGATTATATTCGTATAACTAACGATGTCGCCGCTTTGGGGGAAGTGCCCGGATGGTGGGTCGGGACGTGCATTCCGGCTCGGCCGGTCGCGCCGATGGCGAGGAGCGCGAGATCTCTGGGGATGTCGCTCATCGCCGGAGGCGTCGCTTCAGGGGCGGGCCTTTCCCGATTCTGGGAAACCGGGGTGGGCGTGGGTGCGTCTACCACCACATGCGGATTTTTCCAGCTTTAGCGTTGCTCCTGGTGGGGATGACCTGCGGGGCCGACGCCCGCCGCCCGGTCGCCGATGAGGCGTTCACCACGCTCGCCCGCGAGGTGGCCGACCGCTGGCAGCGGTCACCGGAGCGGCGGCCCTGGCTGGAGGGATTCGTCCCGCTGAAGAACCTGACCATGCCGCCCAAGAGCCGGACCACGCCGCGATGGGCGTCGCGCAGCGAGCTCAACAGCGTCTGGAAGCTGGAGACGGACCTTCCGGACGAGACCCCTGCCCCGGCCGAGCTGCACTGGGCCGACGGGAGCACGCTGAACGTGCCGCTTGTGACGGCGAAGGCCGCCTACGCCGGCCTCACCAGGCCCAGGTCCTTCGTCGACGAGGAGTGCCCGGCCAAGGGCTGCCGGCCGCTCCGGGTGACCGCGGTGTCCCGCGGCACGGCCGCGTTCCCCACCAGCAGAGGCGACGTCCGGGTGCCCACGTGGGACTTCACCGTGCACGGCGTCCCCGGGCGGTTCCGGCGGGTCGCGGTGGACCCGGCCGCCATGGGCGGGCCGCCCCGGCCGGTCGCCGACAGTGTCCAGGAGATCAGGACGTACGACCAGAAGGGCCCGGCCGAGCTGCGGCTGCGTTACCTGCACGGCACCTGCGACACCACCTACGGCGCGCGTGCCCACGAGACGGCCGAGGCGGTCGTCGTGGACGTCGACGTCCGGTGGGACGAGGGCGTGACGTTCTGCAACCTGATGGGGAAGACCGACCACATCAGCGTGACGTTGCGTGAGCCGCTGGGCCGCCGGGTGGTGCTCGACTCCAGCAGCGGGGTGCCTCTGTTGCCGGACAGCGCCGTGGAGTTGAGCGACTTCAGAGGCTACGACCCGCGCCAGTCCTGACCGGCGCCTATGGGCGGCAGGACGGGCGGCAGGACGGGCGGCAGGGCGGGCGGCAGGGCGGGTTCGAGGCGGTCGGCCAGGCGGCGTAAGGCGTCCGCGAGCCGGGCGCGCACCCGCCGGTGCGAGCGGGGCGGGATCATGCGGGACCGGTCGGCCTCGGCGCGGCGTTCGGCGAGGTAGGCACGGGCGAACTCCTCGTGGATGCCGTGCGGCGAGGGCCGCCTCACGGCAGCTCGGGGAACGCGTGGTAGAAGAGGAAGATCGGGAGGCTGTCCGGCGGCGTCTCGTCGGCCGCGATGCGTTCTGCGGTCAGCTTGCGCCACGGCTCCATCACCGCGTTGAGCTGTTCGTTGAGCTGGGCCATCTCGTCCCTGGTGAGCCGCAGGTGCCGGCTGCTGCCGAAGCCCGCGTCCCGCCACTCCTCGGGCAACGCCGTGAGGTTGCGGTCGAAGTCGCGCAGCCGCTCGAACTGGTCGATCACCCACTGCGCGGTCCACGCCTGCATCACGGCCGCCGCGTACGGGCCTTCGAGATCCGTCTCCACCCGCCACCCGGGCATGGCCGCGCGCACCCACCGCTCCCGGCTGTCCCTGGCCAGCTCCGGCACGTCTTCGACCATGTCGTAGCGCTGCAGCTGCCGCAGGTGGTAGCTCACCTGGCCGGGGTCGGCGTCCATGCGCCTGGCCAGTTCGCTCACCGTGACCGGGCCGATCCGGAAGAGCAGACTGTAGAGCTTCATCCTGAACCGGTTCGTCAGCATCCTGAGAACGTCCAGGTTGTCGATCTGTTGCATGCCAACGACGCTAGGGGCGGCGCGCGGAAATGCTCAAGACCTCTACTGGATCTTGGAAATGCGCGCCGCCGTGCTCCTACCTGCAGGTCTTGCTCTCGGGGGCGCAGTGCTTGATTTCGGGGAAGCGGGGGGACGGCTTGTCGAGCTGCGGGCGGTGCTTCTTGCGCAGGTGCTGGTCGAGGAAGGCCGTCACGTAGCTACGGGTGATCGTCATGGCGCGGGCCCCGGCGATGTCGGCGCCGGCGTCGATGCCGAGCTGGTCGACCAGCAGGCCGAGGTCGGTGAACGACAGGTGCTCGGCCCCGGTCAGCAGCAGCCAGCGCTTCCACCCGGTGAGGTGCTTCCAGTCGCGCTCCCAGGTGGCGGCGGCCGCACCCTGGCCGGGCGTGTAGGTGGCCGGCTTGCCCAGGAACAGGAACGGCCGCGACAGTCCGCTGTCCGGGATCGCCATGTCGGTGGTGCCGTCGATGTCGATGCCGGCGCGGACGCGGGAGTCGCTCAGCAGGGTCGGGATGGTGGCGGCGCCTCCGACGGAGTGCCCGGCCATCGCGATCTTGGACGGGTCGATGAGGCGGGAGCCCTGCCACGCCGGTCGCGGCCCGGTCAGCCGGTCGAGGACGAAGGACACGTCGCGCGCCCGGCTCTTGACCAGGCCCACCCACCAGTCGGGGTTCTTGTCGATCTCGCAGGTGACGCACTCGGTGACGCGCCCGTCGGGGAAGGTCGTCGCGACGCTCTCGTACGTGTGGTCGATCGCGGCCACCACGTACCCCCTGCTCGCCAGCTCCTCCGCCAGCCCGGTGAGCTCGGAGCGGGGCTTTCCGTGGCCCGGGGAGAGCACGACGAGCGGCAGGCCGCGCTTGCGGCCGGCCGGCTCGGCGTCGGTGAAGGCGTTGGTCCTGGTCCTGCTGAGGATGTCGGCGGGGACGGTGGTGATCTTCCCGTCCTTCAGGAGCAGCTCGGACTCCTTGGGCGTCATGTACTGCGCCCGCTTGCGGCCCGGCGACTTCGCCGGATACCACACCGACACCATGAGCTCCCTGTACTTCACCGACGGCACCCACGGGTCGGCGCGTGAGGTGTCCTTCAGGTGCAGGGACGTGACGCCGACCGGGCTGGAGCCGGTCGGCTTGGGCAGGGCGGGCACGGGAGGCGCCGCCGCTGATGCGGGCGTCGCGGTCACGGCGGGCGTCGCCAGGGCGAGCAGGCTCGCGGCGACCGCCATTCCGCGCCTGAACCGTGTGCGGGCATGACTCATGACAGTGTCCCTTCTTGTTTTCCGGCAGGGTTGAGCGACCCCGTGGCGGGGGTGAGCGTTCTTGACTCAGGGCAGGCGGTGGCGGGTCCACCAGAGGCAGAAGCCGGCGAGCAGCGCCGACAGGGCCAGGAACAGCGCGGTCTCCACCCCTTGGAGCGGCCAGAAGGCGCCGAGCGGGTGGTACGCGAACCGCTGCCGGTAGCCGAGATCAGTGAGCCTGGCGAAGCACGCCTGTACGGCCGGCAGGCCGATCCGTGAGGGTGCGGGCCGTCCCGACGTGGGCGGCGGTGGCGAGCACTCACGGGTCCACGCGGGCAGGGCGGTGACCGTGCGGCCGCGGGCGTCCAGGGTGTCGTTGGCCAGCAGCCACGCTCCCGGCGGTCCCGCGACGGTCAGGCGGGGGACGGTGGGGTCGAACGAGCGGACGTTCGTCGCCGTGATCGGCACCGTGCGCTGCTCGGCCGGCAGCAGGTGCGGACGGACCGCCAGGGGCACGGCGAGCTGGACCAGCGCGAAGACGGCGAGCGTGACCGCCATCGCCGGCACGGTCCTGCGGATGACGGCTCCCGCGGCGACGCCGAGCGTGAACGCGAACGCGGCGTACCCGATCGGCGCCATGCCGCGAGCGCCGAACAGCCGGGGATCGACCCGTGAGAGGAGGCCAGGGCCCTCCATGCCGACGGGGAGCACGGTGGCGTCGGCCCACCAGGTGGTGGGCACGGTCGTGCCGGCGACCGCGTCGAGCGGGCCCGCCCACCAGGTGACCGCCAGGCTGAGCAGCCCGGACGCGGCCACGGCCGCCGATCCGACGACCGCCAGCTTGACGGCCAGCCAGCGGGTGCGGGTGACGCCCTGGTTCCACGCCAGGCGGTGGGTGCCCGTCTCCAGCTCGCGGGCGATCAGCGGGGCGCCCCAGAAGGCGCCGATGAGGGCGGGCAGGAGGTGGACGAGCGTCGCGCCGGCGTAGAACAGGGTCTCGTCGGCGGGGGCCACCCGGGAGAGGTGCCGCAGCGGCGGGCCGGTGACCGCCAGGGTGACGGCGACGGCGGCCAGGAGGGCGACCGCGATCAGGACATGGGGACGGAACTGGCGCCAGGTCAACCAGATCATCGGACGATCTCCAGCGCCGGCCGCCTCCCTGGCCCTTCCGCTTCGGGCCCATGCACGCGGGGTCCGGCGGGTTCGGCGGGCGGGCTCATGTAGGCGAGGACGAGGTCCTCCAGGGTGAGGGCGCCGACGGCCCAGGCGGGGTCGAGGATCGGCGCCTCCGTACGGACGATCAGCGTGCTCTGCCGCTCGGTGTGCGCCGCGGTGACCACGTGCTGGCCGGCGGGAAGACCGTCGCGGCGGGGCCCGCTGAGCCGGTGGTGCACCGCCAGCAGCTCATCGACGTCCCCGTCGAGCCTGACCTCGCCGCCCGCCAGGACGATCACCCGGTCGCAGACGCGTTCCAGGTCGGCGACCAGGTGGGAGGAGAGCACGACGCCGAGCCCGTGCTCGACGACCGCCTCCATGAGGTCCTGGAGGAACTCGCGGCGCGCGAGCGGATCGAGCGTCGCCACCGGCTCGTCGAGCAGCAGCAGCTCGGGCCGCTTGGCCAGGCCCATCGTCAGGGCGAGCTGGGCACGCTGGCCGCCCGACAGCTTCCCGGCCCGTTGCCGGGGGTCGAGCCCGAGCCGCTCGACCCTGGCGCGGGCGAGGGCGTCGTCCCAGCCGGTGTTGAGCCGGGCGCCCAGCTCGAGGTGGTCGGCGACGGTGAGCGCGGCGTAGACGGGGGCGTCCTGCGCGACGTACCCGACCTTGGTGAGCTGCTCGGGGCCGCTGCCAGGACGGCCGCCGCACACCTCGATCGTGCCCGAGGTGGGGGTCAGCATCCCGGCGGCCAGGCTCAGCAGGGTCGACTTGCCCGCGCCGTTGGGGCCGACGAGGCCGGTGACGTGCCCGGCCGGGATGTCGAGGGTGCAGCCGGTCAGCGCCGTACGGCGTCCGAACCTCTTGGTCAGCGCCCGCGCCCGCACGCTCATGTGGGCCGCCTCGGGGCCGTCACGGGGGGCGCGCTCACGCTATGTCCTCCTGAGCGACGCTGCGAAAGGTGGTCATGAACAGCGCCTCGATGCTCTCGTCGTCCAGCCCGGCCTTCCTGGCGCGGGCCAGCCAGCGCCGCAACTCCTGCCGCAGGGGGCCGTGCGCGGCCAGCGTGGTGTCGGCCAGCGTCCTGGTCACGAACGTCCCCACACCGGGACGGGCGGTGACCAGCCCGTCGTGTTCGAGCTCGCGGTAGGCCTTGAGCACGGTGTTGGGATTGATCGCCAGCCGCGCCACCACGTCCTTGACCGTGGGCAACTGGTCGCCCTCGCGGAGCAGGCCGAGGCGCAGCGCATGGCGTACCTGCTGGACGAGCTGCAGGTACGGCGACAGCCCCGAGCGGCCGTCCAAATAGAACTCGATCACGACTTCCTCCATTTAGCTATATTCATAGCACTATGGAGGAAGTCGTGTCGATCTGTGCCCGGCGTTCAGCGCTCGTGGCAGCGCTCGTTGCAGCGGCTGCTCGCCGGTTGAGCCGTGCCGGATGGTGGTCGAGCGGCGCCGCGGTCGCAGGAACTCGCGGCCGAGGACGGCGCGGCACCCGTCATCGAGGCGGTGCACCGCGCCGTCCGCTGATCAGGCCACGGACACCTGCCCGTCCACCACCTGGTCGCGCAGTGGGGCGAGGGCGCCGGCGATCGTCGCGATGGTGTCCTGCGGGACCCCGCAGTGTGTCAGCGCGCCGGCCAGGTGGCCGACCACCGCGTCGAAGTCCTCGCCGGTGATGCCCAGGCCGGCGTGGGCCTCGTCCATCGTCTTGCCCCTGTACTCCTGCGGCCCGCCCAGCGCGGCCGCCACGAAGCTGCGCTGGTGCGCCTTGAGTTTGCCCATGTCGGTGCCGGTGAAGTGGCCGCCGAGCCGCGGATCGGCCACGACCCGCTCGTAGAACTCGTCGACCACCGCCGAAACCGCGCTCGCGCCGCCGATCTGGTCGAAGATGGACGCCATGGTGACCTTCCCTCCGGGTGCGGTTGTCAGGAGGGTCACAGCGGGCCGTTCCATCACCGTGACGTGGCGGCAATACGCCTGCACCATAGTGCTCACCGCAGTGACGCGTACGTAACGTGCCCGTTCACTCGCGGGCGGCGGCGAGGCGGTCGAGGATCTCGGTGAGCGTGGCGGTGCTCGTGGCGAAGTTGAGCCGGGCGAACGCGGCGGTGTCCACCGCCGTGTGCTGGGCGAACTCGGCCCCCTCGCTGAGCTTGACCCGCGCCAGCCGTTCCAGCCGGGCAGCGGGCGCGCGGCCCCCGATCGGGCTGTCGGTGAAGTCGAGCCAACTCAGGTACGTGCCCTGCGGCGAGTGGTAGCGCGCGTCCCACGGCAGGCCCGCCGCCCACTCCTCGATCAGCCGCCGGTTGCGTTCCAGGGTGCGCATCAGCTCCGCCAGCCAGTCGTCCGAACGCCGCCACGCGGCCAGGGTGGCGACCCGGCTGAGCGTGCTCGGCGTGCCGAAGAAGTCGAGCGGCGCGGCGGCCAGCGCGTCGTGCAGCCGGTCGGGGCCAATGTGCGCGACGGCGCAGCGCAGGCCCGCGATGTTGAACGCCTTGGTCGCCGACGTGGCCGTGACCGTGCGGGCGGCGGCACTGCCGACGGAGGCGAACGGCACGTGCCGGTGCGGCGCGAACACCAGGTCGGCGTGGATCTCGTCGGCCAGCACCACCAGGTCCAGCTCCTCGGCGGCGCCGGCGTAGGCGCGCAGCTCGCCGGAGGTCAGGACGCGGCCGGTCGGGTTGTGCGGGTTGACGAGCACGAGCAGCCGGCAGCCCTGCTCCCGCAGCCGGGCCGTCAGGTCGCCCGTTGGGGGATGCCAGCCGGTCGCGTCGCTGGTCATGGGCAGCGGGACGATCCGCCGTCCCGCCCTGGCGATGCTGGCCAGGAACGGCGGGTAGGCGGGCACGTGGATCGCGACGCCGTCGCCTGGCGCGGTGGCGTACTCGATCATGACCTGCAGTATCTGCAGCAGGTCGGTGAAGACGCGCGCCCGTCCGGGGCGGGGACGCCAGCCGTGGCGGGCGGCCATGCGCTCCTCGAACGCCGCGACCACCGGGTCCTCGCCCGGCCAGTACGGGTAGCCGAAGTCCGCGCGGTCGGTGACCTCCAGGAGGCTCTCGCGGACGGCGGGCGGGACGCCGAAGTCCATGTCGGCCACCCACGCGCCGATGGTGTCCGGCGGCAGGGAGCCCCACTTGACGCCGTGGCCGGAGCGCAGGCGTTCGACGTCGATGGTCTCGAACGGGCCGCTCACGCCGCCGCCCCGGCGTGGATCGCGTCGCGCAGGATCTCCATCTGTCCGTGGTGCTGGGCGAGCTCCTCGTACACGTGCAGCAGCGCCGATCCCTGCGTCTGGACGTCGTCGGGGCCGAGGAAGCCGTCCGGCGGCGTGCCGCGCAGCGGGTCGGCGGGGACGGCCGCCCGTACGTCCTCGGCCAGCCTCGCCCGTACCTCCTTCACCTTCTCCAGCAGCGGCCCGACGGGTCCCGAGCTGACGAACTCGGCGTCGCGGTCGCGGGCCACCTCGCGTCCCGACACGAGCGCCCCCGCCCAGTACGAGGTCACGCCCAGGCAGTGGGTGAGCAGCGCGTACGGGGAGTTGGCGCCGGGCAGCGGCCTGATGTTGGCCCCCTCGTCGCCCAGCTCGGCGACGATCGCGGCCATCCCGTCGAGGGCGCGATCGACGTAGTAGAGGTACTCGTCCTCGGTGATCACGAGATGCCCTTCCATGCTTGTAACCGTCTTAGCTGGTGTACACCTTGCGACATGGACCTGTAACCGGTCAAGATGGTGTCGTGGGTTTCGTCTTCGTCAGCGGCAACCTCGCCCTCGACTTCGCCGGCACGCTCAAGTGGCGCCGCAGCGACCAGGACGAGCTCCTCGCCACCCCCGCCGACCTGTCCCGATGGGCGGTCGAAGCCGGCGTGACGACCGAGCCGCCGCCGGTCGGCGACGCGGACCTACGGCGGCTGCGCACACTGCGCGAGGCCATCTACCGCCTCGTCATCGAGGGCATGAACGACCGCCCCTGGCCGGAGGACGACCTGCACGTCGTCAACAAGGAGGCCGCCGGCGCACCCCCGGGGCTGCGCCTGACGCCTGCGGGCCTCGTCCGCACAGGCGACCCCACCGCACTGGCCGCCGCCGTATCCCGCTCAGCCGCCGAACTGCTCGCCGAACAGGGTCGGCTGCGCGTCAAAGAGTGCGCTTTCGACGACTGCACCCGCCTGTTCATCGACCGCTCCCGAGGCGGCAACCGGCAGTGGTGCGGCATGGAAGAATGCGGCAACCGCGTCAAGGTGGCGAACTACCGCTCCCGCAAGAACGCCGGCCCCCGAACACCCGTGCCGCGCCGAACCGGAGATCTCCGGAGCGCGGGGTGGACGGCGTCTCCGTGATGGGAGGGCTTTGACCCGGGCGTTAACGGGGCAGGGAAGGTCGTTGTGGGGTGATGCGCATGGAACTGGAACACAAGCGCGCCGACACCAACGGCATACGGCTGCACTACGTCGTCGCGGGTTCGGGGCCGACGGTCATCTGCCTGCACGGCTGGCCCGAGACGCACCGCGAGTACCAAGTCGTCATGGAACGGCTGGCGGGCCGGTACCGCTTCATCGCGCCCGACCTGAGGGGGTTCGCCGACAGCGACAAGCCGTTCGCCGGGTACGAGCCCAAGACGATCGCCGCCGACATGCTGGGTCTGCTGGCGGCGGAGCGGGCTGATCGTTTTCACATTCTGAGTCACGACCTCGGCGGACCCGCCTCGGTCGCCCTCGCCTACCTGGCGGCAGACCGCGCGCTGTCGCTCTCGACGATCGAGACGCCGTTCTTCGGGCTCGACTACCCGGGCTACGTGGACCCCCGGGTGACGTACTGGCATCTCGGGCTGCACATGAACATGGACATCGCCCGTTTCCTCATCGAAGGCCGCGAGGAACGGTATCTGCGGCACTTTTTCCGGGACTTCGCCTACGACCCGACCGCGGTGCCGGAATCGGAAATCCAGGCATACGTCCTGCAGATGCGCCAGCCCGGCAACCTGCGGGCGAGCCTGAACCTCTACGGTTACATCCCGCAGATGGCCGAGCAGACGAAGGAGCTGACCGCGGCGAAGCTCGGCGTGCCGATGATGGCGTGGGGCGGGCGGGCGTCGTTCGGTTCCCACTGTGTCGAGAGCGCGAAGGCCATCGCGCACGACGCCCGCGGCGGCGTCATCGAGCAGTGCGGTCACTGGGTGTTCCGGGAACGGACCGACTTCATCTGCGCGGAACTGGCGCGATTCTGGGACGACGCCGCCTCGGCCGCCGCACCCACCTGAGCGTCATGAGCCGGGCCTCACGTGGCGGCCACGGTGACGACCTCCGCGGCGGAGTTCAGGCGGTGAACCAGCCGTTGCTCGACGGGGTCAGCAGCAGCGCGATGACGCCCACGGCCAGCGCGAGCCCGGCGGCCGCGCCGACGCTGACCGTGCTCATCAGCCCTACGAGCGCGTTGGCCGCCAGCAGCCCCTGGATCGCCAGGCCCACCCACTGCACCCACTTGCGGCGGGTCCGCATGAGGAAGACAATCGCCCCGGCGAGCACCGCCATGGCCACGCCGAGCACGAAGTTGAGCACCAGGAGCCCGTTCAGCGCGAGCGGAAGCAGGACGAGGGCGCTCAGCATGACCTCCATGAGCACCTGTACGCACATGAGCACCCGGGCCGCTCGCACCGTGCCGGGCATGAGGTGGACCTGCCGCACGTTCACGTGGCCTCCGCGGGGGTGAGAGCAGGTTGATCACGATAACGGCGGCTCCGCGCCCCGGCAACGAGCAGTTCGTCAGCGGGCGTCACGCAGGCGCAGGAGATGCCCGGTGATGTGGTCACGGGCGGCGGCGACGGCGCGAGCCGCGTGGTCGTCGATGCCCTGCGGCGGGCGGGTGCCCTTGAACAGCAGCGTGGCGTAGCCGTGCGTGGTGGACAGGTGCACGTACACGAACTCGGCGGTGTCGGCCCAGGAGGTGTCGGCGGGCAGCACGTCCGCGGCCAGGCGCATGAGGGCGGCCGTGAGCCGGCGGCTCTGCTCCTGGACGGTCGGACGGTGGGGCTCGGCGAAGTCGTAGGAGTAGATGAGGTCGAGGCCGGTGCGGTGTTCCAGGACGAAGCGGGTGTAGGCGCCCGCGGTGGCGGCGAGCCGGTCCACGGGGTCGGGCCCCGCCCGCCCGGCCGCCTCGGCGAGAACGTCGGTGATGTCGCCGATGATGGCGGCCGCGCAGGCGGCGAGCAGCGCCTCCCGGTCGGGGAAGTGACGGTACGGCGCGGCCGATGACACGCCGACGCGGGCGGCGACCTTCGCCACGGAGAAACCGCTGACGCCCGATTCGGCCAGGAGCGCGAGACTCTCGCGGATCAGCTCTTGACGCAGGTCGCCGTGGTGGTAGCCGCGTTTCTTCGGCGTGGGGCTGCTCACGGCGAACGATTCTCCTCCCTTTCCAATGTTAGAGTACTCTTACTTAATGTTAGAGACCTCTTACATCGCTGGAGATGAGAACGCATCATGAAGCAACGGACACTCGGACGGCAGGGGCTGACGGTGTCGGCGCTGGGATACGGCGCGATGGGCATCTCTCTGGCCTATGGCCCGTCGGACGAGAACGAGGGGATCGCGACGATCCGCCGGGCCCACGAACTGGGCGTGACGTTCTTCGACACGGCCGAGCTGTACGGGCAGGGCGAGAACGAGCGGATCGTCGGCGCCGCGCTCGCCCCCATACGCGACGAGGTCGTCATCGCGACCAAGTTCGGCTTCGACTTCACCGGCACCAGAGAAGGCGGTGTCGACAGCCGTCCCGAGCACATCCGCGAGGTCGTCGACGCCGGCCTGCGCCGCCTCGGCGTCGACGTCATCGACGTGCTCTACCAGCACCGCGTCGACCCCAACGTGCCCATCGAGGACGTGGCGGGGACGGTCAAGGAGTTCGTCGACGCCGGCAAGGTCCGCTACTTCGGGCTGAGCGAGGCGGGGGCCAACACCATCCGCCGCGCGCACGCCGTACAGCCCGTCTCGGTCCTGCAGACCGAATACTCCCTGTTCGAGCGGGACGTCGAGAGCCTCTTCCCCGTCCTGCGCGAGCTCGGTATCGGGTTCGTCGCCTACTCGCCGCTCGGCCGGGGCTTCCTCACCGGCCAGGCCAAGCCCGGCGCCGAGTACGACCCCACCGACATGCGCAGCTGGGACGCCCGCTTCCAGCCAGGCAACTACGAGAAGAACCTGGAGGCCACCCAGCGGCTCGCCGACCTGGCCGCGGCCAAGGACGCCACCGTCGCCCAGCTCGCCCTGGCCTGGCTCCTGGCCCAGGGCGACGACATCGTCCCCATTCCCGGCACCCGCAGCCCCCGGCGGCTGGAGGAGAACGTGGCCGCCGCCACCCTCACCCTCGACGACGCGGACCTGAAGCGCATCGCCGAGATCCTCCCGACCGGCGGCTTCGGCGCCCGCTACCCCGACCCCCTGCTGCCCACCTGGGACTGACCCCGCAACGGACGCACCCTGCCTGGGCGGCGAGGACCTCACCCAGCAGCGTGAAGAGAACCTCGGTCACCTTGCGCGTGCTAAGCGCATTCTGGACTAGGGAGTGACAGGATCGGAGCGGGACTGTTCATCAGCTCCCCATCCAGGCGAACGCCGCTTTCCGCTTCGACCACGGCCAGGCAGGCTGCGTCAATGTCCACTGACGCATCCGCCTCCTCAGTGTCATAGCACCTGCTGAAGAGACCGGCATAGGCACTCAACGGTCCGAGAAGCTCGGTCCAGGGTGTGAAAGGTCCGGAAGCCGGCTCGGGGCCCTCAAGGTCACCTTCGGCTTCACCGTAACGGACGTGCATGCTGGTACAGCCGTTGATGTCGAAGGCCACATACCAGTGCCGGAAGCCTTCGCCGCCCAACTGGTCAGTCATCTGTCGGTGCTCGGGCACGGGGAAGACCCAACCCAAGGTGACGATGCCGGCACCGACCTGGTGAAGCGAGATGCCGTCGCTGAGATGCGGCAGGTCGTCGGGACCCTGCAGGTCGCTAGCGGTGTATCCCATGCGACGCACGGCGTCGTCGATGGTGAGGACGCCCGAGTCGGGAATCGTCACCGTGTACGCCATGTCCTCGCCGAACTGATCGAGCATGCCGGTGTAACGAGCAACAGCCTCATCCAGCACGACGAGCCGGCCTTTCGCCGCGAAGGAGCCCGGCGCTCGCGTCGACGCCGGTCACGAGAGCGCCTCGATCGCGCAACGCGGAGAACAGCGGACCCGAGCCGCGGCCGGAGTCGAGGATGCGCCTTCCGGTCACATCCCCGGTGAGCTCCAGCATCGCGGGCCGCGCATGGTACGCGTGCATGAGGCTGGTCTCGTTCTCGGCCGTGTACCCCTCGGCGATCCGGTCGTAGTCGTTGAAGCGGGACGAGGAGGAGGCCTCGATATGCTCCTCGGGCATCGCAGACATGCGGGTCATTGTGGTCCATCGGTTCCCTGGTGTCGTACGGACCTCTGCAAGGCCCTCAGGCGACTGTCTGGACGCAGCGAAGATGACAGTAGGGCCTGCTCCCAACCTGGGCGCTGTCACTTCGATGGGTGTCGAATGTACCCGGTCGATGATCGCGTCTGCTTGATGTCGGCATCGTGCCCAGATCATGAAGGGTGGTCAAGGTGATCATTAGGCCCCAGGTATGGCGGCGCCAAGGGCAGGGCGGCGCAGGTGTTGTGGGGTGATCATGACGTCGGTGATCCGACTGGCAATTGCCAGGGCCGCCGGGATGGCGTTCTCGATGCGATCATCGGCAGCTGGATCAATGCCGAGCGCACGAAGGTGTCGATTGAGCCGGCCAGGATCCGCGCCATGCCTTCGCCTGGGGAAGGTCGGGTCGAGGTCAGTGAGGTATTCCCCCGTCGACGGCGTAGGCAAGACGGTGCCGGGCGGCGTAGTCATGTCGAAGCACCGCCACTGCCTGTCCGCCGTCGCGGGATAGAGGGCAGAGGGCTTCCATGTGCGAGGCTCGCCAGCCGCAGTCCTCGATGGCGACCGTAGATGACGCCGAGCCCGCGGCCTTCTTCCCATCCGTAATCTTCTGGCGACGCGCGAGACCGGATCAGACGCGGCCAGGGACTGGGGGCAGAAGGCCGCGGTGTCAAGGGTTAGGGACGCCGCCCCGCCCAGGGCGACCCTTTGCACGGGGCCCGCCCGATACCTCCACAGCACCACCACACGACGGGCCGCGACAGCGTCAGTCCTGGGCTCCGGCGTCGATGCTGCCGACGGTCAGGTCGGTCAGCGCCGCGATGGCCTCGGTGACGGTGGCCCGCCCCCGGTTCAGCTCCGCGGCGATCGCCTCGGCCGCGCCCAGCGCTCCGACGCAGCGCAGCCGGAGGGCTTCCTGCGTGAGCCCGGAGTACGGCCGCAGGGCGGTGGCCATCAGGTCCGTGTAGCCGTCGAGCAGCTCGCGTTCGATCGCCTCCATCTCCTGGTTCCCCTTGAGCGCGGCGGAGATGGCGGTCCACTCCGGCATGTCGGTGGCGCAGGCGAAGTAGGCGGCGCTCAGGACACGGGCGATCTCGCGGGGCCGGGCCGCCGCGTCACGCAGGGCTTCCTCCGAGGCGGCCCGGTGCCGCTCGTCGAGCCGCCGGTAGAGCGCGATCAGCAAGCCGGGGCGGGTGCCGAAGTGGTCGTAGACGATCGGCCTGCTTACTCCGGCGGCCTCCGCCAGGCTGAGCAGCGTGAGGCTGTCGGTGCCGTGGGCGCGCACGATCGCCATGGCGGTGTCGAGCAGTTGCTCCCGCCTGGCCGGCTTGGACAGGCGAGTCGATCCCGTGGTCATCGTCCTCCCTTGCGTTGCCTCCCAGCATAAGCTACAAAATGTAACTTACAGAATGTAGGTTAGCGAGAGGACATCACCGTGGAGCACTCCGTACTGATCATGGGCGGATCCGGCCAGGCGGGCGCGGGGACCGCAGCCCTCCTGCGCCAGTGGTACCCGGAGCTGCCGCTGACGATCGCGGGCCGCGATCTCGGCCGCGCCCGGCGGGTCGCCGACGAGCTCGGCGGCGCGACAGCCGTGACCCTCGATCTGCGGCGAGGCGACCTCGGCCTCCAGGGGACCGACGGTTACTCGGCGGTCGTGGCAACGGTGTGGGACAGCCACCTGAACGGACTGCGTTACGCACAGGACCGCGGCCTGCCGTACGTCAGCATCTCCAGCGGCCTGGTCGACATCGGCCCCGAGGTTGTCGCCGCCGGCCTGCGAGCCGGCGCGGCGCCGATCCTGCTGGCCAGCCACTGGTATGCGGGGCTCGTCGTCCTCGCGGTGCTCGGCCTCGCCAGGGAGTTCGACCGGCTCGACACCATCGAGGTCAGCGGCGTACTGGACGAACAGGACAGCGGCGGGCCCGCGGCCACGGCGGACATGGCACGCCTGCTGGCCGCCACCTCGGCGGGGCACGTGCGCCGCGACGGCGTCTTCGACTGGGTCAGCGGCCCCGACGCGCAGGTGGAGGTCACCAGCGTCGACGGCGCCGTGCTGCCCGGCCAGATCGTCCCCATCCTCGACGTGCCGAGCCTGGCCGCCGCGACGGGCGCGCCCAACGTCCGCTTCGCGTTCGCGATCGGTGAATCGGCGGGCAGGCGGCGCGGCGGGCCCGCGTCCACGGAGGTCAAGATCGACCTTGAAGGCGTGGACCGCGCGGGCGCACCACTCAGGACGAGCCGCTACCTCCTCCACCCGGAGGGGCAGCGCCCCCTGACGGCGCTCGGCGTCGCCCTCGGCGTCGAGCGACTGCTCGGCCTGCGCGGCGACCGCGTGCCGCCCGGCCTCCACACCCCCGAAGCGTTGATCGACCCCGGCTACGCGGCCGAGCGGATGGCGGAGATCGGTGCCTCCTTCACCGGCGCGCACGGCGATCACTGACTCCGCCGATCGAGAATCGCGGGCGGCGCACCCGTGAGATGACCGCGTTCATGATGGCTCTGTCAGGCGCGGGCCGCCCCGCCGGGCTCGCCCGGTCGTCTCGACACTGAGGGGCGACCGCGGCCCGACCGCCCCGCCGAGATCGCGGGTACGGACCTCACTAGACGCGCGTACATCCAGGCCCTAGCGCCTCGGCCATCGCCCACGGCGGACATCCGTTCCGCAGGGCCATCCGATCAACCCACGACGCGAACGACTCGCCGCACGCCGGTGCCACCACCAACGCCAGCCGCCGGGGCCAGGCCGCCACCATCTCCTGGGCCGAACCTCCTGCCGTACGCGCCCCTACTGCGAACTCCGATGGCTCACTGCCATGTCCGCTTCCATCTGGCGTGACGCACTTCCATCTGCAAGGCCGTTAGACAGCGGCCTCTTCAGCGGGCTAGGGGCTTGACGGGGCAAATGAACGATTTTTTAATTCGCTCAAGGACGTACCCGGAACCGAGACCCCCAGCACAGACGGGAACCAGGCCATGCAGGTACAGAGCGGAGCCGGACGATGACCGTCGACGATCGCTTCGGCGAGAAGCTTGAGCAGGCGCGCAAGAACCGGCCCATCGGCACGGTCACCGACCCGGTCACCGACCCGGTCGGTGACTGGGCGACCGACTTCTCCCACGTCGATCCCGTGTGGGCCGCCGACCCCTACCCCATCCAGGACGACCTGCGCGGGCGCTGCCCGATCGCGCACACCGAGCGGTTCGGCGGGGTCTGGCTGCCCACCCGGTACGAGGACGTCGCGTCGATCGCGTACGACACCGATCGCTTCTCCTCCCGGGCCATCATCGTCAGCAACGTCCGCCCGCCGAAGGAGCTGGCGCCAGTGGGGGCGGTGCCGCCGATCTCCTCCGATCCGCCGTTCCACCACGACGCCCGCAAGCTGCTGCTGCCCGCGTTCACCAAGTCGGCGGTGGCCAAGCGGGAGGCGGCGACCAGGGCGTACTGCCACGCGCTCATCGACGCGATGGAGGGCAAGGAGGTGGTGGACGCGGCCCGCGACTACGCCCAGCACATCCCGATGCGGGTGATCGCCGACATGCTGGGCTTCCCGCCGGAGGACGGGCCCAAGTTCGCCGCGTTCGTGGAGGACGCGCTGGAGAGCATCAACCGGCCGCAGGACGAGCGCATCCAGGGCTTCACCAGGCTGACGGACTACCTGGTGGCGCAGATCCACGACCACATCGAGCATCCGCGCGACGACCTGACCACGTACCTGATGAACGCGGAGCTGTACGGCAAGAAGCTCGACCCGATCCACGTGGTGGGCACGATGACGTTGCTGCTCATCGCGGGCATCGACACGACGTGGAGCGCGATCGGGGCGTCGCTGTGGCATCTGGCCAGGACGCCGGCCGACCGGGAGCGGCTGGTGGCCGAGCCGGAGCTGCTGCCGACGGCGATGGAGGAGTTCCTGCGGGCGTACGCGCCGGTGACGATGGCCCGCCTGGTCAGGGAGGACATGACCTGGAACGGCGTGGAGATGAGGGCCGACGACTGGGTGCTGCTGTCGTTCCCCGCGGCCAACCGGGATCCGGCGCAGTTCGAGCGGGCCGGTGAGGTGGTGATCGACCGCGAGGAGAACCGGCACGCGGCGTTCGGGCTGGGCATCCACCGGTGCGTGGGTTCGCATCTCGCGCGGATGGAGCTGCGGGTGGCGCTGGAGGTGTGGCTGGAGCGGATCCCGGTGTTCGAGCTGGCTGATCCCGCGGCGGTGACGTGGGCGGCCAGCCAGGTACGCGGCCCGCGCACGGTGCCGGTGCGCGTCGGCTGACCGCCGGGTGCCCTGGACGGGGACGGAGAGCGAATCTAGAATCCGAATCTAGAATTAAGCGTCCGTTCTCTTGAGGTGGGGTCATGCCGCATCGGATCTATGTCGACGGCGAGTGGGTACAGGCGAGCGGCAGCACCGCGATACCGGTGGTGAACCCCGCGACCGAGGAGGTCTTCGACGAGGTGCCGCGCGGCGGCGTCAAGGACGTGGCCCGCGCGGTGGAGGCCGCTGCCGCCGCCCTGCCCGCCTGGTCGGCCAGGCCGATGGAGGAGCGGGCCGCCCTGTGCGCGAGCGTGGCCGCCGCCCTGCAGGAACGCGCCGGCGAGCTGACCGAGATGATCCTGGACGAGCTGGGCATGCCGCTGAAGCTCACCAAGGCCATCCAGGTGGGTTCGCCGATCCGCACGTTCGCCTCGATGCCGCAGGTCGCCGGCGAGATCGCGGTCGAGGAACGGCTCGGCGGCTCGGTCGTGCACCGCGACCCCATCGGGGTCGTCGGCGCCATCACCCCGTGGAACTACCCGCTGCACCAGATCGCCGCGAAGGTCGCCCCCGCCCTGACGGCCGGCTGCACGGTGGTGCTCAAGCCCAGCGAGGTCACGCCGCTCAACGCGTTCGTGCTGGCGGACGTGCTGCACGAGGCCGGGCTCCCGGCGGGCGTGTTCAACCTGGTCTCCGGCACCGGGCCGGAGGCGGGGGAGGCGCTGGCCGGGCATCCGCAGATCGACATGGTCTCCTTCACCGGCTCCACCAGGGCGGGGCGGCGGGTCGCCGAGCTCGCCGCCGCCGGCGTCAAGCGCACCGCGCTGGAGCTCGGCGGCAAGTCCGCCAACGTGCTGCTCGACGACCTCGACGACGCCGCCTTCGAGGACGCCGTACGCAAGGGCGTCGCCGCCTGCTACCTCAACTCAGGGCAGACCTGCTCGGCGCTGACCCGGCTGCTCGTCCCGCGCGACCGGCTCGCCGAGGCCGAGCGGATCGCCGCCGACGAGGCGGTCACGTACACCGTGGGCGACCCGCGCGACCCCGCCACCAGGCTCGGCCCGCTGGTGTCAGGGCTGCAGCGTGAGCGCGTACGCGACCACCTGCGCTCCGCCATCGAGGACGGCGCGACCGTGCTCACCGGCGGCCCGGACGCGCCCGAGGGCCTGGAACGCGGCTTCTACGTGCGGCCGACCGTGCTCACCGGCGTCGCACCCGAGTCGCGCGTCGCCCAGGAGGAGATCTTCGGTCCGGTCCTGGTCGTCCTGCCCTACGACGGGGAGGACCAGGCGGTCGAGATCGCCAACGGCACCGCGTACGGGCTGGCCGCCGGCGTGCGCGGCGCCGACCCCGAGCGCGCCTACCGCGTCGCCCGGCGGCTGCGCGCCGGGCAGATCCGCGTCAACGACGGCGCCCACAACGGCCTGGCCCCCTTCGGCGGCTACAAGCAGTCCGGGTACGGCCGCGAGTACGGCCGCTTCGGCCTGGAGGAGTTCCTCACCACCACGTCCATCCAGCTCTGAAGCCCCGGGGGAGAACGAAAACGATGCGAGGCATCATCCTGCGCGAAACCGGCAAGCCGGTCGAGGTCAGCGACGAGCTGACGATCCGCCGGCCCGGCCCCGGAGAGGTCCGCGTACGCCTGCGGGCCGCCGGCGTCTGCCACTCCGACCTGTCGATGTGCGAGGGGCGGCTGCCCGCCCGGCTGCCGCTGGTGCCCGGACACGAGGGCGCGGGCGAGGTGGTCGAGCTCGGCCCCGGCGTGTCGGGGCCGCCCGTCGGCAGCCACGTCATCCTGTCGTGGATCCCGCCGTGCGGCGGGTGCGCGTACTGCCTGGGCGGGCAGCCCAACCTGTGCACGTCGGTCCGCCCGCCCGCCGAGCCCACGCTGAGCATCGCAGGCGAGCCCGCGCACGCCGGGCTCGGCGTCGGCTGCTTCGCCGAGGAGACGGTCGTGGACGCCCGCGCCGCCATCCCCATCCCCTCGGACGTGCCGTTCGACGTGGCCGCCGTGGTCGGCTGCGCGGTGCTCACCGGCGTCGGCGCCGTGGTCAACACCGCCCAGGTGCGGCCCGGCTCGTCGGTGCTGGTGATCGGCTGCGGCGGCGTCGGTGTCAACGTCGTCCAAGGGGCCGTGCTGGCCGCCGCGGCGCCCATCGTGGCGGTGGACCGCGTGCCGGAGAAGCTGGCCGCCGCCCGCGCCTTCGGCGCCACCCACACCTTCACTCCCGACGAGCTGCGGGCCGGCGCCGACGAGCTGACCGGCGGGCTCGGCTTCGACTACGCCTTCGAGGTCGTCGGCCGTTCCCAGACCATCAGGCAGGCGTACAAGTCGACCCGGCGCGGCGGCACCACGGTCGTGGTCGGCGCCGGCAGCGCCGACGACCCCGTCACCTTCAGCGCCGCCGAGCTGTTCGCCACCGAGCGCCGCCTGCTCGGCTGCCTGTACGGCTCCGGCGACGTGCGCACCGACTTCGCCCGCCTGCTGCGGCTGTGGCGGGCCGGGCGGCTCGACCTGGACGGGCTGATCAGCAGGCGCATCACGCTCGACGGCGTGGCCGAGGCGTTCGCCGCCATGGGCTCGGGGGACGTGATCCGGTCGCTCGTCACGTTCCCATGAGCGAGCCGGGACAACCGGCGCCGCACGACCCCGGCGAGCGGGCTCAGCTCCGCTACGCCTGGCGGGTCCTGTCGGTCGTCGGCCTGGCCAGCATCCTGACCGCGCTCGGCAGTAGCTCGCTGAACGTGGCGCTGCCCGAGGTCGTCCGCAACTTCGACGCCTCGGCCGCCGCCGCGAGCTGGATGCTGCTGTCGTTCATGCTGGCCAACACCGTGCTCATGGTGGTGTTCGGGCGCCTGGCCGACATGTTCGGCCGCCGCTCGATGTACCTGTGGGGCCTGGCCACCTACACCGGCGCCAGCCTGCTGCTCGGCTTCGCCCCCGGCGAGTGGTACGTCGTCGGCCTGCGCGTCGTGCAGGCCGCCGGCGGCGCGATGCTGCTGACCAACAGCGCCGCCCTGCTCACCGACGCCTTCCCGCGCCGCCACCTCGGCCGCGGCATGGGCATCTACATCGCCTCCTTCTCCGTCGCCCAGCTCGTCGGCCCGACGCTCGGCGGGTTCCTGACGCACCGGTTCGGCTGGCAGTGGGTGTTCTGGTACAACGTGCCGCTCGGCGTGCTCTGCCTGATCTGGGGCGCGGTCACGCTGCGCCGCACGCTCGCCCGGCCGGAGGAGCGGGGCATCGACGTGCCGGGCAACCTGCTGGTGCTGGTGTCGCTGGGCGGGCTGCTGTTCGGGCTGTCGCAGGCCGCCGACCTCGGCTGGACCGATCCGGTCGTGCTCGGCGGGGTGGTGCTGTTCGTCCTGCTCATGCCGGTGTTCGTGGTGGTCGAGCGGCGCAGCGCGCACCCCGTGGTGGACGTACGGCTCTTCGCCGACCGGGTGTTCACGCTCGACCTGCTGGCCACGTTCCTCAGCACGGTCGGGCGGACGGCGGTCGTGCTGCTCGTCGCGCTGTTCTACCAGGCCGTGCACGGTGAGAACCCGGTGACGGCCGGGCTGAAGGTGCTGCCGCTCTCGGTCGCCATGATGATCGCGTCGATGAGCGCGGGCCCGCTGCACGCCTGGCTCGGGGCGCGGCTCGTCGGGCTGCTCGGCAACGTCGTCGGCACCGCCGGGCTGGCGGTGTTGCTGGCGTACGTTTCCGCAGATATCGGGTACGCGCCCATGTGCGTGGGCATGGTGCTGCTCGGGGCCGGTGCCGGGATGTTCCTGCCGGCCACCGCCACCGCCATCCTCGACCAGCTCCCCTCCCACCGGATCGGCATCGTCAACGCCATGCGACTCATGATCCAGAACGCCGGCGTGGTGGTGAGCACCGCGCTCGCCCTGTCCCTCGTCACGGGGCCGCTGCCGGCCGCACTGCGGCCCGCCGTGTTCGCGGGGACGCTGTCGCGGGTGGCTCCAGAGGGCATCGGGGCGCTGGTCACCGGGTACCGGATCACCTTCGGGGTGCTGACCGTGGTGTCCGTGCTGTCGGTGCTGGCCTCGCTGGGCGGCCTGCGCCGCCGTCGCGCCCGCCCGGCCGCCGCGCCCGCCACCCCCGCGCCCGCCACCCCCGCGCCCGCCACCCCCGCACCCGCCCCGCCCGCGCCGGGGCCGACCGGTTCGGCGGGCTCGGCGGGCTCGGCGGGCTCGTGCGGTTCGCCTGGTTCGGCCGGCTCGCCGGGCTCGCCGGGGGAGCGGAACCCGTGACGTCCGGTGCACGCGCGCTCGAGCCGGCGCTGCCGCCCTGCACTGAGCGGGCCGTGCCCGGTGGATGGGTGCGGGTGGACTGTCACGTGCACACCGTGGCGTCCGGTGACGCCGTCACCACGCTCGGCCAGCTCGCCGAGCGGGTCGCGGCGCACCGCATCGACGTCGTGTTCCTCACCGACCACAACCACCTCGCCGGCACGGCGGACGACCTGTCGCGGGCCGTCGGGTGCCGGGTCGTGCCGGGCGAGGAGATCCGTACGGGGTCCGGCGAGGTGCTCGGGCTCTTCCTGACCGAACGGGTGCCGTACGTGCTGCCCACCCGTGAGGCGATCCGGCGGATCCGCGCCCAGGGCGGGCTGGTGTGCGCGCCCCACCCGTACGACCCCGAGCGCTCAGGGCTCGGCGGGCACCTGGACGAGCTGTGCCGGGACGGGCTGATCGACGCCGTCGAGGTGTTCAACGCCAAGATCGAGGACCGACACCACAACGGGGCCGCGCTGCGGGCGGCGCGGGCGTACGGGCTGCCCGGCACCGTGGGCTCGGACGCCCATGACCCGGACGGGATCGGGGCCGCGTACCTGGAGATGCCGGACTTCGACGGCCCCCGCGCCTTCCTGGAGGCGCTGCACCACGCCCGCCGCTACGGCGAGCACCGCCCGCACGCCCGCCGCTACGCCCGCTGATCGCATTTCCTTTACCGTCATTTGACGAAATAGAGCAAGGGCAGGTCGCCGGGCTGATACGTGCCGCATTTCCCCCTCGACAGTGCCAAAAGATGGCAGAGCGGTCGTTAGGATTCTGCGGGGAGAACGTGAACGTCCGGGGCGGGAGAGCATCGGTGAGTGAGATGACGGAGGCGAGCGCCACCAACGGCCTCACCAACGGCCCCGCCGGCCGCCCCACGGGCGGGACCGCCGCGTCGGGTGACGCGGTCGGCAGGGTGCTCGGCACGCATGCCGCCTCCCCGCTGTCGTTCTGGGTCGGGCTGGAGCCTGGCCGTGTCGTGCAGCTCGACGACGTGGTGGTGACCAGGCGCGACACCCCCGATTACGGCCCGGTGCTGGTGGCGGGTGTGGTGTCGGCCGTCGAGGCGCGTCACGAGGGCGCCGGCTTCGACTCCGACGTCTTCCTGATCGCCGACGGCGCGCTCCCGGCGGCCGTGGTGGAGTGCGCCGAGGTGCGTGTCACCCGGGTCGAGCCGGAGATCTTCGTCCCGCCGCTGCCCGGCGCGCCCGTCTACCGCGCCGAGAGCGATGACCGCGACCAGGCGCTCTACTTCGACGTCATGGACCGGCGCGTCCCCATGGGGCTGGGCCGCGACGGGCAGCCGATGTACGTCAATTTCGATTTCCTCGACGGCACCCGCGGCGCCCACGTGTCGATCTCCGGCGTTTCCGGCGTGGCGACGAAGACGTCATTCGCCACATTCCTCATCTATTCGATATTCAATTCCGGCGTGCTGGGCGCGGAGGCCGCCAACACCAAAGCCCTGATCTTTTCGGTGAAAGGCGAGGACCTGCTCTTCCTCGACCACGCCAACACCCGCCTCGACGCCGCCGCCACGGCCCAGTACGCCCGGCTCGGCCTGCCCGCCGGGCCGTTCGGCAGCGTTCACGTGTTCGCGCCGCCGCGCCCCCGCGACCCCAACGGCGTGCCCGACGTCTCGGCGAGGACCCGCGACGTCAGCGCCTACTACTGGACGCTGGCCGAGTTCTGCGCCGATGAGCTGCTGCGCTTCGTCTTCAGCGACGCCGACGACGAGCGGGCCCAATACTCGCTGCTCGTCGGCCAGGTCGCGGCCAGGCTGCAGGCGTGGGCCGAGCCGGTGGGCGAGGGCGGCGCCGTACGGATCCGCCGCCCAGGCGAGGAGAGCGGCCCGATCTGCCGCACGTTCGGCGACCTGGTGGACGTCGTCGGCGCGCAGCTCGCCGACGAGGGCACCCGCGCCACCTGGACCGGCGCGCCCACCCCGCTGGGCACCGTCAACGCGTTCCTGCGCAGGCTGCGCGGCGCGGTCAGGGCGCTGTCGCCGATCGTCCGCGGCGACCTGCCCGGCGGCCGGCCGCACGCGATCGGCACATCCGACGCCCAGGTCTCCATCGTCGACCTGCACAACCTGCCAGAGCGGGCGCAGCGGTTCGTGGTCGGCGTGACGCTGCGCGGCGAGTTCGCCCGCAAGGAGAGCGCGGGCACCGCGAAGCCGCTGCTGTTCGTGGTGCTGGACGAGCTCAACAAGTACGCCCCCCGCGAGGGCGAGTCGCCCATCAAGGAGATCCTGCTCGACGTCGCCGAGCGCGGCCGGTCCCTGGGCGTGATCCTCATCGGCGCCCAGCAGACCGCCTCCGAGGTCGAGCGGCGCATCGTGGCCAACTGCTCGGTCCGCGTCGCGGGCCGCCTCGACCCGGCCGAGGCCACCCGCCCCGAGTACGGCTGGCTGCCCGCCGCCACCCGCGACCGCGCCACGATCGCGAGGCCGGGCACCATGTTCGTCACCCAGCCCGAGATCCCCGTGCCGCTCGCCGTCACCTTCCCCTTCCCCGCCTGGGCCACCCGTCCCGCCGAGGCGGCCCAGCGGCCCGCGCCGCGCCGGGAAGCCGATCCGTTCGCCGGGCTGCCGGGCGCCGACGACGACATCCCGCCCTTCTAGGTCAGGCGAGCGCATGAAGATCCTGCACACCGCCGACTGGCACGTCGGCAAGGTACTCAAGGGCCGCCACCGCATGGACGAGCACCGCGCCGTCCTGGGCGACCTCGTCCGGCTGGCCCGCGGCGAGGACGTCGACGCGGTGCTCGTGGCAGGCGACCTCTTCGACACCAGCGCCCCCACCCCCGAGGCGCAGGCCCTGGTGCTCAACGCCCTGATGGCGCTGCACGAGGGCGGGCGCGACGTGGTGGTCCTGGCCGGCAACCACGACAACCCGCACCTGCTGGAGGTCTACCGGCCGGTGCTCGGCAAGCTCGGCATCCACGTCGTCGGCGCGTTCCGGCGTCCCGAGCAGGGCGGCACCCTCGCCTTCACCGCACGATCCGGTGAGCCCGTGCGGCTGGCCGTGCTGCCGTTCCTGTCGCATCGGTACGTCGTACGCGCCGCCGAAGTGCTCGCCGGCACGCCCGCCGAGCACAACCGCGACTACGCCGCCCGCATCGCCGAGCTGGTCGGCGCGCTCACCGACGGCTTCTCCGCCGACACCGTCAACCTCGTCACCACCCACGGCACGCTGCCGAGCGGCCGGTTCGGCGGCGGCGAGCGGCGCGCCCAGTCGATCTTCTCCTACTACTTCGAGCCCACCGCGTTCCCGCCCGCCACCCAGTACGCCGCGCTCGGCCACCTGCACCGCCGCCAGCAGATCCCCGGCCCCTGCCCCATCTGGTACAGCGGCTCGCCCCTCGCCGTCGACTTCGGCGAGGAGGACAACACGCCCGGCGCGCTGCTGGTCACCGTCGAGCCGGGGCGTCCCGCCCAGGTGCGCGAGGCGCCCATCGCCTCGGCCCGCGCGCTGGCCACCAGGACGGGCACGCTGGAGGAGCTGGCCGCCATGGCGCCCGGCCTGGCGGAGACGTGGCTGCGGGTCGTCGTCACCGAGCCGCCCAGGCCAGGGCTGGCCGAGACCGTGCGCGAGATCCTGCCCACCGCGCTGGAGGTCACCGTCCACGAGCGCTTCCGTCCCGTACGCGACGCCCGCCGCACCGCCGCGGACGGCCCCGCCCGCAGCCCCCGTGATCTCTTCCGCGACTACCTCGCCGCCTCCGGCCGCCACGACGACCGCGTCGCCGCCCTGTTCGACCGCCTGCACGAGGAGGTGACCGGCTGATGCGCCCGCTGCGGCTGCACCTCGACGACTTCGGCAGCTTCCGCGAGCCCGCCACCGTCGACTTCTCCGGCGTCGACTACTTCGTCCTGGTCGGTCCCACCGGTGCGGGCAAGAGCACGCTCATCGACGCCATCTGCTTCGCCCTCTACGGCACCGTGCCGCGCTGGGGCAAGGAGAACGTCATCGCCCACGCCCTCGCGCCGTCCGCCGTCTCCGCCAAGGTCGCCCTGGTCTTCGAGAGCGCGGGACGCAGGCTCGCCGTGGTGCGGGCGCTCAGGCGCGACGCCAAGGGCAAGGTGCACACCGCCGAGGCCCGGCTGGACGAGCTCGACCCGTCCGTGCCCGCGTCGGCCGAGCTGGAGGACCTGCTGGCCGCCGTCGTCCGTCCCGTCGCCGAGGGGGCCGCGGTCACCGGCGAGGTGCAGCGCGTCACGGGGCTGGAGTACCGGTTCTTCACCCAGTGCGTGGTGCTGCCGCAGGGCAGGTTCGCCGAGTTCCTGCACGCCCAGCCGCGCGAACGCCAGGACCTGCTCGTCCAGCTCCTCGACGCCGACGTCTACGAACGCGTCCGCCAGCGCGCCGTCCAGGAGGAGCAGGCCGCCGCGCAGGCCGCCGGGTTCGCCCGCGAGCGGCTGGCCAGGCTCGCCGACGCCGACGAGCCGGCCGAACGCGCCGCCGCCGGCCGGCTCGCCGCCCTGCACGCCCTCGACGCGCGGATCAGGACGGACCTGGAGGGGCTGCGCGGCCACGACGAGGAGCTGCGCCGCCTCGCCGGCGAACGCGACGCGCTGCGCGACCGGCTCGCCGCGCTGACCGCGCTGGCCCTGCCCGCCGACGTCCCCACCCTCGCCTCCGGTGCCCGCGCCGCCGCCGGCGAGGTCGCCGTGCTCACTGGGGCCGTGACCGCCGCCGAGGCCGCCGAGCAGCGCGCCGAGGACGAGCTCGCCGCCCACGACGACCCCGCCGTGCTCCTGGAGCGCCTCCAGGCGCTGGACACGTACGAACGCCTGCTCGCCGACCTGGACGCCGCCCAGTCGCAGGCCGTGAAGACCCGCGCCGCCCTGGAGCCGCTCGCCGCCCGCTCCCGCACGCTCGACGCCGCGGCGACCGAAGCCGAGCAGGCCCGCGACCGGCTCCGCGACGCCCACGCGGGCGCCGGCCTGGCCCGCCGCCTCGTCGTCGGCGACCCCTGCCCCACCTGCCTGCAACCCGTCACCAGCCTGCCCCACCACCCAGCCACGGCGGATCTGCACGCCGCCGAGAAGCACCTCAGAACGGCCCGCCGCGAGGCCGACCAGGCCGGCCGCGCACACACGGAAGCGCTCACCGAACTCCGCCACCTGGACCGCACGGTCGACGACCTCACCGCCCGCGCCACCACCCTGCGCAAGGAGCTGTCCCGCGTCCTGCAGGAAGACGAGGCGGGGAGACCCGGCAACGACGCGGGGGCCCGCCCGGGGACGGCCGCCGAGGCGCCCGGGGAGAGGGCCGGCGACGGGCAGCACGAGGCGCGGCCCGCTTCTGTGGTGGAGCCTTTTGACGGGCGGGTCGAGCGGGAGTGGATCGCCACGTGGCGAGGTGAGCTGGAAGGGCGCGTGGCTGCGGGGCGGGAGGCGGAGCGGCGGGCGGCCGGGGCGCGGCGGGCCGCGCGGGAGGCCCGTGCCGAGCTCTCCAAGGCCAGGAAGCGGGCCGACGAGCTGGCCGGCCGGACCGAGCGGCTCTGGCGGGACATCGAGGCCGCGCGCGACACCGTGGTCCCGCTCGGCGCGCCGCCGCTCGACCGCGCCGACCTGCACCACGCATGGACGGCCCTGCTGGCCTGGCGCGACGAGGCGGAAGGCCGCGAGCGCGCCGCGCTGGAGAGCCAGGAGGCCCGCATCGCCGAGACCGGACGACAGGCCCGCGCCCTGTGGACGTCGGTGGTCGCCCAGCTCACCGAGCACGAGGTGGCCGTACCCGAGCGGCCGGCCGCGCTGGGTGAGGCGGTCAGTGCGGCCGTCGCGCAGGCGCAGGCGTGGCTGGACAGGGTCAAGGAGAATCGGGCGGCCGCTCGTGAGCTGCGCGAGCGCGCCGAGAAGGAGGAGGAGCGGGCCAGGGTCGCCAAGGAGCTGGCGCAGTGCCTGCGGGCCGACGCGTTCGAGCGGTGGCTGTGCACCGAGGCGCTCGACCTGCTCGTCACCGCCGCATCCGAGACGCTGCGCGAGCTGTCCGACGGTCAGTACGAACTCGCGCTCGGCGCCAGGAACGAGATCGAGGTCATCGACCACGCCGAGGCCGGGATGCGGCGCAACGCGCGCACCCTGTCGGGCGGCGAGACGTTCCAGGCCGCGCTCGCGCTGGCGCTGGCGCTGTCCGACCAGGTCGCCGGCCTGTCGGCGACCGCCGCCCGCAGTCTCGACTCGCTCTTCCTCGACGAGGGCTTCGGCAGCCTCGACCCGGCCACCCTCGACACGGTGGCCACCACGCTCGAACGCCTGGCGGCCGGCCGCGACCGCATGGTCGGCGTCGTCACGCACGTGCCCGCGCTGGCCGACCGCATCCCGGTACGCTTCGAGGTCGGCCGCGACGCCAAGGGGTCACATCTGTCCAGGACGACCGCATGACGGCAGGGTTCACCGTCGACGCGTGGGACCCGTCCTACTCCGCCGCGCTCGACGCCGAGGCGCTGGCCGAGCTCGACGCCACCAGCGCCGAGCTGGACCTCGACGTCGAGCTCACCGCCGCCCGCTGGCGCCCGATCACGCCCGGCCCCGGCGTCGCGCCGCCCGAGGTGCTGCTGATCGCCGACGGGGTGCGCCGCATCGACGCGCGCCTGTGGACGTACGCCGACGGCGACCCCACCGCGCTGCCCGGCATCGCGGCGTCGTGCGCGGCCGGGATCGTCCGCTGCGCTTCGGGGGCCGGGGCCGCGCCGGTCGCCGTCGAGGTGAGCAGGTCGCTGTTCAGCGCCTCCCCGTACGCCGGCGACGTCGTCACCACCGCCGCCGCCTACCGCGCCCGCCGCGCCCCAGGCCCGGGGGCCGACGAGCTGACCCTGGCCCTGCAGCGCCACCTCACCCAGCTGGAGGTCGAGCTGGCCGTCCGGCACAGGGCCGAGGCGGGGGAGGAGGACCTCTTGCTGGTGGACGGGCCGCTGCGGGGCCGCACGCACCTGCCGCGCACGGTCGGCTACGTCAAGACCCACCACACCGCCTACCTGCCCGCCCCGCAGGCCGCCACCGTGTCGGAGCTGCTGCCCGGCCAGCGCACCCCGGTCTTCCTCATGGGGACGAGCTGGCGCCGCCACACCTGGTACCTCCGGCTGCCCACCACCTCCGACATGCCGTGGGCGGGCGTCGTCCGCTGCGAGGCGAGCGCCGACCTGCCCCTCGACGACCTCGTACGCCTGGCCGACTCCCTCACCCGTGCCCTGCCGCCGCTGGCGGGAGTCGACTACAAGGACCCGCGCGCCCCGCAGAACCTCGTGCCCATCGGCGGCCTCGAACGGCTGCTGCGCCACCGCCTGGGCGACGCCCGGCTCCTCTACCGCGCACTCCGCGCGGCCGCCCACCACCAGAGCCGCGCCACGCCGCCGCGCACCCCGGTCCCCACGCGCTGAGCCGGGCTTCACCAGTACCGGGGCAGCGGGGTGAATCCCTCGCAAAACAGGACAGAATTGTCCGCGTGACCGTCGCAGATCATCTTCCGGCCGGCCCGTTCGAAGAACAGCTGTGGGCCGCTCACCAGGACGGGCAGCAGGCGCTGTGCCTGAGCCTGCTGCGTGAGGCCGACCTGGCGCTGCCGATCACCGCCGCCGCGGCGGCCGGTGCGGAGCCCCCCGCGTGGGCGACCGCCGCCGACGCCGAGCGGACCTGGGTGATCGCCTTCACCTCGGTCGAGGGGATGACGCGGGCCACGGGCGGCGCCGCCACGCACTACCGGGTCGTCTCGATGACGGAGCTCGCCGCCGTCTGGCCCGACCTGCGCTGGGGGCTGGCGATCAACCCGGGGCTGCCGGCGTCGTTCATGCTCGAATCCGGCACGGTCGCCCGCCTGGCCGTGCCCACCCTGATCCAGGATCTGCTGCTGGCCCCCGGCTCCGGCGTGCCGGTGATGCAGAAGCTGCTCGCCGCCGCCGACATCCCCGAGTTGCTGTCCACGCCGGAGCCCCGGGTGTCGGGCTACTGCCATCACGCGCTCGACGTCTCGCACATCGCCACCCCCGCCGTGCTGGCCGCCGCACTCGGGCAGGAGGAGCTGATCACGGAGTCGGGCTCGCTGAACATGCTGCGCTGGCGGCCCGTCGGCCTGGAGCTCTACCGGACGCCGTACGGGGGGACCGACGAGGAGGGCCGGCAGGCCGTGGCCGGCTGGGTGGTGGAGGAGCCGCCGTTCGTGGGGATGGGGCTGGTGCCGAACGTGGGCTCCATCGTCCGCGAGTACAAGGTGTACGGCGTGGGCCTGCCGCACGGCGCGCAGATCTGGGAGCTGACCAACGCCGGCACCGAGCACCGCCGTGCCGTCTACCACGGCGACCTGCGCCGCTGGTACCTCGTGGGCAGGACGCCATGACGTCGTGGCACTCCTACCGGGCCCGCTGGCAGGGCTCGGTCTTCCCGGCCAGCCCCGAGCCGCACGCCCTGGAGCTGTGGGTACGCCTGCGCAGCGAGGTACCGCTGGACGGCTTCGAGGAGGTGGAGCCCGGCTGCCACGTGCGTACGGTGCCGGTGACCGAGTGCGAGTCGCTGCACTTCGTCACGGTCGTGTGCCGGTGGCGTGACGAGCCGTTCCAGGTGCACGAAGAACGCGACGGGCTGCTGCTGCTCGAATACCTCGGCGGGTCCGCGCCACGGGCCCGTGACCTGGGGCTGGAGCGGGTGGAACGCGGCGTGTGGCGGGCCTGGGCGCCCCGCTCGGAGGTGACCGAGCTACGGGAGGAGGCCGTGTCGCTCACTTCCGGAAATCCACATGTTTAGGTCAGCCCCTTGTTTCCTGGTGTTAATGTGACGGAAACTTACTCCTCAGGTACATGTGGCGTCACATGGGCGAAAGTGGCGAGGGGGCTATGGGGGCTTCGGAAGGTCCGGACGTCGCCGCGATGCGGGCGTACGCCGACGAGCTGCGCGAGACGTTCACCCGGCTGCAGGACGAAGGGCTGGAGTTGCACGCCAAGGCCAGGGCCGTGCAGGTCACCGAGACCTCGCGCGACGGCCTGGTCTCCGTCACCGTCGGCCCGCGCGGCGACCTGATCAGGCTCGACCTCGATCCCCGCATCTACCGGCGTCCCGACGCCCGCGCGCTCGCCGACACGATCGCCGAGACCGCGCACAGGGCCGCCGCGGCCGCCCAGGAGCGCGTCATGGAGATCTTCGAGCCGGTGATCCCGCCCGACCAGTTCAAGGCGCACCTCGAAGGCGACGTGGAGGCCGTGATGGCCCGGCTCATCGACGACATGGGAGGCGACCGGTGAACGAGGACTGGAGCGGCGCTTTCATCTCCAAGACCGTCGTGGACCGCGGCATGTCCGCCTGGTCCACCACCGCCGAGGACGTCGGCAAGAGCCTGCCCAAGCTGGCCGCCGACGTCGAGGCGCACCTGTCCACCGCCCCGTGGGGCGACGGCACCGAAGGCATGGCCTTCTACCGGGCGCACCTCGCCGAGGGCGGGCCCTACGAGATGATCAACCAGTGCAAGCGGCTGGCCGAGCAGGTCGTGGACGCCGGCGACCGCCTGCGCGCCGCCATCGACAACACCCTGGAGACGGACGCGGACATCAGGGACGGCCTCACCCGCATGACGCGGGAAGTCTGAGACGGGGTCCATGTCGCACACGGGCGGTACGAACGTCCAGGGGCCCGATCCCGGCTTCGGAGGACAATCCGTCGAGAAGCAGATCGTCCGCATCGACAGCGACGTTCGGCCCGTATGGGAGACCGAGGCGCTGCCCGACTGGGTGGTCTACTGGCTGATCCCCATGCTGTCGGCCGGGCAGGCGTGGCCCTCGGCCAGCGAGGCCGGCCTGTCGGAGCTGGCCCGCCGCTACGCTGCGCTGTCGGACGGCGCGATCTCCTCCGCCGAGCCCGCCGGTTCCGCCGCGCGGACCATCGTGACGGGCTGGCAGGCGCCCGCGACCGCCAAGTTCGTCGGCAGGGCCCGTGAGCTGTACGGCAAGGAGGGTGGCATGGCGGGCGTGAGCAACAACGCCCACGCCTACGCCCTGCAGGCCCAGAACTTCGCGGTGCAGACCCAGTACTCCAAGCTGTCGATCAACGTGACCTTCTGGGTGACGGTCGTCGCCATCGCCATCGTGTTGCTGGTCAACTTCTTCACCGCCGCCTCCGCCACCCCGCTGATCGGGAAGTACGCGGCCATGGCGCGGGCGGCGATCAGCCGCATCCTGAGCAGGCTCGCCGCCATGGCCGGCAAGCAGGTCGGCGCGGTCAGGCTGGCCCAGGTGGCCGCGCTCGCCGGCCCCACCGGCCGGGGGCTGCTGCTCCGCTTCCTGGCCTCGCCCATCGGCAGAGAGCTGGTCGAGGAGATCGGCGAGGAGGTCTTCATCGCCTGGAAGGCCCAGTCGCAGCAGATCGAGATGGGCACCCGTAAGGACCTGGACTGGAAGGAGCTGGCGGCCACCGGCCTCGGCGCCGGCACGGGCGCCGTCGCCGGGACCGTGCTGTCCGGGCCGATCTCGCGGGTCACCGGGGTGCTGCCGGGCTTCGCCGGGCGGGCGGCGACCACCGGCGCGGCGAACACGTTCGCCTCGCCGGTCGGCAGCGGCCTCAGCATGGGCGTGATGTACGGCGAGTGGCAGAATCCGTTCACCGCCGAGTCCATGACCGGGGCCTTCCTCGGTGGTGTGGGGCGTACCGGGACGATCAGCCCGTTCAATCCCGACGTGGTCTCGGCGCTGGCGCACCCGGCGACCTCGCTCGCCTCCGCCTACGACGCCGCCGCCCGTGCCGACGCGGCCCGCGCCGCCGCCGGCAGTCCGGCGGGCGGCCCGTCCGGTGGTCCCACCGGTCCCGCCAACGCGCCGACCGGCCCCGACGGCATGTCGCCCGTGGGCTCCGGCGGGGTGCGCATCGCCGATCCGGTCAACGTTCCCGCTCAGCGTACGGCGAGCACGACGACGCCTGCCGGTTCGTCCTCGGCGAACCGGCCCGGTCCCGGCCTGCCCGACGCCGACTCCTCGACCCGTCGCCGCACCCCGGACCAGCAGCAAGCCGTCACCCCGGCCCCCGACGACAACGCGGACGAGACCCCCGAGACGACTCAGGAGCGCCGCGCCACCCCGGCCACCGCTGACGCCCCCTCCTCGGCCGACACCTCGTCCCGGCAGACCTCGAACAACCAGAGCCACCCGAACACCACCCCCGAGCCGCGCCAGGACACCGCTCCGGAGCCGGAGACGGACACCACCGGCGAGCAGCAGGCGGACACGCGGGCGGCCACCGCGCCCGAGCCGCAGCCGGCCACCACGCCGCAGCCCGACACGTCCTCCCAGCAGCCCGCCACCACCCAGGAGCCGAGCACGCCGACCGGCGACCCGGCGACCGGCGACACCACCACGGGCGCCACGAGCGGGGAAACGACGGCCGACACGACGGCCGACACGACGGCCGACACGACGGCAGGGGACACGACCCAGCAGCCCGACGCGTCCGACCAGACGGACACCGGCCGGCAGCCCGACGCGTCCGGCCAGAGCGACGCGACCCCCCAGACGACACCCGCCCAGGCCGCCTCGAACGGCCAGGCGGCGAACGGCCAGGCGGACACCGGCACGCCGGTGACCAGCCTGACCACCGCCGACCAGGGCGACACGGACGGGCAGGCGTCCAACAGGGCGGGCGGGCCGATCAGGGCGCGGGCGGCGTTGCTGGAAGCGCTCACCACCACGTTCCCCGGCGCCGTGATCGGCCCCAGCGGCGAGGTGCTCGTCCCGAAGCAGGACGGCGGCCACCGCGTCCTGCCGAACGCCACGATGCGGCGCGTCCGGAGGGCGCTGGACGCCCGCGCCGCCGAGGTGGCCGCCCAGGCCGACCTGGTGGTGGACGCCGCCGCGTTACTGGTGCTCGTCGCCTCCGACCCCAACCTGTCGTCGGACGCCCCCGCCGGCGCCGCCCGCCCGCAGGCGCACACCAGCAGGCCGGGAACCGTCACCTCGCACCCGATCCCCGGCACCCGCTACGTCACCGACAGCGGCCGCGGCGCCGACGTCACCACGGACGAGATCAAGCAGGCCGTCGCGAACCTGGACCCGCAGCACTTCGTGCACGGCGCGGGGAACGTGCGGGGCTTCTCATGGGACGGCGACGTCCTGGTCGTGGACACCGCGAACGGCCCCCAGCACTTCCGCTTCACCATCGGCAGGCCCGGCCAGCGGGAGATGGCGACGACCCAGGTGCGGACGGGCAGCGACACCGGCCCGCACCTGGTGACCTTCGCCCCCCGCATCGCCACCGACCAGCTCACCAGGGTCTGGCTGCACGAGATCACGCACACGTTCCAGCGGCAGGAGGCCATGTCGAGGGGCCCGCTGCGCAGGATCCTGCGCCGGATGCTGCCGAGCGGCGTCGCCGCCAACTCCAGGGACGAGTGCGTGACCGCCCAGCAGAACGAGCTGGCGTACCTGATCGAGCGCTGGAACACCGCCGACACGGTGCCAGAGCAGCGCGCGACGGCCGTCGACATCGACGGTCTGCTGGCCACGCTGCGCGCCCGAGGCGTCGAGGTGCCGCCCGCTCCCTGGGAGGCGGGGCCCGACCACGAGCGGACCACCCTCGACATCCCCCGCCTGGGCGACGCCCCGAGCGTCGCGGAGGCGCGGCAGACCGCCGAGCGGCTCAAGGAGTCCGAGAAGACCCTGCGGCGGCTGCGCGAGCAGTACAAGGCGAGCGCCAGGGAGGCGCGCGACAACGCCAGGCAGGCCGAAGCGGCCGCCAGGAAGACCACCAAGGAGAAGGACAGCGGCGTCGAGCGCCGGCGCGCGGCGGCCGTCGAGGAGGCCCGCGCCGCTCGGGACCAGCAGGAGCGGCACGAGCGGCGCGCGGCCGTGTACGGGACCGCACTGAACGCCGCGATCCGCGCCAGGAAGGCGCACGAGCGGTACGCGCGGCTGCTCGAGGCGATGTCCGGCCCGCCCCGGCTGAGCCGGCCCGACGAGGTCACGCTGCCCATGCTCGCGCAGGCCGCTCTGCGCGAGGTCGCGGCGTCCCACATGGGGTACGACGCGGCGGTCGGCCACACCCGCCCCGACCCTTGGTCGCTGACCGAGTCGATGCCCACCGGCCGGCTGGCCCACCTGGACGAGCTCACCGAAAAGGTCAACCAGGAGCTGAGAGCCCAGAAGTCCGTCAAGCAGTACAAAGCGGGCGAGCTGGAAACCCTCATCCGCGCCGACTGGCACAAGGTGGTGGCGGGCGACGGCCTGGTGCTGGTCGCGGGCCACGGCCGCAAGGCGGTCGAGGTGCGGCTCGCGCTCACGGTGTCGGACCTGGTGGAGGTGGCCGACCCGGGCATGCGGGCGTCCCAGCTCACGCAGGGCAACTTCTACCAGACGGGACAGTCCTACACCGCCACCG
Organism: Nonomuraea salmonea; assembly: GCF_042428605.1. Taxonomy (NCBI): domain Bacteria; kingdom Bacillati; phylum Actinomycetota; class Actinomycetes; order Streptosporangiales; family Streptosporangiaceae; genus Nonomuraea; species Nonomuraea salmonea. The sequence continues at coordinate 220,324 of NZ_JBHMCF010000046.1, forward strand.
AGTCGGGCAGCCTCGGCACGTCGGCGGAGTTCGACACGCGGAAACTGGCGCAGTGGCTGCCCAAGGGCTCGATCGCCGACGTGATGGGGGTGGCCGGCGTCGCCATCAGCGGCGGCGCGAGCCGTAACTGGTCGATCTCCAGCGGCGGCAGCATGTTCGAGCAGGGCGGCACGGTCGCGGACAACCGTACGGAGGCGGCGCTCTTCGACGGTGACGCCAAGTGGACGGTGCAGGTGCGCACCGGGCGGAACACCACGTGGAGCGACCCCGTCGAGGTCACGACCGGCAAGCCAGGCGACTCCCACACCCAGCGCATCTGGGTGTGGCACTCCGCCATCGACCCCAACGTCACCCGCACCCTCACGATCCCCGCCGACCAGCGCCGCCCCGGAGTGCCGAACCAGGCGGTCCTCGGCATGACCGGCCTGGAGGAGGCGCTGGAGGCGCTCGCCGCCGAGCTCGGCGGCGACTACACCAAGATCGGCACCGGCGCCCGCGACAACCTGCGCAGGTTCGTCGTCCGCGAGATGCAGCTGCGCTTCGCGCAGGTGCTGGAGTCCGGCCTGCCGGTGAACCTCGCCGTGCAGGGCATGCCCGACACCCGGATCACCGCCACCGCCGAGGTCGTCGAGGAGGAGACCGAGCTGCTCGGCGGCTGGACGCGGGACGTGCTGCAGGAGAGGGTGCTCACCGAGACCGCCACCTCCACCACCAGGATCGAGCACGGCGGCTCGATCGAGGGCAAGGTGGCCGCGAAGATCACCTCCGACGGCCTCAACAACGTGGACGTGCTCGGCCCCCTCGGCGACTACTCCGCCGACTCGATCAAGCCCGAGGTCAAGGCCGGCGTGCCGATCTCCCAGTCGTCCGCCTCGACGGCCAACGAGGTCGCCGTGCACCCGCAGGTGGACAAGAGCAGCGGCATGTCGGTGACGCACCGCAAGCAGGTCAAGCTCACGTTCACCGTCGAGCGGGCGGGCCGGCCGGCAAAGGAGCTGGACCCGTTCCTGACCGAGCTGCTGGTACGCCAGCAGGCGGTGGACGCCTGGTACGCCGGCGACCCCGTACCGGTCCAGGCGTTCGTCAGGGACAACGGCGAGATCAGGCTCGACGCCGACGGCCTGCCCGTGCCCGCGGACGAGCCCGCCCAGGAGCCCATCACGGGCCGCAGGATCGGGCTGCCCGATTGGCTCGGCGCCGGAGAGGGGCGGCTGCGCGGCGCCGGCCCCACCGACGTGCGGGAGATCCGCGGGCTGGGGAACCTCGTGCAGGAGGTGATCGACAAGCTCGAGCACACCGGCCTGGTGTCCACCAGAGGCGAGAACGGCAGGCGCGTCTACAGCGACAACCTGCTCGTCCGCGCCGCCCAGCAGCTGAACGAGGACGACATCAAGGCCCACCTGCAGGAGAGCGCGCTCCGCAGCGGGTTCGACCAGCTCACCCAGGGCGGCGTCATCGTCCCGCTGCAGTCGCACGGCGTCGGTCGAGCCCTCGACCTGCACGCCCTGCACATCGTGATCCGGCAGGACGAGGGCGACACCGGCACCGGCGTCGGCCAGACCCACAAGGTGCGGACCCACCTCGACATCGCCAGCGACACCTCAGGACGGGGCATCAACCGGTCGGTCACGAAGGCCCTCGGCGGCTCCCTGGGCAAGACCGACGGCCCTGGGCAGGGGGAGGACGGGGTCTCCCACAGCGCGGGCGTGAACGTCGGCGGCGACCGCACGTTCTCGGCCGGCACCAGCACCTCCAGCATGGTCAACAACGTCGGCATGACGGAGGACGACAACAAGGAGCCGACCGCCAGTGTCCTGACCGACGCGACGGTCCAGGTCGACCACCTGCACGGCGACGAGGTCACGACGCTGGTCGAGCCGCGTGCCGTCAAGCCGCTGCTGATGGTCCCCGCCGGCCTGCTCTCCCACGAGGGCGGCCCGCGCTTCAGCGGCAAGATCGGCAAGCCGTCGAAGCGGCTCATGGAGATCGCCAGGCTGGAGCACTTCGACGCCGGCCGCGAGCTGGGCGACATCACCAAGGTCAGGAACCTGCTGCCCAAGGCGCTGCGGAAGAGCGTCGCGCCGCTGATCCAGCTCTGGCCGATGCTGAGCCGCCACCATCTCGCCGGCCACATCTTCGAGGGCCCGGTCGTGAACGACGTCGTGCTCGACATCAACGGGGCCTCGCCCACGCGCGTGCGGATGGACGTGCGAGGGGTGCTCGGCGAGGCGGAGTTCGTCGACATCGCCGACCCGGTGTCAGGCGACATCATGCTCGCCCTGCGCAGCGCCGGCATCAGCTGGAGCGCGGCGCGCAACCTCCTGGGCGGCCTGACGAACAGCGTCGGCGACGCCGACGACGGCGGCACGACCAGCGACACCGGCTCCGTGTCGCTGCCGGGGCGCAACCGGGTCAAGGCCGTGGCGGCCGCGCTCGTCGCCATCTTCGGCACCGAGTTCCTCGGCATCGCGGTGGGCCGCAAGTACCGGATCCGGGTGCCGGTGGACGTCATCGCGAAGGTGACCACCCGCCAGGCGTCCCAGATCGGGCTGGACCTGGCCGGCGAGCGGCGGGGCGCCGCGCTGCGCAGCCGCGGCCAAGGCGTGTTCGTCGTCCCCGAGAACGACGCGCTGCGGCTGTTCGCCGAAGGCGAGCTGAACCTGCCGGTGCCCGTCGTGGCCGACGCGGTCGAGCGCTGGCTCAACGGCCACATGAACCTGCACCGCACGGTCGCGGTGCCGCTGATCCACCGGTACGTCCAGGTCAGCGCCGAGGCGAACCACCGCGGCGAGGACATCGGCCTGGGAAAGAAGCACTATCCGACCCGGCTGCTCGAAGCGCTCAAGAAGGTCGCCGACATCGGCCCGGCGGTCACCCCGGCCGCCGACGCCGCGCGGCACGACCCCGGCAAGGGCTGGGTCCGGCTGGACGAGGCCCTGACCGCCGCCCAGACCGTCAACGACCAGCTCAGAGAGGTCGTCGTCGCACCCCAGTACGAGCACGGCATGGGCGTCAGCGTCCCCGAGTCGTTCGTCGTGCGCAACCGTCCGAGCGGGGAGCAGGTCGACATCCTCGACGAGGTGATGAACGCCGTCGAGGAGGCGCTGCCCGGCGTCACCGAGCACACGCCCAACCTGTACCGGCAGCTCCGGGTGGACCTCAACGGAGCCCGCCCGAAGGTCCACCTCGAGGAGATGTGGTCGCGGCGCGGATTCGAGCGCGAGTACGACGTGCAGAACGCCTCGGAGAGCCAGGCTTCCCAGGTCGTCACCATCCGCCTGCGGACGGTCAGCGCGGGCGACCCGCGCCTTGCGCGCATGGTGAGCCAGACCGACGAACAGGGCACCATCATCCAGCGCTACAGGGGCGAGGAGGCCACCCGCACGGAGTCGTACAGCGCCGCGTGGTCCGCCGGTCTCGACTACAGCGACAGCCAGGACGGCGCTGACGGCAGGTTCGGCCTGTCCACCAAGCGCAACCGCTCCTTCGCCAGCACCGCGATCCGCAACGTCATGCGGCTGCTGCGCGTCGCGAGGTTCGTCGGCGACACCACGATCGAGCAGGACCAGGTGCTCGTCCTGGAGGTCTCGACCCGCCCCGTCCGGGTACGGCCGGTCCCGTTCGAGCGGCACGTGCCGGGCCTGGCCGCCAAGATCCGCGCCAAGAGGGACGCGACGCGCGTCGAGCGCCTGGTGGTGCGGCGCGAGTACGACATGACGCTGCGACGCCGCATCCCCAGCGACATGGTGCGCCCCGTCGCCCAGGACCCGGGCCCGGCGCCCGAGGTGATCGACCCGCGCTCGGTGGAGCTGCCGCCGGGCGTCTTCCCCGAGGTGCTGGCCGAGCACGATGACAAGCCCACACTGCACGCCGGCATCATGCGCAAGCTGAAGGAGATGATCGGCCACGCGGCGGCCGTGGAGCGCTCGGGAGCGCTGTCCGCGTGGCTGTCGCACTCCGGCATGATCACCGGCCTGGAACGCGTCGGCGGGCCCGACGGCCAGGTGGTGGCACAGGTCGCCGAGCCGAGGTTCCATGCCCAGGGCGTGGACATCTCGGTCAGGGCCCGCAAGTCGGACCTCACCGTCGTGGCCGGGCCGTTCGACGGCGAGGTGGGCGAGGTCGACAGAAGGGCCGAGGCGCAGAACGTCTCCATCGGCCGCGGCCGGCTCAAGCCCGCGGGCATGAGCACGGGCAACGGCTGGAGCGTCCTCGGCCTGTCCTACGGCGCCAACGCCGGCGCCCAGGCCTCGGAGAGCGTGAGCCAGCACCAGGGCGCGCGCAGCGAGCGCAGCAAGTTCGAAAGCGGCAAGCTCTACACCGTCCGCCTCCGGGTGGACTACGACGCGACCTTCACCCGGGTCAAGCGGCAGCGCGACGGCAACGTCAAGCCCTTCGGGGACAGTGAGTTCCTGCCCGCCCTGTCCAGCGCCACCGCCATGTTCACGTTGCCCGGTGAGGTGCTCGCGACGCTGGACGCCCAGATGCAGCGCGGCATCCGCGTCGCGGCGCCGATGGACGATCTGCCGCAGTTCACGTTCCAGCCGGATCCCGGCCGCGAAGGGCTGATCCAGATCCTCCAGGACGCCAGGGTCACCGCCCGCGAGCGCGGGCAGGTGGCCAGCGTCTACGTGCGGGAGTCCGACGGCATCCACCGCTACCTGGCCGCCCCCGACGGCACCGTGCGCAACGACAGCGCGCGCAGCAGCCAGCGTGACGCCGGTTTCGCCGAGGCTTTCTCCACGCTGCCGCCCCACCTGCTCGACGCGGCGGACCGGAACGATCTCGACCTGCGCCACGTCTTCCTCACCTCGCCGGTGCACGGCACCTTCACCGACCAGGTCGCCGCCGCGCTGGACGAGCGCGGCGTGCTCCCGCCGCCGCCGGAACCGGTCTGGAAGATCGCCGAGGAGGAGGAGGCCACGCCGGCCGTCGGCGGCGGCACCTTCCTGGGGTCCACCTCGCCGTCGGTGCACTCCCAGGAGCTGCCCGGCAGCCCGCTGTCCGCCACCGCGCGTCCCGAGGGCGTCCCCGACCTCACCGTCGACGAGATCCGCGGGCAGGACGTGTCCGTCACCGACTTCGGCGGCGCCGTCGCCCACCTGGGCTGGAGCGCGGGCGACCACCTCGTGGTGCAGGTCCCCGGGGCCGCCGACCAGCACGTGCACGTGCTGGCCGAGGACCCGGGCGCCGGGCTCGTCGGACGTACGGACCTGTACGCGGGCACCGCCGAGGAACCGCACGTGATGCGCATCGGGCCCCGCGTGCACCCGGACCTGGTCTCGTCGGTGCTGGTCCACGAGATCTCGCACGTCGCCCAGGAACGCGCCGCGCAACAGGCCGGTACGCGGCACGGGATCGTCAGGGGGGCGCTGTCGGCCCAGGAGGAGGGCACCGACCACTGCGTCACGCCCCGGCTCGACGAGCACGCCCACCTGTCGCGCAAGTGGCAGGCGACCACCGATCCGCAGGCCAGGGACCGGATCGCGGCCGCCATCGACGCCCTGGCGCTCGACCTCCGCAAACGCGGCCACACCCCACCGCTCCCGCCCTGGCCCACGTCGGCCCCGTCGGCCCCGTCGGCCTTGTCGGTCCCGTCGGCCCTCGCCGACGCGAACGGCACGCCTCTCGCGGTCAGCGCGGCGGACGCGGCGACCGCCGCCAAGCTGCGCGGCCTCATCGACACGCTCAACGGTCGCCAACCCGCCGCCCCGTCGATCGCCGACGCCCTCAACGGCACCGCCACGCAGGGCTCGATCGCAGCCGCCCTGAACGGCGGAGCACCCCTGAACGGCGGAGCACCCAGGACACCGGGCGCCACCGCTGAAGGGCGCGACGGCGGGACCAAGGGGTCCCTCGCCAACGTGCTCAACGGGCGGGCCTCCGTTCGCGGGTCCATCGCGGCGGCGCTCGGCGGCGGGCGGTCCGCGCCCACCGGGATGGCCGCCGTGCTCCAGGCCGAGGCGAGAAAGGCCGGCCTGGCACCCGGGCAGCCGGGGGCGGCGGCCAAGATCGCGGCCCTGGCCAGGGCGGGCGAGCTGACCCCCGAGCATGTGGCGGCGCTGCGCGGCGAGCCCGAGCTGCCCGAGCTGGCCGCCGCCCACGCGGTCAGCAGGGCCGCCGCGCTCATGGGCGCCAGAGCCCGGGTCCTGGGCCCCGGCCTGCTCGACATCCGGGTTCCCGGCCGCCCGCCCCTGGTCATGGAGATCCGCCCCGCCGACCTGGCCGGCCCCATGAACGGCGCTGGCCAGGTGAACATCCCGCAGCAGGCGAACGGCCTGAGCACGGCGAACGGCTCTGGTGTCACGAACGGCTCCGGTGCGGCCAATGGCTCCGGTGCGGCGAACGGGTCGGGGGTGCAGGGTGACGGTGGTGTGGTGACGTACCAGGTGGATGGGCGGAAGACGGTCGGCGCGAACGAGCGGGCCGCCGCCGCGACCGCAGCTGGAGCGCTGGCGGCGGCGCTCGGGCTGCCGGTCGGCCCGCACCAGGAGGTGGCGGCGCTGATCGAGGCCGTCCGCCAGGTGCGGGCCGCGACCCCGGCGCAGCGCCCGGCCCGGCTCGGCATCCTGCACGACCTGGCCGCCGCCGCGCCGCTGCACCTGGTGGCCGCCCCGCTGGCCGCCGACCTCAGAACGATGCTCGCCGACCCCCGGCCGGACGACCGGCAGACGTTCCTGCAACGCGGCCGCGAGCTCGCCGACGGCAGCGGCTGGGAGGCCGAGTGCGAGTGCCCGCAGGACGGCCCCTGCTTCTGCGGCCGTCGCAGGGAGGAAGTGCCCGACCACCTCGTGGCCCAGTGACGACGGGGAGATGACGGGGGCAGGAGCCTCGGGGGTGTGGGCATGATAGGAGAACGGCGAGGAGAGGACGGTTATGGCGTTCGCGATAGCACGGACGAGGGATGAGGCGCATCTCTACCTCGACCTGCACCCGTGCGCGTGCGGCTCGGTCGAGACGGCGTGGGACAGCGGCCTGGTCGCCGTCGACGACGGGCTCGCCACGCGTTACTGGGGGGCCTGCGACGACTGTGGCAGGCAGCGCGAATATCTGTTCGGGGTGCCCGAGCGGCCGACGATGCCGGCGGGCTACCCCACGTTCGGCGGCCCGGAGCCGTCGGAGCTGCTCGACGCGGGGGAGTGGCTGTGGGTGGCCGACCTGACGGCGGGCAACGTGCCGGTGGACGACGAGGCGGAGGCCCACCGCACGCTGTCGATCGCCACGGCGGCCGTCGAGGAGGTCGTCAAGTTCATCCCGCCGGGCGCCGACGAGGTGCCCGACGACGGGTTCTGGTCGCAGCGGGGCAGGGAGATGCGGGCGGCCGAGCCCGGCAGGTTCCAGCTCGACCGGCTGCTGATCGTCCGCGACTCCTTCCGCGATCTGGCGGCCCGGCATGCCTGACGCCGTCATGGCGCGCTCGCTGGTGGAGGCGCACGTCTACCTCGACCTGACGGTCTCGGGCGGGTCGGCGGGCGCCGAGGTCATCGAGGTGCCCGACGGGTGGCTGGTGCGGGCGGGCGGCGTGGAGGTGCCGGTCTCGTACGCCGGCGAGCACGCGGCCAGGGAGGCCCGCACCACGTTCGGCACGGGCAGGTCCGAGCTGCTGGACGTCGGCCAGTGGGTGCTGATCGGCGGCACGTACGCGAGCCGGGCCCTGGAGGGCGGCCTCTTCCATGCCGCCGGCCCGGCCGACCCCCAGCGGGTCCGCGCCGTCGAGACCGACTGGACCTACGCCGCCGACGCGGTGGCCGAGGCGCTGAAGTTCCTGCCGGAGGGGGCCGCCGCGCTGCCGTCCGAGGCGTTCTGGACGGAGATGGGCAGGTCCGCCCGCGAGGCCGAGCCCGGTCGCTTCACCAGGGCCAAGCTGGAGAGCGACCTCGCCTTCTACCGCCAGAGCCTCGCCGACTTCCGCCGTCTCGCCGGCTCCGCCCGGCCCAGCTGACCCCTCCGGTGTCAGGCTGAACCGGAACCCACTGCTAAAATCATGCAAACTTGGTAGGAAATGTTGACTTAGGCCCCTGGCGCTCGTACCTTCGAGACCATGAGCCAGGGCCCCCACCACACGTCCTCGTTACGACCCACGCTCGCCGCACTCGTCCTGCTGCTCCTGACGGCCTGCGCCCCGAGCGCCGCCCAGGAGTCCGGCGGGCCAGAGCTGGCCGCGCAGGCGCCGCTGCCGACCGTGGTCCCGCAAGGCGCCAGGCTGATCGTCGGAGACCCCGCCACCAAGGTGGCGCTGCAGCTCTCCGGCGAGATCGAGACGTTCTCGTTCGCCATCGAGTGGGCCAACATCAGCGGCGGCCCGCAGACGAGCGAGGCGTTCAGGGCCGGCGCGCTCGACGTCGGCGCGGTGGCCGACATCCCGCCCATCCACGCCACCTGGACCGGGCTGCCGGTGAAGATCGTGGCCTCGAAGTTCCGCAAGGACCCGCTCGCCCACCCCACGTACGAGCTCGGCATCGCCCCAGGCGTACACGTCAGGACCCTCGCCGACCTGCGCGGCAAGAAGATCGCCTACAGCCCGGGGCAGGCGCAGGGCGCGCTCGTGCTCAGGGTGCTGAAGAAGGCCGGCCTCACCAAGGACGACGTCGAGCTGATCGAGCTGCCGAGCACCGGCGACGTCTACCCCAACGCGCTGGCCTCCCGCCAGGTGGACGTCGCGCCCATCGGCGGCGTCAACATCAAGCGCTACACCGCCAAGTTCGGCAAGGACGGCGCCACGACCGTCCAGCACGGCCTGCGCGACGACCCCGCCCACCTCTACGTCCGCACCGAGACGCTCAAGGACCCGGCCAAGGCGGCCGCCCTGCGCGAGTACGTCGCCGCCTGGGCCCGCGCCTCCCGCTGGATCCACGAACATCCCAAGGAGTGGATCGACGGCTACTACGTCAAGGACCAGGGCCTCAACGCGGCCGACGGCCAGTACCTGGTGGACCAGGCGGGCGAGCCCGACATCCCCGCCGACTGGTCGGAGGCCATCACCCGGCACCAGGAGACCATCGACATCCTGGCCGCCGAGACCGGCAACGAGCCGCTCAAGGCCGAGGACCTCTACGACCGCCGCTTCGAGCCCGTCGCCGCCGCCGCGCTGAAGGAAGGTGCGTGATGACGTCCCACAGAACGCCGCTGCCGGACACCCGCACGGTGCTGACGTTTCACGGCAGGCCCCTGCCGGACCTCCTGCCGGACCTCCTGCCGGACCCCCGCGGGAAGGAGGGTGTGAGATGACGCTGCTCGCCTCCCGGCCCGCCGCCCCCGCCCGCGTACGCGCCCGCCGCCGTCTCAGACCGGGCCGCCCGATCAGGCTGGGCTTCCTGCTGGGCCCGCTGCTGCTGCTCGCCCTCTGGGCACTCGCCTCGGCGACGGGCCGGCTCGACCCCCGGTTCCTGTCGGCGCCGTGGACCGTGGTCGCCACGGCCGGCGACCTGATCGCGAACGGCCGCCTCCAGGACAACCTGCTGACCTCGGTCGGCCGGGTCGCCTCGGGACTCGCCATCGGCGTGCCGCTGGGTACGGTGCTGGCGCTGGTGTCCGGGCTCAGCCGCTGGGGTGAGGCGATCATCGACGGCCCGGTGCAGATCAAGCGGGCCGTCCCGTCGCTGGCGCTGATGCCGCTGCTCATCCTGTGGCTGGGCATCGGCGAGGGCATGAAGATCACGGTCATCGCGGTCGGCGTGCTCGTACCCATCTACATCCACACCCACAACGGCCTGCGCGGCATCGACAGCCGCTACGTCGAGTTGGCCGAGACCGTCGACCTGCGGCGCGGCACGTTCATCAGGAAAGTGGTGCTGCCGGGGGCGCTGCCCGGGTTCCTGCTGGGGCTGCGGTTCGCGGTCACGACGGCCTGGTTGTTCCTGGTGGTGGCCGAGCTGATCAACTCCACCAGCGGCATCGGCTACATGATGGACCTGGCCCGCACGTACGGGCAGACCGACGTCATCCTCGTCGGCATCGTCCTGTACGGCCTGCTCGGCCTGTTCTCCGACGCCGCGGTCCGCCTGGTCGAAAGGAGGGCGCTGTCGTGGCGACGGACGTTGGCGAGCTGATCCGCGTCGAGCGGCTGACCCGCGTCTACGGGGCCCGCAAGGTGCTGGACGGCCTCGACCTGGAGCTGGCGCCAGGCGAGTTCACCGCGCTGCTCGGCCACAGCGGCTCGGGCAAGAGCACACTGCTGCGCGCACTGGCCGGCCTGGACGGCGACGTGGCGGGCGGCGGCGCGGTGCGGGTGCCCGGCGAGGTGTCGGTGGTGTTCCAGGACGCCAGGCTGCTGCCGTGGCAGCGGGTGCTGCCCAACGTCGTGCTCGGCCTGACCGGAGCCGAGGAGCGCGGCCGGCGGAGCCTGGCCGAGGTCGGGCTGGCCGGGCGCGAGCGGGCCTGGCCGAACGAGCTGTCGGGCGGCGAGCAGCAGCGCGTCGCGCTGGCCCGGTCCCTCGTACGCGAGCCCCGCCTGCTGCTCGCCGACGAGCCGTTCGGCGCGCTGGACGCGCTGACCAGGCTGAAGATGCATCGGCTGCTGCGCCGCCTGTTCGAGCAGCACCGCCCGGCCGTGCTGCTGGTCACCCACGACGTGGACGAGGCCATCGCGCTGGCCGACCGGATCCTGGTGCTCGACTCCGGCCGCATCGCCACCGAGCTGCGGCCCGGCGCCGCCGCCGGCCCCGCCGAGACCAGGGGCGTGCTGCTGCGGGCGCTCGGCGTCACCGGGGAGGAGTGATGGCCGCACTCGCGCGGCTACTTGAGCGGCGGCCCGGCCGGGTGGAGCATCGTGTCCACATCTGCTTCACCCGCTTTCCGAGTCTTCCTACTAAATCTATGGGAAAATGAGTTCATGAGCCTGGACGAGATGCGCGCGTCGAGTGCCCGCGCTGACACGCCGCTGACCGCCGCCATCCTGGCCGGCCGATGGGTACGTTCGGCCGCCGTCGACGACGAGCACGGCCGGTGGTGGCAGGCCAACCCCGACACGCGCGGCGCGTCCGCCGTCACCGCCGAGCCCTGGTCTCTCTACTCGGGGGCCGCCGGGGTCGTGCTGTTCTTCCTTGAGCTGGCCGCCGCCACCGGGCACGAGGCGTACCTGGAGGACGCCAGGGCCGGCGCCCGCAGGCTCGCCGCCACCTGGCGCGAACAGGACGACCTGACCCTCTACCACGGGCTCACCGGCGTGATGATCGCGCTCATGGAGGCCGGGTGGACGCTCGGCGAGCCCGCCTTCGAGTCCGAGGCCGCGGCCATCGCCGACCACATCGTGCGCAAGGGCACCGAGCGGGGCGACGGCGTCCAGTGGTCGCGCGACCCGGCGCAGCGGGGTGAGGGCGGCATCATCCTCGGGCTGCTGCGGGCCGCCACGCACCTCGGGGTGCCCGCGTACGAGGAGGCCGCTGTGGAGGCCGGGCTGCGCGTCGCCCGCCTGCCCGTCCCCGGCCACCGGTTCGGCGACTGCGCCGACCTGCCGGTGGACGCCGTCACGCCGGGCTTCCTCGCCGGCACGTCCGGCACCGCGTACCTGCTGGCCCGCCTGTACGGCGTCACCGGCGAGCGGCGCTTCCTCCACGCCGCGCGCAGCGGCGCCGCCTTCGTCCGCGAGGTCAGCGTCGTGAGCGGGCGCTGCGCGGTCGTGCCGCACCACGTGCCGCACGCGCGCGGCCTGCACTACCTCGGCTTCTGCTCCGGCTCCGCCGGGGTGGCGCGGATGTTCTACGAGCTCTACCGGGTGGACGGCGACCCCGCCGACCTGGAGTGGGCCGAGCGGCTGGCGCGCGGCATCATCAGCAGCGGGGCGCCGCGCCGCCGCACCGAGGGCTACTGGAACGTCGCCTGCCAGTGCTGCGGCACGGCCGGCGTGATCGAGCTGTTCGTCGGCCTGTGGGCGGCCACCGGCCACCGGGACCACCTCGACTACGCCTACGCGCTCGCCGCCGACCTGATCGGCCGCGCCACCGACCACAACGGCCAGGGCTACCGCTGGTACCAGGCCTACCGCAGGCTCCGCCCCGGCGAGGTCACCGCCGACACCGGCTACATGGTCGGCGCCGCCGGCATCGGCTCGGCCCTCCTCCACCTCGACGCCGCCGGCCTCCCCGACCGCCCCCGCCGCATCGTTCTCCTCCCCGACAACCCCTTCCCGTCGATCCCCCTCCCCGCCTCAGCAGTCAACGACGGCTGAGCACCGTCTTCCCGCGCGGAGGGTGGGGGAGTGTGGTCGCCTCCCACGCGGTCAACGGCGGCCGAGCGCCGGCCACCCGCGCGGACGGTGGGGGAGGGTTCGCCTCTCGCGCAATCGCCGCGTCCCGCGCAGTCGCCGCGTCCCGCGCGGGTCAGCGGGGAGTCAGCAGGTCCGTGATGCGGAGGAAGTCGTCTCTGCCGTGGCCGAGGCCGATCACTCTGCGGGCCAGGCCCTCCGCCGCGCGCATCACGCTCGCGTCGATGCCGCGTTCCTCCGAGGCCTGGATGATGTGCTTCATGGAGGAGGCCGCTGAGGTGATCGGGTTGACGTCGCCTGAGAAGGAGCCGGCGTCCGCCTCCTGCGCGCCTGCCTCGATGAGCGGGGGCAGGATGGCGGCGATGCCCTGCGCGAAGGGCGCCAGTTCCCGGGCTGTGACGCCCTCCGCCTTGGCCAGGGCCAGCGCGTGGGCGTACCCGGCCATGGCGGTCCAGAAGATGTCGAGCAGCGCCAGGTCGTAGGAGGCCGCCCGGCCGATGTCGGCGCCCAGGTGGGTGTGGGTGCCGCCGAGCGCGTCCAGCACCGGCTGGTGCTCGCGGTAGAGCTCCTCGGGCCCGCTGTGCAGGAACACCGCGTCAGGGGTGCCGATGGTGGGGGCCGGCGTCATGATGGCGCCGTCGAGGTAGCCGATGCCGTGCGCGGCCGCCCACGCGCCGGTCTCCCGGGCGCGGGCGGGCGTGTCGGCGGTCAGGTTGACCAGCGTGCGGCCCTTGAGCGCGGAGGCGACCGCTTCCCCGCGTACGATCGCGTCGGCGGCGTCGTAGTCGACCACGCAGAGCACGGTGAGCGGGCTCGCGGCGACCGCGGACTCGGGGGAAGAGGCGCCCGCCGCGCCGCGGGCGACCAGCTCGCGGTCCCTGCCGGGCGTACGGTTCCAGACGGTGACGGCCAGGCCCGCGTCCAGGAGGGCGCCGGCCAGCGCCCGGCCCATCGGGCCCAGACCGAGCACGGTGACGGCAGACTGTGGGGTGGATGCGGACATGCGTGAAGACTCCTTGACGAAAGTGCTGAAGGTGGGATGGCGATGACGCGCAGCAGGGCACAGGACACGAACGTGTGCGGGGTGACCGCCGCGATCGCCGTGATCGACGGCAAGTGGAAGACGCTCCTGCTCTGGCTGCTGGAGTCAGGCCCGTGGCGGCCGGGTGAGCTGCTGCGGCGGGCGCCGGGGCTCAGTGAGAAGGTGCTGACGCAGACGCTGCGCGAGATGGAGGCCGACGGTCTCGTCCACCGGGAGGTCTACGACGTCCGGCCGCTGAAGACCGAATACTCGCTGACCCCGTTCGGACAGGACCTGGCGGACGCGCTGGCACCCCTCGCTGACTGGGGCCACCGCCGCCTCGAGAGGCTGGCCGCGACCCGGCAGGTCTCGTGACGCGCACCGTCCCGGCCTCCCCTCGAACGTCCGGCTGATCCCGGCGGCCCCCCGGCCGCCATGACCTCAGCTTCGTCCGGGGACGGCCGGGGCGGCAAGTACCCACAAAAAAGTGGGTACCAGGCGCACGCCCTGACCTCCGCCACGCCGTGCGGCTTCCAGCGCGCCGCTCACCGTGCAGCCGCCGACAGCGACGGCGCGTCGCCCTGGCGGGTGTTCTGGACGATCGTGCTGCCTCATCCCGCCGATCATCGGGCTCTTCTTCTTCTTCTTCCTGCAGCGCTGCTTCGTCGAAGGGGTGACGCTCACCGGCATCAAGAACTGATACACGGCGATGGTCGGACGTCGCGCGGGCGTAGTGCTAGGTGCGGGTGGCGGCCTCGTCGTCCATTGACTCCCAGGCCGCCTGCGCCCGCCGGTGCCAGCGGTTGCGCAGGTCGTGGAAGACCGCCGCGGCGCGCGGCCCCGGCCAGTCGGGACGCAGCAGCTCGGCCGGCAGGTCGGGGTCGAGGAACGGGAAGCGCCGCCACTCCTGGATGAGCTGCACCTGCGCGGTGAACACCGCCTGCTCGGAGTCGGCCGTCCGGAGGGTGGTGAAGCGGTCGATGAAGGCCAGGTAGCGCTGCTCCACGTCGTCGAGGTCCCAGGCGGCGGCGATCAGCGCCGCGAGGTCGCCGATGCCGGTCGCGGGTCCCGTCCAGGCGAAGGCCCGGTCGCCGAGCCCGAGCTCGGTGATGACCTCGCGCACGGCGGTCTCCTTCGAGGCGTCCGGCACCACCCACAGGCCAGGGGAGGGGGAGCCGAGGCCGAGCCAGGTGAGCCGGGTGCGCAGCCGGTGGCGCAGCCGCCGCTGGGCCTCCGGCACCCCGGCGGTCAGCACCAGCCAGCGGCCGTCCCAGTCGTGCGGCCCGCGCATGAAGCCGTAGATGCGCTCGGCGCCCTCGCGCAGCAGCCGGTCGCCCGCCGGTGTCAGGCTCCAGCGCACCCTGCGCCCGTGGCGGGCGGGGGAGAGCAGCCCCTGCGCGGCGGTGCGCGACAGCGCCTGGCGAGCCGACTTCTCCTCCACGCCGAGCGCCCCGAGCGCGGCCACCAGCGTGCCCGTCCACACCTCGCCGCCGCGCGGCAGCACGAATTCGCCGAGGATCGTCAGCAGCAACGCGGGCGCCCCCGCCGCCTCGCGCGCCCGCCCCGCCGGCGTCGCGATCTCCAGGGCCTTCGCAAGCTCGACCACGTGTGCTCCTCAGCCGGAACAATTTGCTACAAAGATCTGACGATACCCGCTTCTGGCGTCGAATGTCATGGCTGATCTTCCGGCGCCGCCGAGCGTAATGTACGGGACATGCTCGACGGCCGCCCGCTCATCGACGCCCACGTTCACGTGCCCGTGCTCGGCACGCTCAAGCCCGCCTGGCTGAGCTGGGCCCGGCGGTTCGGCGCCGACGGCGTGCTGGAGGCCGTCTGGGACGCCGAAGGCCGGCCCCGCCCGGGCAGGCTCGACGCGTTGTTCGCCGCCGAGGGCGTGGACGTGGCGCTGCTGATGTGCGAGTACAGCCCCAAGGCGACCGGCATGCAGGAGTTCGAGGACCTGCTGCCGATCGTCGAGCACAACCCGCGCAGGTTCCGCCCGATCGCGAACGTCAACCCGCACCTGCACCACCCGATCGCCGCCGAGGTACGCCGCCAGCTCGCGCTCGGGGCCGCCGCGCTCAAGCTGCACCCGGTGCACGGCGGGTTCCGCTGCGACGACGCCGCGCTCTACCCCGCCTACCACGTGCTGGAGGAGAGCGGCGTGCCGCTGGTCGTGCACTGCGGCACCAGCACGTTCCCCGGCTCGGCCAACGAGAACGCCGACCCTGCCTTCCTCATCCCGGTCCTGCGCGACTTCCCCGGCCTTCACGTGGTGCTCGCGCACGGCGGGCGCGGCTGGTGGTACGACGCCGCCGCGTTCCTCGCGCTCGCGCACGACACGGTCTGGCTGGAGCTGTCCGGCCTGCCGCCCAAGCGGCTGCCCGAGTACTACGCCCGCTACGACCTGGCCCGCCTGGCCCGCAGGTGGATCTTCGGCACCGACTGGCCCGGCGTCCCCGGCACCGCCGCCAACGCCCGCAACGTCGCCGCCCTGCTCCCCGCCGAGGCGCCCGATCTGGTCGCCGCGGTGCTCGGAGGGAACGCGCGGCGGGTCTACGCGGGCCTCCCCGACATATTTCCCGCATAACAAGTAGGAAATATTGACTTTTCCGGACACGCGGCTTAGCGTCGAAGACATGAGCCAGGGCTTCCTCCTGACCGCGCGCCCCCACGTGGACTTCTGCCACGTCGCCAGCGCGCAGTGTCGCTGATCACGGACCACCGCCCGCGGCGTACCGCCGCGTTCTCCCTCGTCCCCCTCGTGCTCCGGCGTGGCCGACGCCGTCCACGCTCCCGCTGACGAACCCGTACACCGCGCTCGCGCACCACACCGCCAGGGCGCCGCGCGCACGCCTTCCCTGTGAGGAACGATCCCGTGATCCCAGCACCGACCAGCCCAGCACCGACCAGCCCAGCACCGACCAGCCCAGCACCGACCACCACGACCCGCGAACGAGAAGGGAGGGTCCGGGCATGACCGACACGATGCCCGGACGCGCCGTCGGCGCCGAATCGTTCCGCCGGGCACTCGCCGTGCACGCCAGCGGCGTCGTGGTGATCACCGCCCAGAACGACGGCGTCCCGGTCGGCATGACCGCCACCTCGTTCTCCTCGGTCAGCCTCGAACCGCCGCTCGTCTCCTTCTACGTCGACCAGTCCTCCGCCACCTGGCCCTGGCTGCGCACCGCCGACCACTTCGCCGTCAACATCCTGTCCGGCGACCAGGCGGACCTGGCCGCCAGGTTCGCCCGCAAGGGCATCGACAGGTTCGCGCCGCCCACCCGCTGGCGTCCTGGACCGCTCGGCGCGCCGCTGCTCCAGGACGTCTCCGCGCACCTGGTGTGCCTGCCGTACGAGACCGCCGACGTGGGCGACCACGTGCTCGTCGTCGGCCTGGTCGCCGACGTGCGCACGCACGGCGACGACCGGCCGCTCCTCTACCATCAGGGCCGCTTCGGCCAGTTCCATCCCCAAGACTGAGCCGGAGCCCAGTGTGACCGTTTACCCCGGGCCTTCCACCAGGACGGGAACCCCCGCCTACGCCAGTCCCGTCGACCACACCGCCTACGGCTCCTACGGCCCGGGCCGCCTGCACCTGCCGGCCGGCTGGAACCGCCCCATCTACCCCTTCCAGGGCCGCATCACCGCCGGCGGGTCGAGCGGCTACCGCGCCGAGCCCGGCCGCTACCACCTCTACGTCGCCTGGGTCTGCCCGTACGCCCACCGCGGCCATCGTCCGCAAGCTCAAGGGCCCTGAGGACGTGGTGTCGCTGTCGTACGTGGACGACGAGCGCGACGGGCGCGGCTGGGCGTTCAGGGAACACAGGGGCCCCGACCCGGTCAACGGGTTCACCCTGCTGGAGCAGGCGTACGACGCCACCGAGAAGGGCTACCCCGGCCACATCTCGGTGCCCGTGCTCGGGGACCGGCGGTGCGGCAGGATCGTCAGCAGCAACTTCCCCGACCTCACGTTCGACCTGGCCACCCAGTTCGAGGAGTGGGCCGACCGCGAGACCGATCTCTACCCGGAGGCGCTGCGCCCCGAGATCGACAAGCTGAACGCCTGGCTCTACCACGACGTCGAGGCGGTGGCCACCGCCCTGGAAGGAGCCCTGAAGGACGCGGACGCCGATGTCCGCGCCCACGCCCGCCACGCCCTCACCTCCGGCTAGTCTTCATCTATCCGAATATTTGGATAGATAAGGAGACCATGGTGAAGGTGCTGGTCATCGGGGCCGGAGCGTTGGGGCAGGTGTTCGGGGTGCGGCTTGCGGCCGGTGGCGCCAAGGTCGGGTATCTCGTGCGGCCGGGGCGGGAGAGCTGGGGAGGAGGTTCGCTGTACCGGCTCAGGCGGGGCAGGGCGCCGGTGCATGAGCGGCTCGAACCGTACGAGGTGATGAGCGAGGCGCGCGACGAGCACTGGGACATGGTGTGGTTGTGCGTCGACTCGACCGCGCTGCGCGGCACGTGGACGGCGGCGCTGCGCGCGGCGACCGGCGCGGCGACGGTGGTCACCATCGGTCAGGACCCGGGCGACCTGAGCACCCTCGCCGAGGTCTGGCCGCGGGAGCAGATCGTGCAGGTGATCCCCGCACTGCTCGCCTACCAGGCGCCCCTGGGAGGGGAGGTGCCGGGGCCGGGGGTGGCGTACTGGGTGCCGCCGGGCTCGGCGATGGGCGTCGCGGGGGAGCGCGCCCCGCAGGTCGTCGCCGCGCTGCGCGCCGGTGGCCTGCGGGCCAGGCCGGTGACGCGGGCCGGTGCGGCCGAGCTGACCGCCGCCCGCATGATCCCGTACATCGCCGCGCTGGAGATCTCCGGCTGGCGGCTGCCCCTGAAGGGGGCGCGGCTGCGCGCCGCCGGCGCCGCCGCGAGGGAGGCCGTCGCCGTGGTGTCCGCCCAGCACGGGCGGCGCGCGCTCGCCTCGGTCCCGTCGTGGGCCGTGGGGCCGGCGCTGCGCGTCCTGCCCTGGTTGCTCCCCTTCGACCTGCGCCGCTATCTGGAGGCGCACTTCACGAAGGTCCGCGCCCAGACGCGGCTCATGCTGGCCGGCTGGATCGCCGAGGGCGAGGCCAGGACGCTGCCGGTGGGCGCCCTGTCCGCCCTGCGCCGCGCGCTGCCGGCATGAGCGGCCCGATCGAGGCGGGGGACGTGGCGGCGCTGTTCGCCACGACCCGGCCGCTGTTCACCGCCCTGGGCGACGAGCGCCGCCAGGAGATCGTGGTCTTCCTCCTGGAGGCCGCGGCCCCGCGCAGCGTCGGCGACATCGCCGCGCACCTGGAGCTGTCGCAGCCCGCCACCAGCCACCACCTGAAGATCCTGCGGCAGGCGGGCCTGCTGAGGGTGCGGCGCAGCGGCGCCCTGCGCCTGTACGAGCTCGACGCCGCCGCCTGCCCCGGCCTCCTGACGCCGATGCGCGACCTCATCACGAAGATCATCACCTGCTCCTCCTGACGGGGCGCGTGGCGGGGGATCGCTCGTGCCCCCCGGCGGACGGCCCAGGCGCGAGGCTCGCCAAAATGGGGGCTGGGGGTTTTGGGGGAAGTCAGACAGAATTGGCGAAGTGTGCCGCTATTTGAGGATTGGGCGGTGCACGGCCGATTTATGGTTCATCGAGTGATTGGCGATTGCATGGCGGGCGAGCACACGCGCAAGGTCCTCGTGGTACGAGGCGGCTGGGAGGGCCACGCTCCGGTGGCGGCCACCGACCTCTTCGTGCCCTTCCTGGAGAAGAACGGCTTCGAGGTGCAGCTGGCGGACAGCCCTGCCCCGTACGCCGACAGCGCACTCATGGCCGAGATCGACCTCGTCGTGCAGTGCTACACGATGGGCACGATCGAGGCGGACCAGCTCAAGGGCCTGCGGGCGGCCATCGAGGCGGGCACGGGGATGGCGGGCTGGCACGGCGGCATCGCCGACTCCTTCCGCAACTCCTCCGACTACCTGCACCTCATCGGCGGCCAGTTCGCCTGCCACCCGGGCAAGCACCCCGACGACCCCGACGCCGGCACCGAGCGGCACAACTTCGTCCCGTACACCGTGAACATGCTGCCCGAGGCGGCCGCGCACCCGATCACGCAGGGCATCGAGGACTTCGACCTGGTCACCGAGCAGTACTGGGTGCTGACCGACGACTACATCGACGTGCTGGCCACCACGACGCAGAAGGTGCGGCCGTGGGATCCGTGGCACCGCGAGGTGACCTCGCCGGCCATCTGGACCCGCCGCTGGGGCAAGGGGAGGATCTTCGTGGCGACTCCTGGGCACAGCCTGGACGTGCTGGAGCAGGACAGCGTGCGGACGATCGTCGAGAGGGGCATGCTGTGGGCCAGCCGCTGACCGTCGGCATCGTGGGCTGCGGCGCCATCTCGGCCCAATACCTGACGACCATCGCCCGCCTGCCCCAGGTCCGGCTGGTGGCCGTGGCCGACCTCGACCCGGAGCGGGCGCGGGCGGCGGCGGAGCCGTACGAGGGCGTCGAGGTGCTCGACGTGGCCGAGCTGCTCACGGACCCGCGCATCCAGGTGGTGATCAACCTCACCGTCCCGGCCGCGCACGCGGAGATCGCGCTGCGGGCCATCGCGGCGGGCAAGGACGTCTACTGCGAGAAGCCGCTGGCCGCGACGGGCGAGGACGCCAAGCGCGTGCTGGAGGCCGCCGGCCAGGCCGGGGTGCGGGTGGGCTGCGCGCCCGACACCGTCCTCGGCACCGGCATCCAGACGGCCAGGGTCGCCATCGACGAGGGGCTCATCGGCCGTCCCGTCGCGGCCACGGCGACGATGATGACGCCCGGCCACGAGCGCTGGCACCCCAACCCCGACTTCTACTACGTGCCGGGTGGCGGGCCGCTCCTGGACATGGGCCCGTACTACATCAGCAGCCTGATCACCATGCTCGGCCCGGTGGCCACGGTCATCGGCGCGGCCAGCAGGACGCGGGCCAAGCGCACGATCGGCTCGGGGCCGCGCCAGGGCGAGGCGATCCCGGTCACCGTGGACACGCACGTCACCGGCGTGCTCGTGCACGAGTCGGGGGTGCTGTCCACGCTGGTCATGAGCTTCGACGCGGTCGCGACCCGCGCGCCCAACATCGAGGTGCACGGGGAGCGGGGCTCGCTCGTCGTCCCCGACCCCAACCGCTTCGACGGGCCGGTGCTGCTGACCAGGCTCGGCGACCAGGCCGCGCGGGAGCTGCCGGTCTCGGCCGGGTACGCCGAGGCGGGACGCGGCGTGGGTCTCATCGACTTCCTGTCCGAGGGGGAGCCCAGGGCGGGCGGCGCGATGGCGTTCCACGTCCTGGACGTCATGGAGTCGCTGCTCGCCGCGGCGCACTCCGGCCGTTCGGTGGACGTCGAGAGCACCTGCGAGCGGCCCGCCGCCGTGGCGTTCCGCGACCCCGCCACGCGCGAGTAGCAAACCTTCGAGCGATCCCGGCCGGGCCCGGTCACGGCCGGGATCGTGGGCCGTCGCGGGCCTACCCGCCGGGGACCTGCCGGGGACCCGCCGCCGCGCCCGCCGCCTCCCGGACGTTTAATGAGGTCAGGGAGGAGACCTAGCTGATGACTGAAACCGCGGCGGAGATGCCCGTCTACATGCGCCGCTCGACCTTCACCCCGGATCCCGACCTCGCGCGGATCCGCGAGGAGCAGGGCGTGCGCAGGGTCAGCACCTCGTTCGGCATCGACGTCTGGATGGTGACCAGGTTCGCCGACGTCAGGGAGGTGCTGGGCGACCCCGCGCGGTTCAGCAACGCCCGCCAGCCCGGCCACCGGCCGCCGGGCGCGCCGGAGTTCAGCGACGACGAGGTGCGGCGCATGCGGGCGGGCAACCTGCTGATGTTCGACCCGCCCGAGCACACGCGGCTGCGCCGCATGCTCACCCCCGAGTTCACGATGCGCCGCATGCGCCGCCTGGAGCCGCGCGTCAAGGACATCGTCACCGCCCACCTCGACGCCATGGAGGCGGCGGGCCCGCCGGCCGACCTGGTGTCGGCGTTCGCGCTGCCGATCCCGTCGCTGGTGATCTGCGAGCTGCTCGGCGTCCCGTACGAGGACCGCGACGACTTCCAGCGCCGCAGCGGCACCACGCTCGACCTGTCGCTGCCGGTGGACCAGCGGGTCGCGGCCCAGCTGGAGTCGCGCGCCTACATGACCGAGCTGGTCGGCCGCGCACTCAAGGACCCCGGCGACGACCTGCTCGGCATGCTCGTCCGCGAGCACGGCGACGACCTGTCCGCCGACGAGCTGATCGGCATCGGCGGCCTGCTCCTGCTGGCCGGCCACGAGACCACGTCCAACATGATCGGTCTCGGCACGCTGGCGCTGCTGCGCCACCCCGAGCAGCTCGACCTGCTGCGCGAAGAGCCCGAGCGGTGGGGCGCGGCGGTCGAGGAGCTGCTGCGCTGGCTCAGCATCGTGCACTCGGGCACGTTCAAGGTGACCACCACGGACGTGGAGGTGGCGGGCGTGCGCATCCCGGAGGGCGAGCTGGTGGTCTGCGTGCTGCCGGCCGCCAACCGCGACCCCGCGCTCGTGCCCGACCCCGACCGGCTCGACGTCTCGCGCGGCGAGATGGGCCACGTCGCCTTCGGCCACGGCGTGCACCACTGCCTCGGCGCGCCGCTGGCCAGGATGGAGATGGGCATGGCCTTCCCGGCGCTGTTCGAGCGGTTCCCCGGGCTGCGCGAGGAGGGCCCGCCCGCGGAGTTCCGCTCGTTCAACATCGTGTACGGCCTCACCTCGCTCCCCGTCGCCTGGTAGCGCTCAGCCCTTGAGCCCGGTGAACGTCATGGTGGCGACGAACTGCCGCTGCGCCGCGACGAACCCGACGATCAGCGGCAGCGTCGCCACCACGTTCCCGGCCATGAGCAGCGACCACTGGGTGTGCCTGGTGCCCTGGAAGTTGGCCAGGCCGAGCTGGATCGTGTAGTTGCTCTCGTCGCTGATGGCGATGAGCGGCCAGATGAGGTCGTTCCACGAGCCGAGCAGGGTGAAGACGGTCAGCGTGGCCAGCGCGGGCTTGGCCAGCGGCAGCACCACCCGCCAGAACACGCCGAAGGTCGTGCACCCGTCGATGCGGGCGGCGTCCTCCAGCTCGGCGGGCAGCGACAGGAAGAACTGCCGCATCAGGAAGATCCCGAACGCCGACGCCAGCCACGGCACGAACGCCGCCGCCAGCGTGTCGATCAGGCCGAGCCGGCTGAACATCACGTACGTCGGGATCATCAGCAGCTGCGTCGGGATCATGATGGTCGCCAGGATCATCAGGAACCCGGCCTGCTTGCCGAAGAACTTCAGCCGGGCGAAGCCGTACCCGGCCATCGAGCACAGGATCAGGTGCGCCACGACCGCGACCGCTGCCACGATCACCGTGTTGAGCAGCCACAGCAGCGCCGGCGACTGGCTGAACAGGCCGGCGAACCCGTCGAGGGTGAGCCGGCTCGGGATGAAGCGGGGCGGGAAGCGGTTGATGTCGCTGTCCGGCATGAACGCGGTCAGCACCATCTGCACCAGCGGCAGCGCGAACAGCAGCGCCAGCGGCATCAGCAGCAGGTGCCACGGGCTGAACGGCAGGCGTCGCATCAGAAGGCCTCGATCTTGCTGCGCCGGGAGTAGAGGATCATCCCGACGGTGATGAGCATGGTGGCGGCGAACAGCCCGTACGCGACGGCCGAGCCGTAGCCGAACTTCGTGAGCTTGAACGCCTGGGTGTAGACGTAGTAGACGATCGTCTGGGTGGCGCCCAGCGGGCCGCCCCTGGTGGTGGTGAAGACCAGGTCGAACAACTGCAGCGCGGTGATCGTCTGCCAGATGGAGGTGAAGACGGTCACCGGGCCGAGCTGCGGCATCGTGACGTGCCGGAAGACCTGCCTGCGGTTGGCGCCGTCCATGCGGGCCGCCTCGACCACGTCCTTCGGGATGTCCTGCAGCGCGGCCAGATAGACCACCACGGTGAAGCCGACCTGTCCCCACAGCGCGATCAGGCAGATCACCGCGAGCGCCTGCGACTGGCTCTCCAGGAACTGCTGCTGCGGCAGGCCGAGCGTGCGCAGGACGCTGTTGGCGGCGCCGTACTGCGGGTTGAAGACGAAGTTCGCCAGGATGCCGGTGGCCGCCGCCGACGCCACGAACGGGATGAAGATGCACGTACGGTAGAAGCCGACCAGCTTGATCGGCCGGTTCAGCGCGACGGCGACGAGCATGCCGAGGAAGATCGACGCCGGCACGAAGAGCACCGTGAACACCAGCGTGTGCCGCACGGCCGCGAGCAGGTCCGGGTCCTGGGCCATGAGCTCGTAGTTCAGCCAGCCGATCGGTTTGGCGGGGGAGATGCCGTTCCACTTCTGCCGCGAGATGAGGAACGCCCACACCGCCGGGAAGATCGACAGGCCCACCACGAGCACCGTGGCCGGGCCGGCGAAGCCCCACCCGGTCAGGGTGCGGTGCAGCCACCGCACCCTGCCGGACGGCGGTGCCGAGACGTGGGCGGCCGGTCGCCGGCGCCCGGCGAACAACACCGACATCGTCAGCCCCCGGCCAGCGCGATGGCCGACTTCTGCGCCGCCTCGTCGAGGGCCTGCTTGGGCGGCGCCGCGCCCTGCATGGCCTTGGCGATGGCCTCGCCGACGTGCCGCGACATCTCCACGTAGCCGCTGACCGTGGGCCTGGCCTGCTTGGCGTTGGCCAGGTTGGCGACCATCTTCTCGGCGCCCGGGTACTCCTTGACGTACTTCTCGTACTCGGGCAGTTTCGTCTCCGAGTTGCGCAGCGGCAGGTTGCCCTGGGTGAGGTTCCACTGGGCGTCGCCCTCGGCCGAGGTGAGCCACTTGATCAGCTCGAACGACCAGTAGGCCCGGTTGGCGTCGCCGTTGTCGAACAGCGTCCACAGGTCGGGGCCCGAGACGGTCTGGTGGTCGCCGTTCGTGCCGGGCAGGAAGGCCACGCCGTAGTCGGTCTTCTTCTGCTTGAGGTCGTACAGCGACCAGGGCCCGTTGATGATCATGCCGATGCGGCCGTCCGCGAACAGCGGCGCGTAGCGCTCGTCGGTCTGGTCGAGGTAGACGCTCTTGTCGTCCACCGCCATCGCCCGCAGGAACTCCAGCGCGTCCACGCCGGCCTGCGAGTTGAACGCGGCCTTCTTCTGGTCCTGCGACAGGATGCTGCCGCCGCGCTGCCACAGCAGCGGCCAGAAGTGCCAGGTCGTGTCCTCGGAGGCGCTCACCGAGTACGCGGTGCCGTAGATCTTCTCCGCCGGGTCGGTGAGCTTCTTGGCCGCCGCGCGGAAGTCGTCCCAGGTCCATTCGTCGGTCGGGTACGCCACGCCCTTGGCGTCGAAGAGCTTCTTGTTGTAGAGCAGCGAGAGGTTGTCCACGATCGCGGGGAAGCCGATGACCTGCCCGTTCGGCGTCGCGGTCGTGCGGGCCGCCTCGGGGAACTCCGCCCACTTGACCGCCGGGTCCTTCACCTTCTCCGTCAGGTCGAGCGTCTTGCCCGACTCCTGTAGCTGCGAGGCCCAGCTTCCGAAAGCGTAGGAGATGTCGGGGTAGACGCCGCTGGCGAAGCCGGCGGAGAGCTTCTGCAGCAGGTCGTCGGTGGTCGAGGCGCCGGAGGAGACCTCGATCGTCACGTTGGGATGCTGCTGGGTGAACGTCGCCGCCAGCCCTTCGAGGACTTTCTCGGCGTCCGCCGTCTGGCCCGTCCACCAGGTGAGCTTCACCTTCGCCTGCGGGTCCACCGTCTTCGCGCCCTCCTGCGCCGACCCTCCGCAGCCCCCGGCCGCCAGGACGATCGCCGCGACCAGGGCCGCCGCGGTTCTTCTTCGCACTGTGGATGCTCCTCCCGGAATGATTGGAGCCAATCATGGTTACTTTCGAAGTCTTGTCAATACCTTCGAAAAATCGCAAGGCTTGACAAGCTTTCACAACACCTGAAACGGTGCCGTGGTGTCCAGAACGACCTTCGACCTGCTTGTCGTCGGCGACGCCAACCCGGACGTGATCGTCTCCGGCGCGCCTCGCCATCCCGAGTTCGGCCAGCGGGAACAACTCGTCCCCGCCGCCGGCCTGGTGCTCGGCGGCTCCGGTGCGATCACCGCGTACGGCGCCGCCCGGCTCGGCCTGCGCACCGCGTTCGTCGGCCGGGTGGGGGACGACCCCGCCGGAGCCTTCGTCCTGGACGCCCTGCGCTCCGGCGGCGTCGACGTCTCCGCCTGCGTCGTCGACCCCGACGTGCCCACCGCCATGACCGTGGTGCTCGTGGACGGCGACGACCGGGCCATCCTCACCGCCTCCGGCTGCCTCGACCGGCTCGGCGCCGGCGACGTGCCGCGCGGGCTGCTGGAGCGGGCCGCGCACGTCCACGTGTCGTCGTACTTCCTCCAGCCGCGGCTCGCCGCCGGGCTCGCCGGGCTGTTCGGGCTGGCCAGGGCGGCCGGGGCGTCCACCTCGCTCGACACCAACGACGACCCGGCGGGACGGTGGGCGGGCCTCGCCGAGGTCCTGCCCGTCACCGACGTCCTGCTCCCGAACGAAGCCGAAGCCCTCGCCATCGCCACCGCCGTCGCGGGCCCTGTCGCGGGCGCTGTCGGGGGCGCAGCCGGGGGCGCAGTCGAGAGCGCTGCCGAGGGCGCTGCCGGGGGCGCTGAGCTGGATTGGGCCGTACGGGAGCTGGCCTCCCTCGGCACGCTGCCCGTCGTCAAGCGCGGCGCGCTCGGCGCGCTCGCCTTCGCCGACGGAGAGCCCGCCGAGGTGCCCGCCACCCCCGCCACCGTCGTGGACGCCGTCGGCGCGGGCGACAGCTTCAACGCCGGCCTGCTCGCCGCGCTCCTGCGCGGCCTGCCGCTCAAACAGGCCATGACCGTGGCCGTGACCTGCGGCACCCTCTCCACCCGCGCCGCCGGGGGCACCGCGGCCCAGCCCACCTGGGAGGAAGCAACCACATGAAGAAGATCGTGTTCGTCGGGGCGGGAAGCGTCGTCTTCACCCAGGGGCTGCTCGCCGACCTGGTCGCCTTCCCCGAACTGCGCGGCATGCGCATCGCCCTGCACGACATCGACCCCGAGCGCCTGGAGGTCGCCGAGGCCGTCGCCCGCCGCATCACCGGCGACGCCGCCGTCGTCACCGCCCACCTCGACCGCCGCGCGGCGCTCGACGGCGCCGACTTCGTCATCAACATGGTGCAGGTCGGCGGTTACGACGCCACGGTGACCGACTTCGAGATCCCCGCCAGGTACGGGCTGCGCCAGACCATCGCCGACACCATCGGCGCCGGCGGCGTCTTCCGCGCCCTGCGCACCTTCCCCCTGCTCGACGCCCTCGCCGCCGACATCCGTGCCGTCTGCCCCGACGCGCTGCTGCTCAACTACACCAACCCGATGGCCATGAACGTCTGGTACCTGTCGGGCAAGGTCAAGAACGTCGTCGGCCTCTGCCACTCCGTCTACTGGACCATGCGAGGGCTGGCCGACCTGGTGTCGGTGCCGTACGACGAGGTCTCGTACGTCGCGGCCGGCGTCAACCACCAGGCGTGGGTGCTGCGCTTCGAGCGCGACGGCGAGAACCTCTACCCCCGGCTCGACGCCGACGACCCCGAGCTGCGGCGGCGGGTCAGGATCGACATGTACCGGCGGCTCGGCTACTACCCGACCGAGACCAGCGAGCACTCCGCCGAGTACGTGCCGTGGCTCATGCACCACGACGGCGAGCTCGACCGGCTGCGCATCCCCGTCGGCGAGTACCTGCGGGTCAGCGAGGAGAACGTGGCCGAGTACAAGCGCACCCGCGACCTCGTACGCGGCGGGGGCGAGCTCGACATCGCCGGCACCGACGAGTACGCGCCGCAAATCATCCACAGCGTCGTCACCGGCACGCCGCGCGTCGTCTACGGCAACGTCGTCAACGACGGCCTCATCTCGAACCTGCCGCCCGGCTGCGTCGTCGAGGTGCCCTGCGCGGTGGACGCCACCGGCGTCCGCCCCACCGCCGTGGGCGCGCTGCCCCCGCAGTGCGCGGCCCTGAACAGGGCTTACGTGAGCGTCAACGAGCTGACGGTACGGGCGGCGCAGGAGGGCGACCCCCGCCTGGTCAGGCACGCCCTGATGGTGGACCCGAACACGGCCGCCTCACTCACCCTCGACGAGATCTGGTCGATGGCCGACGACCTCACCCGCGCCCACGGCGACCTCCTGCCAGAGGCACTCCGCGCCTGACCGCCTCCTGGCGGTGAGGCGATTCCCGCCGCCCGCCTGGCGCCTGACCCGCCGCCTGCTCGGCGCCTGATGCGCGCCGGCTTCCGGGCCTCGCCCGCCGCCCGGGCCCCGCCGCGACCAGCGGGGCCCGGGCACCGGGGACGGTCGGCGAGGGGCCCGATGGATCCGCTCAGCGGGCGACTTCGACCTCCAGCCCCTTGTCGCGCAGCGCCGCCACGCACTCGGGATCGGCCGACTCCCCGGTGATCAGCAGATCGATCTCCCCGATCGCGCAGATGGGCGCCATCTCCACCACACCCAGCTTCGACGCGTCCGCCACCAGGATCTTCCTGGCCGCCGCCCGCAACATCCGCTGCTTCATCTCGGCGTCGGGCAGGCTCACGTTCGTCACCCCGGCCACCGGATCGACCCCGCCGCAGCCCAGGATCACCGTGTGCGCCCTGATCCCCTCAAGCAGCTTGCCGCCCAGCGGATCGACCAGCGAATGCTGCTGGCGGCGCAGGCTCCCGCCGGTCACCACGACCGAGATGCGGGGCAACGCGGGCTCCAGCTCCAGCGCCGTACGCAACCCGTTGGTGAACACCGTCACCTCGGTCAGCTCCGAGCGCGCCACCAGCTCGCGCGCCACGTAGGACGTGGTCGTGCCCGCCCCCATCAGCACCGACTCGCCGGACGTCACCAGCCGCGCCGCCACCTTCGCGATCAGCGACTTCTCCACCGCCGCCGTGCCCAGCGACAGCTCGAACGACGGCTCCACATGCGGGGCGGGACCGGCCGCCATCGCCCCGCCGCGCACCCGGCGTACCTTGCCCTGCTCCTCCAGCGCGTCGAGGTCGGCGCGCACGGTCACGCTCGACACCCCGAACGCCTCGGCCAGCTCCGCCACCCGCGCGAACTCCTGCTCGGTGAGCAGCGCCAGCATGCGCTCGCGGCGCACCTCCGTCGGCATCGACTCCATCAGGCACGGACCGCCGGGGGCAGCAGGTCGCCGTGCGCCTCGATGAGCTCGTCGCACAGCGCCTTGATCGCGGGCAGCGCCAACGTGGCGGCGGTGTTGGGGTCGAGCATCGCCGCATGATAGACGTGCGAACGATCACCGTCGAGCGCCGCCCGTACGGTCAGCTCCACCACGTTCAGGAACGTCCTGTTGAGCGCGGCGAGCTGCACCGGCAGGTCGCCGACGGCCCGCGGCCGCGCACCCGCCGCACCGACCACCGCCGGCACCTCCACACAACACCCCTCAGGCAGGTTGCCGATCAGGCCCCGGTTGGCCACGTTGACGTAGATCTCCTTCTCCTCGCCGGTCAGCATCGCCAGGATCATCGCCGCCGCCGGCTCCTGGTGCTGCCACCGGATCAGCAGCGGGTGGCCCGCCGACAGGGCGCGCCGCGTCTCCTCGTACAGGTGCAGGCTCTTGCCGACGCGCCGCAGGTATTCCTCGACCGGCACGCCCAGCCGGGCGGTCTCGTCGGGGTGGCGCATGATCCAGGGGACGTACTCGGCGGCGTGCTCGCTCGACTGCGTCGGGAAGTAGCCGAACGTACGGTAGAGCTCGGCGCGTACGTGCCGCCGTAGCTGCGGGTCGGCCTCCAGCACCGCGTCCAGCTCGGGATAGAGCGACCGCCCGCCCGCCTCGAACCGCAGCACGAACGACTGGTGATTGAGCCCGGCGCTGAGAAAGCTCACCTCATCCTCATCGCGCCCCACAAGGTCGGCCAGGTACGCGTGCGTGTCGCACACCGCGTGACACAACCCGGCGAACCGCTCGTACCCGGTCGCCTCGTGCACCGCCCACCCGGTCATCGCCATCGGGTCGCTGCAGCTCAGCAGCCAGGCGTCCGGGCACTCGTCGGCCATCTGCCGCGCCAGCTCGACCAGCACGGGGATGGTCCGCAGCCCGCGGAAGATCCCCCCGATGCCGATGGTGTCGCCGATGGTCTGCCGAAGTCCGTACCGGTGCGGGATCTCGAAGTCCCGCAACGTCGCCTCGAACCCGCCGATGTCGAGATGACTCACCACGAAATCGGCACCTCTGAGCGCCTGCCGCCGATCGAACACGCTGCGGATCTTCGCCTCGGACCCCGCCTCCGCGTCGATCGCCCGCACCAGCCGCTCGGTCGTCACCAGCTTCCCGGGATCGTCATCATGGAGCACGATCTCCAGCTCGCCCCGCAGCCCGGCCCCCAGCACCAGCGCGGACACCACGCGGCGCGTCAACTCCACGTCACCGACCCCGATGAACACGACCCGCGCCATTTCCGCAGTATCCCACGCTCCGCCAGGCGAGAGGGCGGCCCAGCCCACCGTGCGCACCCAGCCGCCCCAGCGGCCCCGGCGGGGCCAGCGGGACGACGCCGGCCGGTCGGATCAGCACGTCGGGGTCGGCGGGGACCGGGACGCAGGGGACTGGGTCGGCGGGGACTGGGACGGCGGGGCGGGTCGGTTATTGGGTGGCGTTGGCGAGATGGGCCGGTCGGCTCGGCTGGGGGTGGTGGGGTCGGGTCGAGTACAGTGCGCGCCAACCCCCAGCCCTCAGCGCGACAAGAGAGCGACCATGGACCTCTTCCTCGGCATCGACGCCGGCGGCACCTCCACGCGTGCCCTGCTCACCACGTCCACCGGCGAACGCGCCGGCTACGGCCTGGCCGGTGGCGGGAACCCCGCCGCACACGGCGTAGATGCCGCACTCGCCGAGATCACCACCGCCGTCAAGCAAGCGCTCGGCGCGACCGACCCCGGCCGGGTGGTGAACGGGGTGATCGGCCTCGCCGGCCTCGGCGCGTTGGAGGACCCCGCCGTGCACGCCGCCTTCAGCCGCGCCTGGGCCGACTGCGGCCTGCACTTCCCGGTGCGCGGCGTCGAAGACCCTCTGCTCGCTTTCGTAGCCGGCACCCCTGACCCCTCGGGCCACGTCCTCTTGTCGGGGACAGGAGCCGTAGCCCTGCGCGTAGCGGACAGACGGGTCACGGAGGTCGCCGACGGCCAGGGCTGGCTGCTGGGCGACGAAGGCTCCGGCTTCTGGCTCGGCCGCGCCGCCGCCCGCCACGCCATCCGCCACCTCACCACCCCACCAACCCATCCCATGCCCGACATGTCGGGTAACAACTCGGCCCGGTCGGGAGCCAACGAAATCGGAGACTGCTCCCCGGCAGGACAACCTGACGCCGTCCATGCACCCGTGGACGATGCGGCCCAACCTGCGGTGGGGAGCGCGGGCGGCCTCGACGCCGGGGGTCACTCGGGCTCTGTGGGAGGTCTGGGCAAGGCCGGGGCCCGCTCAGGTTCGGTGGGGAGCGTGGGGGAGGACGGGGGCCGCCCGGGGTCGGCTGGGAGTGCTCGGGACGCTACGGCCCGCTCCGGCTGCTCACCGGTGAAGGCGGGGGGCCGCGTTCGCGGCTCGGGCGTTGCCGGGGCGGAAGGTGAGCTGGCGCGGTTGGTTGCTGAGGCGGTGGTTGGGCCTGGGGTGGAGTTGAGCTCGCGTACCGCTGATCTGATGATCATTCGGGCACAGGCTGCGCCCGTGACGACGCTCGCGCCGCTGGCACCGCTCGTCGGGCAGGCCGCTGAGGCGGGTGACCCGGCGGCTGCTGCGATCCTCGAGTCGGCCGCCGATCGGCTGCTGGCCACGCTGGCCAGGGTCCGGGCGCCTGAGGAGACGTCGCCGATCGTGCTGGCCGGTGGCGTTCTGACGGCGCAGGGACCGCTGCGCGAGCGCGTCCGGCGGTTGTGTGAGGAGCGGTGGGCCACCTCGGTCGCCATCGCCGGTGACACGGCCGCCGCAGCGGCCTGGCTTGCCGCCGGGGCTCACGGCGCTCACGCCAACTGGCTCGCCAGCGGCTTCTGAGCCACCACGCACCCCAGTTCATCGCTCGGCGAACGCCATGACAGTTCCCGTCACGGTGGGCGCTGAGCCGGCCGGCTTCGGTCAGAGCTGGGTCTGCTCAATGTCCCGGAGGCCGTGTAGGGCGCGCCACGTCGGCAGGGGCGACAGGAGGATGATCACGGCGGCGGTCCAGAGCGCCGCTCGTACCCCTGCGGCCTCCGCCAGTACGCCGCCCAGCAGGGCGCCCGCGGGGAAGATGCCGGTCACGAAGCAGCGCATGGTGGCGTTCACCCGGCCGAGCAGCCGGTCGGGGCAGAGTCGCTGGCGCAGGGTGACGCTCGTGATGGCGTACACGATCTGTCCCAGCTCGCCGGCGGCGGTGCCGAGCACGAGCAGGGCGACGCCCCAGCCGGGGGTGGCGAGCGGCGTGAGCAGCCCGGCGGGCCCGGTCACCGCCAGGCAGAGCCAGACGATCCGCGCCGAACCGTACCGACGGGCCAAGAACGGGGTGATGGCGGCGCCCAGCATCACGGTGATCGAGCCGAGCGCGAGCACCGCGCCGATCGCGGCGGGCGGGAGGCCGAGCGTACGGACCATGAAGACGAACCCGGCCGCCGAGGCGACGCCGAAGGAGAGGTTGCCGGCCGCGCTCGTCACGAGCAGTGCGCGCAGCACGCGGGCCCGCGCCACGAACGCCAGCCCCTCCCGGATCTGCCTCGCCATCCCGCTCCCGGCGGCCGCGGGCGGGACGGCGGGCTCGCGGGCGGCGATCGCCAGCAGCGACCCGGCCGACACGGCGAACGCGGCGGCCTGCACGAGCACCACGTTCGCGGCGCCGACGATCGTGGTCGCCCAGCCGCCGAGGCCGGGCCCGGCGAGCTGGCCGCCCGCCCGGATGGTCTCCATGGCGGCGTTGCCCTTGAGCAGGTCAGGACCGGCGACGGACGGCAGGTAGCTCTGGTAGCCGACGTCGAAGAACACCCGGGCGACGCCGGTGAGCAGCGACACGAGCACGAGTTGCGCGATGGACAGCGCGCCGAGGAGTGCCGAGACCGGGATGGTGACCAGCAGGGCGGCCCTGACCAGGTCGGCGGCGACGAGGACGGGGCGGCGGCGTACGCGGTCGAGCCAGGCCCCTGCGGGCAGCCCGATCAGCGCGAACGCGACCGTCCCCGACGCGGTGACGAGACCGAGCTGCAGCGGGGACGCGTGCAGGGTGACGACGGCGAGCAGCGGGATCGCGACGGCGCTGACCTGGGCGCCGAGCTGGCTGGTGGTCTGCCCGAGCAGCAGCAGGCGGAAGTCGCGCGAGGCGGTGGACATGCGGGCCTCCGGAGAGCCGATGGATACGGCCCCCACCACCCGCGGGCCCCGGAAAGGCGTCGCTAGGGGAGGGGGACGTTACCGCCCTCCGGCCCGCGGGTCAAACGGCGAGCGAGTCGATCCAGCGCTCCAGACGGCGTCGCTCAAACGGCGAGTGAGTCGATCCAGCGCTCCAGGCGGTGTCCCTCCACGGTCATCAGCTCGGGATCGCGGAAGGTGTTGGTGAGCAGGGCGACGCCCTGGTAGGAGGCGAACAGCCCGACGGCCAGCTCTCGCGCGTCCGCCCGCCCCATGGCCGCGAACTGCGTCTCCACCCAGTCGAGCAGCCGCCGCATCACCCCGGCGATCGCCTTGTCCAGGCCGTCGTCGCGCTTGTCCAGCTCGGAGGCGAGGGTGCCGGTGGGGCAGCCGTAGCGGGCGGTGACGTCGGGTCGGCTCATCCAGCCGCGCAGCAGCGCCTTGAGGCGTTCCTGCGGGGTGGGGAGTTGTTCGAGGCCGGCGATCAGGGTGTCGAGCTCGCGGCCGTGCTCGCCGATGGCGGCCTGGATGAGCTGGTCCTTCGTCTTGAAGTAGTAGTAGACGTTGCCCACGGGGACGTCGGCGGCCCGCGCGATGTCGGCCAGGGTCGTCTTCTCGACCCCGCGCTCGTGCAGCACCTGTACGGCGGCGCCCGCCAGCCGCTCCCGCTTTCCCGGCCGCTTTGAGTCAGTCACCTGACTAACTATAGACAGCCCAGCTCCCCGCCCGCTATGGTCTCCGTTCTAAGTCAGTCAACTAACTAAGAACTGAGGTCTTCATGTACGTCGTCACGGGTGCCACAGGGAACGTCGGCGCCGAGGTCGTCCGCCTGCTCGCCGCCGCGGGAGAGCAGGTCACCGCCGTCTCACGGAACCCCGCGCCGCAGCCGGCGGGCGTCCGGCACGTCGCGGCCGACCTCGGCGATCCGGCCAGCCTCGAGGCCGCCTTCGCCGGGGCGAGCACGTTGTTCCTGCTGGTCGCCGGGCAGGAGCCGGAGGCCGTCCTGAAGACGGCTCAGAGCGCGGGCATCCGGCGCGTCGTCCTGCTCTCCTCGCAGGGCGCGGGAACCAGACCCGGCCTGTACGCGCACCCGGCCGCCTTCGAGGCCGCCGTCCGCGCATCCGGCCTGCAGTGGACGATCCTGCGCCCCGGCGGCTTCTTCACCAACACGCTGGCCTGGGCCGGATCCGTGCGCGCGGGCCGGACGGCCGCCGCGCCGTTCGCCGACACCGCGCTGCCGTTCATCGACCCGGCCGACATCGCCGAGGTCGCGGCCACGGTGCTGCGGCAGGACGGGCACGCGGGCCGGACGTACGTGCTCACCGGACCCGAGCCGATCACCCCGCGCGAGCGGGCCGCGGCACTCGGGCGGGCGCTCGGCACCGAGGTGCGCTTCGTCGAGCAGACCAGGGACGAGGCCCACGCCGAGATGACGCGGTTCATGCCCCTGGAGGCCGTCGAGGCCACTCTGTCCGTCCTCGGCACGCCCACGTCCGCCGAGCAGCGGGTCAGCCCCGACGTGGCCGCCGTCCTGGGCCGCGCACCGCGCACGTTCGCCGACTGGGCGGCCCGCCACGCCGCCGCCTTCCGCCCCTGACCACCACCGACATCGCCACAGAAAGGGCCGCATCATGCCCGTGACCCGCATCCTCGACTCCACCATCCACCACCGGGAGACCGGCGCGGGGCAGCAGATCGTGTTCCTGCACGGCAACCCGACCTCCTCCCACCTCTGGCGCAATGTCATGCCCGCCGTCGCAGAGGGCCGCCGCCTGGCGCCCGACCTCATCGGCATGGGCGAGTCCGGCAAGCCGGACATCGACTACACGTTCGCCGACCACGCCGCGTACCTGGACGCCTGGTTCGACGCGCTGGACCTGGACGACGTGCTGCTCGTCGGCCACGACTGGGGCGGCGCGCTGGCCTTCGACTGGGCCGCCCGCCACCAGGACAGGGTCAGGGGCATCGTCGTCACCGAGGCCGTCATCAAGCCGATGACCTGGGAGGAGTTCCCCGAAGGAGGCCGCGACCTGTTCAGGGCGATCAAGACGCCGGGCACCGGCGAGAAGATGATCCTCGACGACCCCGGCCACCTGCGCCGCTCCCTGCCCGCCACCGTCGCCACCCCGCTGGAGGAGGACGACCTTGGGGCCTACCTGGCGCCGTACCCGACGCGGGAGAGCCGCCGCCCGCTGCTGCGCTGGATGCGGTCGCTGCCGCTCGGCGGCGAGCCCACCGACGTGGTGGCCAGGATCGAGACGTTCGGGAGGTGGGCGGCGGCGAGCGCGGACGTCCCCAAGCTGGTGCTCGCCTTCCGTCCCGGCCCGGGGGCGATGTGGACGCGGGAGACGCTCGCCTGGTGCGCGGCGAACCTCGCCGCCGTCGAGATCGTCGAGCGTCCGGAGACAGCCGGCCACCACACCCCGGAGGACCGGCCGCAGGCCATCGCGGAGGCCGTCACGGCGGCCAACACGGCATGGCGGCACATGCTCGTCTAAGTCGTACAAGCGTTGGCCTACACTTGTTGACATGCCGTTCACAGAGAGGTCGGCGGCGACCAGGAACGCGATCCTCGCCGCCGCCAGGAAACTGCTCATCGAACGGGGCTACGAAGCCATGACGATCAGGGCGGTCGCCTCGATGGTCGGCGTCGACCCCTCGATGGTCATGCGCTACCACGGCAGCAAGGCCGGGCTGTTCAGCGCGGCCGTGGACGTCGACCTGCGGCTCGGCGCCGTGGGGGAGCCGCAGGCCGACCGGCTGGGCGAGCTGCTCGTCCGGCACTTCCTGGCCCGCTGGGAGGGTGAGCTGTCCGATGACGTGCTGGTCCTGCTGCTGCGCTCGGCCAGCACCAACCCCATGGCGGCCGAGCGCATGCGCGAGGTCTTCCAGGAGCAGATCGCCGGCTTCGTCACCCAGGTGACCAACGCGCCCGACGCGGCTTACCGGGCCGGGCTGGTCAGCACCCAGCTGCTCGGCCTCGCCCTGACCCGTTACGTCCTGTGCCTGCCGCCGATGGCCGAGGCCGAGGTGGAGGACCTGGTCCGCGACATCGGCCCCGTGGTGCAGGGTTATCTCGCCGGGCCTTGAGCGGAGACGTGCAGCATCTCGCCCACCTTGCGGTAGCCGACCCGCAGGTAGACGCCGGCCGCCCGGTCGTCGGCCGGGGTGAGGAACGGCGGCGTGATGCCGGCTTTCGGGGGAGTCGAGCCGGTCAAGCGTAGCCGTGAGAGTCTCAACGCGAGAAGCCCGCAGATGGCCGTGGCCGCGTGCGTACGGCGGTCGACGACGGCGGCGCACACCTGCCACCAAGGCCCCGACAGGACGTGCGCCCCGGCGGGCCGTGTGGGAGCGCCGCCGTGCCCTGCCCGATCAGCTCTCGCGGGCGAGGAGCAGCGCGTCGATGGCGGTGTCGCCGGTCGGCGGGCGATGCCGGGTGGGGGCGCCGGCCTCGACCAGCGCTCGTACCGTGCCGGGGTAGTCGCCGTCCTCGGCCCGGTTGTTCCGCAGTCCCCACAGCGCGCAGTCGAGCGGCGTCGGCCCCTCATCGTCGAACGCGCAGTCCTCAAGGTCCGCCCCGCGTTCGATCAGCAGCCGTACGGTGGCCGTCCGCCCCTGCATGGCCGCCTGGTCGAGCGGCGTGAAGTTGCTGTAGCCCCGCGTGTCCACCGCCATCCCGGCGTCCAGCAGCGCCCGCACCACCTCGGTCCGGCCGAGCAGCGCGAACTGCCCCAGCAGCCAGCCGAAGTCCCCGTCGTGCGGCACGCCCAGCACCGGCACCGGCGCGACCGGCAGGCGGGCCGACTCGCCGCGCGCCACCGCCAGCACCGCCGCGTCCACCGGGTCGAGCTCGGCGGTCGCGCCGCGCGAGAGCAGCAGCTCGTACGCCGCCAGGTGCCCGCAGCGGGCGGCCAGCGCCAGCGGGCGGCGGGCGGCGTCCCAGCGGTCCCAGGGCAGGTCGATCCGGGCGCCCGCGTCCAGCAGGATCGTCAGGATCGTGGTGCTCCTGCCCCGGACGATCGCGTGGTGCAGCGCGTGGGCGGCGTTCACGTCGGCCCCGTGCGCGAGGAACCAGCGCAGCCCGTCGGCGTCCTCGAAGTCCAGCTTGCGGACGATCAGCCGCTCGAAGCCCGGCCGGTACAGCAGGTCGAGGAACGCGGTGCCGGACTGCTCGCAGGCGTGGTAGAAGGCGTCCTCGTCCGGCGTGGCGCCGTGGTCGACGAGGAGGCGGGCGAGGCGCAGGTCACGGCGTTCGACAGCGTCGAACAGCGCCGTGCGCCGCCACTCGCCGCCGTTCTCCGGCGTGTGCGCGCCGGGGTCGGCGCCCGCGTCGAGCAGGAGGCGGGCGCACTCGCGTACGCGGGACTCCGGCGCGGTGGCGCGGCGCAGCAGCACGAGCAGCGGGTCGAGCCCGCCGACCGGCTCCCGCGCGGCGTCCCCGGTGGCGAGCAGGCCGGTCAGGGCGGCCGGGTCGGCCAGGACGAGGGCGCGTTCGATGCCGTCGAGCGAGGTCGCGCGGACGTGCTCGACCAGGCGGGGCCAGCTCGGGAAGCCGTAGGCGCGGGCCAGCTCGTGCTGGGCGCGGCTGAGCGGGATGCCGCGCTCGCGTTTGCGGTCCTTGGCCTGCTTGCGCAGGTGCTCAAGGGATGGGCGCGTGGGTAGCTCGGACACGGCGAACCTCCGTCTGCCCGGGTCCGCGTGCACGGGACGAGGTCCGTCGGTCGTGTGAGGTCGTGCTGCCGGTGGGATCGTCCCTGCCCCGCGGACCGGATGCGCCCGGCGAACGCGCCCCCATCCTAACCCCGCCCCCGCCTTTCAAGGCGTGGTCAGGGCCGCGACGGCGCGGTCGACGTCCTCCTCCGTGGTGTAGAGGTGGAAGCTGGCGCGGACCTTGCCCTCGCGCACCGCCGCGCGCAACCCCGCCGCCTCCAGCCGCCCGCCGGGTGCGTCCACCGAGACGATCGCCGAGTCCGACGGCTCCAGGCCGAGTCCCGCCCTGAACCGGTTGGCCAGCGCCACGTCATGGTCCCTGATCCGCTCGACGCCGATCTCGTTGATCAGCTCGATCGCGGGCGCCGCGCCGACGTAGCAGAACCAGGCCGGCGACAGGTCGAACGCGCGGGCGTCGGACGCCAGCCGCAGGGGCGGGCCGTAGTAGGAGCCGCCCTCGTCGGCGCCCGCGTACCAGCCGGCGGCCAGCGCGCGCATCCGCTCGCGCACCCGCGGCGACAGGTACGCGAACGCCGCCCCGCGCGGCGACATCAGCCACTTGTACGCCGCGCACGCCAGCACGTCCACATCCGAGACGTCCACCGGCAGCCAGCCGCACGCCTGCGAGCCGTCCGCGATGACCAGCGCGTCATGGGCGCGGGCGGCGGCCACGACGTCGGCGAGCGGCGTCACGTACCCGGTGAGCGACTGCACGAGGCTGAACGCGACCGCCGCGGTGCCCGGCGTGATCGCGTCGGCCAGCCGGTCGGCCGGCACCGTCACCACGTCGGCGGCCACCGCCCACGGGAACAGGTTGCTGGTGAACTCGATCTCCGGCACCACCACCCTGGCCCCAGGCGGGAGCGCGGTGGCGACGAGCGACATGAGCTGGGAGACCGTCGAGCCGATGGTCACGTCCGCGGTCCGCGCGCCGACCAGCTCGGCGAACGCCGCCCGGGACCGTCCGACGGAGGCGTCCCACGGCTTCCAGTCGCTGGTGCCGTGCCGCCAGTCGGCCTGCACGGCCTGCAACTCCTCGACGGCGCGGCGGGGCGGCAGGCCGTAGGAGGCGGTGTTGAGCCAGCCGGGGGCGGCGTCCCAGAGCTTCGCGGCAGCGGCGATGTCCATGTGATCAGCCTAGGACGAGCCTCGCGCAAAACCGGACAATCCGAAAAGTTATGACTATTGGAGTATTGACATGACTAATCGCTACAAGCAGTATTTTGGCATGTCAGAACGTGACCTCTTGCTCCACGTGCGGATCCGCAGGGCGCTTGAGGCACGCATCAGAAGCGGACAGTGGGGCCCGGGCACCCGGATCCCCACCGAGGTCCAGCTCTGCGAGGAGTTCGGCGTCTCGCGCATCACCGTGCAGCGAGCCCTGCGCGACCTCGCGGACGCCGGGCTGATCGTGCGCTTCCGCCGCCGCGGCAGCTTCGTCGCGCAGGCCATCGGGCAGCACAACCTGCTGCGCTTCACCGGCCTGCTGATCCAGGGGGCGGAGATGCACGGAGACCACCGGGTCGTCGCGGCCCAGGTGCTGCCCGCCCGCGCGGCGCGGCTGCGCCTGCCGGGCGTGCCCGACGACGAGGCGGTCGTCCAGATGGAGCGCCACAAGCTGAACGCGGCCGGCAAGGTGATCAACACCGAGCTGCACGTGCTGCCGTTCCGGCTCGCCCCCGACCTGCTCGACCAGCCGTTAGAACCGTTGACCACCCACGCCTACCTGCGCGATCGCGGAGTCGAGCTGGTCCGCGCCAGGCTCTACGTCGAGCCGTACGCCGTCGGCCAGGACGAGGCGGAGCTGTTCGGGCTCGCCTCCGGCACCCCCGTCTTCCGCTGGACCCGCGAGACCTGGACCCGCCGCGGGGAGATCGCCGAGCTCCTCGAAGAGATCGTCACCCCCGGCTCCGAGCGCTTCTACGTCGAGACCGACCTGAGCGGCTCCTCCGACCGCCACTGACCGACCGCCTTCCCGTACGAAACACGTCACCCGTCGCGCCCGCGTGCGCCACGGTCCCCCGCCATGCCCTGGAAGGAGCGGACCCTTGACCTCTGTCGCCGTCGTCGGCACCGGCGCCGTCGGTTCGATGGCCCTGTGGCGGCTGGCCGCGCGCGGCATCCCCGCGACCGGCTTCGACACCTACGCGCCCGGCCACGACAGGGGCGCGTCGGGCGGCGAGACGCGCATCTTCCGCACCGCGTACAAGGAGGGCCCGCAGTACGTGCCGCTGCTGCACGAGGCCCGCGCGCTCTGGACGGAGCTGGAGCAGGCCGCGGGCACCCGGCTGCTGACCCCGGTCGGCGGCGTGACCGTGGGCCCGCGCGACCACCCCGCGGTGGACGCCGTGCTGGCGGCCGCCCGCGCCCACGACCTGCCCGTCGAGGTGCTGACCGGCAAGGACGCGGCCGAGCGCGTCCCCGAGCATCCGCTGCGCGACGGCGAGGTCATGGTGGCCGACCGCGACGCCGGCTACCTGCGTCCCGAGCCCGCCGTCGTGGCGGCGGCCGCGACGGCCGAGCGTGCCGGCGCCACGATCCGCCGCTACACCCCCGTCGAGCAGGTACGGGAGGACGCCACCGGCGTCACCGTCGTCACCGGCGACGGCGAGCAGCGCTTCACCCACGCCGTCATCGCACCGGGCCCCTGGGCCGCGCACCTGCTGCCCGGCCTGCCCATCACCGTCAAGGCGATCACCTCGACCTGGTTCCCGCGCCGCGACGAGACCCTGTTCGCGCCCGGCCGATGCCCGATCGCCATCCGCGTCGGCGAACCCGCCTACTCCTGCTTCCCCTCCGTGGACGGCGCCGGCGTCAAGGTCAACCTGCACGTGCCGTGGCGGGAGATCGGCTCGCCCGCCGACCTGGCCCGCAGCGTCCCCGCCGAGTACGTCAGGCAGGTCGCGGAAGCCGTCACCGCCACCTTGCCGGGACTGCGCCCCGACCCCGTACGCGTCGCCACCTACGCCGACGCGTTCACCCCCGACGGCCACGGGCTCCTCGGCGGACAGGGCCGCGTCGTGGTCGCCGCCGCCTTCAGCGGGCACGGATTCAAGCTCGCCCCCGTCTTCGGCGACATCGTCGCCGACCTGGTCGAAACCGGCACGACCGGCCGCGCCATCGCCCATCTAGCCCCGAACCGCCCCCTTCGGAGGTCGCCATGAAAGCCTCTCTGACCGCCGCGCTCGCGGCCGCGGCGCTCGCCGTCGCCGCCTGTGGCGCACCGACACCATCCGCCGCCCCCGGGACGCTGGTCGTGGCCGGGTACGGCGGTTCGTACGAGGAAGCCTTCAAGCAGTCCGTCATCCCCGCCTTCGAGAAGTCCTGCTCCTGCCGGGTCTCCTACATCGCCGGCAGCTCCACCGACACCACCGCCAAGCTCAAGGCGCAGAAGGAGTCGCCGCAGATCGACGTGGCGCTGATCGACGACGGCGTGCAGAACCAGGCCGTCGAAGCCGGCCTGCTCGCCCCGCTCGACCCCAAGACGGTCACCAACCTCTCGCAGGTCATCGACCTCGCCCGGCTGCCCGGCGACGTCGGCGTCGGCTTCTCGCTGAACGCCACCGGCATCGCCTACAACAGCGACTACTACGCCCAGAACGGCCTGCCCGCCCCCAAGCGGCTGGCCGACCTCGCCGACCCGCGGCTGCGGGGCAAGCTGGTGATGCCGTCCATCACGCAGACGTACGGGCTGGGCGCGCTGCTCATCGCGGCCAAGGTCGGCGGCGGCTCCGAACACAAGATCGACCCCGGGTTCGCCGGAGTCAGGAAGATCGCGGCGAACGCCGTCACGTTCGACACCACCGCCGACGTGTCCAATTTCTTCCTCCAGGGCCAGGCGGTCGCCTCGATCTGGGGCAACTCGCGGGTGCAGACGCTGGCCAAGAAGGGGTTCCCGGTCGAGTTCGTCTATCCGGAGGAGGGCGCGCTGCCGCTGATCGCCACCGTGAACGTGGTGAAGGGCGCCCCGCACGCCGAGCTGGCGCAGAAGTTCGTCAACACGCTGCTGGAGCCGTCGGCGCAGCAGGCGCTGGCCGCCTCCGCCTTCAACGGGCCCGTCGTCAAGGGCGTCGAGCTCGACCCCGAGCTGGCCACCGCGGTCGTCGGCCAGGACAGGGCCGCCGAGCTGCGCAAGCTCGACTGGGCGGCGATCAACAAGAACCGCCCGGCCTGGACGGACCGCTGGAACAAGGAGATCGAGACCTCATGACCAGGCTGCTCGCCGCCGCTCTGGCGCTCGCCGCCCTGACGGCCTGCGCGCCGCCCGCGCCCGCGACCTCGCAGGACCGGCTCGTCGTCGCCGGGTACGGAGGCTCGTACCAGGAGGTCTTCGAGCAGGCCGTGCTGCCGGACTTCGAGAAGGCGTGCGGCTGCGAGGTGACCTACATCGCCGGCAGCTCCACCGACACCGTCGCCAAGCTCAAGGCGCAGAAGGACGCACCGCAGATCGACGTGGCGCTCATCGACGACGGGCCACAGGCGCAGGCCGCGCAGGAAGAGCTGCTGGCCGCGCTCGACCCGAAGGTGGTGACCCGGCTGGGCGAGGTCGAGAAGGTGGCCCGGCTGCCCGGCGACATCGGGGTCGGGTTCGCGCTGACCGCGACCGGGCTCGCGTACAACGGCAAGTGGTACGAGGACAACGGGCTGCCCGCGCCCAAGCGGCTGTCCGACCTGGCCCACCCCAAGCTCAAGGGCAAGGTCGTGCTGCCGTCGATCAGCAACACGTACGGGGTGGGCGCGCTCATGCTGGCCGCCCGCGAGGGCGACGGCTCGGTCGAGTCCGGCTTCGCGGGCGTTGAGAAGGTCGCCGCGAACGCGTTCACCTTCGACACCACGGCCGACGTGTCCAACTACTTCCTCCAAGGCCAGGCGGTCGCCTCGGTGTGGGGCGGATCGCGGGTGGAGACGCTGGCCGACAAGGACTTCCCGATCACGTTCGTCTATCCGGAGAAGGGGGCGATCCCGCTGCTGGCCACCGCCAACGTGGTGAAGGGGGCGCCGCACGCCGATCTCGCGCAGAAGTTCGTCGACGCGCTGCTCCAGCCGGGCATCCAGCACGACCTGGCGGCCAAGGGCTACGACGGGCCCGTCGTGGCCGACGCCACGCTGGAGCCGGAGCTGGCGAAACGGGTCGTCACGTCGGAGCGGGCCGCCACGATGCGGCCGCTCGACTGGAAGGACGTCAACGCGCGAAGAGCCGCCTGGACCGACCGGTGGACGAAGGAGGTCGAGCAGTGACGAGCAGGACCCGGGCGTTCGCGCCGGCGGAGGAGGTCGAGAGGTGATGAGCGTGGCGAGCGTGACCGGGGACGCGCAGGCGGACGCGGCCGTGCGGCGCGGGCGGCTGCGGCTCGACGGTGTGCGCAAGGTGCTGGGCGGCAAGGAGGTCGTCTCGGCGGTGGACCTGGAGACCGAGCCGGGCGAGTTCCTCACGCTGCTCGGCCCGTCCGGATGCGGCAAGACGACGACGCTGAACATGATCGCCGGGCACCTGGCGGCCGACGGCGGCCTGATCGAGGTGGACGGCCGCGACATCACCGCCGTGCCGCCGCACCGCCGCTCGATGGGCATGGTCTTCCAGTCCTACGCCCTGTTCCCGCACATGACGATCGCCGACAACGTGGCGTTCGGGCTGCGGATGCGCAAGGTGGGCGGGGCCGAGCGGCGCCGGCAGGTCGCCGAGGTGCTGGAGCTGGTCGGCCTGGACGGCATGGCGCAGCGGCACCCCCGCCAGCTGTCCGGCGGCCAGCAGCAGCGGGCCGCGCTGGCCAGGGCGCTGGTCATCAAGCCCGATCTGCTGCTGCTCGACGAGCCGTTCTCCAACCTCGACGCCCAGCTGCGGGTACGCCTGCGCGACG
The DNA here is from genome assembly GCF_042428605.1 of Nonomuraea salmonea. Classification (NCBI taxonomy): domain Bacteria; kingdom Bacillati; phylum Actinomycetota; class Actinomycetes; order Streptosporangiales; family Streptosporangiaceae; genus Nonomuraea; species Nonomuraea salmonea. Next base: position 263,483 of record NZ_JBHMCF010000046.1, read on the forward strand.
AGGTGTCGGCGCTGCAGCGCCGCATCGGCACCACCACCATCCTCGTCACCCACGACCAGGAGGAGGCGCTGGCCGTCTCCGACCGCATCGCCGTCATGGCCGGCGGCGTCATCCACCAGCTCGACCGGCCCAGGGAGATCTACCTGCGGCCGGCGACCGACTTCGTGGCGCAGTTCATCGGCGAGGTGAACACGCTCGACGGCACCGCCGCGGGCGGGCACGTCTGCGAGGTGGGCGGCGGCACCGTCGGCGGCACGCCGGTGGGCGAGGCGCCAGGCAAGGGCGCGGCGGTCCGTCTGTACGTGCGGCCCGAGGTCGTACGGGTGGCCGCCGGCGCGGGGGAGGGGCTGCGCGGCCGCGTACGCGAGACGCGCTTCCTCGGCTCCCGCATCCGCTGCGTGGTGACCACCGCGGCCGGCGAGGTGACGGCGGCACTGCCGTTCGACGCGCGGGTGCCCGCCGAGGGGGAGGAGGTGACCTGCTCATGGCGGCCATCGGACGCGTCACTGGCGACCAGGTGACCGGCGCGGGCACCTCCGCGACCGGCGGCCCCGCGACCGGCGGCCACGGGAACGGCAACCCCTCGACCGGCGGCCACGGCGACGGCTCGGGGAGCGGTGGGTCGGTGCGGGCGGCGGCGGCGAGGCCGCTGTGGCGGACCGGGCTGCTGCTGGCGCTGCCCGCCATCGCGATCTTCGCGCTGCTGTTCGTGGCCCCGCTGTTCACGCTGGTCGCCAACAGCTTCAGGACCCAGACCGGCGCGTTCACCCTCGACAACTACGTCCGCTTCCTGGGCGACCCCTTCTACCGCGCCGTGCTCTGGAACACCCTCAAGGTCGCCGCCCTCACCACGGCAGGCTGCCTGCTGATCGGCTACCCGTTCGCCCTCTACATGCGCGGCCGCTCGCCCAGGACCCGCAACTGGCTCGCCCTGCTCCTGCTGTCGCCGCTGCTCATCAGCATGGTCATCAGGGCGTACGGCTGGCTGGTGGTGCTCGGCCCGAACGGCCCCGTCGCGTCCGTGCTCAAGTGGCTCGGCATCACGCCGCCGCAGCTGCTCTACAACGACACCGCCGTGCTCATCGGCATGGTGCACGTGATGCTGGCGTACATGGTCCTGCCGCTGATGGGCAGCCTCGACCGGATCGACCCGACGCTCGTGCCGGCCGCGCGCGGGCTCGGCGCGTCGGGCTGGACCTGCTTCTGGCGGATCACGCTGCCGCTGTCGGCGCCCGGCATGCTGGCAGGGGCGATGATCGTGTTCAGCCTGACCGCCTCCAGCTTCGTCACCCCGGCGATCCTGGGCGGCCCGAAGGTGAAGCTCATGCCGTACTTCGTCTACACCCAGGCGACCGTCAACCTCGACTGGCCGTACGCGGCCGCCATCGGGTTCGTGCTGGTCGTCGTCACGACCGGGCTGCTGCTCGGCTACTCGCGGCTGCTGCGCGGGCGCGGCGGGGAGGTGGTGTTCGGATGACCCGGCTCAGGAGGGTGCTCGGCGGTGCGTTCGCCGCGCTGGTCGGCGTGTTCCTCATCGCGCCCGTCGCGGTCACCGTGGCCTCCTCGCTGACCACCACCTCCTACGTCACGTTCCCGCCGCAGGGCATCACCCTGCGCTGGTACGCCGAAGTGCTGGCCAAGCCCGAGTTCCTGGCGTCGTTCGCGCTCAGCGCCGGCGTGGCGGTCGCGGCGGCGGTCATCTCCGCCGTCGTCGGCCTGGCCGGCGGGCTGGCCATCCACCGCTACCGCTTCCCCGGCCGCGCCCTGCTGGAGGGCGTGCTGTCGAGCGCGTTCGCGGTGCCGACGATCGTGCTCGGCATCGGGCTGCTGCAGTGGTTCGCCCAGATGGGGCTGGCCTCCAGCCCGTTCACGCTGCTGCTGGCCCACCTCGTGCTGACCGTCCCGTACGCGGTACGGCTGGTGCTGGCCGGGCTGTCCGGCCTGGACCGGTCGGCGGAGAAGGCAGCTGCCGGGCTCGGCGCCCCGCCGTTCCTGGTGTTCTGGCACGTCACGCTGCCCGCCGTGCGCGGCGCGCTGATCGGGGGCGCGTTCTTCGCGTTCATCACCTCGTTCGACGACCTGACGGTGGCGCTGTTCGTGGTCACCACCGACCTGCAGACGCTGCCCGTACGGATCTTCAACTACATGCAGTACGACTACGACCCCACCGTCACCGCCATCGGCACCCTCATGGTGCTGTTCGCCGTGGTCGCGGTCGTCGTCATCGAACGTTTCGTCGGCGTCGCCAAGCTGTTCGGCGCCGACGAGGAGCACAAGTGAGAGGAGCAAGCGTGCGAGTCGTCGTCATCGGCGCGGGGGTGGTCGGTTCCGCGGTCGCGGCCGGCCTGACCCGGCGCGGCGCGCAGGTCACGGTGCTGGAGGCGGGCACGCCGGGAGCCGGTACGACGTCCACCTCGGTCGCCTGGATCAACGCCAACAACAAGACCCCGCAGGCGTACTTCGACCTCAACCACGCCGCCGTCTGGGCCCACCACCAGTTGCCGGGCGACTGGTTCCACCCCACGGGCAACCTCGAGTACGCGGTCACCGACGACCACAAGGAGCAGCTCGAAGCCCGCGTCTCCCGCCTCCAGGGCATGGGCTACCCGGTCGAGCGGGTCACCGCCCGCCGCGCCCTCGCCCTCGAACCCGACCTGGTGCCCCCTCCGCCGGGCACCGAGCACGTCTTCTTCCCCGTCGAGGCGTACGTCCAGCCGCTGCGGCTGCTCGGCCGGCTGCTCGGCGAGGCCCGCGATCACGGGGCCAGGCTGGAGTGCGGCGCCGAGGTCACCGCGATCGAGGCAGGGGCGTCGGGGGTCAAGGTGACGGTCGCGGACGGGCGGACGTTCGCCGGCGACGCCGTCGTCACCTGCGCGGGCCGCTGGAGCGAGCAGGTGGCCGCGCTGGCCGGCGCGACCGTCCCCATGCTGGACCCGGCCGTGTCCGGCACGGTCACCAACGGCTTCCTGGTCACCACGACCGCGGTGCCCGCCCGGCTGTCGCGCATCCTCACCACCGCCGCGCTCAACCTGCGCCCCGACGGCGGCGGACGTATCCTGCTGCAGTCGCTGCCCCTCGACCACCTCGCCGATCCGGCCGCCCCGGTGCCCGCCGAGGTGCTCGCCAAGATGATCGCCCTGCTGCCCGGAGTGCTGCACGCCACCGACGGCGCCGCCGTCGAGCGGGCCGTCGTCGGGCAGCGCGCGATGCCCGGCGACGGGCTGACCGTGGCCGGGTTCGCCGACCCCGATCGGCGCGTCTACACGGTGGCCACGCACAGCGGGGTCACGCTGGCGCCGCTGCTGATGGACGAGGTGGCCGGGGAGCTGTACGGAGAGGAGTCGCCGCTGCTTGCCCCCTTCCGTCCCGGCCGCTTCACCGACGGCACGGCCGGGCCCGCTCCTGCTCCCGCGCGCCGGCCGGGGCAGCAGTAACGTTCCGTCCGGTCGTCAGCGGGTACGCGTACCTCGTCCTGGCTCGTACCGGAAGGTGAGGGGACGGCGGTGCTCGGACGGCTGATCGACCTGGGCGGCTTCGGCGTGCAGGCCGCCGCCACGCTCACCCGCAACGGGCTGCTCGGCCCGGTGCACCCGGCCGCGCTGGCCCGCATGGTGGAGGCGTACCGGCACTTCCACCTCACCCCCGCCACCGGCCTGGCCATCGCCGCGGCCCGCTGGCCCGATCGGGCGGCCGTGATCGACGAGGCAGGCAGCGTCACGTTCGCCGAGCTCGACGACCACGCCGCCGCGCTGGCGGCCGGCCTGCACCGGCGGCTCGGCGTCGGGCCCGGCACCACGGTGGCCGTCATGTGGCCCAACGACCGCGGCTTCCCCGCCGCCGTCGCGGCGGTGTCCAGGCTCGGGGCCGACCTGCTGCTCCTCAACACCGGCTTGGCCGGCCCCCGGCTGCGTGAGGTGCTGCGGCGGGAGGGCGTGCACGTGCTCCTCGCCGCGCCCGGGTCGGCGGAGGTCGAGTTCGACGGCCCCCACATCACCGACCTCGACGACCTCGCCCAGGCTGGGAAGGCCGCGGACGGCCGCGCGGGATTGGGTGCATCCGCCGGGACGGAGGACGCGCCGCCGTGCCCGAAGCGGCCGGGGCGGCTGGTGCTGCTCACGTCCGGCACGACCGGCACCCCCAAGGGGGCGCCGCGGCGGCTGTCCATGGGGGCGATGGCCGAGCCGTTCGTCTCGATGCTGGGTACCGTGCCGCTGCGCGGCGGCGAGCCGATGCTGATCGCGCCGCCGCTGTTCCACGGGCTCGGCCTGCTCTGGTACGCCGCCGCGCTCGTCCTCGGCTGCCCCGTCGTGCTGCTGCGCCGCTTCGACGCGGCGGCCGTCCTCGACGCGCTCGACCGTACCGGCGCGGGCGCGCTGATCGCCGTACCGGTGATGCTGCGCCGCCTGCTCGACCTTCCGCCCCGGCCGCTGCCCCGCCTGCGGGTCGTCGTCTCCGGCGGCTCCGCCCTGCCCGCCGACCTCGCCACCCGCTTCATGGACTCCTACGGCGACGTCCTCCACGACCTGTACGGCTCCACCGAGGCCGGCTGGGCCGCCCTGGCCACCCCCGCCGACCTGCGCGCCGCGCCCGGCACCGTCGGCCGCCCGCCACGCGGCACCACCGTCCGCATCGAGGACCCATCGGGCGGCGAGCTGCCGTCCGGGCAGGTGGGACGGGTGGTCGTGGCGGGCGGGCTGACGTTCGGCCCCGGCGGCCCGCTCGCCACCGGCGACCTCGGGCACCGCGACGAGCACGGGCGGCTGTTCATCGACGGCCGCGACGACGACATGATCGTCTCCGGCGGCGAGAACGTGTTCCCGCAGGAGGTGGAGGACTTCCTCGCAGCCCGGCCCGGCGTGGCCGACGTCGCCGTGCTGGGGGTGAGCGACGAGGAGTACGGGCAGCGCCTGGCCGCCTACGTCGTCCCCGAGGACGGGGCCGAGCTGTCGGCCGACGAGTTGCGGCGGGCGGTCAAGGAGGAGCTGGCCGGGTACAAGGCGCCGCGCGACGTGGAGTTCGTCTCCGAGGTGCCGCGCAACCAGACCGGCAAGGTCGACAGGGCGCGGCTCAACCGGCCGCGATGAGCCGCTCGACCGGCGGGTTGACCCGGGCGAACCCCTCCTGGTTCCGGTACGGGAAGTACGGGTACGCCGCGGTGACCTCGCTCGCCGCGTCCAGCCTGCGTACCTGCTCGGGGGTGAGCCGCCAGCCGACGGCGCCGAGGTTCTCGCGCAGCTGCTCCTCGTTGCGCGCGCCCACGATCACCGAGGCCACGCTGGGCCGGGTCAGCAGCCAGTTGAGCGCGATCTGCGGCACGCTCTTCCCGGTCTCCTGCGCGACCTCGTCCAGCGCGTCCACGACCCGGTAGAGGAGCTCGTCGGCGACGGGCGGGCCGTACGCGGCGGTCTTGTGCAGCCGGCTGCCCGCCGGGATCGGGCTGCCCCGCCTGATCCTGCCGGTCAGCCGCCCCCAGCCGAGCGGGCTCCACACCAGCGCGCCGACGCCCTGGTCGAGGCCGAGCGGCATCAGCTCCCATTCGTAGTCGCGGCCGACGAGCGAGTAGTAGACCTGGTGGGCGACGTACCGGGGATGGCCGTGCCGGTCCGCGGCGGCCAGCGACTTCATGAGCTGCCAGCCGGAGAAGTTGGACACGCCGACGTACCGCAGCTTGCCGGCCGTGACCAGGTCGCCGAGCGTGCCCAGCACCTCCTCGACCGGGGTGGCGGCGTCGAAGGCGTGCAACTGGAACAGGTCGATGTAGTCGGTGCCGAGCCGGCGCAGTGCGTCGTCCACGGCCGTGATGAGCCGTGAGCGGGACGTGCCCGCGCCGTTCGGGCCGTCGTGCATGGGCAGGCCCGCCTTGGTGGAGATGAGCACCTTGTCGCGCCGTCCCTTCACGGCCTGGCCGAGCACCTCCTCCGAGGCGCCGTCGGAGTAGACGTCCGCCGTGTCGAACATGGTCAGTCCCGCGTCGAGCGCCACGTCCACCAGCCGCCTGGCCCCCGCCACGTCGGTGTCGCCCCAGGCGCCGAACAGCTCGCCCCTGCCGCCGAACGTGCCGGCGCCGAAGCTCAGCGCGGGCACCTCGAGCCCGCCCAGTCGCCGATATTCCACAACATCCTCCTAAATGGAACAGATTTACCGTTAAGGACGGTAGCACACTAATGGCATGTCTGTTCCGTTAAGTGTTGTCGGCGGTCTCCGGCGGCAGGCCCGCCAGCGCCTCGGGACGTCCCTTCGGGTACGGCCTGCCCGGCCACTCCACCAGCAGCACCGTCGCGTCGTCGTTCAACCGGCGCTCGTGGTAGGCGAGGTGATGATGGATCAACCGGCGCAACGTCTCCGGCACCGGCAGCTCGTCGGCCTGGTGCCGGGTGAGGAAGTCGGCGAAGCGCTCCATCCCGAACTCCTCGCCCTGCCGGTTGCGCGCCTCGGTGATGCCGTCGGTGTAGAGGACCAGCCGGTCGCCCGGCTGGAGCTGCGCCCGGCACTCCGTCACCGTCTCCGTCAGCCCGATGCCCGCCGGCGGGGACGGCGGGCAGTCCAGCTCGACCGTCGTCCGCCTCCTGACGATCACCGGCGGGTAGTGGCCGCAGCTCACCCAGCGCAGTTCGCCGCTGAGGATGTCGAGGGTGGCCAGCAGGCACGTCGTGAACCGCTCCCCGCCGAACTGCGCCGTCAGCTCCTCGTCGATCCTGGCCGCCCACTGCGCGGGCGTCATGCCGCACTGGCGGCTGTTGCGCAGCGTCGTCAGCGCCAGGTTCGCGGTCAGCCCGGCCGCCGTGTCGTGGCCCATCGCGTCGAAGATCGCCAGGTGGGCGACGTGGCCCTCGATCGCGTAGTCGTAGACGTCGCCGCTCACCTCGTACGCCGGCTCCATGACCGCGCTGACCATCAGCCGGTCGGTCGCGAACGTGCGCTGCGGCATCAGCCGCCACTCCATCTCCGCCGACACCGTCATCCGCCGCCTGCGGACCAGACGGCCGTAGGAGTCGCTCAGCGGCCGCTTCGAGACCACCAGCAGCGCCACCAGCCCGGCCAGCAGCTCCATGTCGTGCAGCGTTCCCGCGTCCGCGCCAGGGGCGGTGATCCGCAGCACCCCCAGCCGGTCCGTGCCGTCCACCAGGGGCACCCACCACTGCTCCGGGTCGCGCACGGTCACCGGCAGGATCTCCCCGTGCTGGAACGACCGGCCCGCCACCGTGCCCTCGACGCCGATCTCCGCCTCCTGCGCCTCCCCGGCCGGCGCCGGCTCCGCGACCAGCGGGGACAGCACCTCCTGCTGCAGGTCCGCGAGGTAGATCACCACGTCGCGCAGCCCCGCCGGGGCCGCGTGCTCCGCCACCAGGTCAGGGATCTGCTCCAGGGTGCAGGTGTGGGTGGTGGCGATGAGCTCCCCGAGCATGGACGCACGCGCCGCCACGGACGCGAAGTCGCGGTGAGCGATCATGCACTCACGGTTATCATCCGCCGATGGGCGCGGCGGGCCATAACACGGTGATAGGGGGAAAATGATAGGGATGTACGGGGGTCGTACCGGCTTACGGTGATGGGCAGGAGGCCCGCCTGCATGAACGTGTACCGCCTTGCCGTCACCACCCTCGCTCTGCTCGTCACCCTGATAGGGACATCCGCTCTCCCCGGCGCCCCCGCCTCGGCCGGCGCCCGCCCCCTGGCCGCGCTCGACGCCGGCAAGAACCGCCTCGACGCCGCCGGCCGCCTCGCCGGCCCGGACGTGCACGCCTGGTACGTGGACGCGACCACCGGCGAGATCGTGATCCTGGCCGCCGACCCCGCCGCGGCCACCGCCTTCGCCCGCGCGGCAGGAGCGGACCCGTCCGCCGTACGCGTCGAACCGTCCGCCGCCCGCCCAGCCCCGTACGCCGACATCCGCGGCGGCGACGGCTTCATGGTCGAGGGCAAGGGACGCTGCATCGTCGGCTTCACCGTACGCGGCGGCACCACCGGCGGCTTCCTCACCGCCGGCCACTGCGGCGAGCGCGGCGACATCGCCACCACCGCCGACGGCACCCCGATCGGCGTCTTCGAAGCCTCCTCCTACCCCGGCGACGACTACGCCTGGGTCTCCCTCTATCCCGGCTGGAACCCGCGCGGCGCCGTCGCCGCCCTCGGCACGGAACGCCCCATCCGCGGCGCCAATCCCGCCCCGATCGGCGCGTCCGTCTGCCAGGCCACCCCGATCGCGGGCTGGCACTGCGGCGTCATCCAGCAGCGCAACGTCACCGTGAACTTCCCAGAAGGCGTGATCACCGGCCTGGTGCGGACGAGCGTGTGCGCCGAGCCCGGCACGTCGGGCGCCCCCTTCGTCTCCGGCGATCAGGCCCAGGGGCTGACCGTGGGCGGCTCCGGCAGCTGCGCGACGGGCGGCACCACGTACTTCCAGCCGGTCGCCGAAGCACTCTCAGCCCTGGGCCTGACCCTGGTCACGTCCTGACCCTCGCGCGGAGACTGACCCTCGCGCGGGGGCTGGTCGTCGCGTGGAGCTCGCCGCCCTGGGCGGCGCCCACGTCATCGCCTCGGTGGGCTCGCCCGCCCGCGCCGAAGGGCCGGCCGGGCTGGGCGCCGACGAGGTGGTGGTGGGCCTGGACGGCGTGGACCGCCCGGTGGACCTCATCCTCGACACCGTGGGCGGCCCCGGCTCGCCGCCTGGCAGCTCCTGGCGCCCGGCGGGAACGTCCAGAACATCGGCTGGGCATCGGACGAACCCGCTGTTTTCGAGCCGTACTCGCTCACCGACGCCGCCCGAGCCCTCCTAAACCGCCGCGTCGCCGGCAAGGCCGTCCTGGACGTGACCCCATAGAGCGCCGGCGTCAGCTCGGGGGCGTGGCGGTGCCATGGGGGCCGTCGGTGCCGTGGGGGATGTCGGTGCCGTGCGGGTTGTCGGTGCCGTGCGGGTTGTCGATGACGCACCGCCACCGGCCGTCCTGGCCCCGCCTGAGGACGTCGGTCGCGGTGCCGCTCATGTCGATCTCGGTGCCGTCGCGTGCGGTGCCGCGCATCGACCAGTCGAGGATGAGCAGGGCGAGGTCGCCGGCGACGTACACCTGCCGCGGGACCGCCTCCATCGGCACCCCGAAGCTCCGCAGGTGACGGTTGGCGGCGGCGCGGGCCGCGCCGGTGACGGGGTGCCCTGGGACGGGGACGAGAACGGCGTCGTCCTCGTAGACGTGATCGAGGGAACCGCCGGAGTTCATCGCCGCGACGAAACGGGCGGCGGCATCTTCTGGACCGGAGATGTCATGACTGTTCATGACAAAATGATCATATCACATTCTCGTGATCACGTTCGAGAACCGAAATTGTCGTGGCCGCTCGATAAGGTCCCGGCCATGGTGGAAGCGGTGGCGCCGGCGGGGCGTACGGGGGTCGCGCGAGCGTGGGCCGAGGCGCTCACACGCATCCGGGCGGGCGACGTGCCCGGCACCGAGCACTACATCAGCACCCTCAGCCCAGCCCAGCGTGCCGAGATCGCCGCCGAGCTACCTGGTCACGTGGCGCGCGCGCCCGGCCTGGGCTGTGCGGCGACACCCCTGCTCCTGGCCGGCGCCGGTTGCCTGAGCGAGCCCGCGGAAGTGGCGTCCTGGCTGTTCAAACCCGAACTGCAAGCCGACAGGGATGAGCCGCCGCGCAAGGACGAGCGGTCGCGCGGCGAACGCACCGAGAGCCGGCGCCTCCTCGCCCTGCTCCGCCGGAGACCGCCGCAGTGGCAGGCCGACGTGGCCCGCCACATCACCTCCCGCCTGCGGCTTCCTGAGCTCCGGCACTGGGAGGTGGCAGCCGAGCTGACCCGCGAGACGGGCATCCGGCCACCCCGCGACCACGCGTTCATCGTGGGCTGGCTACGCTCGTCGCGATCGTCACCACTCGGGAGCTTGGCGAACGACCCGCTCTCCGCCGCCTACGCCCCGCACCTCCTCGACTTCGGCGGCCTCACCCACGCCGAGCTCTGGCTGTTGATCGCCGCAGTGACACGCCTCGTTGAGGACGGCCTACTCACCCGCGCATCCGTCCTTGGGACTCTCCTCCACAAGCTGACCCAAGAATGTGGCTCCGCCCCCGCCCGCCCCATCAACGCGCGGTCGGCCCGCCCGGCATGCGGCACCTCCGCCCGCTTCACCCACCCGATCTCGGGGCCGATGGCAGCCACCGGAAGGATAGAGAGGCGGCCGCGCTTCGGCGAATGGCCCCTCCCGGACGAGGCCAGGGGTCCACGTGCAGGGCGCCTGACCTCGGCCCACCTCGTGGGCCTGCACGACCGCCTCAACCCCGCCCTCGACGAGGCAGCCGCCCACGCCTCCGACTACGCGAGCCTCCTCCCGGCCGGCCCCGTCGCGGTCGCCGACATGGCGGTGGCCCAGCTGTGGCGCCTGGAGGAGGCAGGACGCCTGGACGACGGCCTGCTCGCGGAGGCCATGGCGGCACTGACGTCCCGGCCGGAGAAGAAGCTGCTGCGGGTGGCCGTGGAGTGGGCGGCCGAGGCAGCGCTACGCGACGCAACCCGCACCGACATCGTCCTGCAAGCCCTGGTTCCCGTCCTCGCCCAGGACACCCCCGCCTTACGAGAACGCGCCGCCCGCCTGGCGCTGAGCTTGGCACCCAAGGCGGGACCGAGAGGCCGCGCGGCGCTCCGACGGGTGGCCGAGTGGTCCGGCGCATCACGCGAACGGCTCCCGCCTCCGCGCGGCGGCATCACCCCCTTGTGAGCAGGCGGCACCTCGTCGACGGAAGGCGGCGTTCTTCTCGCTGAGAGGGCCGTCACCGGCCTTGCCGGAAGCACGGGGACACTGCCTTTTCGCTGCTGGTGAAGACGTTCTGCCGTGGGCGATGACGGGCTGTGCGGGGTGGCCGGGGCGGGGAGAGTGGAGGCGGCGGACCGGCTGGCGGTCGGCAGGAAGGCGGTGGCGTGATGGTGGTCGAGCCGGCAGCCGGACCCGGCGAGTGGCGGGCGGACGATGTTCGTGGAAACGAGGCGTGGATCGTACGGCTCGATGAGGAGCATCGGCGGGAAGTGCTCGCGGCGGTTCGCGCGACCGAGAGGAGCACCGACTCCCGGCCCACGGCCACGAACCGACAAGCCGATCCCCGCCCGGCTCCGGCTGCCGACCCAGCGCTGGATCCGGGCTCGGCCGACGGTTTCCCGTTGCCGACGTTGGGGCCGGTGCTGGGGCGCGTCCGGGAGGAGCTTGTGGATGGGCGGGGGTTCGTCCTGGTGCGCGGGGTGCCGGTGGAGGAGATGACGCAGCGGGAGCGGGAGGTCGCGGCGGTGGGTCTGGCGCGTCATGTGGGCGAGGTCATGCCGCAGGGACCCGAGCAGGCGCCGCTGATGCACGTACGGGACACGGGCTCGGATCCGTCGGAGGGGCGGACGCGAAGCTACGAGCATCGTGGGCGGCTGGGCTATCACAGCGACCCCTACGACGTGGTGGCGTTGCTGTGCGTACGGCCGGCGAAGGCGGGGGGACTGAGCGCGATCGTGAGCTCGGTGGCGGTGCACAACGAGATCGTCCGGCTGAGGCCCGACCTGGCAGAGGAGCTGTATCGGCCGTGGTGGCACGATCGCCGCACCGGAGACGGCCCGGACAGCTTCTACACGAAGCCGATCTGCGTGCGGCGCCCGGACGGCGGGCTGTCGATCGCGTACGGCCCCGACTACCTCCGCTCGGCGCAGCGGTGCGCGAGCGTGCCCCCGCTGACGGCCGCGCAACTGGAGGTGATGGCGTTGCTCGACGAGCTGACGAACGACCCCCGGTTCGCGATGACGATGGAGTTGCAGGCGGGCGACATGCAGTTCCTCAACAACCACGTCGTCCTGCACAGCCGCACCGCCTTCGAGGACCACCCGGAGCCGGAGCGACGCCGCCACCTGCTGCGCTTGTGGGTGACCGTGCCCAGAAACGGGACGGACACGACGGCATGCTGACCTCGTTTCATCAGGACCACCACGTGCTGTGCCGCTCCGCCGAGTGCCGCTGTGGAGGGTCGGTACGTCCAGGAGTGCAAGCAGTGGCGCGGCCGGCAGCAGGCCGTCGCCTAGAGCGATGTCGGAGTGCCCGAGGGTGGTCCGGTGAGTGTGGCGAGGTGGAGTTTGGTTTCGTCCTCGCTGCCCGCGACCGCCGACAAGATCACGATCTTGCATTCGGAGTCGCCGTCGGTCAGGACGTCGCAGTCCACCGCGATCGGTCCCACCGAGGGGTGCTCGACGGTCTTGTGGTCCTCGCGGTGCGCGGCCACAGTGCCCTTCGCCCAGAGTGCGGCGAAGCGTTCGTTGCCGGCCCGCAGGTCGTCGATCAGGCGGGTCAGGCGCGGGTCCCGGGGGAAGCGGCCGGTGGCGCGGCGCAGGTCGGAGACGACGGCGGCGTCGGTGGTGGCCGCGTCCAGTTCGTGTACGGGCCAGTGGGCGAGCCGGGGCGGGGCGTCGTCCACGGGGAACCTGTCGCGGGCGAAGTTGCGGAGGTGACGGGGTGCCGTGGAGGGGTCGCCGAGGAGCGCGGCCCAGGCGCGGTTCCAGCGGATGAGCTGCCAGTCGGCGGCGAACACGGCGACCGCGACGTCCCCGAGCCGGGCGAGCACGCGTTGCACGCCTGGCGCGATGTGGTCGGAGACGGCGCCGTCGGCCGGCGGTACGAGGTTCGCCAGGCGGTAGAGGTGGTCCCGTTCGGCGGCGGAGAGCTGCAGAGCGCGGGCCAGGGAGGCGACGACCTGGGCCGACGGCGTGGTGGCGCGGCCCTGTTCCAGGCGGACGACGTAGTCGACCGAGACCCCGGCCAGTTCGGCCAGCTCCTCCCGGCGCAGGCCGGTGGCGCGGCGGGAGCGTCCCACGGGCAGCGCCGCCGCCGACGGGGGCAGGCGGTCCCGCCACGTACGGATCATCGCCCCCAGTCCGGCATTCGTCCCCATGTCCCCATCTTGCGGCATGTCGGCCGAGCGAAGGTGGTACGGCTGTTCCTACCGTCGTGGTGTCCCTGGTGAGCGTGGGTGGCGGTGCCGAATGATGATGTTCATGACGATTACCTTCATCACCGGCGCCAACAAGGGGCTCGGCCGCGAAACCGCCCGGCGTCTCATCGCACTCGGCCACACCGTGCTGCTCGGGGCGCGCGACCCCGAGCGGGGTGCGGAGGTCGCCGCCGCCCTGGGTGCGCGGTTCGTCCCGATCGACGTGACCGACGACGCGTCCGTGGCCGCCGCCGCCAAGGACGTGGCCGAGCACGAGGGGCGCATCGACGTACTGATCAACAATGCCGGCATCCACGGCCCCTTCGGCGACCCCTCCACGCTGACCGGCCCCGTGGCTCTCGGGGTCTTCGACGTCAACGTCGCCGGCGTCGTACGGGCGACGACGGCGTTCCTGCCGCTGCTGCGCCGCTCACCGGAGCCGCGCATCGTCAACGTCAGCAGCGGCATGGGGTCCCTGGCGCTCACCCACGATCCGTCGCGCCCCGAGTCGAAGGCCATCGCGCCCCTCTACACCGCCTCCAAGGCCGCCCTGACGATGCTGACCACCCAATACGCCAAGTCCCTGCCCGGCATCCGCGTCAACGCCGCCGACCCCGGCTACACCGCCACCGACCTGAACGGCCACACCGGCCCCCAGACCGTCACCGAGGGCACGGACGCCATCGTCACCCTGGCCACCGAACCCCCGAAGTCCGGCACCGGCCGCTTCGTCGGCCGCACCGGCGAAATCCCCTGGTCCTGACCTGTTTCCGTGCCGTCCCGCTGCGGCAGTGAGGCTCGGGCGGGCGATGCGGGGCGTCGGTGTCTTGGCCCCGTGGGTGGAGTGAGGATATGCGGATGGGACGGGCGGCGTGTCGTGAGCGCGCGGGCCGGGGCGCGGCGTGGCGACGGCTCGGATCGTGCCGTGAGGACCCAGCATGAAACTCCTGGTCCTCGTGCCGGGACGAGAGCGCAGCCAGTCAGGAGGGATGCCGATGGACAGCTCGACCACCGCCGCCCCAGCGCCACTGCGGGCTCCCCGCCGCCGACCGATCGAGGGCGGGCCGTCGGCCGGCCTCGCTGCCACGCGGATCGGCCGGTCGCGCTACAAGCAGCCTGAGTGGGGGAGGGGTGGGGTATGAGTGCGCCGTTCCTGCCCGCCGGTGACCCCGTCGCGCCTGCCTTGCGTGGGTTCGCCCGTGCGCACGCGCACCTCGTCGAACTGCGCGAGGAGCCCGTGCATCTGCGGGCACGTGAACGGGACCCGCGCCGCGTCGTCGGGCTGGTCGCGGGTGGTGGGTCGGGGCATGAGCCGATGCATGCCGGGTTCCTCGGCCGGGGGATGCTGGACGCCGTCGCGCCGGGGCAGGTGTTCGCATCGCCGCACAACCGGCAGGTCCTGCACGCCAGCCTGGCCGCCGCCGGGCCGGAGGGGGTCGTGCACGTCGTCAAGAACTACACCGGTGACCGCATCAACTTCGGCATCGCCGCTGAACGGCTGCGTCACGAAGGGGTGCGGGTCGGGCGGGTCCTCGTGGACGATGACCTGGCCACCGATGACACGGACGGTGCGATGGGGCGGCGCGGCACCGGGGCGACGGTCGTCGTGGAGAAGCTGCTCGGGGCCGCCGCCGACGAAGGCCGCGGCCTGGACGAGCTGACGGACCTCGGCAACGCGGTCGCCGCCGCGTCCCGCAGCCTGGCCGTCGCCTCCCGCGCTCAGACCTCCTTCCATACCGGCGAGCCCGCCTTCCATCTCGGGGCAGGCGAGCTGGAGTACGGCGTCGGCATCCACGGCGAACGGGCCGCCACCACCATCGACCGGCCGCCGCTGCCCGACCTGGTCGTCCGCATGATCGACGAGCTGCTGACCGGACTGCCACCAGGCCCGGGCGAGCTGCTGGTGCTGGTCAACGGGATGGGCGCGACCACGCAGCTGGAGCTGTACGGCATCTTCGACCAGGCCGCCGCCGTGCTGGAGGAGCGCGGGCTGAGGGTGGCGGAGTCGCTGGTGGGAACGTACGTGCCGGCGCTCGACATGGCCGGGTTCTCGCTGACCCTGACCCGGTTGCAGGACGGATGGCGTACGTGGTGGCGCGCCCCGGCCCGCACCCCGGCGTTCCCCGTCCTGGACGATGTCGACGAGGAGGGACGATGACCGCGACCGCAGCGCCCGTACTGCGCCGCTACGCCGAGTCCGTCGCCGCCGCCCATGACGAGCTGACCCGGCTCGACCAGGCCAGCGGCGACGGCGACTTCGGCGACAACCTCCGCTCAGGTCTGACCCGCGTCCTCGCCGAGCTGGACGGGCCAGGCGCCGGGCACGGGTTCGACGTGGCGGGGCGGGTGTTCCTGGACGAGGTCGGCGGGACGAGCGGGCCGCTGTTCGGGCTGCTGTTCACCGAGATCGCCCGCGCCCTTGACGAGGACCCCGTCGGCGGGTGGGCGCGCGGCGCCGCCGCCGGCCTCGCCGCCATCCAGCGGGTCGGCGAGGCCGAGGTGGGCGACCGCACGCTCGTGGACGCGCTGGCTCCGGCGGCGGCTGAGCTGGAGCGCGGGACGGGCTTCGCCGCCGCGGCCCGCGCCGCCGCCGAAGGCGCCCGCGCCACCGCCGGCCTGCGCGCTCGCCGCGGCCGGGCCAGCTACGTGGGTGAGCGCGCCCGCGGCCTGCCCGATCCGGGCGCGATGGGCGTGGCCCTGCTGTTCGAGGCCCTCGCGACGACGGAGGACCCCGACTTCTCAGCAGGCCTGTTCTGAACGGTCACCCGCCGCACCAGGCCGGGGACCTTCAACCACTGGTTTCTGGGCGGGGCCGTTCCAAAAGGTCGCCCGTCACGTCTAGAAGGTCGCCCGTCACGCCACGCCGAAGGCCCCCGGCTGAACGGTCGCCCGTCACGCTTCGCCGGCGGCCTCCTCCAGGGCGCGGAGGTCGAGCTTCTGCATGCCGAGCATCGCCTTCATCACCCGCTCAGCGGCGGCAGGGTCGGGGTGGCCGAGGAGTTCGGGCAGCCGTCGGGGGATGATCTGCCAGGACAGGCCCCACCGGTCCTTCAGCCAGCCGCACCTGGACTCCTCGCCGCCCTCCATGAATGTGGCCCACAGCTCGTCGATCTCCTCCTGCGTCTGACAGTCGACGTAGAGGGAGACGGCCTCGTTCAGGGTGTACTGGGGGCCGCCGTTGAGCGCCATGAACCGCTGCCCGGCCAGCTCGAACGTCACCACCATGACGCCACCGCCCGGCCCGCGCCGCACCTCGACGATGCGGGAGTCGGCGAACAGCGAGGTGTAGAAGGTGGCGGCCTGCTCGGCCTGGTCGTTGAACCACAGGAACGTGGTGATCTTCTGCATGGGGAAGTTCCTCCCGGGTTTGTCGTCGTCTGTCACCGACGCGTCGAACGCGCCACCCCGGAATCGACACGCCCCTCAAACATTTTCGCGTCAGACGGATCTCCACGCGTGCCAGAAGGATCAGGACTCGCGGACCAGTCAGGAGCCCAGGACGGCGCCGATGGCGGTCATGATCGGGATGGACAGGCCCGTCGTCACCAGGATCGTGCCCCTGGCCAGGCGGCGGGCGGTGTCGTACGTGACGGCGTACACGTAGATGTTCTGGGCCGTGGGCAGGGCGGCGAAGAGGGTGGCGGCCAGGAGGTGAGTGCCGTCCAGGTGGAGGGCGAAGCGGGCCGTCAGGTACGCCACCACCGGCTGGGCGACCGCCTTGAGCGCCACGGCCAGGGCGATGTCCTTGCCCACGCCGTCCTCGCCGGGCGCGGGGGCCTGGCGGCGGGAGCCGTACAGGCTGAGACCGTAGGCCAGCAGCGCGACGGGCACGGCCGCGCCGCCCAGCAGGTCGATCGGGCGCATGACCGCGACGGGCAGCGAGACGCCGCTCACCGCGAGCGCCAGCCCGAGCAGGGAGGCGACCGTGAGCGGGTTGCGGAACGGCAGCAGCAGGGCCGCGCGCGGCGAGCGGGCGCCCTTGTCCAGGATCAGGAACGAGACGGGGGTCAGCACCAGGAGCTGGAAGAGCAGGATGGGGGCGATCAGCGCGGCGTCGCCGAGGACGTACAGGGAGATCGGCACGCCGAGGTTGCCGGCGTTGACGTACGAGGAGGCCAGGGCGCCTATCGTGACCTGCCGGGTGCTCCGCCGGAACGCCAGCTTGGCCACCAGCACGAACACCAGCTGCGTGAACGCCACCGCGATGACCTCGGTGAGCAGTACGGGCGACAGCAGCGCCCCGAGGTCGGCCTTGGAGACGGTGGCGAACATCAGCGCCGGGGTCGCCACGAAGAACGCCAGCCGGGACAGTGTCAGCTCGTCGCTCGCCCGCAGCAGGCCGGTGACGCCGATGACGTAGCCGAGCACGGCGACCGACACCAGTGCGGCGAACGCCGCGACAACCCCCGACACCCCAATACCTCCCAAAGCGGACAGGCTATCCAAGCCCGCACGCCGGGGCGGAGGCGGCCTCACGCGTGGTTACGGAGCGGGGTCGAGCGGGTGGTGTGGGTGAGCGGCCGAGCATAGGTCGCAGGGAAGGGGGTAAGCCCGTCGTACGGCGCTGACCTGCGAAAACAGGGCGCCACAGGCATGTCGGGGCAAAATGGGGGGCTTCGGTGACTCTTGAAGAACCGCGTACTGACGAACCGTTGACGTCCGCCCTGGCGCCGGTCGAGGCCAAGGGCAAGGGACGGCTGGTCGTGGCCTGGCTGACGAGCACCGACCACAAGACCATCGGCTACATGTACCTGATCGCCTCGTTCCTGTTCTTCGCGCTGGCCGGTCTCATGGCCATGATCATCCGCGCCGAGCTGGTGCAGCCCGGCCTGCAGCTGGTCAGCAACGAGGCGTACAACCAGCTGTTCACCATGCACGGCACGATCATGATGCTGCTGTTCGCCACCCCGCTGTTCGCCGGGTTCGCCAACGTCATCATGCCGCTCCAGATCGGCGCGCCCGACGTCGCCTTCCCCCGGCTCAACGCGGTCAGCTTCTGGCTGTTCCTGTTCGGCGGCCTCATCGTCGTCAGCGGCTTCTTCAGCGCCGGCGGCGCCGCCGACTTCGGCTGGTTCGCCTACACCCCGCTGTCGCACTCCACGTTCAGCCCCACCATCGGCGGCGACCTGTGGATCATGGGGCTGGCCCTGTCGGGGCTCGGCACCATCCTCGGCTCGGTCAACTTCTTCACCACCATCATCGCCATGCGGGCCCCTGGCATGACCATGTTCCGCATGCCGATCTTCACCTGGAACACCCTGCTGACCAGCATGCTCGTGCTGATGGCCTTCCCCGTGCTGGCCGCCGCGCTGCTCGCGCTGGAGGCCGACCGCAAGCTCGGCACCCACATCTACGACCCCGCCAACGCCGGGGCGATGCTCTGGCAGCACCTGTTCTGGTTCTTCGGCCACCCCGAGGTCTACATCATCGCGCTGCCGTTCTTCGGCATCATCACCGAGGTCATCCCGGTCTTCAGCCGCAAACCCGTCTTCGGCTACATCGGCCTGGTCGGGGCCACCATCGCCATCTCGGGCCTGTCGATGACGGTGTGGGCCCACCACATGTACGGGACGGGGCAGGTGTTGCTGCCGTTCTTCGCGTTCACCACGTTCCTCATCGCCATCCCCACCGGCGTGAAGTTCTTCAACTGGACCGGCACCATGTGGCGCGGCCATCTCAGCTTCGAGACGCCCATGATGTTCGCGGTCGGCTTCCTCATCACCTTCCTGCTGGGCGGGCTGACCGGGATGATCCTGGCCTCACCGCCGCTCGACTTCCACATCACCGACACCTACTTCGTCGTCGCGCACTTCCACTACGTGGTGTTCGGGACGGTGGTGTTCGCGATGTTCTCCGGCTTCTACTTCTGGTGGCCGAAGATGACCGGCCGGATGCTCAACGAGCGGCTCGGCAAGTGGCACTTCTGGATGTTGTTCATCGGGTTCCACACCACGTTCCTGGTGCAGCACTGGCTCGGCGTGGCCGGCATGCCGCGACGGTACGCCGACTACAGCGCCGTCGACCACTTCACCGACCTGCACCTCATCTCGTCCATCGGCGCGCTGCTGCTCGGCCTGTCCACGCTGCCGTTCCTCTACAACGTCTGGTGGACGGCCCGGCACGCGCCCCGCGTCACCGTGGACGACCCCTGGGGCTTCGGCAACTCCCTGGAATGGGCGACGAGCTGCCCGCCGCCCCGCCACAACTTCACCAGCCTGCCCCGCATCCGCTCGGAACGTCCCGCCTTCGACCTGCACTATCCGCACACCGCCCGTCCAGCCGTCGAAGCCGCCGCGGAGAAGGAGTGAACCCCGTGGACGGCCTGTCGCCCCACGAGCGGCTCATCCTGGCGGAGATCGAGCTGGAGCTGCGCCACACCGAGGCGCGCCTGGCCAACCGGCTGAGCGCCTTCAACGCCAGGGCCGGCGAGGACGGGCCGCAGCGCTTCGCTCCGCAGGTCAGCAACTGGGAGGTCGTCGCGGTGCTGGCCATGGTGCTGCTCATCTCCGGCATCATGACGCTTTTCGTGCTGTCCTGCTGACGGTTAGGGTGGCCGGTCGTGGCTCCCCGCATGCGCCGTTCCGTACGCGCGATCATCCTCGACCCCGACGACCAGGTCCTGCTGTGCCGCCACGACACCACCGCCGCCGGCGGGCCCGTCGTGTGGGCGATGCCGGGCGGCGGCGTCGAGCCCGGCGAGACGGACCTGCAGGCGCTGCGCCGCGAGCTGGCCGAGGAGGTCGGGCTACGCGTGACCGCGCTCCCACCGCACGTCTGGCACCAGCGCGCGCTCGTCGACCACGCGCCCGGCTACGACGGCGTCGTCAACGACTACTTCCTCGTGCGCGCGCCCGCGTTCACGCCGCGCGGGGAGTGGGACGACGCGCGGCTGGCCGCCGAGCAGATCACCGGAGTGCGCTGGTGGAGCGTGCCGGAGATCGCCGCGGGCCACGGCGACGACCTCTTCTCGCCGCGCGCGCTCGCCGCCACGCTCGGCGCGCTGCTCGCGGGGGGCGTCCCGTCCGAGCCGGTACGGCTGGGCGTCTGACCGTCCTCGCCGGTGCGGCTCGGCGTCCGGGTTCAGCGGCGGCCGCGGAACGTGCGGCCGGGCGTCCGGGTTCAGCGGCGGCCGCGGAACGTGCGGCGCAGGTCCGCGACCCACTCCTGCGGGATCTCCCACGGGATGAAGTGCCCGCCGCGGTCGTGGCAGGTGACCCCGACGTGGTTGTACCAGGCCGCCCTGTCGCTCTCCAGGAACCCGCGAATGCGCTGCTCGCCGGTCGTCACCCCCGGCGGGTTCTCGTAGCTCACGAACGTGATGCCCGTCGGCGCCTCCACCACCGGCCGGCGGTCGTGCGACGGCGTCCACGGGTAGCGGTTGTTGTTGGCGTACGTGCGGACGGACGAGCCGATCGCCTCGCCTGCCCAGTAGATGGTGGCGTGCGTGAGCAGGTCGTCCTTGCTGAACACCCGCTCCACGTCGCCGCCGTTGTCCGACCACTTCGCCCAGCGTTCGAGCATCCAGGAGAGCATCCCGGCGGGCGAGTCGGCCAGGCCGTGCGCCAGCGTGGACGGCGCCATCATGTGCGCGGCCAGGTGCACCGCGAAGCGCCGGTCCAGCTCCATGAACCGGGCGTGCACGTCGGACGGCAGATCGGGCGGGATGGGGGCGCCGCCGCTGAAGTCCCACGCCCGGTCGCCGTTGAAGAAGTCGAGCTTGAGCGCCGAGCCGATGTGGATGGCGATCAGCTCGCCGGCGTACTTGTGGCCGAGCTGCCCCGTCACCAGCGCGCCCACGTCGCAGCCCGCCGCCGCGTAACGCTCGTGGCCGAGCACGCCGGTCATCAGCTCGTGCCAGACGTCGGCGATCTTCCAGAAGTTCATGTCGGGACGCCCGGTGAGCGGCGTCGAGAAGCCGAAGCCCGGCAGCGACGGCACGATCACGTCGAACGACTCCGCCGGGTCGCCGCCGTACGCGGCCGGGTCCGCCAGCGGATCGACGACCTTGGACCAGTGCCAGAACGTCCACGGCCAGCCGTGGCTGAGGATCAGCGGCACCGGGTCCGGGCCCGCGCCGGGCCGGCGCATGAAGTGCACCGGGACGCCGCCGACGTCCACCCGGTAGTGCTCGTAGGCGTTGATCGCCCGCTCGGCCGCCCGCCAGTCGAAGCCGTCGGCCCAGTAGGCGACCAGCTCCTCCAGGTACGCCCGGCGCACCCCGTAACGGCCGTCCTCGTTGCCCGGGTCCGGCGCCCACCTGGTCGCGGCCAGCCTGCGGCGCAGGTCGTCGAGCACCTCGTCCGGCACGTGCAGCGGCACCGGCTCCAGCGGTTTCGTCATGACGGCTCTCCTCGCTCCTCCAGCCCGGCCGCGATCTCGGTCAGGCGGCCCAGCACGCGCGCGACGTCCGCGAGCGCCGCCCGGTCGCCGTCGTCCAGCTGCTCGACCAGGCGGCGCAGGCGCTCCACCCGGTCGGCGCGCCTGGACTCGACGATCCGCCGGCCGTCGGGCGTGAGCGACAGCAGGACCGCGCGCCCGTCACGCGGGTCGGGACGGCGGGACACCAGCCCTTCGCGTTCCAGCTTGGCCACGAGCGCGGTCAGCGCGGGCTGCTTGAGCTGCTCGGTCGCCGTCAGGTCGGTCAGCCGCAGCTGGCCCTTACGTGACAGGGTGTGCAGCACCGACAGCGTCGAGAAGTTGAGCCGGCGGACCGAGGGCAGGCGGATGTAGTACGCGTTGAAGTCCTCGATCGTGGTCGCCAGCTCGCCGAGATCCAGATCGGAGGTCACAGCCGCTTTATATCAAAGTTCGATGTAATTCGGCACCTTACGGTCGCGGTGGGGCGCGCCGTAAACGTTCCGTAAGTCCGCTCCGCCAGGCTTGAGCCAGCTGACCGACCGAAAGGAAGAACCCCTGATGCGTACGCTCAAGCTCCAGATCCAGACCACCATCGACGGCTACATGGGCGGCCCCGAGGGCGAGATGGACTGGATGGACTTCAACTGGAGCGACGACGTCGGCGCCTACATCGACGCCATGACCTCCTCGGTCGACTGCATCCTGCTCGGCCGCGAGCTCGCCGGGGGCTTCATCCCCACCTGGGCCGCCGAGCCCCAAGGGGAGAGCAAGGAGACCGTCGCGTGGATGAACGACACCCCCAAGGTCGTCGTCTCCAACACCCTCACCGAGTCGCCGTGGCCCAACGCCACCATCCTCGGCGGTGACCTCGCCTCCGCCATCCGCGACCTCAAGGAGCGGCCCGGCGGCGACATCATCACGTACGGGGGCGCGAAGCTCGCCTCCGGCCTCATCGCGGAAGGGCTCATCGACGAGATCCACCTGTTCGTCAACCCGGTCTCGATCGGCCGCGGCCTGCCCGTCTTCCCCGACGTCGCCGGTCACCAGCGCTTCCGCCTCGCCGGGGCCCGGCCGTTCGAGTGCGGGATCACCGCCCTGCACTACGCGCCCAAGCGCGACTGAGTCTCCGGGGCGGAACGCGGAAGACCGGGTGCCGCTCCGTGAGAAGATCGAGATCATGATTGGACTGCCTGGCTCATGCCGCCCGGGCGCTCACGACGCCCGCGCGACGGCCACCGACTCCTCCGTGACGTCCATCGCGCGGCCGGGGCTGCTCGGCCATGCCGCTGTCGTGGTGAGGGCGGGTACGGTCGAGTGCTGAGCATGCCGAGAGCCCACGACGACGCCGCCGCCGTCCCCGGCGCCTCCGGAGGCGTACACGCGCAGTCCTTGACGTCCCGCGAGCCGGGCACACCCTCCGACGGCGGCGCTCGCAAGGCGCGGGCCGGGAGCGTGGGGCGCATTCCCGGGCTGCGGCCGCGGCGCAAGCCCGGCGACGGCGGCGAGGTGGCCGCGGCCGACGTCGATCTCGTCGACGGGCTGGCCGCGCCGACCCGCCGCACCGTGGTCGCGTGGCTCACCGAGCGGCCGTCGGCGGCCACCCGGCAGGCCAGGTTGCAGGTGCTGGCCGCGTTCCTGCGCTGGCTCCACGACACCGACCCGGCGCTCGAACCGCTCGCCGCCACCGGCGCCCACCTCGACGCCTACTGCGACGGCGCGCTCAGCGGCACCCTCGCCGTCGGCGTGCGCACCCCCGGCAAGCCCCTGTCGCCCGCGACCGTGTCGAGGAAGCGGGCGATGCTGTCGGCGTTCTACACGTTCGCGTGGCGCAGCGGCGCCGTACGCCCGGGGTCCGTCCCGGCGCTGACCCCCGGCGACCGGCGGCTGCTGCGCAAGGGCATCGCCCGGCTGGCCGCCGACGGCAGGCCCGCAGAGGCCGCCGCCGTCGCGCTGCTCGACGCCACCGGCGCGCCCGTCGCGGCGCTGGCCGGCATCACGTTGCAGGACCTGCGGGCGGTGACCGCCGGCGAACCCGCCATCGTCACCGTCCCCGACGGGCGCGGCGACCTCGTCGCCTTCCCCATCCCGGCCCTGGCCAGGCCCCTGCTGCGGACGCTGTCGTCGTCCAGGACCCCGGGCGAGCCGCTGATCAGGCAGGACGACGGGCACCCCGTGGACGCCCGCTGGGTCAAGGACGCGCTCACCGAGGCCGCCATGGCCGGCGGCATCCCCCGGCGCCGCGCCGAACTCCTCGACCCGCACATGATGCGCGCCCCCACGGTCACCGACCTCCTCCGCACCCGCCCCACCTACTGACCCTTACGGCCCGCCGCCCCGCTCCACGGCCGGCTCGCCCACGGCACCCTGCGGCCCGCCGTCCCGCGACGGCGGGGCTGCGTGTCTGTGAGGCGGAGGTGGGAGGGCGGGGCTGCGTGTCTGCGGGGCGGAGGTGGGAAGGCGGGGCCGCGTGTCCGCCGGGCAGACGTAGCACGGTGTGTGCGCGTCAGCCGCGCAGGCGGCCTACCGCGCCCAGGACGCCGCCCTTGTCCAGGCCGGGCGCCGGGTGCGGGGCGTCGTCGCGCCAGTGCTGCACCGGCACCACGCCCGGCTCCAGCAGCTCCAGCCCGTCGAGCCAGCCGCGCACGGTGTCGCGGTCGCGCCAGGCGATCGAGCCGGACGCCGAGCGCCGGTAGACGTCCTGGGCCTCGCCCATCCGCTCCGGCCGGCCCTCGTCCGGCTCGACGTAGCTGTGCGAGATCACCAGGTGGCCGCCGGGCACCAGCGCGCCGCGCAACGTGGCGACGATGGCGGCCACCTCGGCGTCATCCGGGAGGAAGTGCAGGACGGCGGCCAGGACGATCGCGACGGGGCGGCCGAAGTCGAGGTGGGCGGCGGCGTCGCGCAGGATGTCGGCCGGCCGGCGCACGTCGCCGTCCAGCACGTACGTGCCGGGGCTGCCGGCGAGCAGCGCCTGGGCGTGGGTCAGCACGATCGGATCGTTGTCGACGTACACGACCTTGGCGTCAGGCGCGACCCTTCGGGCCACCTGGTGCACGTTGTCCTGGGTGGGCAGGCCGGTGCCGATGTCGAGGAACTGCCGTACGCCGGAGGCGGCGAGGTGGTGCACCGTACGGATCAGGAAGCCCCGGTTGGCGCGGGCCATCTCGCGTACGTCGGCGCCTGAGTCGCGGGCGAGCCTGACGATCTGCTCGGCGGCGTCACGGTCGGCGCGGAAGTTGTCCTTGCCGCCGAGGTAGTAGTCGTACATCCGGGCGACGCTCGGAACCGTCGGATCGACGCCCGGCGGAGCCTGCTCATCGGTCATCGCACTGCGCCCTTCCCTCGGCCTGCCCGGATCATAAGCCCGAGATCATCACGCGGTCACGACCCCGTACGCACCCAGCCCAGCACCCGCGCCGCAACCTCGGCAGCCGCCTGGCCCGCTCGGAGTCGGGACAGTCGAGCAGCCCCGCCGCCACAGACGGTCGTACGCGGGCCGGACGGGCGCCGCCTCCGGCGCCGCGATCCGCACCCCGAGCAGCGCGGCACGTCACCTCGTGGCCAAGGCGTTGGGGCTGTACCTACTAGTATGTTCGGCATGGACACCAGGGAACGGCTCATCGAGAGCACCCGTGAGCTGCTGTGGGAGCGGGGCTATGTCGGCACCAGCCCCAAGGCGATTCAGCAGCGGTCGGGGGCCGGGCAGGGCAGTATGTATCACCACTTCAGCGGCAAGCCCGATCTCGCCCTGGCGGCCATCGATCGCACTGCGAAGGAGCTGAGGGAGCGGGCCGAGGCCGCCTTCGCCGGGCCCGGCACGACCGTCGAGCGGGTCGCCGCCTACCTGCGGCGCGAGCGGGACGTGCTCAAGGGCTGTCCCGTCGGCCGGCTCACCCAGGATCCCGACGTCATGGCCGATCCTGGGCTGCGGCGGCCGGTCGAGGAGACGTTCGCCTGGCTCACCGGGCGGATCGGCGAACTGCTCGAAGAGGGGCGCGCGGCCGGCGAGTTCGACGCCCGCCTCGACCCCGCCGCCACGGCCACCGCCCTCGTCGCCGTGCTCCAGGGCGGGTACGTGCTGGCCCGCGCCGCCGGTGACCCCGGTGTGTTCGCCACCGCCGTCGAAGGCGCGCTCGGCCTGCTCACCCGGTCCGCCCTCTTCTGAGACTCTTCTGGGAGGAAGACGATCATGCCCTTCGTCCGCATCGACGCGATCCGCGCCGACCCCGAGCGGCTCGACGCACTCGGCCGTGCCGTCCACGACGCGATGGTGGAGACCGTCGGCATCCCGTCCGACGACCTGTTCCAGGTGCTGACCTCGCACGACGGCATTCGCAGCGTGATGCGGTACGGCGCCTTTCCCGGCCTGCGCCGGGACGACGACGCCGTGTTCGTCGCGATCACGCTGCGCTCCGGCCGCACGCCGGAGGTGAAGAAGGCGCTCTACCGGCGCATCGCCGAGCTGGCCCACGCGTACGCGGGCATCGAGCCGCGCAACGTGCTCGTCTCGCTGACCGAGAACGAGTCGATCGACTGGTCGTTGGGGCTCGGCGTCGCGCACTACGTGCCCTGACCCTCCAAGGGGGTTCTGGCGAGCAGGCGCAGGGCGAGTAGGCCGCCGATGCCGGGCAGCCAGGCCACGAGGGTGGCGGGAAGCGTACGGCGGGGGTCGCGCGCGGCGGCGACGACCGTGAACAGGTACGCGCACCCGTGCACCGGCCCCGCCAGCGACGAGATCGCGGGCAGGTGCACGGTGAGCACGTTGCCCAGCAGGACGACGAGCGTGGCGAGCTCGACGGCGGCGGCGATGCGCAGGGGTTGACGGTTCACGGTCACACCCCCGTCGTGGAGCCGGGGCGGACGATCATGAGGACGGTCACGACGGCCCAGAGCAGGTTGAACACGCCGGTCACCATCCCTAGCCGGGCGGTCGTGCCGTCGTCGACCCCGTTCAGCAGCCGTTCCTGGCCCGGTAGGACGGCCAGGGCCAGCACCCCGGCGGCGAGTGCGGTGAGGCCGATCGACACGATCAGCCAGGCGTCGGTGAGGACGCCGAGGCTGCTCGCCGTGGCGAACCCGAACACCGGGACGGCCAGGCCGAGCACGGCGTAGACGCGGCAGATCCGGTGCAGCAGCCGGACGGAGGCGACGGAGGCGGCGTCCGCCCCGGCCGCGTGCGCCCGCCGCACCGCCGCCGGGAACATGGAGGCCGCGACCGTGACCGGCCCGACCGCGACGATGGCGGCCAGCACGTGCAACGACAGCAGTACCTTCGTCACGACCGGCCCTCAGCGTCCGAGGCGCGGCACCTCTGTGGTGCCGGCCGGTGAAGGGGGAAGGGCGGGAGCATCCGCCGGCGCGGGTGAAGGGGCATGGGGTGGTACGGGTCCAGGAATGTGGGGTGGTGCGGGTCCGCGGGCGTGGGGTGGTGCGGGTCCAAAGGCGTGGGGTGGTGCGGGGGCTGGGGCATCAAGGGGTGGGGGACTGGTTGGGGTGGGGTGAGAGGCATGGTTGGCCTTACCAGGCGGCGGTGGGGCCGGTGGGGGACCAGGCGGTGCCGCGGCGTTCGTGGGCGAACAGCGTTTCCACGGCGTGCGCGATCTGCGGGCCGGTCTCGCGTTCGACCAGGTAGAGCCCCAGGTCCACGCCTGAGGTGATGCCGGCGGCCGTCACGAGGTCGCCGTCGTCCACCAGCCGGGCCCGCACCGGGCGGGCGCCGGTCGCGGCGAGGGCGTCCAGGCCCTGGTGGTTGGTGGTGGCGTGGCGGCCGGAGATGAGGCCGGCCATGGCGAGGATGAGCGAGCCGCCGCACACGGTGGCGACCAGCGTGCCCTCCCGCTCGAGCGCCAGCTTGGCGAGGGCGGGCAGGCCGGTCTCCAGCGAACGGGCGAGCACGGCCTGCACGGTGTGCTCCCCGTCGCCGGACAGCGCGCCGGCCCCGCCCGGGATGATGACCACGTCGGCGACGGCCGGGTCGAGTGTGCCGGTGGCGCGCAGCGTGAGGCGCGGGATGCCGCTGGGCACCTCGCGGGGACCTTCGGCGGTGACCAGCTCGGCTGTGACGTCACCGCCGGCGAGGGCGGCCGCTTGCAGGACCTCGTACGGGCCGAGGGCGTCGAGCGGGTCGAACCCGTCGAACAGGACCACGTGAACGTGCATGAAGGGATGCTCCTTTCGTCGGCGGCCCACGTTAGGGCGGCGGAGGGGGAGTACCCCAGTGGCTGGATCGACAATTTCCAACGGGTTCTCGCCAACCGGTCGACCCGGGACTGGATCCGGGAGCAGGCGGACGACCTGGGCGTTCATGTGTGGCGGGATCTCGGCTACGGTGGCGGGCATGCACACGGTGGCGGTTCTCGCGACGGACCATGTGGTGGCGGCCGACCTGGGAGTGCCGATCGAGGCGTTCGGGCGGGCGCGGCTGGCCGACGGGCGCCGCCCGTACCGCGTGCTGGTGTGCGCGGCGGAGCCGCAGGTCGCGACCGACACGTTCACGATCTCCGCGCCGCACGGGCTGGAAGCGCTGCGCGAAGCCGACACGATCATGGTGCCGGGCCAGTCGGAACGGGGCACGCCGCCGGGCGAGGACGTCCTGGACGCGCTGCGCGCGGCGGCACGAGACGGCACCCGCATCGCCTCCATCTGCGTGGGCGCCTTCACGCTGGCCGCGGCGGGCCTGCTCGACGGGCGAGGCGCGACCACCCACTGGCTGGCGGCCGACCGGCTGGCCCGGATGTTCCCGCAGGTGGACGTGCGACCCGACGTGCTCTACGTCGACAACGGGCAGATCCTCACCTCGGCGGGCGCCGCTGCCGGGCTCGACCTGTGCCTGCACATGATCCGCCGCGACTTCGGCTCGGCGGTGGCCGCCGACGCGGCCCGGCTGTCGGTGATGCCACTGGAGCGCGAGGGCGGGCAGGCGCAGTTCATCGTGCACGCGCAGCCGCCGGTGCCGCGCGGCTCACAGCTGGAGCCGGTGCTGGCGTGGATCGAGGACAATCTGGCCAGGGACGTGACGCTGGCCGACATGGCGCGGCGCGGCGGGCTGAGCGAGCGTACGTTCAGCCGCCGCTTCCGCGAGCAGACCGGCACCACGCCGCTGCAGTGGCTGCTGCGGGCCCGCGTACGGCGGGCGCAGTTCCTGCTGGAGACCACCGACCACGGCGTGGAGCGCATCGCGGTGCAGGCCGGGTTCGGCTCGGCCACCGCGTTCAGGGAGCGGTTCAAGCGGGTGGCCGGCGTGACGCCGCAGACCTACCGCGCGTCCTTCCGCGCCGCCACGGAAAGCTCCCGCGCCGCCGCGAAAGCGTCCGCACAGCGAGTCAGCGCATAGCGGGCCTCCGTACAGCGCGCCGGCGGGGAAGGACGTGCGCGATCAGAGGCGGTGGGTGGCGTCGCTGCGGTAGTCCGTGTACGTGTACGGGTTGTCGAGCACCTCAGCCGTGGGGATGTCCGGGTTCATGCCCTTCTCCCACGCCTCCTCGCCCATCTCCCCGCGCAGATACTCGACGGTCCTGTCCACCTCGGCGCGGGCGGCGGCGAGGTCGATGCCGACCAGCCGGTGCTCGTGCTTGACCACCCGCCCGTTGACCAGCACCGTGTGCACGTCGCCGCGCTGCGCCTGGAACACCACGTGCCCGAACGGGTTGAGCAGCGGGAACGACACCGGCGAGTGATCGTTCTTGATGAGCACGAGATCGGCCTTCTTGCCTGGCTCGATGACGCCGAGATCGTCGCGCCCGATGGCCTCGGCGCCGCCCCTGGTCGCCCACTGCGCCACCTGGTCGGCGCGGAGCGCGGCGTGCGTGACGGTCTCGCCCTTGGCGTGCGCCTCCAGGTGCTCGCGGGAGCGGTCGGCGCCGAGCGTGGTGCGCATGGCGGAGAACAGGTCGCCGCTCCACCAGACGCTGGTGTCCATCGACAGCGAGACCGGGATGCCGTGCTGGCGGATCGCCCAGGTGGGCGGGTAGCCCTGGCCGGCGCTCTGCTCGCTCTCGGTGGAGACGGAGATGGAGCCGCCGGTGGCCGCGATGCGGTGGTAGGAGTCGGCCGACAGGGAGGCGGCGTGCACGTAGACGGTGCCGGGGGTCATGAAGCCGTGCTCGTACATGAGCCTGATGCCCTCGTCGCTGGTGGCGCCCCAGACGCCGGCGTGCGTGGTGACGCTGACGCCGAGGTCGCGGGCCACCTCGAAGGCGGGCTTCTCGGGGAAGGACGGGTCGCCGAGCACGTCGAAGGCGATCTGGAAGCCGAGCAGGTCGTCGCCGGTGATGCGGCGGCGCACGAAGTCGCGGAACTCGGGGGCGGTGGTCCACTCGGCGGGCGGCGCCTGGATGTTGCCGTACGCCAGCACGTACCGGCCGGGCACGGCCTGCAGCGCGTCGGCGGCGGCGTCGGCGTGGTCGGGGGTGCGCAGCCCGTGTGACCAGTCGACGACGGTGGTGACGCCGGCGTCGAGCGCCTCGATGGCGGCCAGGGTGTTGCCCGCGTGGATGTCCTCGGGCCTGAACAGCTTGCCGTACTCCAGGTAGTACCAGACGAAGTACTGGGTGAGCGTCCAGTCGGCGCCGTAGCCGCGCATCGCGGTCTGCCACATGTGCCGGTGGGTGTCGATCATGCCGGGCATGACGATGCCGCCCGTGGCGTCGATCTCGGCGGTGCCCTCGGGCACGTCGAGCGCGGGGCCGACGGCGGTGATCTCGTCGCCGGTGACCAGCACGTCCGTCTCGGTCAGCACCCGCCTGCCGTCCATGGGCAGCACGGTGCCGCCGCGCAGCACCAGGGGCCGCCCGGCCTCGAACTCGGTCATCGTAGGAACTCCTCACGGCACGGGAACGCAGACCCCGCGAACATATGTCCGCACAACGGTCATTTACTTTGCCGTAACTCTACGAGCGCCCCGCCTGGTGTCAAGGGTGCCCGCTGCTGTGGCCCAGGCGTGCGGACGTGTGCCAGAATCCCGATTACGGACATTTGTCCGCTGAACGAACGTACCGAACGAAGGGAAGGGCCGGATGACAGCAGACGCCGCAACGAACGGGCCGGCGGGGGGCGGGCCGCTGTCCGGCGTCCTGGTGGCCGACTTCTCCCGGATCCTGGCCGGCCCGTACGCCACGATGCTGCTGGCCGACCTGGGCGCCGACGTCGTCAAGGTCGAGGGCCCCAAGGGCGACGACACCCGTGGCTGGATGCCGCCCACGCGGGGCGAGGTGTCCACCTACTACCTGGGCGTCAACCGGGGCAAGCGCTCGATCGCGCTCGACCTGCGCGACGAGGGCGACGCCGAGGTGGCCAGAGAGCTGGCCAGGCGCGCCGACGTGCTCATCGAGAACTTCCGCCCCGGCGGGCTGGCCAAGTACGGTCTCGACTACGACGCCGTCACGTCCGCCAACCCGGGCGTCGTCTACGCCTCCATCAGCGGGTTCGGCTCCGGCGAGGGCGCCCGCGTGCCCGGCTACGACCTCATGGTGCAGGCCATCTCCGGCCTGATGAGCCTCACCGGCGAGCCCGACGGGCCGCCGTACCGGGCCGGCATCTCCGTCTTCGACGTCATGGCGGGTAACCACGCCGTCATCGGCATCCTGGCCGCGCTGCGGCACCGCGACGCCACAGGGCGCGGGCAGCACGTCGAGATCAATTTGCTGTCGTCGGCGCTGACCGGGCTGGTCAACCACAGCTCCGCGTACGTGGCGGGCGGGGAGGTGCCGTTCCGGATGGGCAACGCGCACCCCAGCGTGTTCCCGTACGAGCCGCTGCCCACCGCCGACGACGACCTCATCGTCACCGCCGCGAACGACGGCCAGTTCCGCAAGCTGTGCGAGGTGCTCGGCATCCCCGAGATCGCCGACGACCCGCGCTACGCCCGCAACGCCGACCGCACCGCCAACCGCGACGAGCTGCGCCCCATCCTCGTCGAGCGGCTGGCCGCCAGGGGCGCCGTCGAGTGGTTCGAGCTGCTGGTCGAGGCCGGCGTGCCGAGCGGTCCCATCCAGACCATCGACGGCGGGTTCGCGATGGCCGAGCGGTTCGGGCTGGACCCGGTGGTCGAGGTCGGCGAGGGCGAGCGGGCGGTGCCGACCACCCGTAACCCCATCAGGTTCTCCGAGACGCCGGTCAGCTATACGCTGCCGCCACCGGAGCTCGACGAGCACGGAACGGAGCTGCGCAAGTGGCTCACCGGGGCCGGCGAGGAAGGGGAGGAGCGGGCGTGAGCGAGCGCGACTACCCGACGGCGCTCGGGGCGTCGTCACTGAAGACGATCACCCTGCTCGGACAGGATCTGGCCGGCGACGTCATGGGCGAGGTGGGCTTCGGCGAGCTGGCGTTCTGGCTGGCCACCCAGCGCCGCCCGTCGCCCGGCGAGGTACGCGTCTTCGAGGCGGTGCTGGCCGCGCTGGCCGACCACGGGTTCACGCCGACCGCGATCGTGACGCGGCTGACGTACCTGTCGGCGCCCGACTCCGTCCAGGGGGCGCTGGCGGCGGGGCTGCTCGGCGGCGGCTCGCGCTTCCTCGGCGTCACCGAGGACTGCGGCCGCTTCCTGAACGACGTCATCCAGGAGCACGGCGACCCGCTGCCCGCCGACGACGCCGGCTGGGACGCCCTCGCCCTGCGCACCGTGTGGGCCCGCCGCGAGGAACGCAAGCTCATCCCCGGCCTCGGCCACCACGTGCACAAGGACGGCGATCCGCGCACGCCCAGGCTGTTCGAGATCGCCGCGGAAGAGGGCCTCTACGGCCCCCACTTGTCGCTGTTCGCCGCGATCGGCCGGGTGCATCCCCAGGTGCTCGGCCGTACCCTGCCGCTCAACGGCGCGGGGGTGTGCGGCGCCGCGCTCGCCGACCTCGGCCTGCCGCTGGAGCTGCTGCGCGCGTTCGCCCTGCTGGCCAGGACCGCGGGGCTCATCGGGCAGCTCGCCGAGGAGCTGCGCAACCCCGTCGCCAACGACATCTTCCTGTCGGTGGACCTCAACAACCGGCCCATCGACCCCGAGCCCTACGGAGGTTCGCATGGCTGAACTCGTCGCGGTCATCGCGTCGACCCACCACCCGTTCTACTACCGCGCCTCCACCTCGACGGGGGAGGACCGGCCGCCGTTCGCCGACGAGTGGGTACGCAAGGTCGAAGCCTTCCGCGAGACGTTGACGCGGGCGAACCCCGACGTCCTCGTCATGGTCGGCTCCGACCACTTCCACCAGTTCTGGCTGGACAACATGCCGCAGTTCCTGGTCGGCAAGGCCCCCTTCTACGACGCGAACTTCTACAACGAGGAACGCGAGTTCGGCCTGCCCCGCATGCTCTTCCAGGGCCAGGAGGACCTGTCGGCGCACCTGCTGCGCGGCGGCATGGACATGGGCTTCGACCTCGCCTTCTCCAACGAGCTGCGGATCGACCACTCCATCACGTGCCCGATCATCACCCTGCGCCCGCAGAACGACCTGCCGATCGTGCCCGTCTACACCAACATCTTCGCCCCGCCGCTGCCGCAGCCGAAGCGCTTCATCCAGCTCGGCCAGGCCATCCGCGAGCTGGTCGAGTCGTGGCCGGGAAACCAGCGGGTGGCGGTCATCGGCACCGGGCACCTGTCGCTGGAGCTGGGCGGCCCCCGCCAGTTCGGGCCGCACGGCCCCGACCCCGACTTCGACCGCAAGGCCGTCGAGTGGATCTCCACCGGCGACATCGAGGGCTGCCTGTCGGAGGTCACCCTCGACAGCCTGTGGAACCCGGGCAACGCCACCCACGGCTTCATGGACTTCATGCTGATGATGGGGGTCGCCGGGGAGGGCCGCAAGGCCGACTACGTGGACACCTACGACCTGTTCCACACCATGGAGGCGTACTTCACCTGGTACCCGAACGGAGGCGGCCGCGCATGAGCAAGTACCTGCTGAACAAGTTCCTCTTCACCGTCGATCGCGACCCCGAGCTGGTCGAGCGCTACCGCGAGCAGCCCCGCGCCACCGTCGAGTGGTGGGAGGCCGAGTACGCCAACCGCATCCTCGGCTGCCACTCCGGCGAGTCGTCCACGTGGCTGCGCTTCGACGACGCCGAACGTGAGGCGCTGGCCGGCCACGACTACCCCAAGCTGTTCGAGCTGGGCGCGCATCCGTTCCTCACCTTGACGCTGTTCATCGCGATGTTCGAGCGCGACTACAGCGAGCCGCTGGGCTTCCAGCTGGAGTACGCGCGGCGGCTCGCGCACCACCAGCTGCCGTATCCGGACATCGCCACCTGATGCGGGCCGCGCAGATCGACACGTGCGGCCGGCCGCCGCGCCCGGCCGAACGGCCCGACCCCTCGCCGGGGGCGGGGGAGCTGCTCGTGCGGGTGCTCGCCGCGCCGATCACGCCGCTCGACGTGCTGTGCGCGGGCGGGGCCTCCTACTTCGGGGCGCCCGCGACGCCGTACGTCCCCGGCGTGCAGGGGGTCGGGACGGTGGGCGGGCGGCTGGTGTGGTTCCCCACGCCGGCCGGGATGGCGCCGGGCGACGGGAGCATGGCGGAGCTGGCCTGCGTGCCCGCCGGCGACGTCGTCGAGCTGCCCGGTGACGCCGGCCCCGTCGCCGTGGCGGCGCTCGGGCTGTCGGCGGTGGCCGCGTACCAGGCGCTGACCTGGCGGGGTGAGCTGGCCGCCGGGGAGCAGGTGCTGGTGCTGGGTGCGGGCGGCGTGGTCGGGCAGGCCGCCGTGCAGCTCGCCCGGGTCGCCGGCGCGCGCCGGGTCGTGGCCGCCGCCCGCTCGGCCGCCGGGCGGGAACGCGCCGGGAAGGCCGGTGCGGACGCCGTCGTCGCGCTCGACACCGACGACGTGGCCGAGCTGGCGCAACGCCTGTCGGCCGCCTGCGACGGCCCGCTCGACCTGATCCTCGACCCCCTCTTCGGCGCTCCGGCCGCTGCCGCTCTCCGCGTGCTCCGCCCGCACGGCCGCCTGGTCAATCTGGGCGGCTCGGCCGGCGAGACCTCCCCGCTCGACTCCTCCACGCTGCGCAGCCGCTCGCTGCGCCTGCTCGGCTACACCAACAACGAGCTGACCAGGGAACAGCGGGCCGCCGCCGTGGCGAAGGTCGCCGAGCTGGCGGCATCGGGCCGCCTGCACGTGGACCACGAGGCGATCCCGCTGGAGGAGGTCGCCTCGGCGTGGGAACGCCAGAGCGCGGGGACGACCACCGGCCGCCTCGTCCTCACCACACCCTGACAGGTGGCCGCCCGGACCGGCCCACACCCCGACGCCCCCGCCGGGGCGGCCTCACCCTCAGGTCAGGTCGGCCCGGCGGGCGGGCGCCCAGGAGGTCATCGTGGCGTGGGGGACACCTTCGTAGGCGGCCCAGTCGGCGCTGATCGCGCCCGCCGTCTTGAGGAGCAACGGCAGGTGCCCTTCGGCGAGGCGCTCGACCGAGGTCTCGGCGGCGTGGGCGTTGACGTTGATGGCGGCGATCACGTTGCCGAGCCCGTCGCGCAGCGGCGCCGCCACGCTGCGGATGCCGAGCGCCAGCTCCTCGTCGGTCAGCGCCCACCCCTTGGCCCTGACCTCGCGCAGCGCGGCGTCCCGCTCGGTCACGCCGGGACGCCAGCGCGGCTCGACGCCGGAGCGGCTGGGCTCGGCCAGCACCCGATCGACCTCCTCGGGCGGCAGCGCGGCCAGCAGCACCTTGCCGAGCGAGGTCTGCAGCGCGGGAAAGCGGGTGCCGATCTGCACCGACAGGGCGACGATCTTGGGGACGGCGACGCGGGCGACGTACACGATGTCGGAGCCGTCGAGCTGGGCGATGGAGCAGGACTCGCGTGTCTGCTCCACCAGCCGTTCCATGTGCGGCCTTGCCACCTCCCA
Organism: Nonomuraea salmonea; assembly: GCF_042428605.1. Lineage (NCBI taxonomy): Bacteria > Bacillati > Actinomycetota > Actinomycetes > Streptosporangiales > Streptosporangiaceae > Nonomuraea > Nonomuraea salmonea. Next base: position 298,622 of record NZ_JBHMCF010000046.1, read on the forward strand.
CAGCCCCATCGACCGCACGTAGGAGACGCCCAGCTCCAGCACGCGCGGCGTCAGCGCGTAGCCGCGCGGCTCGCTGCGGGCGTAGCCGAGCTCCTGCAGGGTGAGCAGGATGCGGCGGGCGGTGGGCCTGGCGAGCCCGGCGGCGGTGGCCACCTCGGTCAGCGACATGACCGGCCGGCCCGGCTGGAACACCCTGATGACGTCGAGGCCGCGTGCGAGCGCCTCGATGAAGTCGGGGCCGGTGTCAGCACGTGCCATGGAAACGCCTCCCTGCGTCGGGGTCCCGCGGAACCCGACTCTAGACCGTCGCGGCCGGATGTCCGCACAGCGGCGGCCGGGGTGAGCATAGCGGTGCCCGCGCCAGCCGCGCTGACAGGGCCAGCGTACCGGGGGAAGTGACGCTGACGTTGCCAAGCGGTCGTTCTACGGACGGTTGTCCGTCACAACGGAGGGCGCTCCGGGCAGCAGCGGATGGGCGGCCTCGGCGCGCAGCCCGTCGAGGAAGAAGGACAGCACGCGCCGCCAGGTGCCCGGCGCGCTGTCCATCGACTCGCGGATGACCTGCGACATCGCCCAGATCAGGGTGACCAGGTCGGACATGGTGAAGTCGGCGCGCAACCGCCCGGCCTCCTGAGCCCGCGCGATGATCCGCTCGGCGTCGAGAGAGCCCTGATGGCACGCCTGGCTCACGTCGGTGGCCAGCGTGAAGCCCTGGGTCAGCGCGTCGTTGAGCATCTGGTCCTGCGACTGCAGGGTGAACAACCCTTCCAGGAACACCACGAACCCGTTCCACGGATCGGGCTCGGCCATGGCGTCGGCGGAGATGCGCTCGAGCGCGGCGAGCTGTTGCGGCAGGACCTCCGCCAGCAGCGCCTCGCGGGTCGGGAAGTGGTTGTAGAGGGTGCCGATGCTGACGCCGGCGCGGCGGGCGATGTGTTCGAGAGGAGCGTCGATGCCGCGGTCGGCGAAGATCTGGGTGGCCGCGACCAGGAGCTTGTCGCGGTTGCGCGCGGCATCAGACCGCAGCGGCTTGGGTCCGGCTGCCATGTCTCCCATCATACGAAGGTGAGCTCACCCTCAAGTTTCATGATACGGTCGGCCTAACTTGAGGAACGCCTCAATTTCATCTGGAGGAACCGTGCGCAAGACCGCCGTCGTCATCGGAGCCGGCCCCGGCCTCGGCATGTCCATGGCCCACCGCTTCGGCAGGGAGGGCTACGCCGTCGCCCTGATCTCCCGCTCACCCGACCGCCACCCCGCCTACGTCGCCGCCCTCGCGGAAGCGGGCGTCGAGGCCGCCGCCTTCGCCGCCGACGTGTACGACCGCGAGCGCATCCTGGCGGCCCTGGACGAGATCACCGCCAGATTCGGCCCCATCGACCTGCTCTACTACGGCCCCGGCGCCACCGACGTCAGCCGGGTGCCTGAGCCGATCACCGAGGCCACCTCCGACGACGTCAGGCAGGCGATGGCCATCGCGTACGCGGCCATCGACGTCACCGGCCACGTGCTGCCCGGCATGGTGGAAAGGGGCGAGGGCGGGCTGCTGTACGCCGGCGGGCTCAGCGCCGTCCTGCCCATGCCGCCGCTCGGCGCGCTGGCACCGGCCGCCGCGGCGCTGCGCACGTACGCGCTGACGCTCAACGCCGCACTGGCCGGCCAGGGCGTCTACGCCGGCAGCCTGACGATCGGCGGGGTGGTCGAGCGCGGCGACATCCACCGGCGGATCGCCGCCGCCCCTGAGCGCTTCGGCGGCCTGAGCGGTCACACCCTCGACCCGGACGTCATCGCCGGGGTGGCCTGGGAGCTGCTCACGAAGCGGGACCGCGCGGAAGAGATCTTCAACGCCCTCTGACGGACCGGCGAAAAGGGCGTTCCGCGCGGTCCCGGCACGGGTAGGCATGAGGGGAGATGTGGCCATCGGGGGAGGTCACGATGGGGGATGAGTGTGATCGCGAAACCAGCGGGCTGTCGTTCGACGTGCTGGACCCGGCACCCGTCGGCGTGGCGGTGACGCGAGGGGCGAATCATCAGCTCGTCTACACCAACGCCACCTACCGGGCGCAGTTCGGCGAACGCCCGATCGGCTCGCCGCTGCCCAAGTTGTTCGCCGACGACTACCGGCAGCACTACCGAGAGCTGTTCGACCAGGTCTACGCCACCGGCGAGCCCGTTGTGCTCACCGCCGCGCCGGCCAGCACCGACGAGGACGACCGGTTCTTCACCTCCAGCCTGTCGCGGCTGTCGTTCAGGGTGGGCGAGCGCGGCGTGCTGGTGGTCACGATGGAGGTCACCGACCAGATCACGGTCGCCCAGCAGGTGCAGGCCCTCGCCAACGAGCGCAGCCACATCCTGCGCCGCTACCAGAGCCTCATGCAGGTCAGCGCCCAGATCTTCTGGGTGGCCGGGCCCACCGGGGACGTCATCGAGCACAGCGCGAGCTGGGAGCGGGTGACGGGACAGCCGTGGGAGGACTACCAGGGGCGCGGCTGGCTGAAGATGGTGCACCCCGACGACCGCGAGGCCACGGTGGCGTCCTGGGAGAACGCCGTCGCCACGATGGATGTGTGGGAGCACGCCTCCCGGCTGCGCACCGCCGACGGCTCCTACCGGCACTTCGAGATCAAGGGCGTGCCCATCAAGGAGCACGGCCGGCTCGTCGAGTGGGTGGGCACCTGCGCCGACGTCGAGCAGCAGTGGCAGGAGCAGCGCGCCCAGCAGCTGCTCGACCGCGCCGCCGCGGCCACGGCCGACCTGACCAACCTGGAGGAGATGCTCGGCGCGGTCGCCGCCGTCATCGTGCCGGAGATCGCCGACGGCTGCGGGGTGCACCTCGTCACCGACCTCACCGGCGAGCAGCACGGCGGAGCGCCGTTCGTGGTCGAGCGGGTGGCCACGGCCGCCCGTCCCGGGCTGCACCGGCTGCCGCCGTACAGCGAGGAGCGGCTGCCGCCGGACAACGCGCTCGTGCAGGCGGCGCGGCGGCGGCGCCCGCTGGCGAGGAGGTTCCCGCCCGGCTGCCCGCCGCCCGGCCTGGCGCCGTCCTGGTCGCAGCAGTGGATGGTGGCGAACAAGGCCAACAGCGTGCTCGTGCTGCCCGTCGTGGTGGACGGCGTGGTCCCGGTCGTCGTGACGCTGATGACCTGCGGCGACCGCCCGCCGATCAGCCGGACGGACGCCGCGCTGCTGAGCCGCATGTTCGACCACGCGCATGACGCGCTCAGCAGCGCCATCCGCTTCCAGCGCACCCACCAGATCGCGCTGGCCCTGCAGCACAGCCTGCTCGCCGCGCCGCCGAGGCTGGCCGGCCTGCGCATCGAGGCCCGCTACCGGGCCAGTCCGGCCGCGGCCGAGATCGGCGGTGACTGGTACGACTCGTTCATCCTCCCCGACGGCGTCCCGGTGATGGCCATCGGCGACGTCGCCGGCCACGACCTCGGCGCCGCCGTCACCATGAGCCAGCTCCGCAACATGCTGCGGGCCCTCGCCATGGACCGGTGCGAGCCGCCGGGGGAGATCCTCACCCGGCTCAACATCGCCATGGGCTCGCTCTCGTACGAGGTGACGGCCACCTGCGCGCTGGCCAGGATCGAGGAGTACGGCGGCCGCCACCAGCTCAACTACGCGGTCGCCGGCCACCCGCCGCCGCTGCTGGTCACCGAGGACGGCACCGGCCGCTTCCTGGAGAGCTGCGTCAACCCGCTGCTCGGCATCCCCAACGAGGGCGGCTGCCGCTCCACCGTCGAGCCGCTGCCGCCCGGCTCCACGGTGCTCTTCTACACCGACGGCCTCATCGAGCGGCCCGGCGAGAACCTCGACGACGGGCTCGAACGGCTGCGCCTCCTGGCCGGCTCGCTCGCCCGCTGCCCCGTGGAACGCTTCTGCGACCAGGTGCTCAGCGGCCTGCCGACGACCGGGCTCGACGACATCGCGGTCATCGCGCTGCGCCTGCCGCCCGACCGCTGAGGCGTCAGTACCTGCTCAGCCTCGGCACGCTCTCGACCAGCCGCCGCGTGTACGGATGCGACGGCGCGCCCAGCACGTCGGAGGCGGCGCCGCGTTCGGCGATCGAGCCCTTCTCGATGACCGCGATCTCCTGGCACAGTGCGGCCACCACGGCCAGGTCGTGCGAGACCATCACGACCGTCAGGTCGCGGTCGGCGCTGAGCTGTCTCAGCAGCTCCACCACCCGCACCCGGGTCGAGACGTCCAGCGCGCTGACCGGCTCGTCGGCCAGCAGCACCCGAGGCTCGCACACGATGGCCCTGGCGATCGCGACGCGCTGCCGCTGCCCGCCGGAGAACTCGTGCGGGTACCGGTCGGCCGCGTCGGCCGGCAGGCCGACGGCCCGCAGCGCCTCCGCCACCCGGTCGCCGATCTCGTCGCGCGGGCAGGCGCGCAGCGCCCGCAGCGGCTCCGAGACGATCCTGCGCACGCGCTGGCGGGGGTCCAGCGACGAGTACGGGTCCTGGAACACCGGCTGCACGGCCCGCCGGAACTCCCTGTCCCGCGTGGACGTCACCGGCCGCCCGTCGAACAGCACCTGCCCCGACGTGGGCCTGGCCAGGCCGAGCAGCAGCCGCAGCAGCGTCGTCTTGCCCGCGCCCGACTCGCCGACGATCGCCAGGTTCCGCCCGCGCGTCACCTCGACCGACACCCCGGACAGCACCGCCGCCCCGCCCCGGTAGGCGTAACCGACGTCCCGCGCCTCCATGATCGTCACGGTGCCATCCGATCCAGCTCGGCCTCCAGCTCCCTGGCGCTGTCCACCAGGGACCGGGTGTAGGGGTGGCCCGGTTCGCGCACGATGTCCTGTGTCCTTCCCGACTCCACCGCGAAGCCCTCCTTGAGCACGATCAGCCGGTCCGCGACGCCCGCGACCACCGCCAGGTCGTGCCCGATGAACATCAGCGCCATGTCCCTGGCCGAGATCAGCCGGTCCAGCAGCGCCAGCACCTCGGCCTGCACGGTGACGTCCAGCGCGGTGGTCGGCTCGTCGGCGATCAGCAGCGCGGGCTCGCAGGCCAGCGCCATCGCGATCGCCGCCCGCTGGCGCTGCCCGCCGGAGATCTCGTGCGGGTACGCCCGCGCGACCCGCTCGGGCAGGGCCACCTCCTCCAGCGCGGCCAGCACCGCCGAGCGCAGCGCGGCGCCGCGCAGCCCGCGCCGCCGGATCGGCCCCGCCACCTGCCTGCCGACGCGCATCAGCGGGTCGAGCGCGGTGAGCGGCTCCTGGAAGACGACGGCCGCCGCCCGGCCGCGCAGCCGGTCGAGCCGCCGGTCGGACCGCTGCCTGGGCGCGCCGACGACCTGCGTGCCCGACAGGAGCACGCTGCCGTGCGCGGTGAGGCCGGGCGGCAGCAGGCCCAGCACGGCCAGCGCGGTCAGCGACTTGCCCGAGCCGGACTCGCCGATCAGGCCGAGCCGCTCGCCGGGCGCGAGGGTGAACGACAGGTCGTGGATCAGCTCGTGGCCGTCGGAGCGGCGTACGGACAGCTGCTCCACCGCCAGCAGCTCGCTCATCGGGACCTCCCTCCGCCCAGGTCGCGCAGCCCGTCGGCGAGCAGGTTCGCGCCGATGACCAGCACCACCAGCAGCACGCCTGGCGCGATCGCGCCGACCGGCGCCGTCAGCACCGTGGCCTGCGCCTCCTGCAGCAGCCGGCCCCACGAGGCGTTCGGCGGAGGCGGGCCGAGCCCCAGGTACGACAGCGACGCCTCGGCCAGCACCGCCAGGCCGAGCTGGAGGGCCAGGTTCACCAGGAGCGTCGGCCAGATGTTCGGCAGCACGTGCTCCGCGATCACCCTCGGCCACGAGCTGCCCGAGGTGCGCGCGGCCGTGATGTAGTCCTGGGAGAGCACCCGCTTGACCAGCACCCGCGTCAGCCGGGCCACCACCGCCGACATGGCGAGACCGATGGCCAGGATCGCCGAGCCGAGCGACGCCTCGCGCACCGCCACCACCAGCATGGCCAGCAGCAGCGTCGGGAAGGCGATGAGGGCGTCGAGCACCGCGGCCAGCGCGTCGTCCAGCCAGCGGGTCGCGAACCCGGCCGCCAGGCCCGCCGCCACGCCGAGCAGCCCGCCCAGCAGCACCGACCCGGCGCCGGCCGCCAGCGCGATGCGGGCGCCGATCATCAGCTGGGTCAGCAGGTCACGGCCCAGCTTGTCGGTGCCGAGCAGGTGATCGCCGCCCGGCGGGGCCAGCCGCCCGCCCGAGGTGTCGGCCGGATCGTACGGCAGCCACACCAGCGACACGGCCGCCACGACCACCACCAGGCCGACGAGCACGCAGCCCGTCAGGAACGACTTCCTCATGAGCGCCCCAGCCTGGTCCGCAGCCGCGGATCCACCACCCGCTGCACCACGTCGGCGGCGAAGCCGATCACCAGCACCGTGAGCGTGCTGACCGCCAGCACGCCCTGGATCACCGGATAGTCGTGCTCGGCGATGCCCTTGACCAGCATCGTGCCGAGCCCGGGCAGCGCGAACACGCTCTCCACCACCACCGCGCCCAGGAACGTCGTCGCCAGCTCGATGCCCAGGACCGAGATGACCGGCACCGCCGCGTTGCGCAGCCCATGCCGCCACATCGCGCCGCCGAACGACTCGCCCATGGCCCGCGCGGTGCGCAGGTAGTCGGCGGTCAGCACGTCGAGCGTGGCCGCGCGGACATACCGGATCAGCGAGGCCGACATGACCAGCGCGATCGTGACGACCGGCAGCGCGAGCGAGGTCAGCGCGCGGCCCGGCTCCGCCCAGTCCTGGCGGGGGAAGCCGCCGGCCGGCAGCAGCCGCAGCTTCAGCGCGAACACCGTCACCAGCAGCATCCCGATCCAGAACACCGGCACCGCGATGCCGAGCTGGGAGAAGCCGCTGAGCAGCGCGCCGTACCAGCGGTCCGCTTTGTGCGCGGCCACGAACCCGACCGGCAGCGCCACCACCACCGCCAGCGCGAACGCCAGCAGCGTCAGCGGCACCGTGACCGCCAGCCGGGCCGAGATCTCCTCGCCCACCGGCAGCTTGCTGATGTAGGAGGTGCCGAGGTCGAGCCGGGCGAGGTCGCCCAGCCAGGCCGCGTACTGCTGCGCCAGCGGCAGGTCGGAGCCGGTCTCGTGGCGCGCCGCCGCGATCTGCTCGGGCGTCGCGCCCATCGGCAGCAGCGCGTTGGCCGGGTCGCCCGGCAGCAACCGCAGCAGCACGAACAGCAGCGACGCCGCCAGCAGCAGCGAGGCCAGCAGGAACGCGGTACGGCGCAGCAGGTAGCGCCCCATCAGCCCTTCTTGATCCCGTACGCGTAGAACTGCGAGTTGAGCCCGTTGACCGGGTAGCCCGACAGGTCGGAGGCGGCCACCACGATCTGCGGGTACAGGTAGAGCCAGTCGCCGGCGGCGTCCTCGGCGATCTTCCTGTTGGCCTTCTTCAGCAGCTCCGTCTGCTCAGCCTCGCTCGGCGCCCGCTCGGCCTCGTCGATCCACTTGGTGACCTGCTCGTCGTCGTAACCCCAGTAGAAGTCGGGGTTGCCGTACCAGACCACGTCGCGGTCGTTGACGTGCTCCTGGAGGGTGGCGGCGAAGTCGTGGTTCTTGTAGACCTTCGTGTACCACTCGTCGGCGGTGATGACGTTGATGTCCACGGTGACGCCGACCTTGGCCAGCTCGCTCTTGATGAACGTGGCGGCCGTCGGGTGGGGGTCGTAGTTGGGCGTGTCCAGGGTGAAGCGGAAGCCCTTGGGATAACCGGCCGCGGCCAGCTCACGCTTGGCGGCCTCGACGTCGTAGGTGTCGAGCGAGGTCAGGTCCTCGTACCACGGGTCGGTGGGCGGCACCATCGAGCCGATCAGCGTGCCGTGCCCGGCCCACACCGACTCCAGCAGCTTGGCGTCGTCGATGGCCGCCGCGACGGCCTTGCGCACCTGCGGCTTGTCGAACGGCGCCTTGCGGTCGTTGAACGCGAGCAGCAGCTTCGTGGTCGACTTGCCCTCGCTGACCTTGTAGTCCGGGTTGTTGTCGAACTGCGAGAGCGCGTCCGGGCCCTGCTGGCTGGTCACCACGTCCACGGCGCCGGTCAGCAGCGCGTTGTTGAGCGCGGACGCGTCGGTGAAGTAGTGGAAGACCACGCCGCCGTTGGCCGGCTTGGCGCCCCAGTAGCCGGGGAAGGGCTCCAGGCTGAGCGTCGAGCCGCGCTTCCACGCCCCCAGCTTGTACGGCCCCGTGCCGTCGGCCGTGGTCGCCCTGTCCTTGGCGTCGGCGTTGACCACCCACACGTAGCTCAGGTTGTAGACCAGCGAGATCGAGCGGTGCTTCAGCGTCACCACGACCGTGCCGTCGTCGGGCGCCTCGACCGACTTGATGACCTCCAGGTTGCCCTTGCGCGCCGACTGGGAGTCCTCGGCCGTCACGCGCTCGATGCTGGCCTTCACGTCGGCCGAGGTCAGCGCCTTGCCCGAGTGGAACGTCACGCCCTTGCGCAGCTTGAAGGTGTAGGTCAGGCCGTCGTCGGAGACCGTGTGGCTCTCGGCCAGCAACGGCTCCACCTTGCCCGCGTCGGTCAGCCGGAACAGGCCCTCGTAGACGTTGCCGTTGAACGCCTCCGTGATGCCCTGGCCGCCGCCGGCGGTATTGTCGAGGTTCTGCGGCTCGTAGAGGGAACCGATCTCGATCGTGGCCGGCTGGGCCGGGCCGCCGGGCGCGGCGTCCTCCGGGCCGGAGCCGCACGCGGCGAGTGCGAGGGCCAGTGCGACCGCGACGCCGGCGAACTTCCTGTTCAACGTAAACTCCACCATTGCTTACCAATTTAGTAGGTTTACGGAATATACCGCCTTGTCGGGTTCGACGGGGCCTCGGGTCCCCGAGCGTGGCCCGCTCGGGGACCGGCTGTCCGGTCGCGCCCCCGTGTTCAGCGGAGCCCGTTGGCCGCCCACTCGCGGAAGGCGCGCGGCGGGCGGCCGGTGACGCGTTCGACCGTGTCCGTCACCCGGTCCTCCGTGCCGGTGCCGATCTCGGCGTCCAGGGCGGCGAGCAGGGCGGCGAACTCCCTGGGCATCCCGTGGGCGGCGAAGTGCGCGGCGAGCTCGTCCGGTGTGACCGGGCGGTGGCGCAGCGGGCCGGCGCCCAGCTCGGTGAGCAGCGCGGCCACCTCGTCATAGGTGAGCGCCTCCGGGCCGGTCAGCACGTGGTCGGTGTCGTGCGGCACCGGATCCGTCAGGGCGTGCCCGGCGACCGCCGCGATGTCGCCCGCGTCCACGAACGCCACCCGGCCGCCGCCCGTCGCGGAGATCAGCTCGCCGTCGCGGCGGCGCAGCGCGACGGCCTCGCCGGTGAAGTTCTGCATGAACCACGACGGGCGCAGCACCGTCCACTCCGGCATCACCCTACGGACCAGGTCGTACAGCGCCGCCGCCCCGGGAGTCCGCTCCGGCCGGGCCGACGTGCCGAGCAGCACCACGCGGCGCACCCCCTGGCGTACGGCCTCGTGCAGGAACGGCTCCACCAGCGGCACCGGCTCGGTCACCCCGATCGGCGGCAGCACATAGGCGGCCCGCACCCCGGCCAGCGCCGGGGCGTGGGTCTCCGGCGCGGCCCAGTCGAAGCGCACGAACCCCGGCTGATCGCCCTTACGGCTCGCCGGCCGGACCGGCACCCCGCGCTCACGCAGAAAGGCCGTCACCCGCGAGCCGGTCGTCCCGGTCGCACCGATCACCAGCACCTCGCTCATGCGGCACCGCCCGCGAACGACTCGAGCCCGCCCAGCGCCTCGGCGGCCTGCAACGGGTTCCAGTAGTCGCGGTAGTGCTGGATCTCGCCGTCCCGCACGGTGACGATCGCGACATAACCCATCCGGTACGGCTTCCCGCCGCGCGGCACGATCCCGGCCACCTCCAGCTCCACGACCACCACCTCCGGGTCCTCGGTCCGGTGGATCACCTTCCTGACGACCTCCCGGATGTCGTAGATGTCCGGGTAGCCGCGCAGGTACTCCCGGATCGCCGCACGCCCCTCCACCTTCGGCGGGTACCCGGCGGGCGCGAACGGGAACTCGATCACCCCGTCCTCGGCCCAGAGCCCCGCGAACCCCGCCATGTCCTTGGCCAGCAGCAGCTCGACGCCGTGCTCGATCAGCTCAGTGGCTTGCACCGTTCTCCTCCTCCGTTAGGACGATACGGTACCGTCCCGTCGTGAACCATAGACGAGACGGTACCGTCTCGTCCAATCGCTAGACTGCACGCCATGAGCCGCCGCACTCCCACCGGCGCAGCCGTGCTGCAGCCCCAGGTCACCGAGGCCATCACCGAAGCCGTGCTGGACGAGCTGGCCGAGAACGGCTACGCCCGCCTGTCGATGGAGGCGGTCGCCAAACGAGCCGGCGTCGGCAAGAGCGCGCTCTATCGCCGCTGGGCGTCCAAACAGGAGATGGCGATGGGGGTGATCTGCGCGTACAGCATCGCCATGATCAGCGTGCCCGACACCGGCACCCTCCGCGGCGACCTGCGCGCCTCGCTCGACGCCCTCACCCAGTGGCTGACCCACCCGCGCTTCGCGCGCATCCTGCCCGACCTGGTGGCCGAGACGGCCCGCAACCCCGAGCTGGGCGAGGTCGTGGGTCTCCTGGTCGGCGAGCCGAAGCGGGAGCGTACGGCGGAGATCTTCCGGCGCGCCATCCAGCGCGGCGAGCTGCCCCGCGACACCGACATCGACCTGGCACTCGACCTGATCGCCGCCCCCGTCTACTGGCGGCTCGCCGTCCGCGCCGCCGAGACCGGGCTCACCTACCTCGACGATCTCACCGACGTGCTGCTGCGCGCGCTGTCCGCGACCTCCTGAGTCTCGGATCGATCATCCGAATCGAGCGGCTATCCGGTTGTAGGGTGGGGGACATGCCCGCCACACCGCTGAGAAAGGACGCCGCCCGCAACCGCCGCCAGATCCTGCAGACGGCCAGAGCCATGGTCGACGCGGGCGCGACGCTGCAGCTCAACGCCGTCGCCCGGGAGGCCGACGTCGGGGTGGGCACCGTCTATCGCCACTTCCCGACCCCCGAGGCGCTGCTGGCCGCGCTCGCCGAGGAGCGGTTCGAGGCGATGATCGCCGAGGTCCGCCGGGGTGTCACCGCGCCCGACGTCCGCGCCGCCCTGCACACGTTCCTCGACCACGCGCTCACCGCGTACGTCGAGGACGAGGCCTTCGCCGCCGAGGCGCTCGGCCCCGCGCCGACCACCGAACGCACCCGCGAGCTCAGGGACGAGCTGGTCGGCATGATCCGTGACCTGCTCGCCCGCGCGGTCTCAGAAGGCGTCCTGCGGCCCGGCATCGACGCGCCCGACCTGCTGGTGCTGCTGTGCGGCGTCGCGTACGCGGTCAAGAACAGCCCCTATCCCGACGATCCCGCCGTCGCCACCCGCTACCTGAAAGCCCTGCTCAACGGCGTGCTGGCCACGGACGCCGCGTGACGCCCGCCGCCCGCCCGGCCCCCAGGCTCGCCGCACTCCGCTCCCGCTGGCTCGACGCCGTGACCGCCGAGCTCCGCGACGACCCGGCCGTGGCGGGGGCCGCGCTGGCAGGCTCGTTCGGCACCGGCCGCGCCGACGACTGGAGCGACGTCGATCTGCTCGTCGTCGTGTCCGACGCCCGCCTCGACGGCTACGCGCCGCCCGCGCCCGTCGAGCCGGTCATCACCATCGACGCCCGCCACAACGGCCCGCGCGGCACGCGCGGCCTCAGCTCTCAGTACGTGACGGACGGGCTGCCGCTCTGGGCCGACTGGTACGTCCACCCCGTCTCGCTGGCGAGCTGGCCGTCCGACTGCGACGTCCTGTTCGACCGGCACGGCATCGAACGCAGCCCGCTCACCCTCAGCGAGCAGCTCGCGTCCGGCGAGCCGGAGCCGCCCACCCCCAAGGGCCCCGACGAGGAACGCGCGCTGAAGCTCGGGCTCGTCCCCGTGGCGGGTAAGGGCGTCGCCCGCCGCTCGCCCGGCACGGCCGGCCCGTACGCCCCCGACGCCACCTGGGAGCAGCAGCTGGCCGCCCTGCGCCGCCTGCTCGACGACTTCGCCGTCCTCGGACCGCCCAACAGCGTGGCGGCCGGGCACGCCTACCTCGACCTGGTCGCCGACGCCCTCTCCCGCTGACCCGTTGATCATCTGGGCTCGCGCCGCGTAGCCTGCCCGTGCCGATCATCCCCCGACCCTAGGGAGTCAGCAAGCATGACGATCACGAGGAAGGCGGCGCTGGTGACCGCGCTGACCGCGCTCGGCACGTCGCTCGCGGCGCCGGCCGCGTACGCACGGCCGGCCGCCCGGGCCGCCGCCTGCCCCGAGGTCTTCGGCCACGGCAGCTACCGTTCGGAGAATCTTAGCGATCCTCATTCCTGATTCGCTGGTATCCGCCAAGCCGGAGCCTGGTCTTACGTCGCCTCCACAGGCGTTCAACGTCTCCGGGGAAGTGCCCGGCGACACAGGCTTATGCGGCCTGTTGCTTCAACGTCATCGCGGCGAGCAGGTTGCGTGCCGCGTTGACGTCCTGGTCGTGGACGGTGCCGCACGTGCACGGCCATACCCGCTCAGCCAAGGTCAGGCTGGAGTTGACCACGCCGCACTTGCCGCACAATTTCGACAACGGGTACCAGCGGTCGGCCGCCCATGCCGATGAGCCGTACCAGGCCCCTTGTTGGCGAGCTGGCGGAAGAACTCGCCGAACCCGAGGTCCAAGATCGCTCGCGCCAGCCGCCGGTTGATGAGCATTCCGGTGACGTTCAGGGTTTCCACGGCGATGGCCCGCTTGGATCCCGCGAGCCTCGTCGTGGTCTTGTGCAGGAAATCGGCCTGCTGATCGGCGACCTTCAGGTGGAGGCGGCCGACGCGGCGGACGGCCTTGCCGCGGTTTGCCGATCGCTTCTGCGTGCGGGCCAGTGCCTTGTTGGCGCGGCGCAGGCGGCGCAGCGCGGTCGATATCCACCTGGAAGGAGATCCACCACCGGCCCGTGATCTCGTGGATCGTGGCCCCGAGGACGCGTGCCCGGCCGTCGGTGAGCCGGTCGGGCAGCCATGTCATCAGATGCCTCCGTGGAAAACCTCGCCTTCAGGCGGGAGAGGAATCGGACTCCTGTGGAGCAGGACAGGGGCAGCCGGTTCGCCGTCAGGTGAACCGGTGTATCGAACACACACGCGGCCCTTAGCCGATCGTGGGAGCATGTGGGGCGTGGCGCAGATCGTGAAGCGGGCCTACAAGTACCGCTTCTATCCGACTCCCGAGCAGGCCGGCGAGCTTGCCCGGACGTTCGGCTGTGTCCGTCTCGTCTACAACAAGGCGCTCGAGGAGCGCACCCGTGCCTACCGGCTGGAAGGCCGCCGTGTCTCCTACGTGGAGTCCTCCGCGCGCTTGACGGAGTGGAAGCGCAGCGGCAAGTTCGACTTCTTGTTCGAGGTGTCGTCGGTTCCTCTTCAGCAGGCGTTGCGGCATCTTCAGGCGGCGTTCGCGAACTTCTTCGCCAAGCGCGCCAAGTACCCCACGTTCAAGTCCCGCAAGAAGTCCCGGGCGTCGGCGGAGTACACCCGCTCGGCGTTCCGCTGGCGTGACGGGGAGTTGACGCTGGCCAAGATGGACACGCCGCTCGCCATCGTGTGGTCGCGTCCGCTGCCGGAGGGTGCGCAGCCGTCCACGGTCACCGTCTCCCGTGACAGCGCGGGACGCTGGTTCGTGTCCCTCCTGGTCGAGGAGAAGCTCATCCCGCTGCCGCCTGCCGGGCGGAGCGTCGGGGTGGACGCCGGCATCACCGCGCTGGCGGCACTCTCGACCGGCGAGAAGATCGACAACCCCCAGCATGAGCGCGCCGATCGGCGCAGGCTGGCCAAGGCGCAGCGGGCCCTGGCCCGTAAGGAGAAGGGGTCGAACAACCGCGCCAAGGCCAGAGTGAAGGTCGCCAGGGTGTACGCCCGGATCGCCGACCGCAGAAGGGATCACCTGCACAAGGTCACGACACGGCTTGTTCTCGAGAACCAAGTGATCGCCGTGGAAGACCTGACCGTCCGCACCATGGTCCGCAACCGCAGCCTGGCCCGCGCCATCTCGGATGCGAGCTGGCGGGAACTGCGCTCCATGCTGGAGTACAAGGCACGATGGTACGGGCGGACTGTGGTGGCGGTCGACCGCTGGTTCCCCTCCTCCAAGCTGTGCTCGCAGTGCGGGGCCCTGCGGAAGAAGATGCCGCTGAACGTCCGGGAATGGATGTGTGCCTGCGGCGCGGTCCATGACCGGGACGTCAACGCGGCCAGGAACGTGCTCGCCGCCGGGCTGGCGGAGAGCCGAAACGCTTGTGGAGCGGGTGTAAGACCTCAACGAGAGTCCTCTCGAACGGGCGACCGGCTGTGAAACAGGAACCCTCACGGGCGACCGTGGGAATCCCCCTCCTTCACCACGAGGGGGAGGATGTCAAGTGGCACAACACCTCCCACCACCACCACCCACCACCACCACCAAACGGCCTGACCGGCGTCCGGCGCAACATCACCGACCTGTGGTGGACGGCGGGCAGCGACAACCTGCGCGACCGCAGCATCGCCCGCGGGCCCTACAAGGGGCAGCAGGTGCACACGCTGCGGCAGTGGCTGGACCACGTGCGCTCGCGCGGCATGATCGCGCTGCTGGAGATCAAGCCCGAGGCCCGGCCCGTCCTTTCCGACGGGACGTACGGGGCGGCGGCCTGGAAGGAGGTCTCCGACCCGATCAAGGAACGCCAGGCGTCGATGCGCATCCTCGTCTACTCGCAGGACTCCTGGATCCAGGCCGAACTCGCCAAGCGCCACCCGACCCTCCTCAAGGGCTCCCAGGCCCGCTGGACCGACAGCGTGGCCTGGCAGGAACCCCCGGCCGCCTGGAACGGCAACACCTCCCGCTGGGCGGAGGTGCTGGCCCAGGCGCCGAAGAGCGTGATGACGAACTACACCAAGGACTACCGCGCCTGGCTCGACGGCAAGTGCGCCTGACCGGTCAGTCGTCGGCCGCTGCCTGTTCCAGGACCTCCAGGATGGTGGCGGTGAGGAGGGTGACCTTGTAGGCGTTGTGCGGGGTCGGGGTGCAGCGGGCGGCGGCCAGGGCGGCGGCGGCCTCGAAGGGGTCGCCGCCGAGGAGGGCGGCTTCCACCTCGGCGAGCCGTAGTGGCACGCGAGCGACGCCGCCGACCGCCACCGCGGCGGCGGTGACCCGTGGGCCGTCCATCACCAGGCGGGCGGTCGCCTCCACCAGCGGCCATTCGGCCTCGGAGCGGGCGATGGCCCTCCGGTACGCGGCTCGCTCCCCGGCCACCGGCGGCGGCAGGTGCACCGAGGTGAGCAGCTCGCCGGGGCCGAGGAGGTGGTCGCGGGCCGGGTCGGAGCCGTCGCCGTACAGGTCGGCGGCCGGGAACGGGCTCCTGCCGTGCACCTCGACGGCCGCGTCGTACGCCAGCAGCGCCATGGCCAGCGAGGACGGGTGGGGTGCCAGGCAGGGGCCGGTGTCGATGACGGCGGCGTACAGGCTCTGGCCGGCGCGGGCCGGGCAGGAGTCGCCGCCGTCCTGGTGGCAGGTGAAGGCCGGGTTGCGGTAGTACCAGCAGCGGTTGCGCTGGAGCAGGTTCCCGCCGACGGTGGCGACGGCCCTGATCTGCGGCGTGGCCAGCCCTCTCGCGGTCAGGGCCAGCGCCGGATACGCGGCCCGCAGCCGCTCGTCGCGGGCCGCCTCGGCGACGGTGGTGAGTGCACCGAGGCGGGCGGAGCCGTCCGGCTGCCAGGTGATGCCCGACATGCCGGGCACGTCACGCAGCTCGGCCAGATCCACGAACGGCCCGGCCACCGGCCGGCTCATCACATCGGTGCCACCCGCCCGCGGCACTCCGTGCCGCGCGGCCTCAAGAAGATCGGTGGAGACGGTCAAGGTCGGATCCCTTCGAGATGCGAAACGGCCTGAGGGGGAGAGGCGGCGGCCCGCGAGCGGCGCGGCTCGGCGGCGATCACCGAAGCTCCCCCAGCGGCGGAGCCTCCTGAGCCCGCGCATGCCGGCGATGCGCGGAGCGGGTGGTCACCGGGCGAGGTGCGCAGGCGCCGCCGAGGGGCGTCTTACGGGATGCGGCGGTCATGAGGTGAGGCCCTTGAGGAGGCGGTCGGGGCGGATGGGGAGGTCGTGGGGGCGCCAGCCGGTCGCGTTGTGGACGGCGTTGGCCACCGAGGCCGCCACTCCGACCGTCGAGACCTCGCCGAGCCCGACGCCGCCGCCGTTGACGTGGTCCCAGCCCTCCTGGTGGAAGTGGATGGTCATCTCCGGCGTGTCGCCGATGCCGGGGATGCGGTAGTCCTCCAGGTTCGCGGTGAGGACGGTGCCGGTGACGGGGTCGGTGTGGCGTTCCTCGTACAGGGCGTAGCCGATGCCCTGGATGATGCCGCCCTCGCACTGGTTGCGGGCCGGGCGCTCGGCGTAGATGCGGCCGGCCGTGAGGCCGCCCCAGACGCTCAGCGGCCTGACCGTGCCGAGCCTGGTGTCCACCTCGACCTCGGTGACGTGCACCGCGCCGCTGAACCCGCGCCCGATCGACATGCCGTCGATCGAGAACGGCGTCACGTACCCGCCCCGGTCGCCCCGCCGCCTGCCGACGACCTTGGCGCCGTGGGTCAGGCCCTGGGCCCGCAGGCGGCGGGCGGCGTCGCGGGCGGCCGGCGCCACCGAGGTGGTGCTGCGGCTGCCCAGCGCGGGCGGTCCCGGCACGCTGGCTGAGCTGCCGATCTCGACGCGGATGCGTTCGGCGGGCAGGCCCAGCTCCTCGCGCAGGACGCCGGCGATGACGCTGCGCACGCCGGTGCCGATGTCCTGGGTGGCGGTGCGCGCCACGACCACATCGCCCTGGACCTCCAGCTCGACCTGGGTCGCCGTGGCGACGAGGTAGATCCAGTTGGCCACGGCCACGCCGACGCCGCGGCGGAAGCGTCCCGTCTGCGACCCGCTGTGCGGCCTGTCCCGCCAGACGGGCAGCTCCAGGACCCGCTCGTAGAGGGCGTGCCGCTTGGGGTTGCCGTCCCAGCGGCGGCGCAGCACGATCGGGTCCTCGCCGAGCCGGTGCGCCATCTCGTCCACGGCCTGCTCCAGCGCCCACAGCATCGGCGGGGCGCCGGGACCGCGGAAGGGCGTGCCGGGCGGCTCGTTGGTGACCACGTCGTAGTCGCGCAGCCGGCGGGGCGCCTTGCCGTACACCAGGCGGGCCAGGGACGCTGAGGTCGATCCGATGGAGACGCCGCCCCGGCCCCGCACGTCGATCGCGAGTGCGGCCAGCTCGCCCTTGGTGTCGGCGAGCAGGGCGATGTTCGTCCTGCTGCCCGGCCGGCTGCCGGCGTCCGTCAGCTCCTCGGCGCGGCTGAACACCACGCGTACGGGAGCGCCGTACGCCCGCGCCAGCTCGACCGCCGCGACCGACTCGACCGTGATCCCGGACTTCGCGCCGAACCCGCCGCCCACGTGCTCGGCGACGACGTGCACCCGGCTCTCGTCCAGCTTCCAGCGCTTGGCGGCCTGCTCGGCGGCCATGGCCAGTGTCTGCGTGGACAGGTGCAGGTGGAGGTCGCCGCGCTCGTCCCACCGCGCCACGCAGGCGTGCGGCTCCAGCGGCGTGTGCACCTGCACGGCGGTGCTGAACGCGCCCGTCACCAGCAGCGGGTCGTCGCGCCTGCGGGCCTCGTCGATCAGCCTGGCCGCCTTGCCCGCCCGCCTGCTCGCCCCGCTGAACGGCCCGCGCACGTTGCCGTCCCAGCCACCGGGCACCGTCATGCCCTCGCTGGAGCTCTGGGCGTTCTTCCTGCTCTGCTCGTCGTAGACCGGCGGGGCGTCGGGGCCGTCGTCGAGCGCGGCGGGGAACGGCTCGTACCCGATCCTGGCGCCCTCGGCGATCGCCTGGGCCTCCCGGCGGGTCGCGGCGGCGACGGCGGCGATCGGCTGGCCGGCGTAGCGCACGATCCGGTCATCGGGCAGCAGATCCACCACGGGGACGCCGTCCACCTCCACGGAGGTGACCCGCGCGTGCGCCTGCGCCGAACGGATGATCACGCCTTCGAGCTGGCCGTCCAGCCGGACGTCCGTGGTGTAGCGGGCGCGTCCGGTGATCTTCTCCATCGCCTCGACCCGGACGGGTGCGGGGGTGTCCGTGTCGTGCTCGCCCCGGCAGGCGGCCGCGACGGCCGCGTAGATCCCCGCGTACGCGCCGCAGCGGCACAGATGACCGGCCAGGGCCGCGGCGATCTCCTCACGGGACGGCGTCACGTCGCCGTGCCCGGCCCGCCAGGCGTCCACGAACGCGGCGGCCTCGACCACGAAGCCGGGCGTGCAATAACCGCACTGCAGCCCGTCGTGGGCGGCGAACGCACGCTGCACGGGGTGGTCGAGCCCTTCGGCGGTGGTCAGGGCCCTGCCCTCCACCGCCGCGCAGGGCAGCAGGCAGCTCGCCTGCGGGGTGCCGTCCACGGAGATCGTGCACGCGCCGCAGACGCCCGTACGGCACACGGCCTTCGTCCCGGTGAGGCCCAGGCCGTCACGCAGGACGTCCACCACCGGATCGTCTCGCCCGGCGTCCACCTCGTGGGGCACGCCGTTCACCATGATCTTCATAGCGCTCCTGCTGACGTTGTCAACATTGGGGTATGTTGACAGTGTCAGCGCAACTGCTGACATTGTCAACACGGGAGGTCGTGAGAGAGTGAAGGCATGATCGACGGCACCAGGTCCCGGCTGATAGAGAGCGCGCTGACGTTGCTGCGCGAGGAAGGGCTCGACGCCGTGACGCTGCGCGCGGTCGGCGAAACGGCCGGCCTGTCGCGCATGGCCCCCTACCGCCACTTCGCCGACAAGACCGCGCTGCTCGCGGCGCTCGCCGCCCGCGTCATGTCCGACATCACCCAGCACATCGCCACCGCCGTGCTGTCGCAGGGCACCCAGGAGGAGCGGCTGCGCGCCTTCTACCGCAGCTACATCGACTACGCCGTACGCCACCACGAGGAATACCGGCTGGTCTTCTCCTCGGTCTTCGTCGCCAGGCGGCACCCCGAGATCGAGCAGGGCATCGACGAGATCATGACCGCGCTCAGCGTGGACGACGGCACCGGCGGTCCCCGCGAGAAGGCCGCGGTCGCGGCCGTGCTGGCCAGCGCCCACGGCATCGCCGAGCTGGTCACCGTGGGTGATCTCGCCCACAAAGGGATCAGCACCGACGACATCATCGACGTCATCGTCACCCGCGCCACCCGCCCCTGACGCCGGATGTGTCTGGCCGCACAGAGGGGTGCGGCCAGACCCACTCCTGGGCCCACCTGGGCGAAAGTCCCTCCGGCCGGGTGCACAGTGGAAGCACGACAGCACCGAAGGAGTGGAGAGCGGGCATGCGATGGTTGACCGGCGCCTGGGCGGGATTCGCGCGGGCGTGCGCCGTCCTCGGGGTGAGCCTGCTCGTCCCGGCCCTGTGGGCGGTGGCGGTGGCGCTGGGCCTGTGGTGGGGCGGCGGCATGTGGGGCGTCGGCCCGTTCTGGGCGGCGTTCCTGACGGTCGCGCTGTCGCGCAGGATATGCGGGTGGTTCAGGAACCTGGTCGCGCGATGGACCGGCATGGAGATCCCCGGCGGCTACCGCGAGGCGGCCCCGGTGACCCGCCTGTCCACCGGCTACTGGTGGAACGGCCACTCCTACGAGCGCAACCGCCGCGACGCCGAGCGTGACCAGCGGTGGCGGACCTGGGTGCGCGACCCCGCGACCTGGCGTGACCTGCGGTTCGTCGCGATCGTCCCCTTCACCGCCGGGCTGGCCGCCGCCGTGCCGCCCGCCGCGCTGGCAGCGGCGGTCGCCGGGCTCCTCCAGCCGTCGCCGCTGCCGCGCGCCGCGGGCGTGCTCGCCGCCGTCGTGGCCGTCGCGACCTCCCCGTACGCCTGGCGCGCCGCCCCGCCCGTCGCCGCCCGCTTCCTGCGTCCCTCTCCCGCCATGGCGCTGGCCGGCCGCGTCGAGGAGCTGACCGCCCAGCGCGCGGACACCACGGTGGCGCAGGCCGCCGAGATCCGCCGCATCGAGCGCGACCTGCACGACGGGGCCCAGGCCCGCCTGGTCGCGCTCGGGATCTCCCTGGTGACCGTGGAGAAGCTCATGCAGAGCGACCCTGACCGGGCCAGGGCGCTGCTGCGCGAGGCGCGGGCCGGCGCCGCCTCGTCGCTGACCGAGCTGCGCGAGCTGGTCCAGGGCATCAACCCGCCGGTGCTGAGTGAGCGCGGGCTGGTGGACGCCGTACGCGCCCTCGCCCTGGACAGCCCGCTCGAAGCGTCCGTCAGCGCGGAGGGGCGGCTGCGCCTGGACCCGCCGATCGAGTCGGCCGTCTACTTCGGCATCGCCGAACTGCTCACCAACGCCGCCAAGCACGCCCACGCCACCCGCGCCCGCATCTCCATCGCCCGCGCGGACACCGACCTGGTCGTCGAGGTCGAGGACGACGGGAGGGGCGGAGCGGTCCCGCGCGCCGGCGGCGGGCTCGACGGGCTGCGCCGCCGCCTGGCCGTCTTCGACGGTGCCCTGGAGGTCACCAGCCCGGCGGGCGGCCCGACCCGTGCCAGGATGGTGGTCCCATGCGCATAGTCGTCGCCGAGGACCTCTACCTGCTGCGCGAGGGGATGGTCCGCCTCATCGAGGCGTTCGGGCACGAGGTGGTGGCCACCGCGACCACCGGCCCCGAGACGCTCGACGCGCTGCTGACGTGGCGGCCCGACGTGTCCGTCGTGGACGTGCGCATGCCGCCGTCACAGTCGGACGAAGGGCTCAAAGCGGCCGTCGCGGCCCGCCGCGAGGTGCCCGGCCTGCCGGTGCTGATCCTCTCCCAGCACGTCGAGCAGCTGTACGCGCGCGAGCTGCTCGCCGACGGCTCCGGCGGGGTCGGCTACCTCCTCAAGGAGAGCGTGTTCGACGCCGACCAGTTCGTGGACGCCCTGGAACGCGTCGCGGCCGGCGGCACCGCGATGGACCCCGCCGTCATCGGCAAGCTGCTGTCCAGCGGCGCGTCCACCCGCCGCCTCGGCGGCCTCACCGGGCGCGAGCTCGACGTGCTCGCCCTGATGGCGGAAGGGCTGTCCAACCAGGCCATCGGACGGCGGCTGTTCCTCAGCGAGAGCGCGATCAGCAAGTACACGACGTCGATGTTCGGCAAGCTCGGCCTGACCGACGACGACGACACCAACCGCCGTGTGCTGGCCGTCCTGACCTACCTGAACGACTCCTAGCCGATCAACGGCATACCGCCGCCATACCTCCCCTCCCTACGGTCGTGACCGTGGCGCCGCATGCCACGCATCCGTACTGGGAGGACATTCATGCGTTTCGTCCGCTTATCCGCCGTCGTCGCCGCGATGCTCATCGTCGCCGGCACGGCGAGCCAGGCGACGGCCACGTCCGCACGCGAGACGATGGCCGCGCCCGATCTCCAGCTCCCCTTCCCCTGCGGCCAGAAGTGGCAGCTGAACACCTGGGAGCACGCTCCCGCGCTGGACATGGTCAAGGAGCCCGACCAGCACGGCACCCTGGGCGCGACGCTGATCGCCCCCGCCGCCGGGACGGTCAAGCAGTCGTACCGGCACGAGAACGCCGGCAACATGATCCAGATCGATCACGGTGGCCGCTACTACACGACCTACATTCACCTGCAGTCGCGTGCCGTCTCGGCCGGCGACCGGGTGCAGCGGGGAACCGTGATCGGCAAGGTCGGCAAGGACGGCGAGACCGCCAACAACCACCCGCACCTGCACTTCGAGCTCGGCTACGACGCCAACGGCGACGGACGGGCCTCCTGGGGCACCAAGAATTCCGAGCGGGTCAGACCGACCTTCGACGGCGTCACCTACGGGCAGGCGAACGGCCGCGAATGGAACAACGTCACCAGCCGCAACTGCTCGGCCACGTCCCCTGAGGGGACCGCGAAGATCTATGGGGCGCTGCCGGACGGGCGGCTCACCTACACGACGATCGATGCGGAGTCGGGTGAGCGGACGCATGGGGCGGTGGTCTCCGCCACGAGTCTCGGCTTCACGCCGAAGGCGATCGCGACGTTGAACTTCAACACGCTTCTGGTGACCAAGCCCGGCAACGACGGTGAGCTGTATCGGGTGGACATCCGGACGAACAACGAAGAGCTGATCTTCGAGACGCCTGTGCTGCTCGGCACCGGCTGGACGCATGACCTGCTGGCCTACGACGGCGAGAGTCATCTCTTCGGGATCGCGGCCGGCACGTTGCGCCGCTACACGCTCACCACAGCCAAGCCGGCCATCAGCGACATCACCTCGAACACTCTCATCGGCACCGGGTTCACGCTCAAGACGCTGACGACCACGGGGCCCGACTGGATCCTGGGGACCACCACGAACGGGTTGCTGCTGTCGTACAAGATCAACGGCAAGGACGACTGGGACCGGCACCAGCTCCGTGACAGCACCTGGCAGAACTTCGACGCTCTCCTGTCGCCCGGCGGAGGCGTCTACTACGGCCACAACCCGGCAGGCGCGCTGTACCGCTACCACGACGGCGACCCCTACGACGGCAAGGGCGACGACCTGACCGCTCACAACACCGTCGACGCCACCGGCTGGGCCCAGACCCTGCTCTCCGCGCAGCCCGGCACCGTCACCTGAGTCAGAGACCTGGCGGCAGGTCTCTGATGTAGAGGAGGGCGTCGCTGCCGGTCAGGTCGGCCGGGGTGAGCGGGAGGTAGCCGTACCAGGGGGAGTCGCGGGGGACGAGGCCGGTGGCGTCGAGCTCCCGGCCGGCGACCAGGAAACGGTCCCCGGGCATCGCGTGGAGCACGCCTTCGACGGTGTCAGGGGGAGGGGCGCCGACGCCCTCGTGGCGGATGGTGCCGACGGCGGTGGCGACGAACGCGTACGCCTCGCCGAGCCGGCGCGCGACCTGCGCGCCGGCGCTCCACCAGTCCACCCGCAGCTCGCCCAGCATGACCGTGCTGCGCTGCCGCTGCAGGTGGCGGTTGTGGGCGTGAACGAGGGTCGGGCCGCGGTCGGCGAGGGCGAGCAGGTTGGCGGCCATCATCGCGTCGCGCAGGCCCATCATCGCGTTGACCCGGCCGGGCGCGGCGCCTGCCATCTGCGCGTGGTAGCGCAGCAGGCCGGTGGCGGTGCGGGCGTACAGGCGGGCTCGTTCCCACGCGTCGCGCCCGCCCGCCGTCACAAGCTGCGGCGCGTGGACGTCGAGCAGGCAGGCCAGGTCGTCGGCCAGCAACCGCAGCTCGTTCGCCGCGTCCGACCGGCCGATCGACCGCGACGGGTCGAAGACCGCCTGCTCGTCTGTCCACCGCTCGTCGGGGCCGAGCAGGCGGTCGAGCGTCTCCGGCAGGACGCCGGTGTCCACGTGGGCGGCGAGGTAGGCGTGCAGGGCGGTGAGCGCCTGCCGGGGGCTCGCCGCGTGGGTCATCTCCATGGGCGCGTCGAAGCCCGCGAAGCGCACCCGGTCGGCGGGCGGACGGCCCCTGTTGTACGCCCGCAGCCACCGCACCAGCTCGCGGTTGCCCGCCGCCGCCCCCGCCCCATGGCTGAAACCACCCGCCATCACCGCGGACAGGTCCCCGGCGCCCGAGGTGACGTGGTCGTCCACCACCAGCCCTTTCACGCAGTCGCTCTCGATGGCGACGCACCGGTAGCCCTCCTGCTCGACGAGCCGCCTGACCAGCTCGTTGCGCAGGCCGAGCAGGGTCTCGTCGCCGTGGGTCGGCTCGCCGAGGGCGAGCAGCCGCGGCCGGGCGGGCAGCAGCCCTAGGAGATCGTCGTACGGGGAGTTCGTCATACCTTCGACGGTATCGTTGAACTCCCTGTTGAGACTTCTACGACGAGATGGCGTCCAGCGCGTACGCCCAGAGCCGGTCGGCCGCCTCCGGGTCCACCGCCCACGACGCCACGCCCGACATCACCCCTGGCCCGCCCTGCACCACCTCGGCCTCCTGGTTGTCGGAGAAGAACCGGCCGGTCACGCCCGCCACCAGCGGCGACCCGGCCAGCAGCGCCGACGTGGCGGCCCCCTGCTCGGGAGTCTTGAAGTAGTCGGGGGTCAGCAGGCGGCCCGCCTCGTCCATCGCGCCCATCGATCGCATCGTCGCGGCGTCCACGTGCCGCTGCAGGTTGGTGTGGATGTAGCCGGGTTCGAGGGCGTTGGCGATGATGCCGTCGTCCGTCCAGCGCCGCGCCGCGCCGACCGCGAGCAGCACGTCGGCCGTCTTCGACTGCGAGTAGGCCGTCCACGGGTCGTACGGGCGCTTCTCGAAGTGCGGGTCGTCGAAGTCGAACGGCGCTCCCAGTTGCGCGCCCGAGCTGACCATGACCACCCGCGCGTCGCCGGCCTGCCGCAGGTTGGCGTGCAGGGCGGTGACCAGGGCGAAGTGGCCGAGGAAGTTCGTGGCGAGCTGCAGCTCCCAGCCGCCGGCGGTGACCTGGCGGGTGGGCAGCGCCATGATGCCGGCGTTCGCGACGATCGCGTGCAGGGGCCCCGTCCACGAGGCGGCGAAGGCGCGGACGGAGCCGAGGTCGCTCAGGTCCAGCCGCCGCTCGCCGGCGGCCGGGTTGCGGGTGGCGACGGTGACGTCGGCCCCGGCACCCCGCAGCGCGCGTACGGTCTCCAGGCCGATGCCGGAGGCCCCGCCGGTCACGATGATCCGGCGGCCGGTCAGATCGACGCCGGCGAGCACCTCGGCGGCGGTGGTCCTGGCGGTGAAAGGGGTGCTGATACGTGTCATGCCCGTCACCCTAGAAAGCCGCGATTGGACGCAGAAGCCTCAATCGTCCAGGATAGTTGCGTGACAGTCCGGCAAGCCGATCCGCTCGAAGACGTGCTCACGCTCGTCGGCACCACCAGCCGCCTGTCCGTCGGGCTGGTGGCCGGCGGCCGGTGGGCGCTCGCGTTCGACCCTCCAGACGGGGTCAAGTTCAACGCCGTGCGCCGCGGCCACTGCCTGCTCACCGTGGACGGCGTGCCCGAGCCGATCGAGCTGCGCGAGGGCGACTGCTTCCTGCTCGTCCAGCCGCGCGCCTTCACCCTGGCGAGCGGCCCCGGCGTGACCCCCGCCCCGGCCGGGCCGGTGTTCAGGGCGGCGGCGGGCGGCCCGGCCCGCGTCGGCGACGGCGACGACGTCGAGCTGATGAGCGGCCGGTTCCACTTCGGCGAGCGGGCCGGTGAGCTGCTGTTCGACGTGCTGCCGCCGGTGATCCACGTGCCCGCCAGCACCACCGAGGCCACCACCGTGCGCTGGGCGCTCGAGCTGATCGCCGCCGAGCTGCGCGCCTCCCAGCCCGCCGCCACCCTGGTCACCGAGCACCTCGCGCTCGTCATGCTCATCCACCTGCTGCGCCTGCACGTCGCCACCGCGCCGGGCCAGACCTCGGGCTGGCTGGCCGGCCTCGCCGACCCCGTGGTGGCGCCGGCCCTGCGCGCCATGCACGCCAGCCCCGCCCACGCCTGGACGGTCGCCGAGCTGGCCGGCGTGTGCGCGGTGTCCCGCTCGACGCTGGCCGCCCGGTTCAAGCAGGTCGTCGGCAAGGGGCCGCTGGAATATCTGACCGGCTGGCGCATCGAGCTGGCCGCGGGCCGGCTGCGCGACGGCGAGGCGACCATGGAGGCCATCGCCCGCGAGGTCGGCTACGCCTCGGTCAGCGCGCTCAGCAACGCCTTCAAGCGCCTGACCGGCCTGGCGCCGCGCGACTACCGCAGCGCCGCCAGCGCCGCCAGCCGCTCCGCCGACGCCGAGCCGGTGGGCGGGGTGTAGACGACGAGATAGAGGTCGGGGTCGGCCGTCGGCGCGAACGTCTCCCAGTGCAGCGTGAAGCCGCCGACCGCCGGATGGTGGAAGCGCTTGTCGCCGTACGTGCAGTAGGTCACCTGGTGCTCGGCCCAGTGCCGGACGAACTCCGGCGAGCGCGCCGTCAGCTCGTCCACCAGCTCCTGTGGCCGCGAGTCGCCGCCCGCCCTGCCCAGCGCGCCGCGCAGCCAGGCGGCGGCCTCGCTCAGGATCGCCTCCCGCTCCGGCAACACCTCGGGAGCGCGCGGATCGAGGAACACCCAGCGGATCATGTTGCGCTCGCAGCGCGGCATCGCCTCGAAGTCGGCCAGCAGCACGGCCGTCATGCGGTTGACCGCCACGACGTCCATCACGCCGGTCATCAGCAGCGCGGGCACGGGGCCGAGCGTGTCCAGCATCATGCGCAGCGCCGCCCTCGGCTTGATCGGCGCCTTGCCGGGCCGCTCCGGTGTGCCAGGCTCGTCCCGCAGCAGCTCGCGCAGGTGCCTGAACTCCTCCGCGGTCAGCCGCAGCACGGCGGCCACCGCCTCCATCACCTGGTCGGAGACGTTGCCCACCCGGCCCTGCTCCATGCGGGTGTAGTAGTCGACGCTGACCCCGGCGGCCATCGCCAGCTCCTCGCGGCGCAGGCCCGCCACCCGGCGTCCTGGACGCGCGGGCAGCCCCACGTCCCGTGGCGAGACGCGTGACCTCCTGGATCGCAGGAACTCGCGCAGCTGGTCAGGCCGCCTCATACGGTCAGTATGCAGGGCGGCGGGCAAAGCCCAGGTCATTCACCTGGGGTGGAAGCCGCGCAGCCGCTCACCGAACCGGTGGCCGTGCTCGACGGCGTAGGAGGGGTCGTCGAGCAGGCGCAGCTGCTCGACGACCCGCTCCAGCCGGGCGACGGCGTCCATGGCGCGGCACAGCAGCGCGTCCACGTCGAGCTCGTCGCGGTGCAGGCGGGCCTCCTCCAGCTCCACCCGCAGCGCGGCGACGGGCGTGCGCAGGGCATGACCGGCGTCCGCGCCAAGCCGGCACAGCTCGTGCGGCAGCGCCATCGTGCACATCTCGGTGACCTCTCCTCGGTTCATGGGCGTTCACCTGAAGGAACGCCTCGGAACCCGCAGAAAGGGCACGCCGGCTGGCCCCGTGCAGACTAGGTCTGGCCGGTACCACCCACGCGGCTCGGCTCACCGGCCTGCCACGAGGCGAGCAGGCGCAGGCCGTCGTGTGACGGCGTGCCCGGCTCGGCCGTCAGCGTGATGAGCTGCTGGTCGGGGTCGGTGGTGCAGGCCAGGGCCGACCAGTCGAGCGCCAGCCGCCCGGCGATCGGGTGGTCGATGACCTTCCTGCCGACGTCGCGCACCTCGACGTGATGGCCGCCCCACCACCGGCGGAAGTCGTCGTCGCGGACGGACAGCTCGCCCACCAGCGCGGCCAGCCGCGGGTCGGCCGGGTCGCGGGCGGCCTCCATGCGCAGCTGCGCCACGCAGGCCCTGGCGACGTGCTCCCACTCGGGGTAGAGCCGGTGGAAGGCGGGATCGAGGAACACCAGCCGCACGAAGTTCCGCTTCTCCTCAGGGAGCCGCGCGAAGTCGGTGAACAGCGCGGCGGCCATCGCGTTCCAGGCCAGCACGTCGGTGCGCCTGCCCAGGACCACGGCCGGGGTGGTGGCCAGGTCGTCGAGCAGCCGCCGCAGCTGCGGCTGGACCCGCTGCGCGGCCCGCCGGCCCGGGGCCGCGGCCTCCTTGCCCGACAGCTCGTAGAGGTAGGACCGCTCGTCGTCGCTGAGCCGCAGCACGCGGGCGATGCCGTCGAGCACGGACGCCGACGCCTGGCGGCGGCCCTGCTCGATGCGGGTGTAGAAGTCGGTGCTGATCGACGCGAGCAGCGCCACCTCCTCGCGGCGCAGCCCCTTGACCCGCCGCCTGCCGCCGGCGGGCAGGCCGACCTCGGCCGGGCTCAGCTCCATGCGCCTGGCGCGCAGGAAGGCGCCGAGCTCGGTGGGGTGTGTCATGGGACCAGTCTGCCGCAGGCAGGGCCGTCATGAGGGGGCCGGTTCTGTCCCAGGACAGCGCTGACCTGGGACACGACTCGCCTCTCCCGCTCCCGTACGAGCTCTGCGAGCCTCGTGACGAACCACCCCATACCGAAAAGAAGTGCGATGCAGACGAACGTCACCTTCCCCAGCGACGGGCTCGCCCTCGCCGGGATCCTGTTCACCCCCGACGGCCACACCGGCGGCCCGCTGCCCGCCGTCGTCATCGGGCACCCCGGAGGCGGGGTGAAGGAGCAGAGCCCCAGCCTGTACGCCCGGCGCCTGGCCGATGCCGGGTTCGCCGCGCTCGTGTTCGACGCGGCGTACCAGGGCGAGAGCGAGGGCGAGCCGCGCGGCCTGGAGGACCCCTTCCAGCGCGCCGAGGACGTCAAGTCCGCCGTCACCCACCTCACCACCCGCGACGACATCGACCCCGGCCGCATCGGCGCGCTCGGCATCTGCGCCTCCGGCGGCTACGTCGCCTACGCCGCCCAGACCGACCACCGCATCCGCGCCGTGGCCACCGTCAGCGCCGCGGACCTGGGCCACGCCTTCCGCGAAGGGCTCGGCAGGACCCAGGACCCCGCGGTGCTGCCGGCCCTGCTCCAGCAGGCCGGCGCCGCGCGTACGGCGGAGGCGCGCGGCGAGGCCCCCTGGATGGTGCCGTGGATCCCCGACGACGCCGAGCAGCGCTTCGCCACCGAGACCCGGCAGTTCCGCGAGACCTGGGAGTACTACCGCACGCCGCGCGGCCACCATCCCCGCGCCGTCCAGGGGTGGGTGCTGCGCAGCATCGACAGGATCGCCCAGTACGACTCCTTCGCCATGGCCCACCTGATCTCGCCCCGGCCGGTGCTGATGATCGTCGGGTCGGAGGCGGAGAGCGCGTACATCAGCCGCGAGGCCATGGAGCGGGCCGCCGAACCCAAGGAGCTGCACGTCATCGACGGCGCCACCCACATCGACCTCTACGACCGGGACGTGTACGTCACGCCCGCCGTCGCCAGGCTCACCGCCTTCTTCGGCGAGCACCTGTGAACACGTGGTTCACTCGGCGGGGCCCTTGCGGACGGTGACGTTGAGGCGGTTCCACGTGTTGATCGCGGCGATCGCCATCACCAGCACGGCCAGCGACTCCTCGTCGTAGAGGTCGGCCGCCGCGTCCCACACGTCGTCCGGCACCCCCTCGGGGTTGTCGGCGATCCGGGTCGCGGCCTCGGCGAGCGCCAGCGCGGCCCGCTCCTCGTCGGAGAAGTACGGCGTGTCCCGCCAGGCGGCCACCGCGTGCAGCTTCCGCTCCGGCACGCCCGCCTCGATCCCCTCCTTGACGTGCATGTCGATGCAGAAGGCGCAGCCGTTGATCTGGCTGACCCGCAGCCGCAGCAGCTCCAGCGTGCTGCGGGGCACCGGTCCGGAGCCGATGTAGGCCTCCACCGCGTACATGCCCTTGTATCCCGCGGCGGCCGATCGACTGACGTCCATACGCATGATGTGTCTCCTTTACCGATAACCTGGTTATTAGATATCCAGAATTTGACGAACGGCGAAGGCCGCTCAGGACCGACGCCGCGCGAACCACGCCCGCGTGACCTCAGGCGTGTCGGGGATGTGGCGCTCCACCTTCGCCCTGACGTCGGCCAGCGTCTGGGCGGCCAGCTCCTTGCGGTAGGCCGACTCGGCCTGCCGCATGGCCTGCGAGACGAAGCACGCCTTGCGATAGTCGACGTCCT
Source organism: Nonomuraea salmonea (assembly GCF_042428605.1). Taxonomy (NCBI): domain Bacteria; kingdom Bacillati; phylum Actinomycetota; class Actinomycetes; order Streptosporangiales; family Streptosporangiaceae; genus Nonomuraea; species Nonomuraea salmonea. The sequence goes on from NZ_JBHMCF010000046.1 coordinate 328,196, forward strand.
CCCGCCCGACCGGGCCCTTGCGCAGCACCTGCTCGCACCGGAACGCCTCGCCCGGCCCTTCGATCGCCGTCACCACGTCGAGCAAGGTGATCCGCTCGAGCGGGCGGGCCAGCCTGAACCCGCCCCGCGGCCCCGGCGTCGAGCTGAGGATGCCCGCCCTGGCCAGCGCCTGAAGCTGCTTGTTCAGGTACGCGGGCGGCAGCTCGTAGAACGCCGCCAGCCGCGCCGCGGTCATGGCCTCGTCCGGGTCGAGCCAGGACAGGTTGATGCAGCTGTGCATGGCCCACTCGACGCCCTCGCTCATCCGCATATCTGGATATTAGACATCCAGAATAGGTTCGCGCAAACGCGGCACGCCGGGTCTCATGACGTCGGGGCCAGCCAGAGGCCCACGAGGGCGTCGATGAGGCCGGTCGCCGCGTCGTGCCAGCTCGCCCGCGGTGTGGCGGCGCCCAGTGCGAGCGCGCGTTCGCGGTCGGCGCAGGTGTGCAGGATGAGCTGGCGCATCATCTCGCCGCGCTCGGCCCGCACGGCGGCGGGCAGCTCGGGCAGGCACTGGTGGAAGCCGTCGACGGCCAGGCGCAGCGACGGTGACGTGCGGTTCTCCTCCTGGAGGATCACGCACAGCGCGGGGTCGGTGCCGACCTGGGAGAGGAAGCGGGCGTACCAGGTGGGGGAGCCAAGCTCGGCGAGGTGTTCGGTGACCGGGCGCACCATGCACGAGACCCAGGCGCGTACGTCGTCCGACCCCTCGGCGGCGGCCACCATGCGGGCCCGGCGGGCCTCGATCGGCTCGGCGTGCTTGCGGGCGATCGCGCGGACGAGATCGGCCTTCGCGCCGAAGTGGTAGCCCACGGCGGCCGTGTTGCCCTGCCCTGCCGCCTCGCTGATGCGCCGGTTGGAGGCCGCGCACACCCCGTCTTCGGCGAACAGCCGCTCGGCCGCCGTCAGGATCTGCTCGCGGGTCACGCCGACGCGCTCGGCCCGGATGGTCCTCGTCATCTTCATCACCGCACCGGAACTGCTTGCCTGCCCTGCGCCGACGTCCGCCGCCATGATCTCAGCCGGCGCCGGGCATCGCCAAACCCGGAGGCGCAACAAGTCGGAAACATCCGTACTGGTAATTTTAACTCAAGCGCTTGAATTAAACCTGTTGCCCCGCGCTGCCGTCCCACCGGAGGCCCCCGCATGACCAACCCGTCCGCCCGCGCCGCCCACGCGGCCGGCCCGTCGCGGGCGTCCACGTTCGTCGTGGTGCTCGCCTTCAGCGGGATCGCGGTGTCGCTGATGCAGACGCTGGTGATCCCGCTGGTGCCTGAGCTGCCCACGCTGCTCGGGGCGTCGGCCGCCGACGCCGCCTGGGCGGTCACCGCGACGCTGCTCGCCAGCGCCGCCGCGACGCCGGTGATGGGACGGCTCGGCGACATGTACGGCAAGCGGCGCGTGCTGCTGATCAGCATGTCCATGCTGGTCGCCGGCTCGGTCATCTGCGGGCTCAGCGACTCGCTGACCCCCATGATCATCGGACGGGCGCTGCAGGGCCTCGCCGCCGGCGTCATCCCGCTCGGCATCAGCATCATGCGCGACGAGCTGCCGCCCGAGCGGCTCGGCTCGGCCATCGCGTCCATGAGCGCCTCGCTCGGCGTCGGCGGCGCGCTCGGCCTGCCCGCCGCCGCGCTGCTCGCCGAGAACTTCGACTGGCACGTGCTGTTCTGGACCGCCGCGGCGCTGGGCGCCGTCGCCTTCGTCCTGGTGATCGCGCTCGTGCCCGAGTCGGCGGTACGCAGCGGCGGCCACTTCGACCTGATCGGCGCCATCGGGCTGTCGGCCGCCCTGGTCGCCCTGCTGCTGGCCATCTCCAAGGGCGCCGACTGGGGCTGGACCGACCCGCTGACGGCCGGCCTGCTCGTCGGCGCGGTCGTGGTGCTGCTGCTGTGGGGCTGGTGGGAGCTGCGGACCAGGGAGCCGATGGTGGACCTGCGCACCACCGCGCGCCGCCAGGTGCTGCTCACGAACCTGGCCTCCATCATGCTCGGCTTCTCCATGTTCGCGATGTCGCTGGTGCTGCCGCAGCTCCTGCAGCTGCCCGAGGCCACCGGTTACGGGCTCGGCCAGTCGATGCTGGCCGCCGGCCTCGTCATGGCGCCGTCGGGCGTGGTCATGCTGCTGCTCGCGCCGATCGCGGCCCGCGTGTCGGCCGCCCGCGGCCCCAAGCTGACGCTGATGATCGGGGCGATCATCGTGGCGGGCGGCTACGGGCTCAACATCGTGCTGATGTCCGAGGTGTGGCACCTCGTGCTGGTCTCCGTCGTCATCGGGGCCGGCATCGGGTTCTCGTACGCGTCCATGCCCGCCCTCGTCATGGGGGCCGTGCCGGTCACCGAGACGGCCGCCGCCAACAGCCTCAACACGCTCATGCGGGCCATCGGCACCTCCGTCTCCAGCGCCGTGACCGGGGCCATCCTGGCGGGGATGACGACCCGGTTCGGGCCCGCCGAGCTGCCGTCCGACGACGGGTTCCGCGTCGTGCTGGCCATCGGGGGAGGGGCGGCGCTGGTGTCGTTCCTGATCGCGTTCTTCCTGCCGCGCCACGCCAGAGCCGCCGCGCCCGCCCCTGAGCCGCAAGCCTCTGGGACGCAACCCTCTGGGGCGCCGGCTTCTGGGGCGCTTGCCCCTGACGCGCCGGCTTCTGGGACGCTTGCCCCTGACGCGCCGGCCTCTGGGATGACGGCCTCTGGGACGCCGGCCCTTGGGTTGTCGGCGCCGCAGGCGGCGGACCCGCACGCGACGGCGCCGCACCCGTCCCTGCCGCACGCCGTTCCCTCCGCCTTCGCCGAGGCACGCGAGCCCGCCTACGCCCAGGCGTTCGGCGGGGTCGAGATCCGCGGCTTCGTCAGCGGCGACGACGGCGCCCCCATCGGGCAGGCCACGCTCACCCTCATCGACATGCGCGGCACCCAGCTCGGCAGGGCCATGACCCTGGCCGACGGCGCCTACAGCATCTGGGCGCCGGGCGCGGGCACGTACGTGCTGATCGCCTCCGTCGCCCACCGCGACCCGCAGGTGGCGACGCTGGCGGTGGGCTCGCGGCCGCTCGACTTCAACGTGCGGCTGGCCGGGTCGAGCCGGCTCGCCGGCACCGTACGCGACCAGGAGGGCAAGCCGGTCCCCGGCGCGGTGCTGGCGCTGACCGACGCGCGCGGCGAGGTGGTCGCCACGAGCACGACCGACGCGGACGGCGCGTACGCCTTCTCCGGCGTCGCCCCCGGCGCCTACACGCTGGCCGTCAGCGCCGGCTCGCACCGCCCCGCCGCCGTCCCCACCGAGGTCACCGCCACCGGCAGGACCCGCTGCGACGTCGAGCTGCGGCCGGGCACCCGGATCCGCGGCACCGTACGGGTGCGTGACGGGCTCCCGCTGACCGACGCCCGGGTGACGCTGCTCGACGCGGCGGGGAACGTGGTCGGCACCACGATCACCGGGGACGACGGAGCGTACGCCTTCGCCGACCTGACCGGCGGCCAGTACACCGTCATCGCCACCGGCTACCCGCCCGTCGCCGACACCGTCACCGTGAACGGCGCCGACGAGGAGGGCCGCGACCTGTGGCTGGCCCACGAGGAATGAGCACGAGGAATGAGCACGAGGAATGAGCACGAGGAATGAGCACGAGGAATGAGCACGGGGAATGAGCACTCGCCCGGCGGGCCCGGGCGGGGCGAATGACCGCTCGCCGTCGGCGAGCGGGGAGAGCGGGAGCACCATGGACACCACCTGGGAGCAGCAGGCTCCCACCGCACGGCCCGTCCAACGGCGGGGCGTACATGCCCGGATCCGCACCAGGGACGGCTGGGCCGTGCAGCACGCGATCGTCACCCTGACCGACCCGGCGGGCCGGCAAGCGGCACGGGCCGAGGCGGACGCGCATGGCGCCGTCGCGACCGATCCGCTCGCGCCCGGCGCCTACACGGCGGTCGTCACGGCGGCCGGCTTCGACCCGGCCGCGCAGACCGCCATCGTGACCGGCTCGGGCCTGGCCGACCTGGGTGACGTGGTGCTGACCAGGCAGGGCGGGCGTGATCTGCCGCCGCCCGGCGTCTGGACGCTCGATCCCGCCCATTGCAGGATCGGGGCCTCGGCCCAGCATCTCGGGTTCAGCCGGGTGCACGGGAGGTTCAGGCAGTTCGCCGGGCGGATCGAGATCGGGACGACCCCGGAGGCGTCGTCGGTCGCCGCCGACATCGCGGCCGCCTCGATCGACACGGGCAACACCGCCAGGGACGACCACCTGCGCTCGGCCGACTTCCTGGGCGTGGCGACGTACCCGATGATCTCCTATCGCGGCTCAGGGCTGACCGCGGCCGGCACCGACCGGTGGATCGTGCACGGCATGCTCAGCCTGGCCGGCACGCAGCGGCCGGTCGATCTCGACCTGACCTACCTCGGCACCGGGCGGGACCCGTGGGACGGGCTGCGGGCGTCGTTCCACGCCGAGACCGAGCTGCGGCGCGAGGACTTCGCGATGACCTACAACCAGATCGTGCGGGCCGGGGTGCAGCTGATCGGCGCGACGGTGAAGGTGGAGCTGGACATCCAGGCCGTACGCGGTGATTCGGTGCCCTTCACCGCCACGGAACGGTGACCGTCCCGGGGAACAGCGTGGCCGCCGCGTCCGCCACGATGAGGAACCCGGCGATCCAGACGACCCAGCTCAGCGTGGCGCGCGAGCCGGACGCCGGCTTCGCCCGCCACGTCTCGAACCGCCCGCGCGTCCGCTCGCCCAGAGCGAGCCAGGCCAGCCAGAGCAGCAGGCCGGGCAGGACCATGATGAGCACGTACGCGCCGAGCAGCGCCATCCACTGAGCCGCGGCGAGCCCGGCGGAGGTCATGATGCCGATGGCGGCGAAGTACGGCACGGCGGTGGCGAACTCGAACAACCACGTGCCGAGCCCCAGCATCAGCATCGCCCTCACGGTGAACGACCGGGCCTCGGGCGCGGCGCCCTGCCGCGGGATGCGGTAACTGGCCACGAGGAGCGTCACGCCCAGCACGATCTCGCCCCAGGCCAGCGCGGTGCCGTCGATGACCGGCACGACCGCGCCGAGGCCGAGCATGAGCAGCGCCCCCAGCGCGAAGTATGCGGCCGCGACCGCGCCTAAGTAGGTGCCGAGCAGCGCCGCCGTCCTCCTCGGGCCGGCCAGCAGCACGTACAGGGTCACCCCGATGACGCTCGGGCTGAGCGTGTCGAGCAGGGCGAGCCCGAGCACCGTACCGATGATCTCGATGGACATGGTCCCCCCTTGGCAGCACACCCGTGTCAGTTAAGGTAACACGGGCGTGTTAGCATGGGCGAGTGCCCAGACTCGTCGATCATGAGCAGCGGCGGACGGAGATCGGCGCGGCGGCCATCCGGGTGATCCTGCGCGAGGGCCTGGCCGGCGTGACCGTCCGCGGCGTCGCCGCCGAGGCCGGCTGGTCCACCGGGTCCCTGCGCCACTACTTCGCCAACCAGCACGAGCTGCAGTCCTACGTCGCGCGCGCCACCTCCGACGCCCTGCGCGCCCGCGTCCTGCCCCGCCTCATGCGCCCCCGCACGGTCGGCTCCGTGGTCGAGGGCATCATCTCGCTGACGGAGGAGCTGCTCCCGCTCGACGACGAGCGGCGCGAGGAATACGCGCTGTGGCAGGCCGTCATCGAGTGGGAACGCGACCACCCGCCGAAGGACGGCTCCCAGACCTGGAACGACCAGCGGGCCCTGCACCGCCAGTGCATCGCGCAGCTGCGCGGCCGGCCCGACCGCGACCCCGGCGCGGCGCTCCGCCCACACCCCGACCCGCAGGTCGAGCTGTGGGCGGCGGTGCTGCACACGTTCGTGGACGGGCTGGCCGCGCAGCTCGTCAACACCCCTGACCGGCTCTCCGGCGACGACGCCAGGCGGCTGCTGCGCGCCCTGCTGGAGGCCGTGCCGGGGTTCACCGATCCCGCGGCTCCGCCGGCGTGACCGTCCCGTCGCGCTCGCGGTACGTGCGTGACCAGCAGGGAGATGGGGTTCACGGTCACCAGGGACAGGGCCGATGGCGAGAACCGCTGGATCGAGATCCAGCCCTCAGGCGGCGGCACCCGCCTGACCCTCCTGAAGGCCGACCCGCAGTGGCCGGAGACACCTGCGGGGGCGGCCACCTTCGCCGACGACGAGGGCCACGAGTTCCACCGCGGCCGGCACTGATCGTCCAGGCCACGTCACCCCGCGAATCTGCGACCATTGATCTGGCGCTGGGCTGAGTGGAAGGTCCGGGATGCGGGAGCGAGGGAGGCCGTCCGGGGTTCTGCTCGCCGTGTCCGGCGTCAACGCACTGGTCGCCGCGTTCACCGGGTTGGTGGGCAACATCGTCACTGGCGAGAAGCTGCCGTTCGGCCTGGAGGCATTCAGGGGCTGGGCGCCCAACCTGCTGCTCGCGGGGCTGGCACTGGTCGTCGTCATGGCGTTGCTGCAGGCCATGGTCGGCGATCGGCAGCGGGACGAGGTGGGGGCGCCTGAGGAGGGCGATTCGCGGGCCTGGCTGTGGGCGGTGGCCGCGGCGGGCGCGCTCGCCGCGGGGCTGGTGGCGGCGCGGGCCGTGGGATGGGTGCCGGGGGAGTGGCAGGCCGCCTCGCTCGTGGGTGCGGCGGTGGCCGGCACCGCGACGGGCGGCATCGTCGGAGGCCGTTACGTATGGTGGCGCCGGCGGCTCAAGCCGCTGCCCGAGGCGCTGCGCGGCCTGCTCGAACGCCAGCGCCAGGAGGCGGCCTCGCGCCACCACTACGACTACGCGCTCGGCAGCGCACCGCCCCTGCTGGAGATCTACGTCGAGCAGCGCGCCGACCACCTGCCGACGGCCGCTCCCGTGGCCAGGGCGGGTGCGATGACGCTGGCCGAGATGCTCGCTGCCGGACGTCACGCGCTCGTCGTCGCCGACCCGGGCGTCGGGAAGTCCACGGCGGTGGCCAGGGTGCTCCAGGAGCAGGCCGCGTGGTGGTTGGCCGCCCGGCGTTCCGCCAGGCCGGAGCGCGCCCCGTACGGACCCTCCATACCGATCTCCCTGCCCGCGGACCTGCAGGGCCGCTCGACCCTCCCGGACGCGATGGCCGCGGAGTGCGGCGGCGGGCTCGACGCGCGTTGGTTCAGGACGCCGCCACCCGGGGCACGGTCGTGGCTGGTGCTGATCGACGGGCTCGATCAGATCCTCGTCACCCGCGAGCGGCGCGCCGTACTCGAACGCCTCGGCCAGTGGATCGCGCAGTCGCCCGACCACTACCGCTTCATGATCACGACGCGGCCGTTGCTCGGCAGCGAGGTCGGCCTGCTCGGCGCTCCCATCGACGGGTACGCGCTGCAGCGCTTCAGCGAGCAGGGCCTGCGCACCTTCGCGGAACGGTGGGCCGCCTACCGAGGCTCGCGCCACGTGCCGGGCATCGAACGGCCGATCACTGTGGAGACGTTCCTCACCAGCGTGGCGGCCTCCAAGCTGACGACCCTGGTCAGGACGCCGCTCATCGCCACGATCACCGCCCTGCTGCTGGAGTGGAGCCAGGAGACGGCGCTGCCGACCGGCCGCGCCGGGCTGTACGACACGTACGTCCAGCACCTGTTCGGGGCTCGCCGGCTGGACGAGGCGGTCTCCGGCACCGTGTTCACGGCGGACCAGGAGGGGGAGCGGGCCTGGACCTGGCTGCGCGAGAGTCTCAGGACGATCCTCGAGCACGTCGCCGACCATCACCTGTCTCCCGGCACGCCGCCGCTGGTCGAGTGCGCTGTGGAGTGCATCCTGGAGCGGGCGCCGACGGGCATGTTCTACGCCGTGCCCGGCTGGAAGGCGGCGCTGCCCCCGGTGCTCACCGCCACCAGCCTGGTCACGCTCCGCGACGGCGCTCTCGCCTTCATCCACCCGAGCTTCGCCGAATACCTCGCGGCCGGTCCCCGCGCCGGCTCCTTCGACCTCGAGACGTGGCTGGCCGACGCGCGCGGCCCCGACAGCCGGTCGCTGGCCCTGTTCGTGCTCGCCCGCCTGGCCGAACGCCGGCCCGGGACGGCCACCGCGGACTCGCTCGTAGAGCTGCTGCTCGAGCGCGGCGGCGCCGACGTCAACATCGCGGGCGCGGTCGTCGCCGACGGCATCGGCGTACGCCCGGAGCTGCGCCGCCGTGTGACCGGCGAGCTCTTCCAGCGGCTCAGGCAGGAGGACCAGACCACCGCAGAGGCGGTACGCGTCCTCGCCGACCTCACTACCGACTCCGACGTCATGGACCGGCTGGCGGCATTCGTCACCGACCAGGACAACCCGGACTGGGTGCGGGCGGACGTCGCCGAGGCGCTGTGCGGGGTCGCCCGCACGACCGGCGTACGGCTGCTGCGCCACGTGCTCGGCGCCACCGGCGACGCCGGCCTGCGCCACCGCATCCTGGTCCTGCTCATCGGCTACGGCGAGGCCACCGACGCCGAACGCGCCCGCGCCGCCGGCGACGCGCTCGTCTTCCCCGACGGCGACACCTCAGGAGACCGGGCCGGCGAATGGTACCGCCACGTCGCCGGCAGCCCGCACAGCCTGCCCCGCCACCGCCTGTACGCGCTCGTCATGCTCGCCTACCGCCGCGAGCCCGGCTGGGAGGCGAGCCTGGTCGAGGCCATCGAGCACGCGGCGCTCACCCCGCAGGAACGCCTCGACGCGGCCCGCGCGGTCGCCCAGATCGGCGACGGCACGGACGAGCCGGAGATCGTGACCCGGCTGCGCGCGGCCGCCGCCGACGAGGAGCGGTCGTTGGACGTCAGGGTGCCACTGCTGGCCGCGCTGGCCACGGAGCAGGACGAACCGGCACGCCACCAACTCAACCGGGTCGCGGCCACCTTCGGCGCAGGGTTCAGGACCAGGTACCCGTTCGTGGCAGCCCTGCAGGAAGAGGTGGGCGCCCGCACGTCGGAGCGGGATCCGACAGCGGGGCTAGTACCCATGCGGCGGCTCCACGAGTTGCCCGTCAGATCTCTCCGGATACCGGAGCCCAGCACGCACTTCTCCGGTCGCGAGACCCTCCTCGCGCTGATCGGAGAGCGCTTCGCGGGAGGTGCGTCCGCGCAGGTAGTGCATGGCTGGGGCGGCGCAGGCAAGACCGCGATAGCGATCGAGTACTGCCACCGCCACCGTGACGACTATGACGTCGTCTGGTGGGTGCCCGCCGACAAGCCTGAGCTCATGCCGGCGACCATTGCTGCTCTGGCGCCGGGGCTCGGGCTGCCGCCTGCGGAGGTCGTGGGCGTGGCAGGTGCCGCGGACGCCGTTCTCGGCGCGCTCCGCGACGGCACCCCATACCAGCGTTGGCTGGTGGTCTACGACAACGTCGGCGACCCGGAAGATCTGGAGGGCCTTGTCCCGGAAGGGCCGGGCCACGTGCTGGTGACGTCGCGGCGCAGCGACTGGGGGCCACGGTTCGAACCCATGGAGTGCGTCACCTTGGACCGGATGGCGAGCGTCGAGTTCCTCACCCGAGCGGTGGGTGCACGTCTTGACGCGGAGGAGGCCGACGAACTCGCAGAGGAACTCGGGGATCTTCCCCTCGCGTTGCGGCAGGCGGCGTCCCTTATGGCCACGACCGGTATGCGGGCGAGGGAATACCTGACGTTGCTGCGTGACGAGTCGGTCGCGCTCCATGGCCGGAACGTCTCTATCCCGGCGGCGGTGGGTGTCGTGTGGACGTTGTCCGTGGACGAACTCCGGCGGGACGATCCTGACGCGGTCGAACTCCTGCGCGTGCTGGCGTTCTTCGGGCCCGCACCCGTGCCGCGTGATCTCTTCTCCGCGCCTGCCGTCCGGCCAGTCGCCCTGCTGGAGAACCTGCGCGACAACCCGATCAGGCTGAGCCAGGCGGTGCGCGCGCTCCATCGTTACACGCTCATCAGGTCCGAGCCCGATTCCTGGACGCTCCACATGCATCCCTTCGTCCGGTCCATGACACGAGACCGGGTCCCGGAGGAGGAGCAGGAGCGCATCTGCGAGCAGGTGCGCCTGCTGATGGCGTCCTATGTCCGGGAAGATCCTTATGATCCCGCCACGTGGAAGAAGTACGCGAGCGTCGCCGGCCATCTCGAGGCGCTATCCGTGGAGGAGAGCACGGATGCCGATGTGCGGGATCTGGCTCTTCGTTGCGCGAACTACCTCTCCGCAGCCGGGGACTACGCAGATGCTCGATCGCTGGCTGAGCGACTTGTCGGGAAGTGGAGCGTCGTGTCCGGCCCGGCGGACCCGCACGTGATCCAGGCACGCCTCCTGCTGACCAACGCCATGCGAGGGGTTGGAGAGCGGCCGAGCGCGTACGAGCTCGACCTCGAGACGCTCACATCGTCGGGAGATCAGGAAGGCGAGCGACACCCCCTCATGCCACTGGCCGTCCGCGGCGTCGCTGCGGCGTTGCGCGCTCGTGGGGATTTCGGGGAAGCCACGTCGATGGCCGGGAAAGCTCTGGAACAAGCCCGTGGAACGTACGGGAACGACCACCCGCTGACGGTGCTCCTCCAGTGCGACACGGCACTGAGCGTCTGTCTGACAGGTGCCTACGAGCACGCGCTGAGGCTCAGTGAGGAGACGTTCACCGCTGCGTCCCGATGGGACGGGCACGTAGGGCTGCGGATGAAGGCCTGGGAGGTGATGGCGTGCTGCCTCCGGTTGCACGGCCGCCCGCTGGAGGCCCGCGACGCGGCCGAGGAAGTCTTTCAGTACAGCACCGACGCGCTCGGTTTCGACCATCCGCGAACGTTGCGGGCCGGCCGGGAGTTCGCCGTCGGTTTACGGCAGGTGGGAGAGCTTGGCGATGCGGAGAACCTCGCCATAAGAGTGCATGCCGCGCACCTGCACAGGTACGGACCCCGCCATCCCGGGACTCTCGCCGCGCTCATCGCCCTCTCGAACTCGCGTAGATTCCAGAACGCCTTGGCGGAAGAGGTGGTGGCCGGTTACGCCGAGACGCTTGGGGCGGATCACCCGTTCCATTACGCCTCCATGGGGAATCTGGCGCTCCGGCATCGGGATTCGGACGATCACGCGGCGGCCATGAACCTGGACCGACGAGCCCTGGCCGGGCTCGATGCGCGGCTCGGCCGTGACCACCCGTACGCACTGGCGGTCGCCGTCAATCTGGCCTCCGACCTGGCCGGGTCCGGCGACACGGAGGGGGCGCTGCAGCTCGGCGCGGACACCGAGGCACGGTTGCTCCGCGTTCTCGGCCCGGCGCATCCGACTACGCTGGCCTGCGCGGCGAACCTGCGCCTCGACCGTTTGCGGACGGCCACGGCGGAGGAGCGTCAGGTCCTGCGCGATGAGACCTTCCGGTCGTATGCCGACGCTCTCGGCATCGATCACCCCGACGCTGACCGCGCGACCCGGAATGAACGTGTGGACGTGGAGTTCGACCCGCCCCCGCTCTGACTTTGGGGCCGAGGCAGGGAGCGCCCCGGCTGCTTCCCCACAGCCGGGGCGCTCCTTGCGGGGTGGGCAATCGATCCCTCTTGCCTTCTACCCACGTTGCCCTAATTCTATGCTTATGTCCGTTTTGTCCCGAGGGGTGCGGACTGCTCGCGCAAATCCCGGGCAGGGGCTCAAGCATGAGCCAACAGGATGAAGCCGCCCCCATGCCCCCGGCTGTCGGCCAGGTGAACGGGGAGAGTGACACGATCGCCCAGCGGGCCGGTGTGGAGGTCAGGGAGACCCGCCGTCCCATCCCGGCCGAGCCGGTCGAACCTCCGCCCGATCCCGAGCAGAAGCTCGAAGAGGAGCGGCAGGAGGCGGCGGCTGACGACGCCGAGGAGCCCCGGGCCGACGCTGAGCCCACGGACTAGTCGTCCACACCGGCCCTCAGGTCGTGAGCGCAGGAAGGGCTTGTGGTCGGGTAGGGTCGTCGCCCTGATCGGCGGAGAGGGGCGGCGTATGCGGGTGGCGATGGCCAGTGTCGGGAAGCGGGCCGGCCGCATCAACGAGGATTTCGTCGGGGTTCTGCCGGAGGCGGCGGTGCTGGTGGACGGGGCCGGCATCCCCGGTGGCGAGGTGACCTGTCGGCATGGTGTGGCCTGGTACGCCAGCCACCTGGGCGGCACCCTGCTCGGCCTGCTGCCGCAAGACCGCGACCTGGCCGACCTGCTCGCCGAGGCCATCACGCACGTCACCGACGACCACCGCGACACCTGCGCCGTCACCGACCCCATCAGCCCGTCGGCGGCGGTGGCCGTGCTGCGGCTGTCCGGTGATCGCGCCGATTACCTGGTCCTGGGCGACGCCACCATCGTGATCGACCGTTCAGAGGAGGGCGCGCCGGTCGTGGTCACCGACCGCAGGGAGGTGGTGATCAGCGGCAGGTACGAGCCCGCGCTGAAGGCCGCGGACCCGGGCTCGGACGAGTACCGTCGCATCCTGGGTGAGCTGCGCTCGCACCGGAACCGGCCGGGCGGCTTCTGGGTGGCGAAGGACGACCCCGGCGCGGCCCGCGAAGCGGTCACCGGCACCGTCCCCGGCCCGGCCTCCGCCGCCCTGCTCAGCAACGGCGCCTCCCGCATCGTGGACAGGTTCGGGCTCGCGGACTGGCCCGAGCTCATGACAGAGCTGGCGCGGAAAGGCCCTGCCGAGGTCATCCGCCGGGTCCGGGAGGCGGAGGAGCGTCAAGCGGTCCCACCGGACGACGCGACCATCGCCCACTGCACCTCCCTCGCCCGGCCCGCCTGACCTTCGCCCACGTCACCACTGTGACCGTGGCCTCGTGCGTGCCTCAGGAACGGTGGTGGAGGATGCGGGTCACCTGATCCGCGTGGCGCCCGTGGACCGACCCGCCGCTAGCCGAGCAGGCCCTCGATCAGGTCGGCTGCGCGCTGGGTGCCTCCTTCCGCACGCGCTTCGGCCTTGAGCACGCGAAGGCGGTGGGCCACGTCCGCGTCCGTGACGAGGGTCTGGAGGGCGGCGCGCAACGCGTCGGGGGTGGCGGCTTGGGTGTCGAGGCGGCGGGCGACGCCCAGCTCCACCAGGCGGTCGGCGTTCATGAACTGTTCGGCGCCCTGCGGCACCGCGATCATCGGCACGCCGGCCGCCAGGCCCTCGCTGCTCCCGCCCATCCCGGCGTGCGTGACGAAGGCGTCCGCCTCCGCGAGGATCGCCCGCTGCGGCACCCAGGAGTGCACTTCGACGTTCGCGGGGATGGGGCCCAGCTCGCTCACCTCGGTGTGGCGGCCGATCTGCAGGACCACGTGCCAGCCGGGCAGGTCGCCGAAGGCGGCCAGGCAGGAGCGGTAGAACTCGGGGCGGTGGTTGTAGGCGGTGCCGAGGGAGATGAGCAGGACCCGTTCGGCATCGACCGGACGGGTCCAGCGGTCCTGGGCGGGTCCGTAGCAGGGGCCGACGAACGTCACCCGGTCGCCGTCCACCCGTTCGGCGTTCGGTTGCATGGCCCGCGGGATCAGGGCCAGCACGCGGTGGGGGAGGCCGGAGAAGGCGTCCACGTCGGTGGTGGTCGCCCCGCACTCGGCCAGCCACCGCCCGAACCGCTCCTGGTAGGCGTCGGCGCCCGGCAGCCGGCGCAGGTGCGCGGCGACGTCCTCCTCGTAGCCCTGCCAGGCGACGAAGGTCGGCGAGAGCTGCAGCAGGGGACGGCCCTGCGCCTCGGCGAGCGCGCGGGCGGCGTACGCGCCGACGTCGTACAGGTAGAGATCGGCGGGATCCCGGGAGTACGCCGCGCGCAGCTGCGGAAGCGTCTGGACGGCGTCGTCGAGGAAGAGGCTCGCGGCGGCGATGGGGTCGTCGGGCCAGGAGTTCCCGGCGAACGGCAGCACCGACGTGCACGGCATCAGCTCCGCCCCTGCCCCCTTGACCAGGTCGGCGCGGGCCGGGTCGGTGGCGTACGTCACCCGGTGCCCACGGGCCACCAGCTCACGGATGACCTCCAAGCCGGGCAGGACGTGGCTGACGATCGGGACGTTCACCATCGCGATGTGCGTCATGACGCGCTCCCGGAGGGTGCGGCGGCCTCGAGGTCGGCGACCGTGCCGGACATGATCGTGCGGACGTGCCGGGTGATGTGCTCGGCCGGCCAGTCCCACCAGGCGACGGCCAGCAGCCGGGCGACGTCGCCGGCGTCGTAGCGGGTGCGGATGAGCCGCGCCGGGTTGCCGCCGACGATGCCGTAGTCGGGGACGTCGGAAGTGACCACGGAGCCGGCGCCGATGATCGCGCCGTGCCCGATCCGTACGCCGGGCAGCACCGTCGCCCCATGCCCGAACCACACGTCGTTGCCCACCACCGTGTCACCCCGGCCGGGCAGGCCGGTGAGCAGGTCGAAGTGGTCGGCCCACGAGCCGCCGAGGGTGGGGAAGGGAAAGGTGGAGGGGCCGTCCATGCGGTGGTTGGCGCCGTTCATGATGAACCGCGTCCCCGTGCCCAGCGCGCAGAACTTCCCGATGATCAGCTTTTCCGGCCCGTAGTGGTAGAGCACGTTGCGGGTCTCGAACGCGGTCGGGTCGTCCGGATCGTCATAGTACGAGTAAGCCCCCACCTCGATCAGCGGCGACGTGACCAGCGGCCTGAGCTGCACCACCCGCGGCTGCCCCGGCATGGGGTGCAGCACGTCGGGATCGGCAGGCACCAGGGAATTCATGGGTGTTCCTCGCAAACGGGAGCTCTTAATGCGACAGTTGCTACATTAAGATGCTGTCATGGCCCCGCCGGATCAGCAACCCGACACCCCTCGCCGCCGCCCGGGTGGCCGCACGAGCCGCATCCGTACGCAGGTCATCGACGCCGTACGCGCCGAGCTGGCCGAACGCGGCTACGACGAGCTGACCATCGACGGCGTCGCGGCCCGCGGCGGCGTCCATCGCGCCACCGTCTACCGGCGCTGGCGCGACGTCGGCGGCCTGCTCGCCGACGTCTTCGCGGCGGCGGGCGACGACGACTGGCAGCCGCCGGACACCGGCTCGCTTGAGGGCGACCTGACCGCGCTCAACCAGGAGAGCCAGGACTCGATGACCGCGCAGCCGCCGCTCGTCATGGCCCTGTTCGCCGCCTCGTTCCGGTCGGAGGAGGCGGCGCGCGGGGTGCGGCGGCTCTGGGAGGACCGCTACATCCGCTGCGAGGCCATCGTCCGCCGGGCCGTTGGGCGCGGCGAGCTGCCGGAGGGCACGGACGCGCGCCGGCTGCTGGTCGCGGCGACCGCGCCGGTCTACCACCACCTGGTGCTCCTGCGTACGCCGCCCGACCCCGCCCTGCCCGCCGACGCCGCCAGGACCGCCGTGCTGGCCGCCCGCGCCGGCGCCTTCGTCGCAGGGTGATGGGCACGGCGGCGTACGCCGGGATCGCGCCGGGGCAGGAGCCGGCGGCGACCGGGCACGGCCGTCCTGGGCACGTATTCCGGCCATATCCCGCAGGTATACCGAGGCCCTTTACCGTGCTGCGTCAGGCCGGGTAATCGTCCGGCCGGAAAGCGTCATGCACGGTGAAGGAGAATCAGTGCGACCTCTCACGCGACTGCGCGTTGCCACGATGGGCGCGGGTCTCACCGCCACGCTCGGAGCCGGTCTGCTGGTGGCGCCCGCCGCGCATGCCGCGCCGCCCGACCACAGGATGGTCTACGTCAAGCGCGTCAAGCCGATCCAGACCGTGGCCACCACGGTCAGCATCAAGGACCACAAGGGCCGGAACTACCCGATCAAGGTGTCCGTCACCTTCCGCTACATCAACTCGAAGACCGCGCAGATGCGGACCATCGTGCTGCGCGAGAACGGCTTCCCCAAGGGCACCTGCATCTACCCGGACCTCGCCCTGACGACGTCGAGCTGGAAGGCGCTGCGCAACAAGCACGGCATCCTCTGCGACGGCGGGCACAAGGCGTACACCGTCATGAGGACCCTCAAGGTGCGCCAGGCCCGTAACCTCGGGCAGCTCTGGATCCGCACCCCGAACCCGCCCCACCCCGGCTGCTGTGGCGCGCGGACGTACGTGATCCAGTACAACATCGCGGCCAAGTGATACCGGACATCCGTCCAGAACCGCCTTGCACGACAAAGGAGAACAGGTGCGACCTCTCACGCGACTCCGCGTTTCCACGATCGGAGTGGCTCTCGTCGCCGGCCTCGGTGGCGGCCTGCTGGTGTCACCCGCCGCGCACGCCGCGCCCGACCAGAAGATCAGCTACGTCAAGCGCATCAAGGCGATCCAGTCCGTAATCACCACGGTCAGCATCAAGGATCACAGGGGCCGGAACTACCCGATCAAGGTGACCGCGACCTGGGCCTACAAGTCGTCCACGTCCGCGCAGCTGCGCAGCATCGTGATCCGCGAGGCCGGCTTCCCGAAGGGCGCCTGCATCTTCCCCGACCTCTTCGTGACGAGCGCGAACTGGGAGGCTCAGCGAGGGCGGTACGGCAAGATCTGCGACGGCGGCAAGAAGGCGTACTCGGTGATGAAAACCCTCAAGGTACGCAGGGGAAGCTTCGGCCAGCTGTGGATCCGCACGCCCAACCCGCCCCACCCCGGCTGCTGCGGCGCACGGCAGTACACCATCCAGTACAACCTCGCCAAGTGAGCGCCCCGGCCCGATAAGGGTTGGAGGACGGCGGCCCGGAGTCGCTAGCGTGCCCTCGTGACGCGAGCGCATGAGCGGTACGTGGACTCCGGGCCGGTACGGATATGGACGGAGCGCATCGGGAAACCTGACGATCCCGCGGTCGTGATGGTCATGGGGTCCGCCGCGCAGGGCGTCAGCTGCCCCGATGCGCTCGTCCACCGGCTGGTCGAGCGGGGCGCGCAGGTCATCAGGTACGACCATCGCGACACCGGCAGGTCCGGCCTCGTCGACTTCGACGCGCATCCGTACACGATCGGCGACCTGGCACGCGACTGCCTGGCCGTGCTGGACGGCTACGGGCTCGACGCGGCGCACGTGGCCGGCACGTCCCTGGGCGGCATGATCGCGCAGTGGCTGGGCGTGCACGCGCCGGACCGGGTCAGGTCGCTCACCATCATGTCCAGCTCGCCGATGGGGCACGACCCGGCGCCGGTGCGGGAGCGGGCGCCGGCGGGCGAGCCGGCCGACCCGGACGATCTGCCGCCGCCGTCCCCGGAGTTCCTCGCGCACATGGCGGCCGGGCTGCCGCCGGGCGTGGAGTCGGACGTGGCGCTGTTCCGGATGTTCAACGGGCCGGTCAGGCCGTTCGACGAGCAGGCCGCCCGGGCGATGCTGGAGCTGGCGCTGTCGCGGGCCACCGATCCCGGCGCGGCGGCCAACCACAACCGGGCCGTCTGGCGGGACGATCCCACCCTGAAGGCCCCCTTGTCGTCGATCACCGCCCCGACCTCGATCGTGCACGGCGACCGGGACCCGCTCTACCCGCTCGCGCACGCCGAGGCGCTGGCGGCGGCCATCCCCGGCGCGGTCCTGCACGTCGTGCCCGGCATGGGGCACGTCATGACGTCACCTGGCCTGCCCGAGGAGGTCGGCGACCTCGTCCGCCTGTGACCGTTCGAAGACGAGCTGGGTGCGGCGGACGGCGCGCACGCCGTACACCTGCGCGATCAGGTCGGGGGTGAGCACCTCGCCGGGCGGGCCGCCGGCGACGATGCGGCCGGCGTTCATCACATACAGGCGGTCGCAGAAGGCGGCGGCCTGGTTGAGGTCGTGCAGCACGGCCAGGGTGGCGAGGCCCAGCTCGCGTACCAGATGCAGGAGGTCGAGCTGGTGACGGATGTCGAGGTGGGCGGTGGGCTCGTCCAGCAGGAGCAGCCGCGTGTCCTGCGCGAGCGCCCGCGCCAGCAGCACGCGCTGCTTCTCGCCGCCTGACAGCGTCGCGAAGATCCGCCCGGAAGCCTCGCCCAGGCCGACGCGGTCGAGTGCGCGCCCGCACAGCTCCTCGTCCACAGAGGCATCCGCCCGGTACGGCGTGCGCCCCATCCGGACGATCTCCGCCACCGTGAAGTCCAGGTCGGCCGGCGTCTCCTGCGCCACGACGGCGGTCCTGCGCGCGGCCTCGCGGGCCGGCAGCCGGTGCACGTCGTCGCCGTCGACGGCGATCAGCCCCGCCGAGGGCCGCAGCGCCCGGTAAATCGAGCGCAGCAGCGTGGACTTGCCGCACCCGTTCGGCCCGACCAGTGCCACGAACTCGCCGTCGCCCACCTCCAGCGCGGCGTCGTGCACGATCGGCGTGCCCTCGACCGCGACGGACACCCCGTTCAGCGCCAGCCTCACGTGACGCTCACCTCCCGGTCCGCGGACCTGCGGCGCAGCAGCCACAGGAAGAACGGCACCCCGAACAGCGCCGTCACGATGCTGAGCGCCAGCTCCTGCGGCGCGTTGACGGTCCGCGCGGCCACGTCCACGAGTTGCAGGAACACCGCGCCGAGCAGCGCCGTCACGGGCAGCACCCGGCGGTGGTCGGCGCCGACCAGCAGCCGGGCGGCGTGCGGCACGATCAGGCCGACGAACGCGATCGCGCCGCTGGTCGCGACCAGCACCCCGACCAGCAGCGAGGTCAGCAGGAACAACGTCAGGCGGAACCGGCCGACGTTCACGCCGAGCGAGACGGCCGTCTCCTCGCCGGCGGCGAGCGCGTTCAGCGGGCGGTGCTGCATCAGCAGGTACGTCACCCCCGCCGCCAGCACCACGGCCGGGACCGGCAGCAGGTGCCAGCGGGCCCCGCCCAGACTGCCCATCAGCCAGAACAGCACCTGCTGCGCCGCCCGCCCGCTCTGCGCGAGCTGCAGCACGAAGGAGTAGGCCGACTGGAACAGGTACGCCAGCGCCACCCCGGCCAGCACCAGCCGCGACGGCGTGAGCCGCCCCGCCCGCTGCGCCAGCAGGTAGACCAGGCCCAGCGCGAGCAGCGAGCCGGCGAACGCGGCCGCCGACATCGACAGCCCGCCGAGCGCCGAGGCGCCCACGATGGCCACGAGCACCGCGCCGAACGACGCGCCCGACGAGATGCCGAGCAGGAACGGGTCGGCCAGCGGGTTGCGCACCAGCGCCTGGAGCACCGCGCCCACCACCGCCAGCCCGGCGCCGACGAGCAGTGCCAGCAGCGCGCGCGGCAGCCGGAACTCCCACACGATCTGCTCCTGCACCGGCGTCCACGTGCGCGGCACCAGCCCGGGGGCGAGCTTGTCGGCCACGATGCCCCACGCCTGCCCGAGCGCCACCGGCACCGCGCCGATGCTCACCGCCAGCCAGGTCGAGGCGACGACGGCGACCGCGAGCACGGTCACGAGCACGGCGAAGCGGCTGCTGTTCACTGGTCGAACGCGTCCGGGTGCAGGAACCTGGCGATGTCGGCGACGGCCAGGAGGTTGCGGTAGCCGGGGTGCTGCGCGGCGACCGGCAGCGCGAGATAGCGCTTGTCCCTGGCGGCCGGGCTGTTCCTGGCGATCGCGAACGCCTCCTCGGCCTTGACCGGCGAGGTCGGCATGTCCGCGCCGCGCAGCGTGGCGTAGTCGCTGACCAGCAGCGCCTCCGGCTGGGCCGCGCTGATCCGCTCGGCGCTGACCTCGGTGTAGTCGGCCTTGACGTCGGCCAGCACGTTCTCGCCGCCCGCCATGGTGATCATCTGGTTCGTGACGCCCGCGCCGCCGTACGCGTTGACCGGGCCCTTGCCGCCGTCCGTGGCGAGCACCTTGACCGGCGTACGGCCCGCGACCCGCTGCTTCACCTCCGCCAGCCGCGCCTGGAGCTCGCCGGCCAGCTTCTCGGCCCGGTCGGGGACGCCGAAGATCTTGCCGAGGTTGCGCAGGTCGGTGAAGGTGTCGTCGATGGTGAACCGCAGCACCTCCTCCGGGCTGCACCAGCCGCCCAGGATGTAGACGGGGCTGCCGGCCGCGTCCAGCTCCTCCACCGTGGCGTAGCCGCCGGCGGCGTCGAAGCTCGCCATCGCGTTGTCGAGGACGAAGTCCGCGCCCTGGGAGAGCATGACCTCCTTCTGCGGCAGCATGATCGTGCCGGAGATCTGCGGGATCCTGTCGTACTGCTCCTTCTGCCCTGGCAGGAAGGCGCTCTCGCCGAAGTACGTCCGCCCCGCGATCCGGTCGCCCAGGCCGAGCGCCAGCAGCGTCTCCAGGCTCGGGTGGTAGCCGGTGACCACCTTGGAGGGCGGGCGGTCGAAGGTCAGCTTGCGGCCGCAGTTGTCCACCGTGACGGGGAAGCCCGGCGCCGGGGGCTGCTCCTGCGCTTTCGGCGCGGGCTGAGAGCAGGCGGTCAGGGTCAGGGCCGCCACCAGGACGAGCAGTCTCCTCATGGGCCCTCATTCTGCACTTATTTCGCAACTGCAATCAAATCGCAACTAGGTGGCCGGTGATGTCCTGGCTGGTCGGCGCGAAGGTGGACATCCGGTCGGAGGCTCCCGGGCGGTGGCCAGTGGACGGGGGCGGACATAACGGTCTGGCTGGTCAATGTGGGGGGCCATAGGCATGCCTTCAGGAAGGTCCAACGGACCTCACGTCCCTCACGGAGGCACTCGATGAATATGCGTTCACGGCGACGCCTGACGTACGCCGCTCTGGCCGGAGTCATCGCGCTCGGCGGTACCGGGCTCACCGTCGGCGTCGCGACGGCTCAGCTCGGCGACGACGACCCCGACCTGACGATGGTGGAGGAGGCGGCCGTCACCAAGGACTCCCTCCTGGCCACCGCCGACGACACCGACTCCGGCGCGTCCGCCGACCCTGGCGCGCCCGCCGACTCCGCCGACTCCACCGACTCCGCTGACTCCGACGAGGTCAGCGTCGCGGACGAAGGCGACGACGCCGAGGAGACGACGGAGACCGACGCCGATGCCGGCACCGACTCCGACGCCGATGCCGACTCCGGCACCGGCGTCGACTCCGGGTCCGACGACGCCGAGGTCTCCGACGAGACCGACGACGCGGAGGAGACGGGCGCCTCGGAGAAGGCCGGGCAGACCATCGCCGAGGTCGAGTCGGACGAGGTCGAGGACACCGCCACCACCCAGACGGCTGACGACCCGACCCGCTGCCCCTTCACCGTGACGTACAAGGGCAGCGTCCGGCAGATGCTGATCAAGCGGGAAGGCGGGGTCAGGACGAAGGCGTACGACGCCGGTGAGCGGACCAGGAGCGGCAAGAGCCGCAACATCGTCACCATCGGCATCGGCTTCAACATGAGCCGCGGCGACGCCCGTACGATCATCAACCGCATCCTCAGCGAGACCAGCCCGCAGTCGAAGCAGGCCGACATCAAGTCGGGCAAGGCGTTCGACGACCTCAAGGCCGGGGTGACCGAGCTGACGGACGAGCAGGTGACGATGCTGTTCGAGGTCACGTACGAGGAGGCCAAGGACATGGTCACCCGGCGCGGCATCGAGAGCTTCGACAAGCTGCCCCGGGCCGTGCAGGCCGCGCTGATCGACGTGGCGTACATGCGGCCCGGCAACATCAACGACATCGCCGACGAGGTGAACGCGGCGACCCAGGCGGCCCTGGCGGAGAAGCAGCCGCTGACCGAGGCCGACTACGAGGCCGCCGCCAAGCGGCTGGAGACGTTCGGCGCCATCGCCGCCAAGCGCGGCCAGGGCGGCAACAAGATCCGCTTCTCGGAGGACGCGGCCATGCTCCGCAACAAGTGCTGAGCCCTCCGCGCTCATGACCGCACTCATGCCGCACTCATGACCGGGGTCGTGCCCGGGCCTCCTCACCGGAGCCCGGGCACGGCCCTTCTCATGCGCGGCGTTCCGGTCTCACGCGCGGCGTTCCGGCCCTCCGCAGGCGGGCTGAGGTGGGCGGTGCCCGGCCCCAGCAGGCCGGCTGAGCAGGGCGGACAAGGACAACCCCGGCGATGGCCAATGGATGCGGGCAATGGACATCGTCCGCCCCTGGATGGTCATCACCGGGCCCCTTAAGCAGGAGTGGCAGGAAACTTCCGGACGCCGCCGGGCGGCCCGGGGCGGCTCCCCGAAAGCCCGCTCCCGCCGCGTACCGGCGTCACCATGAGAGGGGAAACCACCGTGAAAGCACCTTCGAAGCTTCGTATCGCGGCGGCCGGCTTGGCGGTCGGCGGCGTGCTGGTCGGCAGCGGCCTGGCCGGCGGCACGGCGCACGCCCAGACGGCGGACCCGTTCGGGTTCGGCAGCCCCGGCGGTTCGGGCAGCTCGTTCGACTTCGGGCTCACCGCGCCGCAGCCGGCGCCGCCCGCGAGCAGTTCCTCAGGCTCGCTCGGCGACTTCCTGAAGGACCTGGGCAAGGACCTCGGCCGGCAGCTCGGCAACCGGGCGATCGACGAGCTGCTCAACCGCGACAAGAACAAGAACAACAACGGCAACAACGGCAACAGCGGCCAGTCCGCGCCCAGCACCTCGACCGGGCAGAGCGGCCAGAGCGGCCAGAGCGGCCAGAGCGGGCAGTCCACCGACGCGGGCCTGGCCCAGCAGCTGCCCAGCACGACCGCCGCGGGCAAGCGTATCCCGGAGCAGGTCGAGCGGGTCCTCCGCGAGGCCGGCATCAACTTCGTGGACTGGCTGGTCAAGCGGCAGCCGGGACGGGACCGTAAGGGTTACGGCTCGTTCGGGCAGCCCGACCGCTACTTCAAGCCGGAGCTGCAGCGGCAGTCGTGCCGGGCGCCCGGCAACGTCCGTCTCTTCGGCACGACCGTCCGCAGCGGCCGGTTCGCGCCGCGGGCGTTCGTCGGCGGCGTCAACCTGGGCAGGACGCTCGTCGTCGGGCCCAACACGTTCCTGGCTCCGTCCGGCGACAAGCTGAAGAAGTTCAGCACGGTCAACTACGTGTTCCTGTCGAACAGGGGCGCCGAGGTGCTGCGCCCGCAGCCGCGGGTCGCCGGCAACACCGTCCTCGAGGACCGCGTCCGCTACTCGACCGGCTTTCTGAAGAGGGGCGTCACGTACAAGGTGATCGTCCGCTACGTCAACACCTGCAACGAGCCCGTCGTGGACGTGCTCGGCAAGATCAGGCGTCGATAGCCGGGTGATTTCGCGCGGCGGGTGGTCCTCGGAACGTGAGGGCCACCCGCCGGCATGTGGTCATCGTCATTTTCCGACGCCGAAGGGGACGTCCACGGGCCGCGTGACCGCGAATAGGGCCCGAAGTCACATCGCCGGGGGCCGCGATTCACATAGGTCAGGGGGCACGATGATGCACCAAGGCACCACCACCGCGCGGGGCAGGCGGGAACGGCCGGTCCCGCCCGGGCCGCTCCAGGAGTTCGCCCAGGGGCTGCGCGACCTGCGGGCGGCGGCGGGAAACCCGAGCTACCGCGCCATGGAGCGCAGGGCGGGCTACTCGTCGTCGGCACTCTCCGCCGCCGCCGCAGGCGACCGCCTGCCGAGCCTGGCCCTGACGCTGGCGTACGTGGGGGCGTGCGGCGGCGACCAGGACGCCTGGAGCGACAGATGGCACGACCTACGCGCCAACCAGGACAACGCCACACCCCAGGAAACCGAGGCTCCAGCAGCCGGCACCGATCGACCTGGAGGCGAGGCTTCCGCAGCCGGTATCGGCGAGCCTGAGGTCGGGGTTTCCGCGGCGGGCACCGACCGGCCTCAGGAGGGTGGTGCTTCCGCCGGGGGCGGGTCCGAGCTGTGGCGGGAGTCCTACCGGCGGCCCTGTCAGCGGCCGTACCAGCGGCCGTACCAGCGGCCGTACCAGCGGTTCGTCAAGCTGTCGGCGCTGCTCGTGGCGCTGGGCGTGACCGTGCTGGCCACGGCCGGTGCGTTCCGTCAGGACGTGCTGTTCCGTTTCCTGTCGGCGACTGGTGAGGCGGCGCAGGAGGGTCGGCAGACGGGCGAGGTCGGCCAGCCGGCTCAGCAGACGAACGAGATCGGGCAATCGGGCGGGGTCGGACCGGCAGCCGGGGTCGGACCGGCAGCTGGGGTCGGACAGGCGGGCGCGGTCGGACAGGCGGGTGGGGGCGCAGGGCAGATGGTGGAGCCGGGGCGGCGAAGTGTGCCTGGCTTCACCGCCGTTGCCGGGCCGAGCTGCCCGCGTGACACCACGAGGAGCGTTCGCATCGAGGCGTTGCCCGGCCGCGACGGCTGGAAGGACGCCGCATCCTCCGGCTGGCGGGGCGCCGGCTGCGGGGACGGCTTCCTGTTCTCGGAGCTGCGCGGCGATGAGCGGCACGGCGGCGAGCCGGCCGAGCCGGCGCGCCGGAACGTCTTCCAATGGCGCTTCACCACCGGCCTGCCGGGGCCGCGCCACTGCACGCTGTCCGTCTACGTGCCGAAGTCGGGGCTGGCCGGGCAGCGGGTCTGGTACACGGTGCGAGACGGCTTCGACGAGGAGGCGCGCACGGTGGGGGAGTTCACGCTCGACCAGCGCGTACGGCAGGGCCAGTGGGTGCCTGCGCCGGCGCCCCTGGTCATCACCGGCGGCCTGGTGATGGTGGAGATCGCCGATGACGGCCACGGCAACACCACCGGCAACCAGGCCATGGCGGCCGGCCCGGTCCGGCTCTCCTGCCCGTGACCACAGGGACCGACACGATCGTTGGGGGCACGATGACGAGGAACGACACCATCAGGACGCCGCGCGGCGGCCCGCGGGGACGGCACGCACGGCCGATGGCGCCCGACCCGCTGCAGGAGTTCGCACGGGGCCTGCGCGAGCTGCGGGCGTCGGCGGGCGGAACGAGCCTGCGCTCCATGCGCCGCCGGACCGGCCACCCCGTGGCCGAGCTGTCCGCCGCCGCATCAGGCGACGCACTGCCCACCTTGAAGACGACGCTCGCGTACGTGACGGCATGCGGCGGCGACCGCGCCGAGTGGACGAGAAAATGGCACGTCCTCAACGCCCTCCTCCAGGTCGGCGACACCGACCGCGCCTACGAAACCGTCCACTACCCCCGCCCCACCCCGCACCACCGCCCCCCGCAGCCGCTGCCCGCCGTGGGAAACCCGGCCTCGGGGCCGGCCGTCGCTGAAGGCGTGCCCGTGCCGCCGGCGGACGCCGGAGCGCGCTCGGCCGCTGAGCCGCCTCCTGCCAGGAAGCGCAGGATCCGGCCGTGGGTGGTGGTGGCTATCGTGGCGCAGTTGGCCGTGCCAGGGGCGTTGCTGGTCTATCAGCACCAGGCGTCCACGGCCGTGGCGGCGGCAGGGGGCAGGGACGTGGCGCCGGCCGCCGAGGCCGGCCGTGCATCCGAGAGCCGTGCATCGGAGAGCCGTGCATCCGAGGGGCGAGCGCCCGAGGGCCAGGCGTCCGAGGGGTGGGCGTCTGAGGGCCAGGCGGCCGAGGGGCGGTCGCCGGGGGGCCGGGCGTCGGAGAGTTCGTCGCCGGAGAGTGACAAGGCCCGGACGGTCAAGCCGGCCTTTCTGGCGGTCGCCGGGCCTTCCTGCCCGCGTGACGCCAGGAGGAGCGTCCGCATCGACGGTCTGCCGGGCCGGGACGGGTGGAAGGACGCCCGCGCCCCGGGCTACACCGGGGCGGGGTGCAGTGACGGGTTCCTGTTCTCTGAGCTGACGTACGACCCGGCGGCGCAGACGCACCCGCGCAACGTCTTCCAGTGGCGCTTCACCACCGGGCTGGACGGTCAGCATCAGTGCTTCGTGGGGGTCTCCATCCCGCAGACCGGGTTCGCGGGGCAGCGCGTCTGGTACACGGTGAAGGACGGTTTCGACCAGGATGCCCGTACGGTCGCGGAGTTCACCCTCGACCAGCGCATGCGGCGCGGCAAGTGGGTCGCCGCGCCGACCCCCGTCGTGATCGGCACGGGGCTGGCGATGGTGCAGATCACCGACACCGGCATGGGCAACACGTCCGGCGACCAGGCCGTGGTGGCGGGCCCGGTCCGCCTCGCCTGCCGGTGATCGTCAGCGAGGGCGATGGGCCCGGATGTCGACGGGGCGGCCGTCGGGGTCGCGGGCCGTCATCGTCCACTGCGTCGGCAGGGTCTCGATCTCCCCGACGGGCTGCCCGGCCGTCAGGATCCGTTCGCGGAGGCCGGCCAGTCGCTCGTAGGTGGACACGCGCAGCCCCCAGCCCGCCCGGTTCAGCGGATCGAGGGAGGGGGCGGGCGCGGCGGCGGTCTCGACGATCATGAGATGGTCGGCCCCGCCCACGTCGAGGACCGCGACCCGCGGATCGGCGGCGGTGGCGGCCCGCTCGAACGCGAGCGTCGCTCCGAGCAGATCGGTGTAGTGCGTCACGAGCCGGTCGAGGTCGGTCGTGGACAGCGTCAGATGGTTGATGCCAAGGAGATCGGTCATGATGCCCCGACCGTAGCCGAGCGTGAGAGCATCAGTCGCGGAGCAGGGGGAGGAGCCGGGTGCCCTGGCGTTCGATCTCCGGCAGGTACGGGGTGTCGGACAGCACGAAGTGGGTGATGCCGAGCTCCTGGTAGCGGCGCAGCGACTTGGCGACGTCCTGGGGCGAGCCGACCAGCCACGTGGTGCCGGCTCCGCCGCCGCCGTACCTGCCCGGCGCGGTGTAGAGGTTGTCGTCGAGCACGTCGCCCCGCGCGGTCAGGTCGAGCAGGCGCTGCTGGCCGACGGCGGGGTGCCGGTTGGGGTCGCGGAAGGTGCCGTCCTGCGACATCCTGGCGACCTTGGCCTCGGCGTCGGTCCACGCCTGCTCGGTGGTGTCGCGGACGAACGTGGTGATCCGCAGTCCGAACTCCAGCGGCGGCAGCTCGCGGCCGAGCCGGGCGCTGAGGGTCTTGAGCCGGTCGATGCGCTCGGCGACCCCGTCGAGCGGCTCGCCCCAGAAGAGCTGGACGTCGGCGTCCGTGGCCGCCACCCGCTCGGCGGCCTCGGACGCGCCGCCGAAGTAGAGCCTCGGGTGACGGCGCCCGTCCTTGGCGACGGGGCGCGGCTCCACGGTCGAGCCGGTGACCTGGAAGTGCTCGCCGTGGAAGGTGACGTCCTCCTCGGTCCAGAGCCGCCGCACGATCCGCAGGAACTCCTTGGTACGCGCGTAGCGGTGCGCCTGGTCGCCCTCGCTGTCGCCGTACGCGGCCAGGTCGTCCTTGCCCGAGACGACGTTGACGAGCACGCGCCCGCCGGTCAGGTGGTCCAGGGTGGCGGCGGCGGAGGCGAACCTGGCGGGATGCCAGTAGCCGGGCCGTGCGGCGATGAGCGGCTGGAACGTCGTCGTGCGGGCGGCGAGCGCGGTGGCGACGGTGAAGGTGTCGGGCCGCCCCCAGCCGGTGCCGATGAGCGCACCCGCCCAGCCGTGCTCCTCCAGGGCCAGGGCGTGGCCGGTGAGGGTCTCCAGGCCGTTGTGGCCGGCCACGACGTCGTCGCCGCGGTGTCCTGGGTCGTTCTGGTTGGGGATGTACCAGAGGAACTCGAGGCTCATCGATGCGTCTCCATATTCCTAGTATCTGGATAGGAAAAGCATAAAATGTGAGTACGCCGCTACGGAAGCGTCTGACGAGAAAGTCCTCAGGGCACCCAGAGCCGGGCGGGCACCATCGTCTCCCGGTGCTTCCCGTCCTGATCCGGCTCGACCAGCCAGGCCCTGCGATCGGGCAGCACGGCCAGCGCCTCATGGAAGCGGGTGCCCACGTAGTGCAGGGCGACGCCGTCCTCGGTGGCGTACCCGGCGGGCAGCTCGCCCGCCCCCACGGCCCGGCGGAAGCTCGTCCGCCTGGGCTGGTCGCCGAGGTCGTCGTGCACGCCGTTGGAGAACGGCAGGAACCCCAGCCCGTCGGCCACCACGTCGAGCCGGTCACCGAAGGAGTCGGTCACCCCGCCGAGATGCCAGCACAGGCTGCCCGCGCTCTGCCCGGCCAGCACCACCCCCGACTCCCAGCACTCCCGCAGGATCGGCTCCAGCCGGTGCGCGCGCCAGACCGCCAGCAGGTTGACCACGCTGCCGCCGGCCACGAAGATCACGTCCTGGGCGAGCAGGTGGGCGCGCACGTCGGGCACGTTCGGCTGCGTGAACAGCGTGAGGTGCGACAGCTCGGCGTCGCCGAACGCGGCGGCCCGCTCGTACCAGCCCTGGATGTGCTCGCGCGAGTCGCCGGTCGCGGTGGCGACGAGGCAGACGCGCGGCCTGCGGACATCCGCGAGCCGCATCGCCTGCCAGATCTGGGCGCCGGGGTGGCGGTAGCCGGCGGGCGGGAACAGGACGCCGGAGCAGGCGAGGATCTGCGGTTGTCTGATCATGGGCACCCATGCTCCGCCCGCCGGGGACGGGGCCGCAAGCGCTCAGGCGGGGTCGCCCTCGGCCTGCCGTACGGGCGCCGCGGGCCGGTGCATGGGGGTGAGCGCGGGGACGAGCACGAAACCGCTGGACAGCCGGGCCGGCAAGCGCCGCAGCGAGATGCTCAGATCCTGGCGCGGCACGTCGTAGTCCAGCCGGGCCAGGCGCGGAGTGAGCGTGCGCAGCAGCGCCACGGTGAGCGTCTCACCGGGACAGCGGTGCCCGCTCGCCGGGTCGCCGCCGCCCTGGGGGATCAGGTCGTACGGGCCGGGCTCGGTACCGAGGAATCGCCTGGGGTCGAACGTGTACGGATCCCGCCAGAACCGGGGATCGTGGTGCTGGCCGTACACGTCGAGCAGCACCAGCGACCCCGCCGGGATGTGCTCGCCCCGCCAGTCGAGCTCGCGCGCCGCCCGCCCGCCCAGCAGCGGCGCGAACGGGTAGAACCGCCGCAGCTCATGCGCGAACGCCTCGGCGAACTCCGCGTCGCCGCTCGCCAGCCGCGCCCGGTGCTCGGGCCAGCGGTGCAGCGCGTGCGCCGCGTACGCGACGAACCATGACACCGCCACGGTCGGCCGCAGCACGTTGAGCAGCTCCACCGCCGCCACGCGCGGGTGGAGCGGCCGGCCACCTGCGTCGCGGTGCACGGCCACCACCTCGGCCGCCGAGTCGGGCGGCGCGTCCTCGCTGCCGTCACGCAGGTCCCGGACGAACCGCTCCAGCCACGCCTCGCGCCGCCGCCTGGCCTGCCGCGCCCGCCAGTGGCGCGGCCCGGACGAGCCCAGCCCGTCCACCATCGTCACCAGGTCGGCGGCCAGCTCGGGCAGGTCGCCGTCGTCCACGGTCACCCCGGCCCAGTCGCACACCGCCCTGGTGATCACCTCGGCCGTCTCGTCGAACAGCACCACCCGCCGCCCCTCCCACGAGGCGACGGCGAGATCCCACTCCGTGGTGACGTGCGCGACGAGCGCGGCCACGGCGGGCGCGCTGAACAGCGACGTGAACATCGCCTTGCGCACCCGGTGGGCGGCCCCGTCGAGGCCGTGCACCGAGCCGTGGCCGAACAGCGTGCTCTTGATCGGCCCGGGAAGCGCCGTGCGCCGCTCCACGTTGCGCTCGTCGTAGAAGAAGCGGGCGGCGTCGGGCCCGCACAACCCGGTGGCCCGGCGGCCGAGCAGCCGCGTGTGCACCACGTCACCTGCCGCCCGCCTGCGGAGGCCGGGGAGCCAGGCGTAGCCCTTGAGCAACAGCATCGAGGTCTGGTCGACAACAGGCATGCGCCGTGCCTGCCCCGCGCGGCGGCCCGCAAACGGCTCAGCCGTCCACGGTCTCGGCGAGCGATCGGGGCCGCAGGTCGGTCCAGTGGGTCTCGATGTACTCCAGGCAGGCCGCGCGGGTCGTCTCGGGCAGCACGACCGTCCACCCGGCGGGCACCGCGGCGAACGACGGCCACAGCGAGTGCTGGTTCTCGGGGTTGACCAGGACCAGGAAACGGCCGTCCGCGTCGTCGAAGGGGTTGGTCATCGTCGATCCTCTCTATGCCGGTCACCTGGCGACGGCCAGGCGGTAGGTCTCGTCGCGGGTCAGCAGGTCACGGTGGGCGCCCTCGGCGGCGACGCTGCCGCCGTCCAGCACGAGGACGCGGTCGGCGGCGTCCAGCAGGGCCGGGCTGCCGGTGATCACGATCGTGGTGCGGCCGCGGCGCAGCGTGGCCAGGTTGCGGGCGATGAGCTGCTCGGTGACCGCGTCCACGGCCGTGGTCGGGTCGTGCAGCACGAGGACGGCGGGGTCGGCGGCGAGCGCGCGGGCCAGCGACAGGCGCTGGCGCTGGCCGCCCGACAGGTTCGCGCCGCGGTCGCGTACGGGATGGTCGAGTCCCTCGGGGTGCAGGGCGACGACGTCGGTCAGCATCGACGCCTCGACCGCCGCCGCCAGGTCGTGTCCCGTGCCCGCCGGGTCGATGTTGCTGCGCAGGGTGCCCGCGAAGATCTCCCCGTCGTACGGGTTCACCAGCAGATGCTCGCGGATCCCGTCGATCGACAGCTCCCGCGTGTCCCGGCCGCCGATCCGCACGACGCCCTCGTAGGAGTGGGGCGGCACCCGCGCCGCCAGGATCGCGACGAGGTCGGCCGCCGCGCGCTGGTCGTAGGCGGCGATCGCCACGAACGCGCCCGCCGGCACGTGGAACTTCAGCCCGTCGAGCGCCCCGTGACGGACGCCGTCCACCTCCAGCTCGCCGGCGCCGGGCGGCGGGCCGGAGCCCGGCGTCAGCACCGGCGGCGCGGCCAGCACCAGCGCCATCCGGTCGGCCGAGGCCCGCGCGACCATCACGTACTTCGGCATCTCGGAGAACAGCTTGAGCGGCTCCATGATGAACTGCGCCAGCCCCACCGCCATCACCAGCTCCCCGATGGTGATGTCGCCGGCGAGCGCCAGCCAGCCGGCCGTCAGCGTGACGGCGGCGGCGAGGAGCGTGTTGAGCGCGAGCGCGGTGCCGGCGTACGCGCCATTGGCCCTCGCGACCGTGACCGCCTGGTCGCGCGCCCGCGCGCTGACCTTCCTGTACGACAGGAACGCCGCGTGCCCGCCGCCGAACCCGTGCAGCGGGCGCAGGCCGCTGATCAGGTCGGCGACCTTCGCGCCCGCCCGCGCCACCCTGGCCTGCTGCTCCCGGGTGCCCGAGCCGATGCGGCGGGACAGCACGCTGAGCGCCGACAGGATCGCGACCGTGCCGACGACCACCAGCAGGCCGAGCGGCAGGCTGGCCAGGCCGAGCGCGACCGAGGCGACCACCACCGCGACCAGCGAGCTGATCAGCAGCGGCACCACCTCGATGATGTCGGCGGTCTGGTCGGCGTCCTCGGTGGCGATGGTCAGCACCTCGCCGGACTTGAGGTCGGTGTCCCTGGCGACCGGCTGGAGCGCGCAGGAGGCGACCCTGACCCGCCACCGGTGCGCCTCGGTCGTGTTGGCCTTCTGCAGGATGCGCATGCCGAACCGCCACGACAGCGACACCGTCGTGATGATCACCGCCAGCGCGGCGATCGACAGCGCCAGCGAGTCGAGGCCGCGCTCCTGCAGCGTGTGCTCGACGATCAGGCCGAGCGCGATGGGAAAGGCGGTCTCGGCCGCCTGGTACATCCCCATGAGCAGGGTGCCGGCGGCCATCGCGCCGGCGTTGCGGCGCAGCGCGGCGCGCAGCACGTCGGAGCCCGTACGGACCGGGCGCTGGTCGTTCACGTCAGGACTGCTCATCGAGGTGTCGGGCCAGCGCTTCCGGGGTTCGCAGGGTGAACAGGTCGCGTACGGTGACGATCGGGCCGAACTCGCGGCGCAGCAGCCCGGCCAGCCGCAGCGCCAGCATCGAGTGCCCGCCCATGGCGAGGAAGTCGCTCACCGCGCTCACCTCGTCGTCGTCCAGGTCGAGCGTCTCGGCGAACAGCTCGCACACCACCGCCTCCGTCTCGGTCGCCGGCCCGCGCTCGCCCGCCGACGTCAGCGCGCCGAGCGGCTTGGCCTCCGGCAGCGCCTTGGTGTCGGCCTTGCCGTTCACGGTCAGCGGGATCGCGGCGACCTGAGCGTAGTGCGTGGGCCGCAGGTGGTCGGGCAGCGCGGCGCACACCTCGGCCGCGACGGCCGCGAGGTCGGCGCCGTCGAGCACGAGGTAGGCGGCCAGCCGGTACGCGCCGTCCACCCCCGGGTCGGGCTGCGCCACCGCGGCGGCGAACCGCACGGCGGGATGCGCCGCGAACGCCGCCTCCACCTCGCCCGGCTCCACCCGGTGGCCGCGGATCTTGACCTGCTGGTCGGTACGTCCCAGGTAGGCGAGGTTCCCGTCCGGCCGCCGCAGCACCAGGTCACCCGTGCGGTACATGCGCTCGCCCGGCTCGCCGAACGGGCAGGCGACGAACCGGTGCGCGGTCTGCCCGCTCTGCCCCAGGTAGCCGCGGGCGATACCGACACCGGAGACGTACAGCTCGCCCGGCACCCCGTCGGCGACCGGGCGCAGCCACGGATCCAGCACGTACACGTCGGTGTTGTCGATCGGCACGCCCACCACCGGGTCGGCGCACTCGAACGTGCCGGCGCCGAGCGTGTTGATCGTGTACTCGGTGGGCCCGTACAGGTTGTAGCCGCACGTGCCCTCCGTCTCCGCGAGCCGCCGCCACAGGCCCGGCGTCACCGCCTCGCCGCCCAGCAGCACGAGCGGCGGCCGCCGCGCCGGGTCGTCCAGCAGCCCTTCGGCCAGCAGCTGCTGGGCGTAGGTGGGGGTGACGTTGACGACGTCGATGCCGTGCTCCAGGCAGTACGCGACCAGCCGCGGCGCGTCCCTGCGCAGCTCCTCGTCACAGATGTGCACCTCGTGGCCGTCGGCCAGCCACAGCAGTTCCTCCCACGACATGTCGAACGCGAACGACACCGTGTGCGCGACCCTGAACACCCGGTGCCCGTGCTCGGCCAGCACCGGCTCGAAGATGCGGCGCTGGTGGTTGATGAGCATGTTCGTCAGCCCGGCGTACTCGGTCACCACGCCCTTCGGCCGGCCGGTCGAGCCGGAGGTGTAGATGACGTACGCGGGATGCCGCAGCCGGTCGGGGTCGTCAGGGGCGAACGTCACGTACGGCTCCGCCTCGGGCAGCGGCCGGTCCAGCTCGATCAGCTCGCCGATCAGCCTGGGCGCGACGGAGCTCACGGTGAGGATCACGTCGGGGCGTGCGTCCGCCACGATCGCGGCGATCCGCTCGTCCGGGTGGTCCAGCTCCAGCGGCACGTACGCGGCCCCCACCCGCAGCACCGCGAACAGCGCCACGATCGAGTCGAGCGAGCGCGGGATCGCCAGCCCGACCGTCCGCTCCGGGCCGATGCCCCGCTGGGCGAGCACCCCTGCCACCGCCGTGCTGCGCTCCCTGAGCTGCTCGAACGTCATGCTCGCGCCGCCCGCGACGAGCGCCGTCCTGTGCGGTGAGCGTTCGGCCGCCCGGTCGGACCTGTCCACCACCGTGTCGGTGCCGACGTCGCTGCGCGGCCCCGCCACCGGCACCGCGCCCAGCCCGGGCAGCGCGCCGACCGGGCCGCTCGCCCGGGTCAGGTCGTCCAGCAGGCGCAGGTAGTCGTCCAGGAGGCGTTCGGCGCGGCCGGTGTCGCCGTCGCGGTACTCCAGCTTCACCGTCAGCCGTTCACCCGGCGTCACGACCCAGGTGAACGGGTAGTGCGTCGAGTCGTCGGCCAGCACCTCGACGATGCCGTGCCTGGCGTTGATCTCGGCGAGCGCGTCCAGGTCGAGGAAGTTCTGCAGCACGAAGAGGGTGTCGAACAGGGCGTCGTGGCCGGTGTCGCGCTGGATGTCGCCCAGCCCCAGGTGCTCGTGCTCCATCGCGGCGACCCTGGCCGCCTGCACGCCGGCCAGATAGCCGCCTACGGTGTCGGCCGGGCGGGGCCGCGTCCACATCGGGACGGTGTTGAGCAGCACGCCCACCATGTCGTCCAGCGCCCGGCCGCCCGGCCCTTCGCCGTCGCGGCCCGAGACGGTGACGCCGAAGACCGCGTCGGAGCGGCCGGTGTGCGCGCCGAGCAGCAGGCCGAACGCGCCGGTCAGCACCGTGTTCAGGGTGACGCCGTGCTTTTTCGCCGCCTCGCGCAGCCGCTCCGACTGCTCGGCCGGCAGCGTACGGACGAGCGCCCGCGGCAGCTCGTCCCGCAGCGCCGGAGACGGGCCCGCCAGCAGCGTCGGGCCGGACAGCCCGGCGAGCTGCTCGGCCCAGAAGCGCCGGGCCGGGGCGGGATCCCTGGCGTCGAGCGCGCGGGCGTGCTCCTCGAAGCTCGGCGTCGCCGGCTCCAGGTCGAGCGGCTCCCCGGCGAGCGCCGCTTCGTAGGCGGTGAACAGGTCGCGCAGCACGATCTCGCGCGACCAGCCGTCCCACAGCAGCAGGTGGTAGCTCAGCAGCAGCACGTCCCCGCCGCCCGGCAGGCGGAGCACGGTCATCCTGATCAGCGGCGGCGCATCCAGGTCGAAGCCGGTCGCCCGGTCCTGTGTGCGCAGGGCCTCGACCTCGGCGTCCGACGCCACGTCCAGCGTGCGGACGGCGACCCGGCGGCCCGCCGCGAGCACCTGGACGGGGTCGCCGTCCGCGTCGGTCGTGAACCCCGCGCCTACGCCGGGGTGCCGGGCGATCACGTACGCCATCGCGCCGGCCAGCGCCGCCGGGTCGAGGCGGCGGTCGAAGGTGAAGCAGCTCTGCGCCACGTAGTCACCGGCCGGGCCCGCCAGCTGCGCCTGGTAGAACAGGCCCTTCTGCAGCGGCGTCACCGGCGCGGTCCGCTCCGCCGTCCCGGCCTTGCGCGCGACCTCCGCCACGGCCTCCCGCCAGCGCTCGGGCAGCTCGTCAGGGACGTCGCCGGCCAGCGCGAACGTGGCCCGCAACCTCCCGGTCGCCGCGTCCAGCCAGGCGTCCACCTCGACCGCGTACGGGCCGCCGACGTCCCCTCCCGTGATCGTCACCGCCTGCGACTCGCTGCCCTGGCCGAGGTAGTTGAACAGCACCTGCGGGCTCGTGGTCAGCAGCGGCGCGGTCTGCGGGTTGAGGTGGCGGAGCTGCCCGTACGCGAGGTGCGCCCGCTCGTCCGGCTGCCGCTCGGACACCTCACGCGCCGCCTGTATCGGGTCGGTGTGCGGGCTGAGCCGGACGGGCGCGATGGAGGTGAACCAGCCGACCGTCCGCGTGTAGTCGTGGTGCGGCAGCACGGGGACCCGTCCATGCCGCTCCAGGTCGATGGCCAGGTCGCCCGGCACGTCCTGAACCCAGGTCAAGGCGGCCCGCAACGCCCCGCACAGCAACTCGGTCACGCCGACGCCGAGCGCGGCAGGCGCCTCCCGCGTCACCACCGCACTGACCTCGGGAGCCACCTCCACCGTCAGCTCCCGCCGTCGTGCCGGCGGGACAGGCAGCAGCGGGGGCGCGGCCAGAGCGGTGAGCCACCGGTCGAGCGTGCCGGTGTGATGGGTCGCCGTCGCGGCCAGGGCATCGGCATAGTCCGCGAAGGGCGTGGTCTCCGGCGCGAGCGCGGCACCCCGCATCGCGGTGGCCAGGTCATCGAGCAGCACCAGCCAGGAGACCGCGTCCACGGCGAGGTGATGCGCGGTGACGACCAGCGTCCTGCCCGCCTCCAGCCACGCGAACGCGATCATCTCCCCGGCCTCGGGATCGAGCCGGTCGGCCGCCTCGTTCGCCGCCGCGTCGGCCTCATCGGCCTCACCGGCCTGGACGACCGTGACCGGCCTGGGCGGCTCGGTCCGCAGCGTCCACACGCCGTGCTCGGTGCTCAGGCGGAGCCGCAGGGCCGGGTGGGCGGCGACGACCGCGTTCGCGGCCCGCTCGGCATCGGCGAACCCGCTGCCCTCGGGCGCCACAAGCGTCCTGGCCTGGGCGAACCTGGCGAGCGAGGCGCCCAGCCCACGCTGCCGCAACATGATCGGGGTCGGCGCGAGCGGGCCGTCCGCGCGGGCGATCGGCGCGGGTGCCGCGGACGTCCCCATGTGCTCGGCGAGCGCGCGCGGCGTCTTGTGCAGGAACACCTCGCGCGGCGTGATCGGCAGCCCGAGCGCCCTGGCCCGGTTGACCAGCGCGATGGCCACGATGCTGTCGCCCCCGGCACGGAAGAAGTCGGTGTCCGCGTCCACCTCGACACCGGGCAGCGTCTCGGCGAACACCTGTACCAGCGCCTGCTCACCACCTCGCCCGGTGGTGGCAGAGGGTTGTGGGGTGCGGGCGGTCAGCAGGGCGCGGTCGAGCTTGCCGTTGACGGTGAGCGGCAGCGCGTCGACAGGGGCCACCTGACCAGGCACCATGTACGCCGGCAGCCGCGCCGACAGCAGCTCGGCCCAGCCGTCCGGCACCCGGCCCACCACGTGCGCCACCAGGTGGTCGCCCGACGGGGCCACGGTGACGGCCACGTCCACCACCCCGTCCAGGTCGCGGATCGCCGACTCCACCTCCCCGAGCTCGATCCTGAACCCCTTGAGCTGCACCTGATCGTCGGCCCGCCCGACGAACTCCAGCTCGCCGTCCAGCGTCCGCCGCGCCAGGTCGCCCGTGTGGTACATGCGCGACCCGTCACCGGCGAACGGATCCGCCACGAACCGGGACGCCGTCAGCCCCGGCCGCCCCAGGTAGCCGAGCGACACCTGCGCACCGGCCACGTAGATGGCGCCGACCCGGCCGGGCGGCACCGGCCGCAGCCGGTCGTCCAGCAGGTACGTGACCAGCCCGGGGATCGCCCGCCCGATGGGGGAGACGGAGCCTGCCGCGAAGTCCTCGTCGGTCAGCACCCGGTGGGTGACGTGCACGGTGGTCTCGGTGATGCCGTACATGTTGACCAGCTCGGGCGAGCGCGTGCCGTACCGCTCGACCCAGCCGCGCAACCGCCCGAGGTCCAGCGCCTCGCCGCCGAAGACGACGACCCGCAGCGACCCCGCCGGCTCCGCCGCGTGCCGGTCGGCCTCGGCGAGCTGGTAGAACGCCGACGGCGTCTGGTTCAGGACGGTCACCCCGCGCTCGCGCACCACGCGGTGGAAGTCGGTGGGGGAGCGGGTCAGCGCGTACTCGGGGACGAGCAGCTCGCCGCCGTGCGCCAGCGCGCCCCACAGCTCCCACACCGCGAAGTCGAAGGACGCGGAGTGGAACTGCACCCACACGTCGTCCGGACCGAACCGCAGGTCCGGCCACGTCCCGGCGAGCAGCGACAGGACCGCGGAGTGCGGCACCATGACCCCCTTCGGGCGGCCGGTGGAGCCCGAGGTGTAGATCACGTACGCGGGGTCGTGCGGCCCGACGGCCGGCCTGGTGCCGTCCAGCGGCAGGTCGTCGTCCTGCACGAGCACCCGCGCCCGCCCGCCGGTCAGCCGCTCCATGCGGTCCCGCTGCTCCCGGTCCACCAGCACCACCTGGGGCGCGGAGTCGGCCAGCAGGTACGCCAGCCGCTCGTCCGGGTACGCCGGGTCCAGCGGCACGTACGCGCCGCCCGCCGAGACGACCGCGATGAGCGCGACCACCTGCTCCAGCGAGCGCGGCACCGCCACCGCGACCCGCTCACCCGGCCCCACCCCGGCCGCCCGCAACGCCGACGCCACCCGCTCCTTGGCCGCCCGCACCTCCCGGTACGTCATCGACCGCGCATCCCCGTCGATCCCGCACCGGGTGACGGCGACCGCATCCGGATACCGCGCCGCGGCCGCATCGAACAACCCGCCCAGCGTCCTTCGCGAGGCCCCGGGCCACCCGCCGTCCTGGAGGGGCCGCGCATCCGCGAGCGGCCCGCCTTCGTGGCGGCCGGCCGCTGGGGAGATGCGGCCGACCGGGGTGTCCGGGCGGGCGAGGAGCGCGGTGAGCGTGCGGCCGAAGGTGCCGAGGATGGTCTTGGCACCGCGTTCCCGCAGCAGCGCGCCGTCGTAGATGAGCGTGAAGCGCGGCCCGCCGCCGGGCTCCCGCTCCACCACCAGGGTCAGCGGGTAGTGCGGCGCGCCCTCGTTCAGAACCTCGGTGATGACCACCTCGTCCCCGGGCCGCCGCAGGCCGGCCACGTCGGTGGCGACGTCGAACACCACCAGCGTGTCGAACAGCGGCCCGCCACCCGCCAGCCGCCCGATCGCGGACAGCGAGACGTGCTGGTGATCCCGTACGGCGCTCTGGTGCTCGTGCACGGAGGCGAGCAGCTCGCCGGCCGTGGTGATGCCGTCCCACCGGGCGCGTACGGGGATCGTGTTGATGAGCAGCCCCACCATGTCCTGGATGCCAGGGAAGTCGGCCTCCCGTCCTGACACCGTGGAGCCGAACACCACGTCCGTGCTCTGCAGGATCCCGCCCAGAGTGGCAGCCCACGCGCTGTGCACGGCCACGCTCAGCGGCACCCCCGCGGCCCTGGCGGCGTCATCGACATCGAGGGCCTCGCTGACGTCCGCGAAGTGTTCCGACGCGGTGTGCCCCTCGGCGACCAGCGAAGGACCGGGCAGCCCGGCGAGCTGCTCCCGCCACACCCGCTCGCTCTCGGCGTCGTCCCGCCCGGCCAGCTCCCGTACGTACGCGGCGAAGCCGTCCTGCGCGTACCCGCTGCCGGGCGCGTGGTACTCGGCCAGCAGCGCCCGCAGCATCACCGGTACCGACCAGCCGTCGGCCACGATGTGATGGACGGTCTGCACCAGGACGTGCCGATCGGGGCCCCGGCGGATGAGCGTGTACCGCATCAGCGGGCCCACGGCCAGGTCGAACCCGGCGCGGCGGTCCCGCTCGGCGAGGTCGCGCAGCTCCTCGTCCGTGATGCCGGGCCGGTCGAGCGTGCTGAACGGCGCGCGCACGCCGTCCTCCAGCACCGACACCACGCGGCAGTCGGCGAGCGCCACGAACCGCGCCGCCAGGTTGGGGTAGAGCGCCAGCAGCCGGGTGGCCGCCGTGGCGAGCCGGACGGCGTCCACCGGGCCGTCCAGGGTGAGCACCTGCTGCTCGACGTAGCTGCCCGCCGAGTCGTCGTCGAAGACGGAGTGGAAGTACAGGCCCTCCTGGAGCGGGGTCAACGGGAGGACGTCGCGCAGGTTCGGGCCGTCCAGGGCGTCCACGTCGGCCTGGGTGAGGGCGAGCGGCAGGAAGTCGCTGGGGGAGTGGCCGCCGCCGTCGAGCGCGGCGAGGCCCTCCAGCGCCTGGCGGAAGTAGCCGGCGAGGGCCTCGATGTCCTCGCCGGTGAACACGCCGTCGGGCCAGGAGACGGTGGTGACCAGTTCGTACGCGCCCGTCGGCCCAGGCTCGGCGATGGCGTTGAACTCCAGGGCGCGCGGCAGCCGCATCCCCGGGTCGCGCCGCTCGCCCAGGTGCCCGGTCGCGACCGCGAGCTGCCAGTCCGACCGCGTGCCCGCCTCGTACCTGCCGAGGTAGTTGAAGAGCACCTGCGGCGCGGGCGCGTCGAACGCGACGCCGTGCAGGTGGCGCAGCACCCCGTAGGCGATGCCGTTGCCCGGCACCCCGGCCAGGTCCTCCTTCACCTTCTTCAACGCCGCCGCCAGGTACGCGGGGTCGGTGAAGTCGCCGCTCGCGCCCGGGTCCACGGTCACCGGGAACAACGTGGTGAACCACCCGACCGTCCGCGACAGCTCCGGCTCGAACCCGGCCGCTCCGGCGAGGAACCGCCCCTCGCGCCCGTGCCCCTCCAGCTCGACGTGCGCGAACGTCTGCTCCTGCCCCAGCTCCCGCCGCCGCCGCGCGAGAGCGACGGCCAGCGCGGTCAGCAGCACGTCGTTGACCTTCGCATGGAACCGCGCGGGCACCTCACCCAGCACCGCGGCGGTCACCTCGGGGCTTGCCGTGACGACGTGCGCCCGCTCCCGCGCCACGGTATCGGCCGCCTCCGGCTGCCGCCTGCCCAGAGGCAGATCCTCACCGGGCAGCGGCCGGGCGAAGTAGGCCCGATCGCCGTCGAACGCCGCCGACTCCAGCACCTGCGTCCACCGCCGGAACGAGGTCCCGACCTGCGGAAGCACGATCGGCTCACCTGAGGACAGCTGCCGCCATGCGGTGGCGAGATCCTCCATGAGAATCCGCCACGACACCCCGTCGATCACCACGTGGTGAGCAGCGAGAACCAGCTGCCGCTCCGCCCGCCGCCAAACGGCGCGCAACATGACGCCTCGATCGGGATCGAGCGAGCCCACGGCCCGCTCCACACACTCCTCAAGCCCGCGGTCGCTCTCCTCCCACACCTTCTGGAGAGTCATGGAGCCGGGGACGTCGAAGCCCCAGGCGGGGCCGCGGGTCAGGTGGGCGCGCAACATGGGGTGATGGTCGAGGAGGGTGGTGAGCAGGGTGTCCAGAGCGTCCGGGGTCAGAGCCTCCGGGGTGTTGAGGACCACTGACTGGGCGAAGCCGTCGATCGCGTCGGTCGTCTCGCCGAGCCAGCGCACGATCGGGGAGCTCGTGACCGGGCCCGTGGCGACGTCGGCGGAGTCCACCGCGGTCGCCCCCTCGCGGGTGGCGACCGCTGCCAGGGCGCCCAGAGTGGGGCCGGCGAAGACCTGGGCGGCGGTGACGTGCAGGCCGCGTTCGCGCAGGGCGCTGATCAGCGAGATCGCCAGAATGCTGTCGCCGCCGAGCCGGAAGAAGTTGCGGTCCACGCCGACCTCGTCCAGGCCCAGCAGCCCGGCGACGGCCGCGCACACCGCGCGCTCCGCGTCGGTGGCGGGCGCCACGACGCGGGAGGCGCGCAGCTCGGGCTCGGGCAGGGCACGGCGGTCGAGCTTTCCGTTGGGGGTGAGCGGGAACGCGGTCATGACGACGACGTGCGCCGGCACCATGTACTCGACCAGGTGCTCGGCGGCCCACGCCGTGACGTCGTCGGGGCGCAGGTCCTCGTGCCCGGCCGCCGGGATGACGTACCCCACGAGGTACGTGCCGCCGGAGGCGTGCTTCCTGGCGACGACGCACGTGTGCCGCACCCCGGGATGCTCGGCCAGCGCGACCTCGACGTCCTCCAGCTCCAGCCGCATCCCGCGGATCTTGACCTGGTTGTCGGCCCGGCCGAGGAAGTCGAGCGACCCGTCGGGGGCGAACCTGGCGAGGTCGCCGGTCCGGTAGAGGCGGGAGCCGTCGGAGGCGAACGGGTCGGCCACGAACCGGGAGGCGGTCAGTCCCGGCGCGTTGACGTAGCCGCGCCCGAGCAGGAAGCCGCCGACGTACAGCTCGCCGCCCACCCCGACGGGGACCGGCCGCAGCTCGTCGTCCAGCACGTACAGGCAGGTGTTGGGGTTGGCCTTGCCGATCGAGGTGGACAGGCGCTCGGCCGCGCCCCGGTAGATGACGTGGGAGACGCCGATCGTCGCCTCGGCGGGGCCGTAGCCGTGGTAGAGGGGGATGCCGAGGCGGGTGCGGAAGCGTTCGTACAGCTCGGGGGTGAGCACCTCGCCGCCGCACCACACGTGCCGCAGGCTGTCGAGGCGGCCGGAGTCGCCGGCCATCTCCAGCAGCACGTCCAGCATCGACGACACCAGATACGTGAACGTCACGCGCTGCTCGGCGATCACGCTGAGCAGGTGGTGCGGGTCGCGCTCGCCGCCGGGCCGCAGCACCACCAGCCGCCCGCCGCACACCAGCGGCAGGAAGATCTCGTTGATGGAGATGTCGAACGACAGCGGCGCCTTGAACAGCGAGGCGTCGTCGGGCCCGAAGCCGAGGATCTCGCGCGACTGCCACAGGAGCCGCTCGCTGATCGCCTCGTGCCGGATCATCGCGCCCTTGGGCCGCCCGGTCGAGCCGGAGGTGAAGATCACGTACGCCAGCGCGGGCCCGGGCAGGTCGATCCCCGTCGGGGTGGTGGGGTAGCAGCCGTAGCCCCAGGCGTCGAGGTCGATGGCTACGGCGTCCGGCTCTGCGGGGTCGTGCTCGCCGGTGCTGTTGAGCTGCGCGACGAGCCCGGCGTCGGCGATGACCAGCGCCCGCCGTTCGGCCGGCCAGTGCGGGTCGAGCGGCACGAAAGCGCCGCCCGCCATGAGGACCGCCAGCAGGCCGATCACCATCTCGGCCGAGCGGTCCAGGGAGACGCCGACGGTCTGCTCGGCGGTGAGCCCGTGTTCGAGGAGGTGGTGGGCGAGCTGATGGGCCAGCTCGGCGGCCTCGCGGTAGGTGAGCGTGCGGCGCTCGTCCACGATGGCGACGGCGTCGGGACGGGTGCGTACCTGCTCGTGGAACAGCTCCACGAGGGTCGGCCTGTCCCGGTCCGCGTGGGTGTCGTTCCATCGGGCGAGTTGCGCGAGCCGGGCTTCGACGCTCGACGGGGCGATGGTGCC
Source organism: Nonomuraea salmonea (assembly GCF_042428605.1). NCBI lineage: Bacteria > Bacillati > Actinomycetota > Actinomycetes > Streptosporangiales > Streptosporangiaceae > Nonomuraea > Nonomuraea salmonea. The sequence goes on from NZ_JBHMCF010000046.1 coordinate 370,166, forward strand.
GATGGGCCGGTCGGGGAAGTCGGCCAGGTCGTCCAGCGCGAGCTGCGCGTCCGCGAGGTCGACGTGCCCGGGGACGGACAGACCAGAGCCGTCCACCCGCCAGCCGCCGGGTGCGCGACCGCCGCCCGCCGCCCATGCCACCACGTCGGCGAAGAGCGTGGCCGGCGACAGGTCGAGCCCGTCGGGGCTCAGCCCGTCCGTCCAGAAGGCCAACCCGATCGCGCACGCTTCGAGCAGGACCCCGTCGGAATGGTCCCCGGCGCGGCGGCGCAGGCCGGCCAGCCGTTCGGGAGAGAGGGATACCGCACGAGTGCTTGGTTCCAGCATGAAGACCTCAGCCGCCCCTTCAGACACTAGTAAGGTAAGCCTAACCTAATAATGATCGGCTAACCAGCCTCGCGCCAGGCCCGCCAGAGCCGCGCGTACCGCCCACCCGCCGCCACCAGCTCCTCGTGGGTGCCCTCCTCGACCACCTGGCCCGCGTCCAGCACCGCGATGCGGTCGGCCGTCATCGCCTGCGTCAGCCGGTGCGCCACGAACAGCGCCGTACGCCCCCGGCACGCCGCCAGCACCGCCCGCTCCAGCTCGGCCGCCCCCTGGCTGCCCGCCTCCGCGGTCGACTCGTCCAGCACCACCACCGGCGCCCGCCCCAGCACCAGCCGGGCCAGCGCGAGCTGCGCGGCCTTGGTGCCGTCGAGCCGCTCGCCGCCCTCGCCGACCAGGGTGTCCAGCCCGTCGGGCAGCGCCGTCACCCACGGCTCGGCCCCCACCGTGCGCAGCGCGTCCATCAACTCGGCGTCGCTCGCCCCGGGCGCGGCCAGCCGCAGGTCCTCGGCGAGCGTGCCGGAGAACACGTGCGTCTCCTGCGTCAGGATGCTGACCAGTGCCCGCGCGTCGGCCTCGTCCAGGCCGGAGATCGGCGTGTCGCCGACGCGCACCGAGCCGGCCTGTGGCGTGCCGATTCCGGCGATCAGCGCCGCCAGCGTCGTCTTGCCCGCGCCCGTGGCCCCGACCAGCGCCAGCGAGCCGCCGGCCGGGATCGTCAGGTTCACGTCTTTCAGGACGGGCCGCTCGGAGCCGGGATAGGTGAACGTCAGCCCCTCCACCGTCACCGGGTACGAGCCGGACCCGGCGGGCACGCTGCCCGCGAGCCGTTCCTGCGTGGCCTCGCCCAGCACCCCGACCAGGCGGGTCAGGCTCGCGCCCGACTTCTGCGCCTCGTCGAAGGTGAACATGATGGAGCCGAGCGGGTTGAACAACCGGTGGAACAGCAGCGGCGCCACCGACGCCTCGCCCAGGGTGACCGAGCCGGTCTCCAGCAGCACGTACCCGACGACGATGATGAGGACGAGCCCGACGAACTCGGCGCGGTTCTCCCTGCCGACGAACCGGCCGAAGAAGCGGAACACCTCGATGCCGAGGTCGCGCACCCGCCACGACTCGCGGGCCACCCGCTCCCGGAAGAGGGGTTCGAGGCGGTAGGCCCGCACGGTCTCGATCCCGTTGAGGCCGCTGATGAAAGCCTGTGCCCGGTCGGCCTGGGCCTCGCGCTGGCGCCGGTAGAGCGGCGCGGAGCGGGGCAGGTACCAGCGCAGCGCCAGCGCGTACGCGGGCAGCGCCCCCGCCCCCGCCAGCCCCAGCCGCCAGTCGAGCCCGAACATGCCGATCGTGGCGATGACGACCAGCACGGCGGCCGAGAACAGCGTGGGGACGGCCGTGCGGATGCCCTTGGACACCACGGCCACGTCGTCGCCCACCCGCGACAGCACGTCGCCGTGCCCGACCTGCTCGATCCTGGCGCTGGGCAGGCCGAGCACCGCGCGTACGGCGCCCTCGCGCAGCCGCGCCAGCAGGTCGGCGCCGAGCCGCCCGATCAGGTACGTCGAGGCCGCCGCGGCCACCGTGCCGAGCAGCAGCGCGACCGCCAGCAGCACCCCGACCGTGACCAGCAGCTCCCGCGCCTCGCCGCTCCCGGCGCCGGCGACCACGCCGTCCACCACCCTGCCGAGCAGGAACACCGGCAGGACCTGCAGCGCCGCCCCCGCCACGGTGGTCACGACGGTGGCGGCGGTCAGCCACGGCGTGCCGCGGCAGTGCGCCACGACCCACCGGGCGGCCTCGCGCGCGCTCGCCGTGCGTAGGATGGCGGGGGCGGATGCGGGGGCGGATGCGGTGCCGGCGCTCACACCAGGACCGCCGCAGGCGGGGAAAGGGGTGCCGCCGTCACGACTGGACCGACTTGACGAGCTCGTCGATCGCGTACGGCAGCGACAGCAGCGTGCCCTGCGACATGGCCGCGCCGATCGCCGGGCCCTCGCTGTCCAGGAGCCACGACACGTTGCCCTCCTTGACCGCGGGCAGGTTGGCGAACAGCTTGAACTTCTTCAGCGCGTCCTGGTCGGCCTGGTCGGCGATGACGAAGATGTGGTCGACGTCGACCAGGTCGATGCGCTCGGGGGACAGCACGGTGTAGAAGCTGCCACCGGCGATCTCGTCGATCTCCGGCTGCCCCTTGAAGCCGATGCCCGTCACCATCCGGCCGCGCACGTCGGTGGTGGTGAAGGGCGCGACCGAGTTCTTGTACCAGGACAGCGCGACCGCCGTCTTCTCGGCCCACTCGGGGTGCGCCTCACGCGCCGCCTTCAGTTTGGCGTCGATGTCGGCGACCATCGTGGCGCCCTCCTCGGCCTTGCCGAGCGCCTTGGCGATGTGCAGCGCGTTGTCCTGCCAGGGCGCGCTGAACGGCTCCTTCTCGGTCTTGGTACGCCCGACGGTGGGGGCGATCTTCGACAGGCGGTCGTAGGCGGCCTGGTCGATCTCCGAGTAGACGGCGATGATCAGGTCGGGCCGCAGCGCGGCGATCTTCTCGTAGTTGGGGCCCGAGTCGCCGTTGGTCATGATGACCTCGGGCCGCGTGTCGCCCCACTTGTCCTTCACCCAGGGCCACTGGGTGTTGATGTCGGGCGTCTTGCCGGGCGGGTTCGGATATTGGTCCACCATGCCGACCGGCTTGATGCCGAACGCCAGGATGGCCTGGTCGTCGGTGTAGCCGACGGAGACGACCCGCTCGGGGGCCTTGGTGATCTCCGTGGTGCCGAAGGCGTGCTCCACGGTGACGGGGAACGCGCCGCCCGTGCCGGCGGCCCGAGTGGCGGAGGTGGTCGCGCCCGGCTGCTCCGTGGCTCCGGAACCGCACCCCGCGAGGAGGGCCGTGGCGGACAACACGGCGGACAACACCACCGTTGACCGCCGCAGGGTCTTCGCAACTGTCGTTCGTGGGGAGAGCATCCGCAAGTCCCTTGCTGTCGTGCTTTGGCTGCACCACCGACGTGGGCAGGCAAACCGTAACACGAAGATGTTAGGTAAGGCTAACCTAACTCTTCAGTGCCCTCTGGCTCTCCTGAGATTGGCCCGCACCAGGACGTACACGAGGAACGGGCCGCCGATCGCGGCCGTCACCACGCCGACGGGCAGCACCACCGGCAGCGCCGTGCGCGCCACCAGGTCCGCGCCGATCAGCAGTACCGCCCCCATCAGCCCGGAAGCCACCAGCGGCGGCGTCGCGTACCGCGTCAGCCGCATCGCCACCTGCGGCGCCACCAGCGCCACGAACGCCACGGGACCGGCCGCGCTCACCGCCACCCCGGCCAGCAGCACCGCGCAGAGCAGCAGCACGCCCCGCACCACCGAGAACCGCACGCCGAGCCCGGCCGCCACCTCGTCACCGAAGTGCAGCGGTTTGAGATGGAAGGCCACGTACGCCACCACGGCCAGCAGTACGAGCAGGCACCACGCCGCCGGCAGCACCTCCTTCCAGGTGCGCGAGTCCAGCGAGCCGACCAGCCACGCCTGCGCCCGTGCCACGTCGCGGATGTCCGCCGTGGCCAGCAGCCACACCGTGATCGCCTCCGCCACGGCGCTCACCGAGATGCCGATGAGGATCAGCCGCATGCCGTCGATGCCGCGCCGCCAGGCCATGAAGTACACCAGCAGGCCGGTGCAGAGGCCGCCGCCCAGCGCCGCCGCGGGCAGGCCCACCGTGCCGACGATCGCCGAGGCGGCGCCGCCCGTCACCGTCACCAGGAACACCGCGACCATGCTCGCGCCGCCGGTGATGCCGAGCACGTCGGGGCTGGCCAGCGGGTTGCGCGCGATCGACTGCGTGATCGCCCCCGACACCCCGAGCGCGACCCCGACCACCAGCCCGGCCAGCGCGCGCGGCATCCGCAGGTCCATCACCACGAACTCGTCCACCCGCTCGCCCTGCCCGAACAGCGTCGCCACCACCTGCGGCAGGGCGATGGGGAAGTCGCCGAGCGCGATCGACAGGCAGAACACCAGGAACGCCGCCGCCGCGAGCAGCAACGTCGCGCACACCATCCACGGCCGCCACACGAACGACGCGCGGCCGACCCGCACGCCGCGCACCACCGTCGCGATCACGTCTTCCTGAACTTTCCGCGCCACACGAGCGCCGCGAAGAAGGGGGCGCCGGCCAGGGCGACGACGACGCCCGCGGGCAGCTCACCCGGCCGCGTCACCACGCGCCCCAGGATGTCGCAGGCCAGCAGGATCACCGCGCCGAGCAGCCCGGCGAACGGCACCAGCCACCGGTAGTCGGGCCCGGTCACGTAGCGGGCGACGTGGGCCACCATGAGGCCGAGGAACGCGATCGGCCCGCACGCCGCCGTCGCCGCCCCCGCCAGCACGGTGATGGCGACGATGCCGACGGTCCTGTTGCGGGCGATGTTCACGCCCATCGCGCGGGCCACGTCGTCGCCCAGGTTGAGCAGGTTGATGGCGGGCAGCGTGGTCGCCGCCAGCACCAGCCCCGCCCCGATGAACACGACCACCGGCCAGATCACGTCGAACCCGACCCCGGCGACCCCACCCGCGTTCCAGAACCGCAGCGCGTTCAGGGAGGTCTGGTCGGTCAGCGCGATCGCCGTGGTCATCGCCGCCAGGAACACCGCGATGCCCTGCCCGGCCAGCGCCAGCGTCAGCGGGTTGCCCGCGCCCTGGCCGATGCTGGCCAGCCCGAACACCACCACCCCTGCCGCCGCCGCGCCCAGGAAGGCGAACCACACGTACTGGTACGGGTTGGCCAGGCCGAACAGGATGATCACGGTGACCACGGCGAACGAGGCGCCCGCGTTCACTCCCAACAGGCCCGTGTCGGCGATCGGGTTGCGGGTGTAGCCCTGGATCAGCGCGCCGCCGACGCCGAGCGCGATGCCGGCCGCGATGGCCAGCACGGTCCTCGGCACGCGGACGGTCTGCACGATGAGCGTGATCTCGGTGAGCCGCTGATCGCCGCCCGCCGCCGCGAACAGGCCGTGCCACACCTCGCCGGGGCTCAGCGCGCGCGCCCCGACGGCCAGTGACGCGCCCGCCACGACCACCAGGACCACCGCGAGCGCGCCCGCGCCGACGACGCGCCGCCGGCGGGCACGTTTCACCACACTCGTGCTCATGGGTCCTTATCGTTCGACTTAGGTAAAGCTATCCTTAGCTGACGGTCAAAGGGAAGGGTACGGGAGCGCATGGGGGAGACGTTCGCGAGGTACGGGCTCACCGGCGAACCCGGCACCGAGGAGTTCTGGCGGGCCGCGCGCTCACCCGCCGTCGCATCGGACGGCGAGGGCTGGACGACGCTCTTCGTGTGGCGCGGCGGGCCGGCGCGCGTCGTCTTCGAGAGCTGGTCGCAGCCGGTGCCGCTGGCCCGCTTCGGCGGGACCGACTGCTGGTACGCCGAGGTCGCCATGCCCGCCCGGCTGCGGGTGACGTACCAGGTGGAGACAGGCGACGGCGCGTTCGCCGACCCCCTCAACCCCGTCGGGGCCGGTGGCGAGCGGTCCATAGCGGCCACGCCCGACGTGCCCGAGCAGCCGTACTGGCCCTCCGCCGGCCCCGACGACGTGCTGCCGCTCCCCGGCACCCGCCTGCGGTGGGCCAGCGCGGTGCTGGGCGGGCGGCGTACCGTGCGGGTGCATCCCGCGGGCGGCGGCGGGCCCGTCGTGCTGCTGCTCGACGGCGACGACTGGCTGCACCTGCACCCGGCCATGACCGCGTTCGACGCCGCCGTGGCCGCGGGCGCGCTGCCGCCCGTCACGCTCGTCTTCCTGCCCGCCCGCGACCGCTCCCACGAGTACGCCTGCCGCCCCGAGCTGTGGCGGGCCGTCAGCGACGAGCTGCTGCCCCTGGTCACCGGCAGCGGCGTGCCCGCCGACCCCGGCACGCTGGTGGTCGCCGGGCAGAGCCTCGGCGGGCTCACCGCCCTGTACGCCGCCCTGGAGTTCCCCGGCCTGATGACCGGCGTGGCCTGCCAGTCGGGCTCGTTCTGGTGGGAGCCGGGGGCCGAGTCGCGCGCCGACCCGCTCGGCGGCCCGGCGGGCGGCGCCGTCGCCGCCCGCCTGGAGCGGGACCGCCCTGACCTGTCCGGCCTGCGGGTCGCCTTCGACGTGGGGGAGCACGAGCATCGCATGCTGCCCCACTGTGAACGCGTCGAGAGCCTGGTCGAGCGGGCGGGCGCCACCGTGCGCGTGTCGCGCTCACCGTCGGACCACGACCGGGCGGGCTGGCGGCACGCCCTGCTCAGAGACGTCGCCTGGGTGCTCGGCTCCTAGGGGTGCCTGGTCAGGTAGCCGCCCATGGCGCGGAACACCTCGGTGGCGGGCAGGTCGGCGCCGTCCTCCGTACGGACCCGCTCGATCACCAGTCCGTGATCACGCCCCCTACGGGCCTCGGCGCCCGCCACGATGACCACGCCGTCGCCCTCGCGGATGAAGACCCGGCCGGGCGTGCCGCCGTAGATGCCCTGCGACACCGACGCCTTGGTGACGCGGATCCGCTCGCCCTTGTAGTAGGTGAAGGCGTTCGGGTACGGGTCGGACTGGGCGCGTATCAGCCGCTCGATGTCCTCGGCGGGCCAGGTCCAGTCGATGTTGCCGTCCTCGACCGAGCGCTTGTGGAAGAAGCTGGCCTTCGAGCGGTCCTGAGGGGCGAAGACGGCCGTGCCGGAGTCGATGAGGTCGAGCGCCTCGGTGACGATCGGCCCGATCAGGTCCACCGTGCGGTGGAACAGGTCGGTGGCGGTGTCCTGCGGCCCGACGGGCACGGCCCGTTGCACGACGATGTCGCCGGCGTCCAGCTCCTCGTTCATCATGTGGGCGGTCACCCCCACCTCCCTCTCGCCGTTGATCAGCGCCCAGATCAGCGGGGAGAAGCCGGCGTACGCGGGCAGCAGCGAGTCGTGCACGTTGAGCGTGCCGTGGCGGGGGAGCGCGAAGATCTCCGGCGGGATCCACGTCCGCCAGTTGTTGGCGACGATGAGGTCGGGCTCGGCCTCCTTGAGCCGGGCCATCAGCTCGTCGTCGTCGGGCCTGTTGCGCAGCAGCACCGGTACGCCGTGGGCCTCGGCCAGCTCGGCCACCGAGTCGTTCCAGATCCTCTCGTACGCGTGCTCGCTCCTGGGGTGCGTCACCACCAGCACGACCTCGTGCGTGGAGTCCAGAAGAGCCTGGAGCGTGCGATGCCCCCAGGTCTGGTAGCCGAACGTCACGACCCGCATGGTGTCTCCTTGTCGAGAGGAACCGCTTCGGTTAGGGTGACCTTAATTAGGCAAGGCTAACCTAATTTGGGCCTCGTCTCCACCCCCGGTTCGGTCGTCTAGAAAGGCCTCCATGTCAGCGGAGCAGCACGTCCACGACCTCATTGGCATCGGCTTCGGGCCCTCCAACCTGGCCCTGGCCATCGCGCTCAAAGAGCGTCACGGTGACGGAGTCGACGCGGTCTTCCTGGAGAAACAGCCCGCCTTCGGCTGGCATCGCGGCATGCTCATCGAAGGCACGACCATGCAGGTCTCGTTCTTGAAGGACCTGGTCACCATGCGTAATCCGGCCAGCGAGTTCAGCTTCCTGTGCTATTTGCGGGAGAAAGGCCGGCTGCTCGACTTCATCAACCACAAGACGATGTTCCCGTCCCGGCTGGAATTCCACGACTACCTCGAATGGGCAGCAGCGCGTTTCACCGACCAGGTCGAGTACGCCGCAGAAGTCGTCGCCGTCACCCCCGTGGAGGCGGACGGCGCCATCGAGTTCCTCGACGTGGTGGCCCGGCAGGGCGACGGCACGCTCGTCACCCGCCGCGCCCGCACCCTCGTGCTCGCCGCCGGCCTGGAGCCCGTCCTGCCCGACGGCATCGTGAGCGACGAGCGCGTCTGGCACAGCGAAGAGCTGCTCGCCAAGCTGCCCACGCTGCGCGACCCGCGCAGGTTCGTCGTGGTCGGGGCCGGGCAGAGCGCCGCCGAGGTGGCGGGCCACCTGCACGGAGCCTTCCCCGCCGCCGAGGTCTGCGCCGTCTTCGCCAAGTACGGCTACACGCCCGCCGACGACAGCTCGTTCGCCAACCGCATCTTCGACTCCGAGGCCGTCGACCACTTCTACACCGCCCCGGATGAGGTGAAGGAGCGCCTGCGCGCGTACCACGCCTCCACCAACTACTCCGTCGTGGACCTGGAGCTCATCGACGAGCTCTACCGCCGCCACTACCAGGAGAAGGTGCAGGGCAAGGAGCGGCTGCGCATCTTCAACGCCTCCCGCCTGGCCGGCGTCGAGAACGACTCCAGCGGCCTGCGCGTCACGGTCGAGTTCCTGCCCACCGGCGAGCGGACCCCGCTGGAGGCCGACGTCCTCGTCTACGCCACCGGCTACCGCCCCACCGACCCGCTCACCCTCCTCGGCGAGACGGGCGGCCTGTGCGAACGCCTCCCCGGCGGCGGCGTCCGCCTCGGCCGCGACTACCGCATCGCCACCTCACCCGAGCTGCGCTGCGGCATCTACGTCCAGGGCGCCAGCGAGCACACCCACGGCCTCACCTCGACCCTGCTCTCGAACACCGCCGTCCGCGTAGGCGAGATCGCCGCCTCCCTGACCGACCACCTCCGCACCCCCGCCTACCCCCGCGTGCGATCGCTGGTGTAGCGCGCAAGGGGCCGGCCTGCTCGCACCCGGACCGGCCCGCCGACATGGAGTCCTACGCCGACGCGCTCGCCGCCGAGGTCGCCGATCTGGACGACTACGTGCTGGTCGGCGACTCCTTCGGGGCGAACATCGCCCTGGGGCCGGCCGTCCGGCGGCCGGCCGGGCTGCGGGCGCTGGTGATGTCGGGCGGGTTCGCCGCCGACAGCCGCCGCCTGTTCCTCGACCACACCCCGGCCAAGACCTTCGGCTCCCGGCTCACGGCAGCGCTCGCCGCCGACTACACCGACCGGCTCGGCCAGGTGGACGTGCCCACGCTCATCATCACCCCGTCCCACGACCGGCTGATCGGCGAACGGGCGGCGGAGATCATGCGTACGGGCATCCCCGGCGCCCGCGAGGTCGTGCTCGACCGCACCGGCCACATGTTCCGCTTCAGCCACCCCGCGACGTACGCGGCGGCGGTGGAGACGTTCCTGGTGAACGAGGTGGCGCATGCGGCCCGCTGAGGAGCTGCGCTACCTCATCCTGGCCGCCCAGCGCGAGGGCAACAGGCTGCTCGCCCAGGCGCTGCGCCCGCTCGGCGTCACCCCGTCCCAGGCGGAGGTCGTCCGCGTCCTGCAGCAGCACGGGCCGCTCACCCTCAACGGCCTCGGCGACCTGCTGGTGTGCGAGAGCGGCGTGGCGCCGGAGAGCCGAGGGTCATGGGCCGCACCGGCCGGCGAGCGCGTCGCCGGCCGGGCCCCCGTGGATGTCCAGGACCTCCCGCAGGCCCGTGATCTCCAGCAGCCGGACCAGCACGCCGTGGACGCCCGTCAGGCGGAGCGAGCCGCCGCCGTCGCGCAGGGCGTTGTGCAGGCTCTCGCAGGCGCGCAGGCCGTTGCTGTCCATGAACGTGAGCATGGTCAGATCGAGCACCACGCGCTCGCCGGGCGCCGCCTGCTCGCGGACGTACTCCTCAAGCACGGCGGCGCTCGTCATGTCCACCTCGCCCAGCACGGTGATCACCAGGCCGGCGTCGTGCCGCCGGGAGTCGAGGGTCAGGGGCGACGCGGCGGACTCGAGGCCGTCGCCAGGCCGGTAGGCGATGTGAACGTGCATGGCGTCCTCCCGGTCATAGTCCATCTGACGTCCTTCTCAGGGTCCGAAGCATAATGCCCGAATTGCAATGCCGGAAGCATTTTTCGTGTGATCTTCCTGACCCGGCGCACCTGACGTGCTCTTCTCTGGTACAACTTGAGATTTCGTGAGCACGTCCAGCAATCGGTCCGGCTCCTGGACCTTCCTGACCAACCACGCCCGCGTGCTGGTGGAGATCGCCCGCAACCCGCGCGCCCGCGTCCGCGACATCGCCGCGGGCATCGGCATCACCGAGCGCGCCGTCCAGGGCATCGTCTCCGACCTCCAGCAGGCCGGCTACGTCACCATCGACCGCGTGGGGCGGCGCAACGAGTACAGCCTCAACCCCGAAGCCCGCTTCCGCTACCCGACCGAGGCCGGCCTGCCCGTCCGCCTCCTCATCGACATGTTCACCCAGCACGACCTGACGAACCCGGAGCCGGAGAAGGTCACCGAGTGACCCCGGGCTGAGGCGTCAAGGGGGCGGCCTCGATGGCCGGCCGCGTCACCGGGGCGGGCAGGCGCAGGGCGGCCAGTACGGCTTCTTCGACGGTGTCGTGCACGTGCAGAACCGTGTGCGCGCGGGTGATCCGCATCATCGCCGCCAGCCGGGGATGCGGTGCCGCCAGGCGCAGGGTGCCGCCGTGCTGGCGGGCGAAGGCATGGGTGTTGAGCAGGACCCGCAGCCCGGCGCTGCCCAGGAAGTGGGCGTCGCTGAGGTCGATGACCAGGTGCTCATGGGGTGCGCGGCGGGCGGCGCGCAGATGACGGTCGAGCAGGACGGCCGTTACGGCGTCGATCTCGCCCGCCACGGAGATCACGCTCACCCCCGGAAGCCGCTGCGTGGCGAACGTCAGTTCCGGCACGGGCATCCTCCCCCACCACGAGAAGTTCGCAGCCCTACGGTAACGGCGCGGGGGACGGGCGTACAGAGGTCGGAGGACACGTAAAGGAGACGACATTCCCGGGACAGCCGGAATGGCCGCCGAATCGGGGCGCGAATGGCTTGCGGGGGCAAAAAGGGGAGACCCGGAAGCGTTCTTTTACCGTCGCCGTGATTCCCCATGGATTCGCCTGTGACGGTTGTGGGGAACGGATGCCACTCGCGGCTTGGTCACGGGTTCTCTTACGAACCGCCAAGGTTTCTTGATCATCTTTGTCGGGGTGGCGAGCGGCGTCCCGGCACACGCGGACTTACTTTCTTTCTTGCTTCCTATCGGGACGCGATCGAAAGGAAAACACATGCTCCGTCGTACTGTGTCAGGCGCTTTCGCTCTGACGGTCGCCGGTCTCATCACGGCAGCGGCGTCTCCCGCGCTCGCCGAATCCCAGAGCCCGGCGGACTTCTACGACTCCGCCGCGGCCATCATCAACTCCGACGGCAGCCTCAACAACGGGACGAACGTCGTGCGGTCGTGGCGGGCGGGCACTGGCAGGTACTGCGTCCAGCTCGATCACTCGGTGTCCGCGCCCCACACGCTCATCCAGCTCACTCCGCGCGAACCGCGGAGGCTGCCGAACATCGCCTACCGTAACCCGTCCACGACGTGCTACCGGCACAACACCATCACCGTCACCGTGTACGACACCAACACGGGGCAGCTCGCCAACGGGGGATTCGACCTGCTGGCCATCTGACCGGAGCGCGCGCCGCCGCGGAGCCCCACAACGGGCCCACGGCGGCGCTCGCGCGTCCGGGCGGCATCACGGCAGCGCCCCAGCACGCCCCTGCAGCGGCCCAGCAGCGCCCCACCAGCGTCAGGGCTGATTCCGTGACCTGCTCGCGATCCCCGCGCGCGACACTGTCTGTCGACGTCCGGCACCCCCGCGCCTCACCCGCCGTTCGCCTCGCCCTGCGAAGGTGACGCCGTGCGGTGCGTCGGCGCCGCAGTCGCGACGGCAGAGAAGGTGATCGCGTGTCCCTGCCCGGCCCGGCCCCCTCCCCGGGACGGACTCCCGCCTGGCGCTACGCCATCGGAATGTTCGGCACCTCCATCCCGATCAACATGATCAAGGGATCGATGATCCTGTTCTACGTCGACATCCTCGGGCTCGACGTACGCGCCTACGGCGTGGTCATGGCGATCTACGCGGTCATCGACGCCATCGACAACCCGGTCCTCGGCCACCTGTCCGACCGCACCCGCACCCGCTTCGGCCGCCGCCGCCCCTGGCTGCTCGTGGGCGCGCCGATGCTGGCGGCCTGCATGATCGCGTTCTTCTCGGCGCCGGAGTCGCTGGAGGGCATGGGCCTGCTGCTGTGGTTCGCGGTGTTCGCCATCCTGTGCGAGGCTTTCGACTCGATGCTCAACGCGAACTACGGCGCGCTGCTGCCCGAGCTCTACCCGCGCGAGCGCGAGCGGGCCGTGGCCAACAGCCTGCGCCAGGGCTTCCAGCTCGTCGCGCTGGTGATCTCGCTGGCGGTCACGCCGGTGCTGACGACGCAGGTGTTCGGCACCGAGACCTCCACGCAGGGCTTCCGCACCACGGCGATCATCTACGGCGTCATCGCGGTCGCGGTGATCGTGTTCATGGCGCTCAGCGCCCGCGAGAACCCCCGCTACGCCACCCGCGAACGCCCCATGCTGCTGCGCAGCGTCGGGTCGATCCTGCGCAACCGGCTGTTCTGGACGGTCGGGCTCACCGGCGCCTGCTACGGCATCGCGATGGCGCTCGTGCTGTCGGGCATCCAGCTGTACGTGCGCTACTCGCTCGGGCTGCCCGTCGGCCACGCGCTCTACCTGCAAGGGATCGTCATCCTCGTCTCGGCGGGCGGCCTGGTCGCCTGGACGCGGGTCGTCGCCCTGCGCGGCGCGCTGTGGACCTGGCGGCTCGCCTTCGCCGTGCTCGCCGTCAGCTTCGCCGGTCTCTTCCTCGCCACCGACCTCGTCACCGCGATCGCCGCCGGCGTGCTGGTCGGCGCCGGCTGGTCGGGCATGCTGGCCACCAACGACCTCATCGTCGCGCGCGTCCTCGACGCCGACGCGGCACGCAACGGCGAGCACCGCGAAGGGCTCTTCCTGTCGGCGTTCGGCTTCTTCTCCCGGCTCAACGGCGTCGTCACCGGGCTCGCGCTCACCTCGCTCGGCGTGTTCTTCGGCTACAACTCGGGCGACGACCCGGGCGGCGACCCCGGGCTGGCGTTCCGCATCTACCTGTGCGTCTATCCGTTCGTGCTGACCGCCATCGGCGCGGTCGCGGCCCGCTTCATCTCCGTACCGATCGAGACGCCGGCCGAGCAGCAGCCGCCCGGCACCGACGGCGCGCCGGCCGTGGAGCAGCCGCGATGAGCCGCCGGCTGGTCATCACCGCCGACGACCTCGGCCGCGAGCCCGGCACGACCGAGGTCATCGCCGGCCTGCTCGCCGAGGGTCACGTCAGCGCCACCACCCTCATCTGCGTCTCGCCCGAGGCCGGGCGGGCCGCGCGGCGGGTGCGCGAGCTGGGCGTGCTGCCGCGCCTGCACGTCACGCTGACCAGCGAACGCGGGGTGCCGCGCTGGCGGCCGCTCAACGGCGCCGCGAGCCTCGCCGACGCCGACGGGACGCTCAGCGACGACCCCTTCGCCTTCGCCGCCCGCGGGCAGGCCGACGACGTGCTCCGCGAGGCCGACGCTCAGCTGCGCTGGATGCGCGCGCACGACCTCGCGCCCGTGGCGGCCGACTCCCACGCCGGCACGCTCTACGGCCTGCACGGCAGGTCGTTCCTCGCCGAGTCGCTGCACTGGTGCGCCCGCCACGGCCTGGCCTTCCGGCTGCCCCGCGACCCCGCGCCGTACATCGGCGGGCCCCTGCCGCCGCCGCTCGCCGCCGCCCACGAGAGCGCGATCGCGCTGGCCGACGCACTCGGCGTCGCGCTGCCGGAGACGATCGCCACCAACCGCGGCACGGCCGCCGACCTCGGCTCGTACGAACGGCTCCGCGACGACTACCTGCGCCGGCTCGCCGCCCTGCCGGAGGGCACCAGCGAGCTGTTCCTGCACCCCTCCCGCGAGGACGCCGTCACCGGCCCCGACGGCATCGTACGCACGTGGGAGGCGCGGCTGCTGCGCGACCCGGTGTGGCACGCGGCGCTCGACCGCGAGGACGTCGAGGTCGTCCCCGGCTGGTGGAGCTGAGCCGGCGTCAGGAGAACCAGTTCGCGCCCAGTTCCTGGATCGTCCTGCTGCCCTTGGGCACGAACAGCGCCTCGCTCAGCACCTGGTTGACGCTCTGCGGCTTGTTCAGCATGGCGAACAGGAACAGCGAGCCGCCGTCGGCCGTACGGAAGCCGTAGACCGAGCTGCGGCCATGGAAAGCGACGTACAGGCCCTTGTAGACCTCGGGGAACGCCTTGCGGCTGAAGCTGTCCTTGGCCAGCCGGTAGCCGGAGGCGCCCTCCTTCTTCTCGTGGTTCCAGAAGTTCTGGTACTCCAGCGCCACCGCGCGGGCCATGTCGTCACCGATGTCGGTGATGTAGCCGTCCGCGTCCAGCTTCGGCTTCGGCACGCGCTGCCCCCAGTGCACCGGGGTCACGACGGCCAGCCTGAAGGGCTCGCCGCCGGTGCGCAGGAAGGCCAGCAGGTGGGCGCGCACATGCCCCTTGACGTCCTTGTACGTCGCCCGCGCCATGAACCACTCGTCGTTGTCCGGCTGGTTCTCCGGCCGCGGCAGGTAGATCACCGGCGTGCCCTGGACGTTGATCGGCCGGTGCTCCGGCTGCTGCCCGAAGTCCTCGTGGTTGCGTTCGAGCACGCCTTCGTGCAGGGCCCCCTCCACGAACAGCGCGTCCAGCGTGCTGTTCTTCCGCCACCACTTCGCCTTCTTGATGGTCTTGTTGTACGTGCCCAGCCACTGCCGCATCTCCTGCCCGGCCTGCGCGGCGGTCAGCGCCGGCCTGCTGGGGGAGGGGGTGGGGGTCGCGCTGGCGCTGGGGCTGGGCGGTGGGGTGGCCGGAGAGGAGGTGGCCTTCGCCACGGCGGACGGCCGGGCCAGCCCGGGGACCGGCGGCGGCAGCGTCCCGCAACCGGCCAGGCCGGCGACCACGGCCAGGCCCAGCACCGTCCGGCGTACCGACATGCACCCCCCAATCCGAAATTACGGACATGCCGGAGAGAACATATCGGACGGCTTATGGGGCGGTGAGCTTGGCGGGGTCGGCGGCGTAGACGGTCATCCAGTGCGGGTGCAGCCGGTAGTAGACGACCTCGTTGTCCCAGTCGAAGGCGTCGGCGCCGTAGAAGTCCTTGAAGTAGGCCAGCAGGTCCGGCCAGTCCGCGGCGGCCTCACCGTCCTCGGGGTTGAGGATCTCCACCGTGCCGTGCGTGAACACGCCCAGGTCCTCGCCCCGCATGTGCGCCACGCTGGCGGCCGGGCGGGCCGCGAGGTGGCGGGCCTTGGCGGCGGTGCGCGCCGTGCCGAAGTGCCACTTGCCGCGCAGGAAGTGCCCGTCGGCGCCGCTGATCCGCGGCTCGCCCTTCGCCGTCACGGTGGACAGGGCCAGCGTGCACATGCCCGTGAGGACCTGGGTGAGCTGCTCCGCCGTGAGGGTCCGGTCGGTGACGATCGACTGGAGATGCGAGGTGGAGCGGGACAGCGAGGCGTCGAGCAGGTCCTGGAGCTGCTGAAGGTCTTCCGGTGTTTCGCGCATGAGAGTCCTTAGCTATCTGAAGGCCGCGGTTCGCGGACCGATGCGACCATGTTCGACCGAAAAGCCGACACCTTGTGTCTTGTTTCCTGGCCTGATGATCGCAGCCCTGATTCAATCGCGGCGTCGAGCCCGGAGGGGGAGCACGGTCGTATGCGGCGGGTCTCCAGCGCGGCGGCGCTGCTCTTGTCACTCCTCGTCCACGCGCTGACCCTGGCGTTCATGGCCCTGGGCTGCTGGATCATCTGGATGAACGCCCACCTCGCGGTCTTCTGGCTGGTCGGCTTCGTGCTGATCGGGATCGGCGTGCTGCTGCTGCCCAGGGCGCGCCGCCTGCCCGCCGACGCCGAGCCGCTCGACCGCGCCGCCGCGCCCCAGCTGCACGCGACCGCGGAGCGGGTGGCCCGCGCGATGCGGGTGCCGCCTCCTGCGGCGCTGGCGGTGCGGGACCTCGCCGTGACCACCGAGGTCATGCGGGCAGGACGGCGCCGCGTGCTGCTCATCGGGCTGCCGCCGTGGCTCGTGCTGTCGCCCCGGCAACGGGTGGTGCTGCTGGCCAGGGCGTACGCATCGGAGCCCGACGACGGCCGGATCGTCG
The DNA here is from genome assembly GCF_042428605.1 of Nonomuraea salmonea. Lineage (NCBI taxonomy): Bacteria > Bacillati > Actinomycetota > Actinomycetes > Streptosporangiales > Streptosporangiaceae > Nonomuraea > Nonomuraea salmonea. The sequence goes on from NZ_JBHMCF010000046.1 coordinate 386,486, forward strand.
GCGGCGCGCTCACCACGCTGGCCGTCTGGCGCGAGTCGCTGCTGCAGGGCGAGGAGGCGCCGGGCAGGTCCGACGTCTACACCCGCATCGGCGCCACGCTCGGCTCGGTCGGAGCCCCGTCCGGCGCCTACTCCGGCATGGGCTCGATGGGGCGCGGGCTGGGCAGGGTGATCGGCGTGCCGGTGCTGTTCCTCGAGTGGGCGCTGACCCGCCTCGTCCAGGCGAGCCGTGGGGACACCGCGAGCGAGGAACTCCAGCGTGTACGCCGCGTCGCCACGGACGCCGACCTGGCCGAACTCGATGACCTGCTGCGCGGCGGCAGGTTCCTCGCCCCGGTCCAGGCGGCGGCCCTGCGCGGGGCCACGGCCACGGAGATCCGCGCCTCGGCCATCACCGCCCCCGCGACGGACCTGCTCACCGCCGACGCCTCCAAGCGCATCGACGACGAGCTGAGCGGGCACTTCACCCGCGCGATCAAGGGCTTCGGCCTGATCTCCTGACCGGGGTCAGTGGACGCCGCGGATCGTGCCGCCGTCCACCCGGAGCGTGGTGCCCGTGACGTAGTCGGCGAGCGGGCTGCACAAGTAGAGCACGGCGGCGGCGATCTCGTCGGGACGCCCCAGGCGGCCGGCGTCGTTGGGCACCAGCTCGGCGATGGCGTTCCGCTCGATCTCCGCCCACGTCTCGCCCCACCCCCGCGCGGGCGCGAGATCGGTGAGCAGGCGCTGGACGGAGTCGACCAGGATGGCGCCGGGCGCGACCGTGTTGGACGTGACCCCGGTGCCCGCGAGCTCACGCGCGAGCGAGACCGCAAGGTTGTGGCGGGCGGCCAGAGTGGCGGTGTAGTGCGGCAGGTCGGCGCCCGGCTGCAGGGCCAGCCCGCCGCCGATCTGGACGACCCGCCCCCAGCCGCGCTCGCGCATGCCGGGGAGCAGGCGCTGGATCATGCGGACGCCGGAGACGACGTTCACCTCGTACGTCCGCCGCCAGTCCTCGGCGGTGGCCTCCCACCCCCGGTGCGGGTAGGAGCCGGCGTTGTTGACCAGGACGTCGATCGGCCCGCCCGCCAGCGCGGCGGCGGCCGTGGCATCGGCGCCGTCGTCGGTGGCGAGGTCGCCGACGGCCACGTCGGCGCTGCCTCCCGCGGCCCTGATGGTGGCGGCGACCGCTTCGGCGCGCGCCGCGTCGCGCCCGTGCACGACGACCTCCGCTCCCTCTGCGGCCAGGGCGGTGGCGATGGCCGCGCCGAGCCCCGAGCTGGAGCCGGTGACGAGGGCGCGCCTGCCTGCCAGGTGGAGTTCCATGGTGCTCCTCAGATCGTGCCCCTTCTGACCAGGGCGCACAGAATGTCTACAGTCGTAGACTACCGCCATAGTATACGGTTGTAGACATGATGGCTCCCGAGGCACCCGTGAAACGCCGGCGCGACGCCGCCGCCACCCGGCAGGCGATCCTGGAAGCGGCGATCGCCGCCTTCACCGCACACGGCTACGCCGGCGTGGGCGTCCGCGACATCGCCGCGAAGGCGGGCGTGACCGCGATGCTCATCAACCGCTACTTCGGGTCGAAGGAGCAGCTGTTCGCCGAGGCGGTGGACGCGGCCTTCGCGCCGCGTACGGTGATCTCCGGCACCGGCGCGGAGCTGGCGGGGGAGACGGCGCGCACGCTGGTGGCGCGGACCGCGCCCGGCGCGGACGAGCTGGGGCCGTTCCTGCTCATGCTGAGGTCGGCGGCCGACCCCAGGGCGGCGGAGATCATGCGGGCGGCGATCGCCCGGCACCCCGGCAGGCACCTCACCGAGGAGCTGGCGGGGGAGGGGGCGGCGGTCCGGGCCGAGCTGATGCTGGCCCTGCAGGCGGGGGTGTGGCTGATGCGCAGCGTCATCGGCACGGACGCGCTCAAGGACGCCGGCCCCGACGACCTCACCCGCCGGATCCGTGACCTCCTCCAGGTCCTGGCCTGAGGGCGTCGGCGGGCAGCGGGAGGCCGCGAAGGCGAGGTTTGTGGATCTTGCCGGAGCCGGTCTTCGGCAAGTCGTCCACGACCTCGACGTGGGCGGGGATCTTGTACGCGGCCAGGCGCGGACGCAGGAAGTCCCGCAGCGCACCGGCCGTGACGTGCGCCCCGGGACGCAGCACCAGGAACGCGCGGCCGACCTCGCCCCACTTGGCGTCCGGCGCGCCGAGCACGGCCACCTCGGCGACCGCCGGGTGCTCGAAGATCGCCGCCTCCACCTCGGCCGGGTAGACGTTCTCCCCGCCCGAGATGAACATGTCCTTCACCCGATCGACCACGTACAGATGACCGTCCTCGTCCAGCACGGCGAGGTCGCCCGAGTGGAACCAGCCGTCGGAGAACGCGGCCCTGGTCGCCTCGGGGTCACGCCAGTAGCCGGGGGTGACGTTCGGACCCTGGATGAGCACCTCGCCCGGCTCCCCGGCCGCCGCGTCGGTGCCGTCGGGCCGTACGACCCGGACGTTCGAGAAGAACACCGGCACACCCGCCGACCCCACCTTGCGCACGCTCTGGTCGGCCTCCAGGAAGGTGGCGCCGGGAGCGGTCTCGGTGAGCCCGTAGCCCTGGCAGAACACCAGCCCGCGCTCCTGGTACGTGCGGATCAGCGCGGCCGGCACCGACGCCCCGCCCGCCATGAGGTGCCGCAGCGACGACAGGTCGGCCCCGGCCCACCGGGGCGAGCGGGCGAACGCGGCGAACATCGTGGTCACCCCGAACATCCAGGTGACGCCGTACTTGTCGATGAGGTCGTAGCACGCGTCCACCTCCCACGACGGCATGATCACCGAGCGGCCGCCCTTGAGGAAGGTCGGCAGCAGCGTCTGGTTGAGGGCCGCGACGTGGAACAGCGGCGCGCTGATCAGCGTCGTCTCGTCACTGGTGACGTCCACGCCGAGCAGCAGGTTGAAACAGTTCCACACCAGGTTGCCGTGGGTGAGCGTGGCGCCCTTGGGGCGGCCCGTCGTGCCCGAGGTGTAGAGGATGAGCGCCGGGTCGGCGAGGTCCACGGGCGTGTCGATCGGGGTGGGGTCGCCCTGGGCGAGCCAGCTCTCGTACTGCCCCTCGCCGAGCGCGACCCGCCGCCGCGGCCCGTCCGGCAGGGCGTGGACGACGCCGGCGCACTCGGGCGCGTAGATCAGCGTCTCCGCGCCCGAATGGTCCAGCATGTACGCCACCTCAGGCGCCGCCAGCCGGAAGTTCAGCGGTACGAAGATCGCGCCCAGCAGGTGCGCGGCGAACATCGTCTCGACGAAGGCCGGATGGTTACGCCCGAGGTAGGCGACCCGGTCACCCGCCCCCACTCCTGAGGCGCGCAGCTGAGCCGCCAGCCGCGCCGTCCTGTCGTGGGCCTCGGCGTAGGTGACGGAACGGTCTTCGAAGACGAACGCGGTCCGCTCCGGCGTCATCATGGCCCGGCGGGCGGGCCAGCCTCCCAGTCCGGTGTTGCGCATGGGGTCTCCTGTCGGCGAGGGGGGATCGACGAGGACCGGCGAGTCAGGCGTAGTGGCGGTAGATGGCGCGGGCGACGCAGGCCGGCCGGTCCGAGCCCTCGATCTCGACCTTGAAGTCGAGGTGCATCTGCACGCCGTCGTTCGGGACGTCCTCGACGGAGGCGACGACCGCCCCCAGCCGCACCCGCGCGCCCACCTTGACCGGGCTGGGGAAGCGCACCTTGTCCAGGCCGTAGTTGATGCTCATCTTGACGCCCTGGATGTCGAGCAGCTCGGTGAACAGCGGGATGAGCAGCGCCAGCGTCAGGTAGCCGTGCGCGATCGTCCCGCCGAACGGCCCGTCCGCGGCCCTGACCGGATCGACGTGGATCCACTGGTGGTCGTTCGTGGCGTCGGCGAAGGTGTTGACGCGGTCCTGGGAGATCTCCAGCCAGGCGCTGTGGCCGAGGTCCTTGCCGGCCAGGGCCCTGAGCTCCGTCAGTCCGTGCGCGGTGGTCGTCATCAGGCGTTCTCCTTCAAGCCGAGCAGGCGGGCGGCGTTGTCCTTGAGGATCTTCGGGCGGACCTCGGGCTTGATCTCGAGCTTGTCGAAGTCGCTCAGCCAGCGGTCCGGGGTGATCACGGGGTAGTCGGAGCCGAAGAGCACCTTGTCCTTCAGCAGCGAGTTGGCGTACCTGACGAGCTGCGGCGGGAAGTACTTCGGCGACCAGCCGGACAGGTCGATGTGGACGTACGGCTTGTGGGTGGCGACCGCGAGGGCCTCGTCCTGCCAGGGGAACGAGGGGTGGGCGAGGATGATCCGCAGCTCGGGGAAGTCCACGGCGACGTCGTCCACCAGCAGCGGGTTGCTGTACCTGAGCCGGATGCCGCCTCCGCCTGGCACGCCCGCGCCGATGCCGGTCTGCCCGGTGTGGAACAGGGCGGGCACGCCCAGCTCCTCGATGGCCTCGTACAGCGGGTAGGCCATGGGGTCGTTGGGGGCGAAGCCCTGGATGCTGGGGTGGAACTTGAAGCCGCGCACGCCGTGCTCGTTGACCAGCCGCCGCGCCTCGCGCACCCCCGCTCTGCCCTTCCACGGGTCGACGCTGGCGAACGGGATCAGCACGTCCGCGTGCTCGGCGCAGCCCTCGGCGACCTCCTCGTTCGCGATGCGCGGGTGCCCGGTGGCGTGCTCGGCGTCCACGGTGAACACCACCGCGGCCATCTTCCGCTCCCGGTAGTACGCGGCCGTCTCGGCGATCGTCGGCTGCCGGTGGCCGTGGGCCTTGAAGTACTCCTCCGAGGCGCCGAACAGCTCGGGGCTGAGCGAGCGGTGGCCGTCCTTGGAGATCTCGGCGTGGGTGTGCACGTCGATCGCGACCAGGCCGGCGACGTCCATGGCCGGCATCAGGCACCCTGCCCGGAGTCGGCGGGCGCCTTGGGGGCGGGGATCCCGTACGTCTCGGGCTCGGCGCCGACGCCCGCCTGCCACGACCCGGCGATGGCGTCGGCCGTCCAGCCTCCGTCGGCGAAGGCGACGGCCTTCTCGGCGGGGTGCGACCACAGCGCGAGGCGGTCGCCGCCGATCCCGATCGCCTGGCCGGTGATCCCGGCGGAGGCGTCCGAGGCGAGGAAGACGATGAGCCCGGCGACGTCCTCGACGGTGCCCATGCCCTCGTCCTTACGGAGCCAGGCGGGGAACGGCTCGCCGGTCCGCTCGGACCCCTCGATGACGGGCGCGAAGGCGGGGATGGTCTTGGTCATCTCCGTCGCCGCGACCGGGACGACCGCGTTGACCGTGACGTTCGCCCTGGCCAGCTCCATCGCCCAGGTCCGCGCCATGGCCACGATGCCGGCCTTGGCGGCGGCGTAGTTGGTCTGGCCGAAGTTGCCGCGCTGTCCGGCGGGCGAGGAGATGAGGATCAGCCGCCCGCCCTCGCCCTGCTCGCGCATCTTGACGGCGGCGGCCCGCGCGCAGGTGAAGGTGCCGCGCAGGTGCACGTCGATGACGGCGTCGAAGTCGTCGTCCGACATCTTCCACAGCACCTTGTCGCGCAGGATGCCGGCGTTGGTCACCATCACGTCCAGCCGGCCGAACTCGCTGACGGCGGTCTCGACCAGCTGCTCGGCCGCCTTGGCGGAGCCGACCGGGGCGACGACCTCGCGGGCCCGACCGCCCTTGCCGGTGATGCCCGCGACGACCTGGGCCGCCGCTTCGGCGTCCACGTCGTTGACGATCACCGCCGCTCCGGCCGCGGCCAGTGCCTCGGCGTACGCGCGGCCGAGCCCGCGGCCCGCACCTGTGACAACGGCGACCTTGCCGGAAAGATCCATGGGATTCCCCCTGAAGTGATAAGGCGGACGAAAGCGAATATATGTCACTGTTCTGACGGGCGTCAAAGATTTGCCCAACGTTAGCGGCCTGCCTACGCTCGTGCTGTGACGCGTACCGAGGGGAACGACTCCCGACAGGCGGCCGCGCGGCCGCAGTCCCTGCTGCTCAGCTTCCTGGGCGTCTACGTCCTGGGCCGGGGCGTCGCCGTCTACTCCGGCAGCCTCATCGAGGTGTTCGCCCGGCTCGGCGTCTCCGAGGAGGCGGTCAGGTCCACGCTGGCCCGCATGGCCAAGCGCGGCCTGCTGGCCCGCCACCGGCGGGGACGCAAGACGTACTTCGGGCTCACCGAACGCGCGGAGGAGGTGCTGGAGGACGGGCGCCGGCGCGTCTGGGAGACCGGCGCGGTCAACCGCGCCTGGGACGGCACCTGGACGCTCGTCGGGTTCTCGCTGCCCGACAGCTCCACCCGGCACGACCTGCGCTCCCAGCTCATCTGGGCCGGCTTCGGCCTGCTGCAGAGCGGCCTGTGGATCGCGCCGGGCACCAAGGACGTGCACGGCATCCTCGCCTCCCTGGAGGCGAGCGACCTGCGGGTCTCCGACCACGTCACCGTGCTGCAGGCCAGGGCGCTCGGCCCCACGGAGTCGGCCGACATCGTGCGCAAGGCGTTCGCCATCGACGAGATCGCCGGCCGCTACCGCGCCTTCCTCGACCGCTGGGACACCGCTCACCCGGCGCCCGAGGCGGCCGACGACCTCGCCCGCCAGCTCCTCCTGCACACCGACTGGCTGCAGCTCATCCGGCAGGACCCGCACCTGCCCGCCGAGCACCTGCCGCCCGGCTGGCCGGCGATCCGCGCCGAGCAGGTCTTCCACCGGCTGGCCCGCGTCTATGAGCCGCCCGCGGCGAAGCTCGCCTCGGAGATCGTCGAGACGTCCGACGACCCCGAGCGCGGCAGGACCACGGTCTCCAGCCACTGACCGACCTGTTCCGCCACGTCGCCGCCGAAGGTGCGGGTGTCGACGTTGTCGGCGTGCACCTCGATCACCGGGAACCCGGCCGACTCCAGCGCCCTGGCCGTGAAGTAGCTGCCCCTGGGGTCGTCGGAGACCAGGTGCACGACGCCGTCGATGCCGTGCAGGCGGGCCTCCTTGACGTACCACTCGCTCGACCACGGCGGCGTGTAGAGCTGGTCGCCGAACGCGGCGAAGCGCGCCGCCAGCGCCCGCATGGGGTCGTCGCCGTAGCGGATGTAGCCGTCGGCGGCGATGGCGAGGTACATCGACCAGACGAAGACCGCGCCGTACTCCTCCTGGAAGCGCTGGTAGAAGCCCATGTCGTACCAGAGGCCGCGGCCGATCCACATCAGCCTGGCCCGCTCCTTCTCGCAGGCGCCGACGCCCGCGTCCACGCGCTCGCGCACCTCCTCGTAGAAGCTCTTGGCGAGGTCGCGGGCCCACTCGGTGCCGCGGTGCCACTGCGGCAGCATGACGCTGGGGATGCTGTCCACCACGCCGAGCGGCGCCGGGCGGGCGCGGGCGATGAGGTCGCGGGCCTTCCTGTTCCACTCCTCCTGCTCGTTGACCAGGGCCATCACCTGGCGGAAGCGAGACTCGTCGAACCGCCTGCCGGTGGTCGTCTCCAGGAACCTGACGAGGTTCTCCAGCTCCGCGGTGAGCAGGTCGAGCCGGGCCGGGCCGACGGCCTCCTCCCACCGGTGCGGCATCAGCTCCCACCAGTTGACCGGCACCTCGTTCTCGGCCGCGCTCTCCAGGGGGAAGAAGGTGACGCCCGGCTCGTGTCCCCAGACGTCGAAGATCTTGCGGGTGACGTCGCCGGTGGCGTCGCCGACGATGATGTCCGGTTTCGGCAGGCCGCCCCACGGGCCCGCGTCGGGGTCCGGGTCGAACGCGGAGCCGAGGGTGACCGCGTTGTACTGCTCGGAGTAGTCGGGGTAGCCGCGCTGCCGTACGAGGTCGAGGTAGTGCCCCGAGCGCTGCTTGGCGGTCACCAGGGACGCCCACCACTGGCCGACGGCGTAGGGGATGTCCATCGTGCGGAAGATCTCGTGCGGGACGTCCGCGTTGAGCAGCGCGAACGGCTCACCGGCGGCGACCCGGCGGCGCAGGTCGGCGAACCATTCGCGCTGGTGCCTGCCCGCCTCCGCCGCCGTGGCGAGGGACTTCACGCTGCGCGAGCTCACTTCGGGCATGCCGGTTCCTTCCGCAGGGCGGCCAGGTCGGCGCGCCCGTACTCCTGGTGTTCGAGCAGCACGGCCGGGATGTCCAGGGCCGCGCGCTGCGCGGGGAAGTCCCACGCCGGCGCCTCGTCGGACTCGCGGCAGTAGGAGACGAACAGTTCGGCCCGGCAGCGGCGGACGGCCACCGCCGCGTACGCGGCCCGCGCGCCCGGCGTGGCCCGGTGCGCGGTCAGGGTGCCGCGATGGTAGTGCTCGGCCAGCGCGTCGAGGCTCGCCGTGCCCACCGGGCCGGTGACGGCGAGGTCGCCGAAGGAGTGGTCCTCACCGACGATCACATGGCCCTCGGCCTCGATGGCCTCGTACACGTGCGGCGTGTCGTGGGCGCTGCCGCTCAGGAAGACCCGCCGCCCGGTGTGCTCGTCGAGCCGGTCCGCCTCCGACAGCAGCCTGGCCAGCAGCGCGATGTGCTCGGTCACCGGCAGGGCGGCGTTCGCCGCCGCGAGGAACTGCCGCCCGGTGAGCCGGGCGGGCACGATCCTGCGCAGCTCGGCGACGGCGGCCAGCAGCCGGCGCCGCTCGTCGTGCGCCGCCACCGCCCCCGCGAGGTCGAGCCTGCGGCCGGTCCACGCCTCCAGGCGGGCGGCGAACTCGCCGACCCTGCGCCGGTTGTAGCGGGCGGTCGTGCGGTGCGGCAGGTGCAGCAGGTCCACCAGGTACGCCTCGGGCAGCCCCCGGCCCGGCTCCACGCGGCGCAGCTCGCGCAGCGCGTAGAACAGCCGCAGCGACGCCTCGCAGTCGTGGCTGACCACCACCCGGTCCAGGTCGCCGAAGGCGCCGTCGAGCAGCCGGGTGAGCACCGAGCGGGCCGCCGGGTCCACCCCGCGTCCCAGGTAGCGGTCGCCGAGCTCCGAGCCGGACTCCGGGTCGCCGGTGAGCCGGATCGCGCGCAGCCCGGCGGCGGTCAGCAGCTCGACCGGCACGTCAGCGCCGACGTACCCAACGGAAGGGCCCTGCCGGCTGCGGCGGGCGTACGCCTCCTCAAGCGCCGCCAGTGCGCCGCCCACGTCAGATCACCCCTTCGTCGGCCAGCGTCTTCAGCTCGCCGGCCGAGTAGCCGAGCAGCCCGCCGTAGATCTCGTCGTTGTGCTCGCCCAGCCCCGGCGCCGGCCGGTCGAGCGCCGCCTCCGAGCCGGAGAAGCGGATCGGCACGCCCGTGCCGTACAGGTCGCCGGGGTCGCCGTGCCGGGGATGCGTCAGCGGCACGACCTCCTCGCGCTCCAGCACCAGCGGGTCGCGTACGGCGTCGCCCGGCTCGCGCACCTCGGCGGCCGGCACGCCGTGCCGCGCCAGCAGGTCGAGCACCTCGGCGAGCGGACGGTCCGCCGCCCACGCGCCCACCAGCTCGTGCAGCTCCCCGGCGTTGGCCACCCGCGCGTCGCGGGAGGCGAACCGGGGGTCGGCGGCCAGGTCGTCGTGGCCCATCGCGGTGAACAGGCCGCGCGCGAAGGCGTCGGTGGGCCCGCACAAGGCGAACCAGCCGTCCGCGGCCCTGAACGTGCCGAACGGCGCCAGCCTGGGCACGGTCGCCCCCGTCCGCATGGGCAGGCCCAGCTTCTCGTAGGCGTCGAACGGCTCGCACGCCACCAGTGAGGTGAGCGCCCCGAGCATGGACACGTCCACGTGCTGGCCCTGGCCCGTCGCGTCGGCCCGCAGGACCGCGGCCAGCGTGCCGATCACCGCGTACAGCGGCGCGACCAGGTCGCCCACCGGCAGCCCGAAGCGGACCGGCGGCTCGCCGGGCGCGCCCGCGGTCATCATCACGCCGCTCAGCGCCTGGATGATGGTGTCCATCGCCTTGCCGGAGCCGGGGCCGCCCTGCCCGCCGAAGCCGCTGATCGACGTGCACACGATGCGCGGGTTGATCGCGCTCGCCCAGTCGTGATCGATGCCGAGCCGGGCCGTCACGCCCGCGCTGTAGTTGTCGATCATGATGTCGGAGACCTTGACCAGCCCGCCCAGCACGTCGCGCGCCCGGGGATGCTTGAGGTTGAGCGTGACGCTCTGCTTGTTGCGGCCGCGCAGGAGCATCGACACCGACATGTCGTCCTCGGCGCCGCGGGCCAGCGACAGCCCGGCCGCGCCGAGGTAGGGGGCGTTGTTGCGGGAGCTGTCGCCGCCGGTCAGCGGGTTCTCCACCTTGATGACGCGGGCGCCGAGCCCGGCCAGCAGCAGGGTCGCGTACGGGCCGGACAGCGCGGTGGTCAGGTCGATCACCGTACGGCCGGCCAGCGGGCGCTCAGCCACGCAGCACCACCTCGTCACCCTCCCAGCGGAACTCCGTCTTCAGGCCGGCCTGCCGCGTGATGCGCTCGATGTAGGCCACCACCTCGCGGCCCTCCTCGTCGTCGCCGAGCGGCACCGGGCGGCCCGCGTCGTCGATCCAGCACGGCACGAGACCGGCCGAGACCAGGCCGTCCCTGTCGAAGCGGCACAGCGCGATCGCGGTGTTGCGGCTCTCCGGATGGAACGGGTAGTACGGCATGTCCGGGTCGGGGGCGAAGCCGTACAGCTCGACCCTGCGGCGCGCCCACTCGGCCCGCTCGCCCTCGTCGCCCGACGCGGGTGTCAGCGCGTGGGTGACGGTCACGAAGTTGCCCAGCCCGTGATAGATCGGCTTGCCCCGGTACATCTCGACGCCCCGCATGATGTGGGCGTGGTGCGCGAACACCGCCTGCGCGCCCGCGTCGATCGCGGCGTGCGCGACCGGCCGCTCGTACATCGCGAGCACGGCCGGCGTGTGCCCGACGCCCTTGTGCAGCGACACCAGCACCACGTCGGCCTCGCCCGACAGGGCCTCGACGTCGGACGCCATCCGCTCCAGCCCCGCCGGGTCGGCGAAGGTGTAGATCTCGGGCGGGCCGCCGGGGCTGGCGTGGTCGAGCTCGTAGTGGGTGAGCACCTTGACGTACGCGCAGCCCGGCTTGCGGCTGGTCGCCCACGACTCACGGGGGCCGACGCAGTTGTAGCTCAGCACGCCGACCCGCAGCCCGTCGCGGGTCACGATCGCGGGACGGCGGGCCTCGGCCAGCGTCATCCCGGCGCCGGCGGTGGCCATCCCGGCCTCCGTCGCGTACTTGATGGTGTCGGCCACGCCCTGGTCGCCGACGTCGTAGACGTGGTTGCCCGCGAGCGTCACCACGTGGAAACCGGCCTCGGCGACCGCGCGCAGCGCGGCGGGGTCGGCGGGCGGCGCCGGCACGTCGGTGCTGACCTGGGCGGTGGACGTGCTGTGCGGCACCTCCACGTGGCCGATCACCACGCCGCCCCGGCTCAGCGTCTCCCGGGCGGGGACGAAGAAGGACGCGGGATCGGGCTCGTCGACGACCAGGTCGCCGACGGCCATCACCGTGAGACTCAAGACGTGCTCTCCTCTACAGGGGTCTTTCCGGCCTGGCCGGTGAAGCGCGACAGGAAGCTGCGCAGGCGGGGCGACGAGGGGGCGTCGAAGATCTCCTTCGGCGTGCCGGTCGCGGCCACGCGGCCGTCCTCCATGAAGACGCAGCGGTCGGCCACCTCGCGGGCGAAGCTCATCTCGTGCGTCACGATGATCATGGTCATGCCGCCGCGCGCCAGGTCGCGCACGACGCTCAGCACCTCGTCCACCAGCTCGGGGTCCAGGGCGCTGGTCGGCTCGTCGAACAGCATGATCCGGGGGTTCGTGGCCAGGGCCCTGGCGATGGCGACGCGCTGCTGCTGGCCGCCGGAGAGCATCCGGGGATGGGCGTCCGCCTTGCCGGCCAGCCCCACCCGCTCCAGCAGCCGCAGCGCCTCAGCGCGCGCCTGCCCGGGGTCGCGGCCGTGCACCGCTACCTGCGCCTCGACCACGTTGCGCAGCACGCTCCAGTGGCCGAACAGGTTGAACTGCTGGAAGACCATGCCCATGCGGCTGCGCTGGGCGGCCACCTTGCGGTCCGGCAGCGGGCGCAGGTGGCCCCGGTGCCTCTCGTAGCCGAGCAGCTCCCCGTCGAGGTACATCGCCCCGCCGTCGATGCTCTCCAGCTGGTGGACGCAGCGCACCAGCGTGGACTTTCCCGACCCGGACGGGCCGATGACGGTGACCACCTCGCCCTCGTGCACGTCGAGGCTCACCCCGTCGAGCGCCGCGTGGCCGCCGAACCGCTTGCGCACGTCACGGACGTGCAGGACCGGCGTGTCGCTCACCGCTGCCCCTTCCCGAAGTGCCGCTCCAGGCGTCGCTGGCCGAGCGAGAGCACGGTGACCACCGCGAGATACCAGGCGCAGGCCACGATCAGCAGCGGCACGATCTCGTACGTCCTGTTGTAGATCACCTGCACGGAGTAGAGCAGGTCGGCCATCGCGATCACGCTGACCAGCGAGGTGCCTTTGAGCAGGCTGATGAACTGGCTGCCGGTGGGCGGCACGATCACCCGCATCGCCTGGGGCAGCACGACCTTGACGAACCCCTGCCCGGCGGTGAACCCCATCGCCCGGGCCGCGTCACGCTGCCCGTGGTCCACGGCCAGGATGCCCGCCCTGATGATCTCCGCCATGTACGCGGCCTCGTGCAGGGTGAGCCCGATGATCGCCGCGGTCAGCGAGCTGATCACGGAGTTGGTCGGCCACGAGACGAACGTCGGCCCGAACGGGATGCCCAGCGAGATGCGCGGCAGCAGGTAGCCGAGGTTGAACCAGAAGATCAGCTGCACCAGCGGCGGGATGCCGCGGAAGATCGCCACGTAGATCCCGCAGGCCCAGGCCACCGGCTTGAACCCGCTCAGCCGGCCGGCCGCGAGCAGCACCCCGAGCAGGCTGCCCAGCGTCATGCCGATCACGGTGAGCAGCAGCGACATGCCGAGGCCGCGCAGGATGTTCGGGTCGAAGAGGTATTCGCCGGCCACCGCCCACTCGAAGCGCGGGTTGGTGAGCAGGAACCAGGCGAACTGCGCGGCCAGCACGAGCAGCACGGCTCCGGCCACCCAGCGCAGGGGGCGGACGCGGGGCCGGGCGGACGCGATGTCCTCGCGGGCGTCCATGGGGGCGTCCATGCCGGCTTCCGCGGGGGCGAAACTCACTGCGCGCCCGCCGTGTTCAGCGCGGGCTCCTCGACGGCGACGCTCTGGAGCCCGTACTTGTCCATGATCTTCTTGTACTCGCCGTTCTTGAAGATCTCCTTGAACGCGTCGAGCATGACCGGGCCGAGCCCGCTCGACTTGGGCACCAGCATCGCCAGCTGGTCCACGCCGGCGCCCTGCTCGTCGGTCTGGGTGACGTACGTGAAGGCGTCCTTCTCCTTGCTCAGCACGTCGAGCGCGGCGCTCTCGGTCATGCCGGCGGCGTCGGCGCGGCCCGATCTGGCGGCGAGGATGGTGCCGTTGGTGTCGGCGAGGCCGATGAACTCGATCTTCGGCTTGCCCTGCTTGGCGCACCAGTCGGTCAGGCGCTTGGCCTGGTCCTCCACGATGCTGCCCGCGGTGCCCGCGACGCGCTTGCCGCACAGGTCGGCCGAGCTCTTGATGGCCGCGGACCCGGACTTGGGGATCAGGTAGGAGGTCCTGGTGACCATCCACACGATCGCGTCGAACTGCTTCTCGCGTTCGGCGGTGTCCTTGACCGGGCCGTTGAAGGCGTCGTAGCGGGAGGCCAGCATGCCGGACAGCGCCGCGGGAAGCCCGTTGACGATCGAGATCTCGGTGCGGACTCCCAGCACCTTGCCGAGCGCGTCCTGCAGCTCCTTGTCGATGCCGGTGACGGTCTTGCCGTCGTTCGCGACGATCCGGTAGGGCGGATGCGAATCACCGGCAAATCGGATGACGCCCGCCTCCTTCACGGCATCGGGTAGGGCGTCGTACAGAGCCGTCGCGCCGGCCGGCCGCTGCGGCTCACCGCCGCCTCCGCCGCACGCCGAGGCGGAGGCGAGCGTCACGGCCGCCGCGCCCGCGAGCATGGTCCTGGACAGTCTCATGGTGGTCCTTCCGCGACCGGCTAATGATGCAGTTAGTTTTGCGGTCGTTGGGGCAAGTGTCACATCTCAGGGTGCACACCTGTCAAGGGCCCACTGTGCGGCGGGGACGGTCAGGAGGGGGTGAGAATGGCGCCGGTCCCGTGGTGGGAGACCAGGCCGGCCAGCGCCGGGTCGAACTCCGCGACGATCTGCCTGACGCGGAACTCGGCGAGCGGCCCCAGGGTGTCGTAGATCTCGACGAAGAGCTTGCGCGCCGCCGCGCGCGGCCAGTCGGCGGGCAGCAGCTCGGCGGGCAGGTCGGGATCGTGATTGGGGAACGTCCGCCAGGTGTCCATGATCCCCGAGCGCGCCACCAGCGCCTCCGACGCGCCGACGGTGCCCCTGCGCACGCGGTCGAGGAGGGGCGCGTACTGGGCGGCGAAACCCTCGTACGTGCGGCGCAGCTGCTCGAAGTCCCACGCCTCCTGCGGCGCCCGCATGCCGGGCAGGTCGAGCGCCTCGGCGCGGAAGACCGTCGCCATGGGGATCTCCAGCTCGCTCAGCACCGCCGCCGCGCTGTCGGCGTCGGCCCTGGGCGAGACCCACAGCCCGTCGTAGAGCGGGGCGAAACCCAGCCAGCGCAGCCGCGCGCGCAGCGTGTGGCGCAGGTCGCGCTGCTCCTCGGAGATGGAGAACGCGGCCATCACCCACCTGCCGTCCCAGGCCCCCTGCTCCAGGCCGAAGGACATGATCCGCTCCCGGCCCTCCTGCAGCACCGCGGCGGCCTGGTCGGTCAGCCGGTAGTAGGTGCGCCGCCCCGACTTCGACGACACCAGCAGGTCCCGCTTGGTCAGGCGGCTCAGCGCGGCTCGCGCCGCCACGGGGGAGACGCCGAACTCCTCGGTCAGCCGCACCAGCGCCGCCGAGGGCAGCTGCTCGGGCCGGCTGATCCAGTAGTCGCCGAGCAACGTGGTGATCAGGTGCTGCGGGGGCGCGCCCACCTGGTAGCGCGGAAAGTCGACGTCTACAGCTTCGGCCAGTTTCCGGTCATTCACATCCCGAGTATATTGACAACGTTTACGCGTGCGGTCGTTGCCATGTTGTCATGCTTTGTGATGCGGTCAGCCGTCGGTGAGGAGGTCGAGGCGAGCCCGGTCGGTCGTCTCGTCGAAGGTCGTGCGGCGGTGCGCCGCCGGCGACTCCAGAGCGGACACCTGAGCGAAGGTGTGATGCGCCGCCAGGCCGGCCAGAGCGGGGTCGAACCCGGCGAGGATCTCGCGGAACCGCTCCTCCGCCGGCTTGCCCAGGGAGTCGTAGATCCGCACGCACAGCCGCCTGGCCTCGTCGCGCGGCCAGCCCGCGGGCAGCAGTTCGGCGGGCAGGTCGGGGTCGAGCGCGGGGAAGACCCGCCAGTCCGTCATGATCGCCGTACGCAGCCGCAGCGCCTCGGCGGGCGCCGGGCTCGAGCCGGCCAGCCGCTCGGCGACCGGCCGGTGGGCCTCGATGAAACGCGCGTAGCGCTCGCGCAGCGCGCCCACGTCGAAGGCCCGCTCCAGCACCGGCTCGAGCTCGCCGCCGGCGACCTCGCGGGCACGGAACACCGCGGCCCCGCGCACGCCCAGCCTGCCCAGCAGCGGGACGGCGTCCTCCGCCCGGTCGTGCGGCGACACCCACACCGCGTCGAACACCATGCCGAAGTGCAGCAGGCGCAGCCCGTCGCGCAGCAGGCGGCGGACGTCGCGCTGGTCCTCGGGCACCGAGAACGTGACGACCGTCCACCGCCCGTCCCACAGCGGCGTGGCCGCGCCGAACGTCAGCAGCCGCCGCATGTGCGCCACGATCACGTCGTGCGCCCTGGGCGGCAGCCCGTACGCGGTCGTGCGGCCGTTGCGCGAGCTGGTCAGCAGCCCGCGCGAGGTGACCCGCCGCAGGGCGGCGCGGGCGCCCGCCGGAGTGATGCCGAACTCCTCCAGCAGCCGCACCAGCGCCGCCGACGGGATGTGCTCCTGCCGCCAGAACCAGTAGTCGCCGAGCAGCGTGGTCAGCAGGCGCTGGGGCTCGGCGCCCTGACGGGCTCTGGGCAGGGATCCGGGCTCCGGCGACGCGGCCACCAGGTGTCCCCCCATCGTCAGGCTCCTCGGCCGGGACGGCCGTCCCGGCCACGGGCGGGCTCGCCGGGCTCGGCTTGCGTGAATCCTACGTCCTCACCGATCACGCGCACCCCCTTCACCGCAGCCTTCACCGTGGCCTTCATCGTGGCCTTCATCGCGGCACGTGCGGGCGCAGGAAACGGCCCGGATGATAGGCGGTGAACTCCGCCGTGCCCAGGTCCGGGTACGCGGCGGCCAGCCGGTTGAGCCGGTGCGCGCCGGTGTCCGGCCACCGCCCGGTGGCCACCCGGTCGTGCAACGTCCGGACGGCGGCGACGAACTCGGCCCCGGTGTAGCGGCAGTGGCCCGGCCGGTCCACGAACGCCTGCCGCAGCAGCGGGTTCTTCCCGGCGTGCCGGACCGCGTCGGCGTACGCGCGGGCCTGGGTGACGGTGGGGTAGTTGTCGCCGCGCTCGTGCATCGTCAGGACGGGGACGCCGAGCCGGCCGCGCGGGGTGAAGTAGTCCTCCATGTAGGAGACCGCGCGGGGATCGGCGGCCACGCGGGGCGCCTTGGCCAGGGCCGCGAGGTCGGCGTCCAGGTTCAGGCCCGCGCGGTCGTAGAGGGCGCGCACCTGCTGCAGGCGTCCCGACTCGCGCAGCTGCCTGCGGTAGTCCACGCCGGTGTTCCACGAGAAGTTCCCGCCCGCCCGCTGCTCCAGCGGATGGCGGGGGGAGAAGACGGTCGGCATGAACGCCGCGTACTCCTGGGCCTGCTGCGCCTCCCAGTCGCGCGGCGCGGGCTCATCGGTGCCGGGCACCGACCAGGTCGAGACCTGGGCGAAGGACGCCGCCAGCGCGATGCGGGCCCGGCCGGCCGCGCTCTGCTGGGCGGCGTCCAGGACGGTGCGGGCGGCCGTGGTGCTGCGCGCCTCCTCCTCCGCCGAGGCCAGGCGGACGAGCTTGATCGCGTCCTCGCCCGGCGCGAGCAGGGTCTTGAACGCGAACGCCGCGTCCAGCGACTGGTTGAGCATCGCCACGGGCCCGGCGACCGAGGCGCAGTACGGCAGCGCGCCGTCGATCAGGTCGGGCCGGAGCTCGGCCAGTCCGGCCGCGATGGCGCCGCCCATCGAGGCGCCCCATGCCAGGGTGATGGCCGGGTCGCCGGCCTTCTCGGCGAACGTCGCCAAGGTGTCGGCCGAGGCTTTGAGCGTCTCCTCGACGGCCCAGCCGTCCCCGTAGGGCCGGGAGCCGGCGAGCGCGTAGCCGTGGGCCAGCAGCCACGCGCGCGAGGCGGCGTCGCCGCCGAGGTCGGCCGGCAGGTGGTCCGGGCCGGCGCCCTGACCGTAGCCGGGGGTGAACGTCAGCACGGTGCCGTTCCAGCCGCGCGGGACCTCGATGGCGTACGTGGCGCCGCTCGGGTGCACGCCGGTGAGGCTGAGCGCACCCGCCTCGGCCGACGCCGGTGGCGTGAGGGCGAGCGCGGTCGCCGCGACCGAAACCACGGCCATGGTGCGAGATGCCCGTTTGATCACTGTACGGGGATTGATGTCCGCCTCCAAGGGTGGGAAGCTGCCAACGCGAGAAAGACAACACATGGCTGGACGCTCGTCCGAAATGAGCCGCCGATGTTATTAGACACAAATCCTACGGTCGTCACATAAGTGTTGACAATGGTGCCGGTGCTGCTTACTTTGGCCCGACCACCTGCATGTGAGGAGCCTCGATGTTCCGCAAGTCAGCTCTGGGCGCCGTCGCGGCATGTGCCGCGATCGCACTCCTGCCCGCCTGCGGCGCCGGCCCCGGAAGCACCCGCAGCGCGTCCGGCGACGGCGGCCGGCCCACCGAGCTGGTCTTCGCCGCCATCCCGTCGGAGCAGAGCGACAACCTGGAGGCGTCGTTCGCCCCGATCACCTCCGCGCTCGGCAAGGAGCTCGGCATCCCGGTGCGCTTCCAGGCCGTCACCAGCAACGCGGCCGTCGTCGAGGCGCAGGTCGCCAGGCGGGTGGACGTCGCCGTCTACGGAGCCTTCAGCTACTACCTGGCCCGCACCCGCGCCAAGGTCGAGCCCGTCGCCGTCCCGATCGCCGCACCCGACGGCGAGCCCGGCGCCTACGCCTACGGCGTGACCCGCGGCGACGAGAGCGGCATCGCCTCGCTCAAGGACGTCGCCGGCAAGGACGTCTGCTTCACCGACCCGGGCTCCACCACCGGATACCTGCAGCCCCTCGCCTCGCTGCGGGAGGCCGGCGTGGACGTGGACAAGGACGTCAAGACCGTGTTCACCCACGGCCACGACACCGCCGTCGCCTCGCTGCTGGCCGGCGACTGCGACATCGCCTTCGTCGGCGACGTCTTCATCGACCAGCTGCTGCCCGCCCGCGGCCAGCTCAAGCCGGGACAGGTGACCAAGGTGTGGACCTCGCCGCTCATCCCCGGCCCGCCGATCGTGGTCGGCACCTGGCTGCCGCAGGACATGCGCGACAAGATCACCACCGCCGTCACCGGCCTCACCGCCACCGGCGCCGCCTCGGCCGGGCTCTGCAAGGGCAGCGAGATCAAGGGCCCGAAGACCTGGGGACCGCACGCCGGCGCCTCCGCCTGCACCCTCGGCACCTCCACCGCGTGGACGTTCGTCAAGGCCACGGACGCGACGTACGAGCCGATCACCCGCATCTGCGAGATCACCAAGGCCGAGGTGTGCACGTCCGGTGGCTGAGCAACTCTCTGTGAACAGTCCCGAGACCGGCTCGGCGAGCAGTCCTGGTGGCGGCTCGGTGGAGGGCGAGCCCGTCCTGCGACTGTCGGGCGTCGGGAAGAGCTTCAACGGCGTCACCGTCCTCGACGACGTCTCCCTAGAGGTGCCGCGCGGCCGCTTCGTCGCGCTGACCGGCCCCTCGGGAGCCGGAAAGTCCACCCTGCTGCGGCTGGCCAACGGCATGCACCTGCCGGACCGCGGCACCGTCAGCACGCTGGGGGAGGACCCGGCCGCCTGCTCCCGCAGCCGCCTGCGCGCCCTGCGGGCCAGGGTCGGGTTCGTCTTCCAGCAGTTCGGCCTCGTCGGGCGCCTGTCCGCCATGGAGAACGTGCTGATGGGCGCCCTCGCCACGCTGCGCCTGCCCCGCTACGGGGTGATGAGCTACCCGCGTGCCCTGCGCGTCCGCGCCGTCGAGCAACTCGACCGCGTCGGCCTGGCCGACCAGCGCTTCCAGCGCTGCGACACGCTCTCCGGCGGTCAGCAGCAGCGCGTCGCGGTGGCCCGCACCCTGCTGCAGAGCCCCGAACTGATCCTCGCCGACGAACCGGTCGCCTCCCTCGACCCGGCCGCCAGCGTCCTCGTCCTCGACACCCTCAAGCGCATCAGCACCGAGGACGGCATCTCCGTCCTGTGCAGCCTGCACCAGGTAGAACTCGCCCTCACCACCGCCGACCAGATCGTGGCCCTCCGCGACGGCCACCTGATCCTGAACGAACCCGCCACCACCCTCACCCCAGCCCGCCTCCACGAGATCTACACCCCCACAGGTGAGGCCGATGCCTGACGTATCGGCGCCGTCCGGGCAGGCGAGCGCGAAGGCCGGCACCGTCTCCGCCCCACCTTCTCGCACCCCCAAGGATCCCGGCCCCCTCCGGCCGCCCGTGAGCGTCCGGGGGCTCGTGGCCGGTGGGTTGCTCGCCGCGGCGGTGGGCGTTGCCTGGGTGGCGTTCTGGTGGATCGGGTTGTCGCCGGTCACGCTCGCCGCCGGGCTTGATGACACCGCGCGGTTGCTGGGGCGGATGTGGCCGCCCAGCCTGCCCGCCGCCGCGGACGTGGCGGCGATGATCGTCGAGACGTTGCTCATCGCGGTCGCCGGGACCGGGCTCGCCACGTTGGCGTCGGTGCCGTTGGCGTTCATCGCCGCACGTACCCACCAAGGAACCCCGTGGTTGCGGCCGGTCGCTCGGACGGTGATCGTGCTGACCAGGGCCGTGCCGACGCTGGCGTTCGCGATCCTGTTCGTACGGATCTTCGGACTCGGCCCCCTGGCGGGCGCGCTCGCCGTCGCCGTGCACTCGGTCGGCATGATCGCCAAACTGCTCGCCGACGCCATCGAGGAGGCCGACCCCGCACCCGCCGAGGCGGCCCGCGCCTGCGGCGCCCGCGAGGCGCAGGTGGCCGCCGCCACCGTCCTGCCCCGCGTGTTCCCGGCGCTGGTCGCCATCGTGCTGTACCGGCTCGACATCAACATCAGAGCCTCCGCCGTGCTCGGCATCGTCGGCGCGGGCGGCATCGGCGTGGCGCTGCAGACCGCGCTCGGCAGCCTCAACTACCACCGCGCGGCCGGCATCATCTGCGTGATCGTCGCCCTCGTCCTGCTGCTCGAACTGCTGTCGGTGGCCCTGCGCCGCCGAACCAGCGGGAAGACGGAGGGGACGGCGCTGCCCGCCGGCCGGACCCCGTACGACGTCGGCTGGGACCGCGCCCGCGTGCTGCGCGTGGCCGGCGCGACCATCACCGGCGTGATCTTCCTCGCGTCGCTGTGGTCCCTCGGCCCCGACCCCGGGCGGCTGTCCAGCGCCTGGCCCAACCTGCAGAGCGTCCTCACCGGCATGTGGCCGCCCGCCTTCTCGGCCGACCTGCTCATGGCGGTCCTGGAGAGCCTGCTCATGGCGCTCGGCGCGGCAGCGGCCGGCGCGGCATGCGGCTTGGTGGCGGCCCTGCTGACCGCCACGGGCACCGCCCCCTGGCGCCCCCTGGCCGCCGCGCTCAGGGTGCTGCTCGTGGTGGTCAGAGGCATCCCCGACCTCGTGTACGCGCTGCTCTTCGTGGCCGCGCTGGGCCTGGGGCCGTTCGCCGGCTTCCTTGCCCTGTGGATCTCCTGCACGGCACTGGCCGCCAAGTTCTTCACCGATTCGCTGGAGCAACTCGACCCGCTGCCGCGCGAGGCACTGACCTCGGTCGGCGCCGGCCGGTGGCAGGCGTTCACCGCCGGGACGTGGCCGCAGTTCGTGCCCGCCTTCACCGGCAACGGCCTGTTCGTCGCCGACCTGGCGCTGCGCGAGTCCGTCGTGCTCGGCATCGCGGGCGCGGGCGGCGTCGGCTACCTCATGCAGGAGTCGATCGCCACCCTCCGCTACGACACCACCGCCGCGATCATCATCGCGATCGCCGTCGTCGTGTACGCCATCGAGACCCTCGCCCGCGCCGCGCGCCGCCACCTGCTGTGACCGTCCCCGGACGAGCCCATGACGAAGGGACCTCATCATGACCACGGACCGGAACTCCCCCGCGGGCTGTGAACGTGCCTCCGACTGGGACCCCACCGCGCCCGAGACCTTCGACAGCTCCCACGGCGTCTATGCCGACCTGCGGCGACGCTGCCCCGTGCCGTGGAGCGACGCCTTCGGCGGCTTCTGGGCGGCCACCCGCTACGCGGACGTCGTGCGGGTGGCCCGCGACAGCGCGACGTTCAGCACCGCCACGCAGAACGTCGTCCCGCACGTGCCGCGCACCCAGCGCCGGCCGCCGCTGCACTACGACCCGCCCGAGCACGGGATCTACCGCGCCCCCATGGACCGGGTACTGCGCCGCGCCGTGCTCAGGCGCCTCGAACCGGCCTTCGCGCAGGCGGCCCGCGAACTGCTGGAACCGCTGCTGGCGCGCGGCGGCGGAGACTACGCCAAGGAGTTCGCGCTGCCGTACGCGGCGCAGTGCTTCGCGATCTTCCTCGGCCTGCCGGTCGAGCAGGTGCTGGAGATCCGCCGCATCGGCGTCGAGTACAGCTTCGCCATCCAGGAGATGGACCGGGCCCGGATCATGACGGCCAGCGAGGAGCTGTACGCCATCGCCAGGACCATCGTCGCGGACCGCCGCGCCGACCCCAAGGACCCGGACGAGGACCTGGTGTCCAGCCTGCTTGCGGCGTCCGGTGACCCCGAGCGGCCGATCCCGCCCGACCTGGTCGTGGCCACCGTACGGCAGACCGTCGTGGCCGGCATCGGCGCGCCGCACGCCGTGCTCGGCAGCGCCGCCGTCCACCTGTCCCGCGACCCCGGGCTCCAGGACCGGCTGCGTGCCGACCCCGCCCTGCTGCCGGCGGCCATGGAGGAGCTCCTGCGGCTGTACGCCCCGTACCGCGTGTTCGCCCGCACCGCACTCCGCGACGTCGAGCTGGGCGGACGGACGGTGCGCGCAGGAGAGCCGATCGCGATGATCTTCCCCTCGGCGAACAGGGACGAGACGGTCTTCGACGACGCCGACCGGCTCGACCTCGACCGGCGGCCCAACCGCCACCTCGCCTTCGGCCGCGGCCCGCACCGCTGCCCGGGCGCGGCGATGGCCCGCATGGAGCTGGCCGCCGCGCTCGGAGAGCTGCTCGCGGGCACCGACCGGGTCGAACCGGATGGCGAGGTCGAGATGTTCAACTGGCTCGAGTTCGGCCCCAAGTCCGCACCGCTCCGCCTCGTCCCCCGCACCTGACCCCCGGCACGCCGGCCCGCGGTCGTCCGCCACGCCCTTCGTTCCCACCCCCCGTTCCGGCACCCTCTTGCCGGCTTCGCCCATCGATTGTGGAGGCAACCACCCATGTCGGCCCCCTTCAAGACCGCCCGGATCCTGCTGGCGGCGACCCTGGGAGCGGTCGTCCTGGCCGGCTCCGGCACCGCGACGGCCTCGTCCCCCGGGAACCCGCCACCGCCCGAACCACCGGCGGCCCCGGCTCCGGCCATCCTGCCCACCGTCCGCGAGGCCGCCGACGGCCTCCCTGGCCACACCGTCTACCGTCCCGCCGACCTGAAGAAACTGCGCAAGGACAGCCTGCCCGTGATCGTCTACGGCAACGGCGCCTGCGCGGCGAGCAACCTCGAAGGCATCACCTTCCTCACCGGCCTGGCCTCCCAGGGGTACATCGTGGTGGCCAACGGCGGCGTGGCCGGCTTCCCCGTCCCGAGCACCCCTGAGCAGACCATCGCGCACCCGGAGGCGCTGCTCGCCGCCGCCCACTGGGCCACCGAGTCGAATCAGGCCCGCAAGCAGTTCGACGGACGCGCCGACACGACCCGCGTCGGCGTGCTCGGGCACAGCTGCGGCGGCGTCGAGGCACTCGCCGCAGGAACCGACCCGATGATCGACGCGGTCGCCGGCTTCAACACCGGATACCTCCCCGACCCCTTCTTCGGCGGCTTCGGGCGCGACCGCCTCGCCGGCCTGCACACCCCGACGCTCCTGGTGAACGGCGGCCCGGACGACGTGGCGTACCAGAACAGCATCGACAACTACGCCCTCCTCGACGTCCCCGCCGTCCTGGCCGCCCACGCGCCGGCCGGGCACGTCGGCCTCATCGCGGGCCTCCAGGCGACGACGGGCTGGCAGGTGGCCGCGGACTGGTTCGACTACGTCCTGCGCGGAGACCGCACCGCCGGGGCGCGTTTCATCGGCTCCGACTGCGGGCTGTGTACCGAGGACGGCTGGACCGTCGAGTCGAAGGGACTGCCGCTGTGATCCGCCGCGCCGCCATCGTCTCCCTGGCCATCGCGGTGACGACCACCGCCGCCGGCCTTCCCGCCATCGCCGAGAGCGGTGCCACCCCGGCCGTCGCCGCCGGCGCCCCCGGTGGCACGCCCTGCCTGCCGGACTCGCCGTCCCGTCCCACCTGCATCAGCGGCACACTCAAGGACGGCACACCGTACGAGTTCGTCGTCCCGGCCCGCTGGAACGGCACCGTGGTCGTCGCCCTCGACTTCGCCGGCCCCGGCCGCACCGAGCAGCTCACCGCGCGCCTGCTGGCCGACGGCGTGGCCAGGGGCGGCACGAGCCGGGCGATCACCGGCTGGAACATCCGCGCCGCCATCGACAACCAGGCCGAGGCCCTGGCCCGGTTCGAGCAGGCGTACGGCAAGGCTCGCAGAGCCATCGCCTCCGGGACGTCGATGGGCGGCTTCGTCTCCGCCGGCGTCGCCCAGGTTCACCCCGGGAAGTTCGACGCGGCCGTCCCCATGTGCGGCGGTCTGAGCGGCTCCGTCGCCCAGTGGAACCAGAAGCTCGACACGGTCTTCGTGCTGGAACGCCTGGTCGCGCCGGGCCTCCCGGTCATCGACATCCCGGAGGACGTCGAGTCGGCCCGCCAGGCGTGGATCGACGCACTCGCCGCCGCCCAGCGCACCCCCGAGGGCCGGGCCCGCATAGCGCTCGCCGCCGCGATCGGCCAGTTGCCCGCCTGGGGCAGGAACCCCGACGGCACCACCCCGCCGCCTCCCGCCCCCGGCGACGCCGCCGGCCTGGAACAGGGCGCCTACCTCGCGCTGGCCGGCGGCCCCCTGCCGTACGTCGGGCAGGCCATGAGCAGCCGCCGCCAGATCATGCAGGTGGTGGGCGGTAACCCGTCCTGGAACACCGGCGTGGACTACGCCAAGCAGCTTCGCGAGGCCGACCCCGCCCTGCGGCGCGCCGTCGGGAAGCTGTACGAGCAGGCGGGGCTGAAGCTGATGGACGACCTGAGGACCCTGGCCAAGGCACCTCGCATCGCCGCCGACCCAGACGCCGTGGACCGGTTCGCCCGCGGCATCGTCCTGGACGGCAAGCTGCGCATCCCCGTCCTCACCCTGTCGAACATCGGCGACCAGATCTCGACCGTCGCCCAGCAGCAGGTGTACGAGGAGAAGGCACGCCGGGCGGGATCGGCGTCCCTGCTGCGCCAGACGTACACCCGCAGCGCCGGCCACTGCGACTTCACACCGGCGGAGCAGCACGCCGCGCTGACCACCATGTTCGACCGCCTGCGCACGGGAAGGTGGCCGGCCACGTCCGCGCCCGCGATGAACGCCCGCACCGCGGACCCCGCCGCCCGCTACATCCCCTTCACCCCACCCCGCTTCAACCGTCCGTAACCAGCTGCTTACGGGTCCTTGCTCTTGCCCCTACCCTTCTCCGGGCACGTGCCGTACGAACCGACCGAGCAAGGACCCGTGCCCATGCAAGCCATCATTCAGGACACCTTCGGCGGCCCGGAGGTGCTGCGCCTGGCCGAGGTGCCGCGACCGGTGCCCCTGCCCACCGAGATCTTGGTACGGGTGCACGCCGCCGGCGTCAACCCCGTCGACTGGAAGACCCGCCAGGGCTCCGGCATGGCGGCGGTGCTCGGCGACCCGCCGTTCGTGCTGGGCTGGGACGTCTCCGGCGTGGTCGAGGAGACCGGCTTCGGGGTGACCCTCTTCCAGCCGGGCGACGAGGTGTTCGGCATGCCGTGGTTCCCGCGCCAGGCGGGCGCGTACGCCGAGTACGTCACCGCCCCCTCCCGCCACTTCGCCCGCAAACCCCGCACGACCAGCCACGAGACCGCCGCCGCCATCCCACTGGCCGCCCTGATCGCCTGGCAGGCCCTGATCGACACCGCCCACATCGGCGCCGGCCACCGCGTGCTCATCCACGCGGCGGCCGGCGGCGTCGGCCACCTGGCGGTGCAGCTGGCCAAGCACGCGGGCGCGCACGTCATCGGCACCGCCCGTTCGGAGAAACACGACTGGCTCCGGGACCTGGGCGCCGACGAACTGATCGACTACACCACCACAAACTTCGAGACCGCCGTACGCGACGTGGACGTGGTAGTGGACCTGATAGGCGACGCCGTGGACCGGACCAGCACCCGCTCCCTGCAGACCCTCCGCCCAGGCGGCCTGCTGGTGGCGGTCCCCTCAGGCGTCGCCCCCGAACTGATCGGCCGCGCCCGCGAGGAAGGCATCCGAGCCACCGGCATCCTCGTCGAACCCGACGGCGCCGCCCTCACCCAGATCGCCACCCTGATCGACGAGGGCAACCTGCTCGTCGAGGTGGAACGCACCTACCCACTCGCGCAGGCCGCCGAAGCCCACCGCCACGGCGAACAGGGCCGCACCCGCGGCAAACTCGTCCTCACCGTCCCCTGACCGGATTGTCGGTCAGGTCCGGCAGCATGGCCGGCATGGTTTCCTACCAACTGGTCATCGACTGTGTAGAGCCTGAGCGGATGGTGCGGTTCTGGGCGGGGGCGTTGCGGTATGTCGTGGAGCCGCCGCCCGGTGGGGCCGGCACGTGGCGGGAGCACTGGCTCAGGCTCGGGGTGCCGGAGGAGGAGCTGGGGGAGGGCGACTGCGCCGACAGCATCGTCGATCCCGAGGGGTGCGGGCCGCGGATCTGGTTCCAGCAGGTGCCCGAGGGCAAGGTCGTCAAGAACCGGTTCCACCTGGATGTGCAGGTGGGCGGCAGGCGGGAGGAGGCGCCGCTGGAGGTCCGGAGGGCGCGCGTGGATGCCGAGGCGGAGCGGCTCGTCGAGGCGGGGGCGTCCGTCGTGCGGGTGCTCGCGCAGCCCGGGATGGATCATTATGCGGTGGCGATGCTCGACCCCGAGGGGAACGAGTTCGACATCGTCTAGCTTCGCTGGGGAGGCTCGTGCATGAGCAGGCGTCGCCGGCTCCTCGCCGACCTCGTGGAGCTGCGCCGGCCGGTGGATGAGGTCGTGGGCGTGCTCCGCTCATTCCCCTGGGACGTCGAGCGTCCGCTGGTGCGGGTGCGCGCCGACGACGTGGTCCGGCTGCTGCGGGCGTACCTGGCCGGAGCCGTTGAAGCGGAGACGGTCACCGCGTGGGCCGATGCCCTGGAGGTGCGGGACGACGTCGACATCGAGGACGGTCTGCGGGGCTTCTTCACCGAGGCGTCGGCGCCTGAGCTGTTCCAGCCGGTGTCCGCCGCCTTCGCCGCCCGCTGGTTGGATACGCTCTCTTCGTGATCGGGCAATCTCGCGGTCCTGAACGGCCGTACACCCTTCGGTGATCGCTCTCTCCTCGGTGAGGGACCCATCGGCGGAACGGGGGAGCGTTGGGACGGCGCGAGCGACCACTCGATCCGACTGACGGCCCCATCGCCCGCCGACGCCGTACCTCGGGCCGGCCCGGTTCGAGGCGGCGGGCCACGAGCGGTCCGGCGGTCACGTCCGCGGATCCGCTCCCCAGCGACTGCGGGAGCGGGTCCGGCGCGAGCACCGGGACCAATCTCGGCTACCTGGGCCCGGTGCAAGAAGGGGTCGGGTACGTGGGCGCCCGCGAGATCCGCATCAGAAGTCGGGGGAAGACCGGTATCGGCAGCGGGCCCAGGGCGCGGGCCGGCCGTATCTCAGAGGCCTTTTGCCCGGACGGCTACCCCATCCTGGTTGACCACGAGTACCGCATCAAGACGTACCAGGACGCTCAGCGGTAGCCCGTGACGTCGGCCGGTTTGCCCGGGTCCTGGACCTCCACCAGGTAGCGCCAACAGTCCGGGCGGGAGCCGTCCACGTCGGTGAAGCCGTACTCCAGGGCCAGTCGCCCGCTCGACAGCGACTGCCCGCTCCACCGCATCAGGTCCGGGTCGGCGGCCAGCGCGGCGACCGCGCGGCCGACGTAGCGGGGTGACTCCGAGATGGCGAAGTGCGGCTCGCGGGTGGTGGCGTCGCGCCAGGTCTCCTCCGTCACCCCGTAGTGCTCCAGCATCATCTCCGACCTGAGCCAGCCGGGGGTCAGCGCCACGGCCGCGCACCCGTACGGGCGCAGCTCGTGCGCCTGCGCGTACCCGAGCCGGATGACGGCGCTCTTGGCCTGGTCGTAGAAGAATGAGACGCGGTAGTTGTGGTCGTTGTACTCCTTCGTCCCGTCGGTCATCTCCACCACCAGGCCGCCCGGCCGCTTGATCAGCAGGGGCAGCATGAAGTGGCTGGTGATGACGTGGGTGTCGATGGCGAGCCGGAGCAGGCGCAGGCCGGCGTCCAGGTCGTGCTCCCACAGCGGCTTGTCCCACTGGGCGAGGAGCTCGCCGCCCCAGATGTCGTTGACGAGGACGTCGAGGTGGCCGTGGTCGCGGCCGATGCGCTCGGCGAGCGACCTGACCTGGTCGCGGTCGAGGTGGTCGGCCGGTACGGCGATGCCGTGGCCGCCGGCCGCGCTGACCAGCTCGGCGGTCTCCTCGATGGTCTCCGCGCGGTCGTACTCGGATCTCTTGTGCCGGGTGCTGCGGCCGGTCACGTAGACGGTGGCGCCGGCCGCGCCCAGCTCGACGGCGACGCCCCGGCCGGCGCCTCGCGTCGCGCCCGCGACCAGGCAGATCTTGCCCTTCAGGTTGCTCATACGGCAGAACGTAACGAGGAAACCCGACAGGGCGTGTCATGTTTTTCAGCGGGTCGTGAAGGCGCCGCCGTTCACGTGGATGGTCTGGCCGGTGATGTGCCGGGCGCCGGGCGAGGCGAGGAAGAAGACGGTCTCCGCGATGTCACCGGGCGTGCCGGCCCGCTTCAGCAGCGTCTCCTCCACCAGCGCCCGATGGCGTTCCTCGGTCATGCCGCCGCCGAAGAAGCCGGTGCCCGTCACATAACCGGACGAGATGACGTTGCAGGTCACGTCGCGGGCGCCCAGCTCGGCGGCCAGCGAGACGTTCCAGGCGGCGAGCGCGGCCTTGGCGGCGCCGTACGAGCCGCCGCGCCGTTCCGCGCCGATCGAGCCGATGCTGACCACCGTGCCGCCGGGCGCCAGCCGGTCGCTCACGGCGGCCGTGGTGAGGGCGGCGCCGACCACGTTCAGCGACAGGCTCGACTCCCACTGCAGGGCGAGCGCCTCCAGCGGCGGCGTGCCCTCAGGGGCGGTGGCGGGCAGGCCGCCCGCGGCGTTCACGAGCACGCCGAGCGGACCGTCCAGCTCGGCCGCCAGCGCGGCGACCTGGTCGGGACGGGTGGCGTCGCAGGCCAGCCCGCGCACGCCCAGCTCCTTGGCAGCGGGCTCGACGGTGGCGGCCCGGCGGCCGGTGATGACGACGTCGGCGCCGTCGGCGGCGAAACGGGCGGCGACGGCCCGGCCGATGCCGCTGGTTCCCCCGGTGACCAGTACGGTCCTGCCCATGTTTCCTCCTGACGCCGGGTATGTTTAGCCCTAAATATAGCGAAGGGTCGTGACATGGCTGACATCCCCACCAGTCCCGCGGAGATCGCCGCCGCCTGGCAGCGCGAACGTCCCGGCACGCCGACCTCCTCCATCGAGATCGTCACGCCGATCTGGCGGCTGGCGAAGATGTTCGCCGACGACCGGGCCCGCGTGCTGCGCGCCGCCGGGATCGACGCCGCCACCCTCGACCTGCTGTCCGTCCTGCGCCGGTCCGGGCCGCCGTACCGGCTCAGCACCCGCGAGCTCGCCCGCCGCACGCTCGTGACGGCCGGCGCGATCTCGCAGCGGGTGGCCAGGGCCGAGCGGACGGGACTCATCCGCCGCGCGCCCGGCGGCACCGCCCGCAAGAGCGTCCTCGTCACGCTGACCGACGAGGGTCACGCGCTCATCGAACGCTCCGTGGACTCGGTGCTCGGCCGCGAGGCGTCCCTGGTCGAGGGCCTGACCCCGGAGGAGCGCGGCACGCTCGTCCACCTGCTGGACAAGCTGACCGCCGACGTCCGGCAGCGGCTCTGATCAGCGGCGCAGGGCCGCCGCCGTCGCGACCGAGGCCGCGCCCAGCAGCAGCGCGGGGACGAGATAGAGCAACTTCGAGGCGCTGACCAGGTCGAACGGCTCCAGCCCCAGCGCCGTACGGCCGAGCGCGACGGCGAACAGGCTCGCGTACCCCGCGATGGCCGCGCTGATCGCCAGCAGCCGCGCCCGGCCGGACCACCTGCCGAACCCCATCAGCCAGGCCAGCCCCGGCAGCACCTGGATCGCGTGCATCGGCACCGCGTGGGCGTACTTCATCGCGCCCGCCTGCCCGTACGTGGTCATCGAGTGCGTCAGCGGCGAGACCCCCGCATCGAGCAGGCCGATCCCGTGCACGATCATCCACATCCCGACCACCTGCGCCGCCAGCAGCGCCAGCATGCCGCCGCGGATCGCCCACGCCATCGCCGCGTCCGCGGTGCACGACGTGAACGCCGCGACCGTGATCAGGAGGAGCGCGGTGACGGTGACCGCGATCGTCACCCCGCCCCCGGTGAACAGCGCCTCGTCCAGCGCCGTCATGTCGTTGAAGTGCGACGGTACGCCCCGCGCCCGCTGCACGCTCACCCACAGCACCTCCAGCGCGGTCGAGCCGCACAGCAGCACCGACACCAGCCACCCCGACCACGTCGGCGCCCGCAGGAGGCCGCCGATCCAGCCGAGCGTGAGCGTGGTCAGGCCGAACGAGACGCCGAACGTGACCGGCTTGCGCCACGACAGCGAGCCCTCCGCCGACCCGCCGACCACCGCCCAGACCACGCCGTGCGCGAGGCCGGTGAGGATGAGAGCGGCGCCGACGACGTACGCCAGCCGCTGGTGGCCGCGCGCGTCGTCCCAGAACGTGCTGCGCAGCGACGCCCACATGGCGTGGGGGAGGGGCGGGTGAATCGTGGACATGGGGGGGACCTCCTGGTGACAGCGGATGAAGGACGGCGAACCGGTGTTCCAGCGGGATCCCTATGACCTCGAACGGTAGACGCCGGCCGCCCGCACCGGATCCCCCGCCACGACGAACCACGCGCTCACCCGCCCCGGGGAGCCTCCCCCCTCGGAGGGAGGCCAGCGGCGCGCGAACGCACCTGTCTCCTCGACGGTGGTCGACGTCGGCGCCGCGCTGTGGGGGCACCGGTCCTCGGGGGAGGCTCCCTCCTTGGAGGGAGGTCAACAGCGGCGCCGCACCCCATACTTGGGCGTATGCCGACGAAACGTGTGGCGGCCTGGCTCCGGGAGCATCCGGTGGCCGCTGACGGGGCGCTCGCCGTCCTCCTCGCGGTGATCTCCCTGATCGCGCTCTTCGTCCGCGCCCCCATCGAGCACATGCCGCCCCCGGGCCCGCTCGCCGTGCTCCTGGTCCTGCTCGTCACGCTGCCGCTGACCTGGCGGCGCCGCCATCCGCTCTGGATCAACCTCGGAGTGGGGGCGGCGTCGGCGGTGTACGGGGCCTCGCCCTACCCCGACCTGGTGACGCCGGTGGCGCTGGGCGGCGTCGTCGCCCTCTACACCATGGTGGCCTGGTGCGGCAGGACCGTCTCCATCGTCGTCGGCGTGCTCACCGGGCTTAGCGTGGCGGTCGTCTCGCTGGTCCCGGCCACCGACAGCGACCTGCTGGACGTCGCCTTCACCACGCTGCTGCTGGCCGGAGCCTGGGTGCTGGGGGACAGCGCGCGGATCCGGCGGGCGTACACGGCCGAACTGGAGGCCAGGGCGGAGCTGCTGGCCCGCGAACGCGACTTCGAGGCCCGCCGCGCGGTCGCCGCCGAACGCGCCCGCATCGCCCGCGAACTGCACGACGTGGTCACCCACCACGTCAGCATGATGGTCGTGCAGGCCGAGGCGGGACCCGTGCTCGCCGAACGGGACGGGGAGGCGGCCGAGCGGACGTTCGACACGATCGCCGGCATCGGGCGGCAGGCCATGACCGAGATGCGCCGCCTCCTCGGCGTGCTCCGCGACGAGGACCCGCCCGAGGAGGGACCTGCGGGGGAGGGCGCGTTCGCTCCCCAGCCCGGGCTGGCGCAGGTGCCCGACCTGATCGACCAGGCACGCCGCGCCGGGGTGCGGGCCGAGCTGCAGATGGACGGCCGCTCCTGGTCGCTGCCCGCGGGGGTGGACCTGTCGGCGTACCGGATCGTGCAGGAGGCGCTGACGAACGTGGTCAAGCACGCGGCGGGGGCGCGGGTACGCGTACGCGTCCGGCACACCGACCGCGACCTGCACATCGAAGTCCACAACGAAGGCAGCCCCACCGGCATCGGGTCGGACGGCGGCACCGAGCGCGACGGACGCGTCAGCAACGGCGAGGACCGGGATGGATCAGCCGGACAGGGTTTGATCGGCATGCGAGAACGCGTCCACCTCTTCGGCGGCGAGCTGACCGCCGGCGCCCGCCCGGGCGGCGGCTTCGCCGTGATCGCCCGGCTCCCGATCGGCGGCCCGCGATGACGATCAGGATCGTCGTGGCCGACGACCAGGAGCTGGTACGCGCCGGCTTCCACGCGATCCTCGACGCCCAGCCCGACATGGAAGTGGTGGCCGAGGCCACAGACGGGGCGCAGGCCGTCGAGGCCGCCCGCCGGCTGCGGCCCGACGTCGTCCTGATGGACGTGCGCATGCCCCGCATGGACGGCCTCGAAGCCACCCGCCGCCTGGCCGGCCCCGGAACGACCGACCCGGTCAAGGTCCTCATGGTGACCACGTTCGACCTGGACGAGTACGTCTACGAGGCCCTGCGCGCGGGCGCCAGCGGCTTCCTGCTCAAGGACGTCCGCCGCTCCGGCCTGGTGGACGCCGTACGCGTGGTGGCCGCCGGCGAGGCATTGCTGGCCCCGTCGATCACCCGGCGCCTGATCGGCGAGTTCGTCCGCACCCGCCCACCCGCTAG
The DNA here is from genome assembly GCF_042428605.1 of Nonomuraea salmonea. Lineage (NCBI taxonomy): Bacteria > Bacillati > Actinomycetota > Actinomycetes > Streptosporangiales > Streptosporangiaceae > Nonomuraea > Nonomuraea salmonea. The sequence continues at coordinate 418,847 of NZ_JBHMCF010000046.1, forward strand.
GACCTCCCACCCCACACCCCCCGAACTGAACACGCTCACCGCCAGAGAACGCGAAGTCCTGGAACTGATCGCCCGCGGCCGCTCGAACGCCGAAATCGCCACCGACCTCACGATCGGCGAGCAAACGGTCAAAACCCACGTCAGCAACGTCCTGAGCAAGCTTCTGCTCCGCGACCGCGTCCACGCAGTGATCCTCGCCTACGAAACCGGCCTCATCCGCCCCTCCGCCGACCCCCACCCCTGAACGAACCGGCAACTCATCGCGCAACGAGCCGGGCGACTTCCGCATGGACCTGTACTCCTTCGGCTGCGTCCTCTATGAGATGCTCACCGGAGAGCCGCCGTTCGGTCGCTTGAACCCTTCCGCGCTCAGAGAGCCGCATTTACGCAAGCCTCCGACGCCGCCCAGCAGGCGGGTCTACGGGATATCGCCCGCCCTTGAAGGGCTCACCATGCAGCTTCTCGCCAAAACCCCCGGCCATCGGCCGGACAGCGCCGGAGACGTCGCCGCGCAACTCGCCGCCATCATCAACGCGGACGACACCGACGCCATTCAGTCCAGCGACGAGAAGGTGCGGAAGCTGACCGCCGAATTCGGCGAGACGGCACCGGCGACCCTGGAGGCTCGGCTGCACCGGGTACGCCTGATCGCCGCCAGCGGGGACATAGCCGGCGCCGTACGAGAGTGCGACCGTATCGCCGCCCAGTACGCGCAGATGTACGGCACGTACGACCATCGGACCTGCGACGTGCGGAACATGAAGCAACGACTGACCTTCCCCGGTTAGACCAATCACCACGCGCGGGTTTGAATGGTGATCGTGGCTGGGCGCCGGCCATCGCGGCGGGGTGAACCACCGTGGCCGATGACATCCCCACCAGCCCCCCACGAGCACGAACGGAGTCGACGTGACGAGCCAACCGCGCTCCATGACCCGCGACGACCGCAAGGTCCTCGCCAGCACCCTGGCCGGCACCACCATCGAGTGGTACGACTTCTTCATCTACGCCCAAGCCGCCGGCCTGGTGTTCGGGCCGCTCTTCCTGGCCCCGGTCAACGAGCAGGCACCCGGCCTGGCCACCCTCATCTCGCTGGCCACGATCGGCATCAGCTTCCTGTTCCGCCCGCTCGGCGCGATCGTCGCGGGCCGCTACGGTGACCGGCTGGGACGCAAGCGCATGCTCGTCATGACCCTCCTGCTCATGGGTGGGGCCACCACGCTGATCGGCCTGCTGCCGACGTACGAGTCGATCGGGGTCGCGGCGCCGATCGCGCTCATCCTCCTGCGCATCGTGCAGGGCTTCTCCGCGGGCGGCGAGTGGGGCGGCGCGGCGCTGCTGGCGGTGGAGCACGCGCCGCGCGAGCGCCGCGGCTGGTGGGGCACGTTCCCGCAGATCGGCGTGCCGATCGGCCTCATCCTGGCGACCGGCGTCCTGTGGATCATGAGTACGGTCACCACCCCCGAGCAGTTCCAGGCGTGGGGCTGGCGGGTGCCGTTCCTGCTCTCCCTGACCCTGATCGTCATCGGCTACCTCGTGCGCCGAGCCGTCGAGGAGAGCCCCGTCTTCAAGGAGCTGCAGCAGCGCACCAAGACGTCCTCCGCGCCGCTGCGCGACCTGTTCCGCGGCCACAGCAAGAACGTCCTGCTCACCGCCCTGATCTTCGTCGCCAACAACGCCGCGGGCTACCTGCTCATCGCCTACTTCATCAGCTACGGCACCACCGCGCTCGGCCTGTCCCGCCCGTCCGTCCTGCTCGCCACCGTCGCCGGCTCGGCCACGTGGTTGATCTTCACCCTGTACGGCGGCGCGCTGTCCGACCGCATCGGCCGCGTCAGGACGTTCCAGATCGGGTACGCGCTGGTGTTCGTCTGGATGCTGCCGCTGTTCCTGCTGATGGAGACCCGCGACATCTGGCTGTTCGCCGCGGCGATCATCGTCCTGACCGTCGGCCTGGGCCTGTCTTATGGCCCGATGTCGGCGATGTACGCCGAGATGTTCCCCGCCTCGGTGCGCTATTCGGGAGCGGCGATCGGGTACGCCCTCGGCGCCATCCTCGGCGGCGCCTTCGCGCCCACGATCGCGCAGGCGCTGGTGCAGGGCACGGGGTCGGCGCTGTCCGTGGGCGCGTACATCATGGTGCTCTGCGTCGTCTCCCTGGCCGCGGTCACCGCCGTCAAGGAGCCGAAGGGCACCGACCTGGGCGTCAGCCGGGAGCCGATCTCCTGACGCGGTGATCATATTGTGATCTTCGGCGCCGCGGCCGGGGCTCGGATCGGCCTTGCGTACCAGCGGGGCAGCAACCAGTTCACGGTCGCCTCCACGGGCATCCTCGCCACCGACGTGACCACTCAACGTTCCGTCGGCACCGGCGTCACCCTGACAGCCGGCGTCTGACCTCCGATTTCGTGAAACCCGGTCGCCGGCACGCAGGCGACCGGCCCTGAGAGGAGCGCACCATGAGCGGGACCTTCGACAAGGTCGCTTGGATCCACCTGGAAGACGGCAAGATCCTCAGCACGCGATCACGAGGCAAGAACGTCTACTACCTCCCCGGCGGCAAACGCGAACCGGGCGAAACCGACATGGACACCCTCGTACGCGAGATCGACGAGGAGCTCGCCGTCACCATCGACCCCACCACCGCCACCCACCTGGGGACCTTCCAGGCCCAGGCCCACGACCACGCCGACGGCGTCGCCGTACGGATGATCTGCTACACCGCCGGCCACCACGGGATCCCGACGGCCAGCAGCGAGATCGAAGAGGTCGTCTGGCTGGCCTACGCCGACCGCGACCGCGTGTCCCCGGTCGATCACCTGGTCTTCGATCACCTGCACAGGAACGGACGGCTGCTCTGACGCGGCATCAGCCATGGTGCTCTACTGCAACCGGTGGACGTCATGGAAGGAGACCGTGAGCAGCGGCCGTGCCAATGACGTGGTCAGCGGCGGCCGGGCGAATGCCGTGGCGACGGGCAACGTCCTGGCGAACATCAGAACCCACACCTCGGCGGGGTCGGTGGTGTTCAGGGCTCAGGGCAGTCACGCGACCGTTTCGCTGGTCCACCGCCAGGTCCGTTCCGCGCGCAGCTCATGTTTCTGGGGCTATGTCCTGCGCATCCCCGGAGAGAACCAGATCCATTGCCACTGGCGGCGGGCTCGGCCGAAACGTCGCGGCCGGTCGCCGATCACCGGCACTGTCACAACCCGGGGCGCCGTCCTGTCTCAAGAGGCAGAACAGACGTACCGGAAGTGACAGGAGACGGCATGAGGATCAGGGTTCGGATGCGGGCGCGGCCCATCGACGAGCCGCACCGCGTGGCCAGCCCGCTGGAGCTGCTGTTCGACCTCACCTTCGTGGTGGCGGTCGCGGCCGTCACCGCCCAGTTCGCGCACGCGATCGTGGAGGGGCACGCGGCCGGCGGGATCGCGCCGTTCCTGCAGGTGTTCTTCGCCATCTGGTGGGCGTGGATGAACTTCACCTGGTTCGCCTCGTCCTACGACACCGACGACGTCGGCTACCGGGTGCTGACCATGGTGCAGATGGCCGGCGTGCTGGTGCTGGCCGCCGGGGTGCCGGTCGCGGCCGAGCACGCCGACTACGGCTTCGTCACCCTCGGCTACGTCATCATGCGGATCGGCCTGGTTCTGCTGTGGTTGCGGGCCGCCTCGGGGGACCCGGCGCGGCGCCGCACCGCGCTGCGGTACGCCGCCGGCATCTCCGTCGTCACGGTGGGCTGGCTCTACCATTCCGTGCTCGCGCCGGTGAGCGCCGAGCTGCCGCTCTTCGTCGTCCTGGCGCTGCTGGAGCTGGCGGTGCCCCTGTGGGCGGAGCGCGAGCGGCCCACGACCTGGCATCCGCATCACATCGCCGAACGGTACGGGCTGTTCACGATCATCCTGCTCGGTGAGAGCGTGCTCGCGGTGTCCCGAGGGGTGGCGGCGGCGATGGAGGCGGGCGAGGTCGGCGGCCGGTTCGTGGTGGTCGCGGTGTCGGGGCTCGTGGTGCTGTTCGCGTTGTGGTGGCTGTACTTCCTGGTGGAGGCCGGCGAAGGGCTCAGCGGGCGGCGCGACCGGTCCTATCTGTGGGGGTACGGGCATTACGGCATCTTCGCGGCGCTGGCCGCGCTGGGCGCCGGGCTGGAGGCGGCGACCGAGGAGGGCGGGCATGGCGTCGCCGGGCCGCTCACTTTGGGGTACGCCGTGGCGATTCCGGTGGGGGTGTTCCTGCTGCTGCTCGGGGCGGTGTACAGACTGATCGCGGCGCGGCCTGTGGTGCCTTCCCTGGTGTTGTGGGCCTTCGCCGCCGTGGTCGCGGCGCTGCCGGCGGCCTCACCCTGGATCGGCGTGCACGGGGTGGTCGCGGCGATCGCGGCGAGCTGCGTGCTCCTGGTCACTGCCACGATCGTCATGACGGGCTCTGCCGCCGCGAGGGCTCACGGTGACAGAGCAGATAGGGCACTGGCGTAGCCGCCGCCGGCGAGCCCGACGATCACGTCCAGAAGCGGGTGGTCTCCTCAAGGGAGGCCCGGCCGGTCAGGACGGCGCTGCCCGGCACGTCGGGATCCTGATACCCGAAGGAGACCCCGAACAGCAGCTTGCGATCACGCACCCCGAGCTGCTCCCGCACGGTGTCGGCGTAGAAGCTCAGCAGCCCCTGGGGACAGCTCGCGATCCCGTACGCAGAAAGGGCGAGCAGCAGAGTCTGGCCGTACATGCCCAGGTCGGCGGCCATCCGAGCCTCGCCGTTCGACGGGAGGAAGAGCAGCGCGACGTGCGGGGCGCCGTAGAAGCGGAGGCTGTCGAGCTGGTACGCGTCACGCGCCGCGTGGTCGTCCCTGGCGATGCCGAGGGCGCCGTACAGCGTCGTGCCGAACGCCTGGCGGCGGGCCGCGTGGACGCTGGTGTAGAGGCCGGCGCTGTAGGGGAAGTCGGTGGACGGCGCGCCACGGGCGTGGGCCGCCAGCAGCGCCTTGCTGAGCGCGTCGCGGGCGGCCCCGCTGACGACCTCGACGCTCCACGGCTGGGTGTTGCTGTTCGAGGGCGCCGCGCCGGCCAGCGAGAATACGGCCCGCATCACGGCGTCGGGCACGGGATCGGGACGGAAGGCGCGCACCGCACGCCGATCGCGGATCAACCGCTCGGCGTACTCGGGCGGCAGAACGTCAGTGGACATCGCTCTCCTCCTGGTCGAGAAAGGCGTCGAGGAGCCGGTCGACGGCGGTCACCAGGCCGGCGGCCGAGCGGCCGGGGTCGAAGACCTGGCTGGTGATGTGGGCGCCGTCCACCAGCATCTGGATGAGGTAGGCGACCTGCCCGGGATCGGCCAGGGGCAGCGGCTCGACGAGTTCGGTGAAGAGCTCGAGGTAGCGCTGCTTCTGCTCCTGGGCGGCCACGCGCACCGGATGGGCCCGGTCGGGGAACTCCACCACGGTGTTCGCCAGCGGGCACCCGCGATGCCCGGGTGCGGCGATGGCCTCGGCGATCTCCGCGACCACGCGCCGCAGCTGCGCGCGCGGATCGCCGGGGCAGGCCGCGCGGACCGTCTCGATGATCTCCTGCGGCGAGATGCCCTTCTCCCGCAGGTACGCCACGGCCAGCTCGTCCTTCGAGCCGAAGGCCCGGTAGATGCTCGGCTTGCCCACGCCGGACCGCTCGGCGATCTCGGCGACGCCGGTGCTCCGGACGCCCTCCTGGTAGAAGATCTCGCGGGCGGCGTCCCAGACGCGCTCTCCCGCCGGTGTCAGCCCCATCGTGCTCCTCCATGCGTACCGATCGGTACTGAGCACCGTGCTGATCGGTACTCCCGGCGTCAAGCGCGGTGGGGCCGACTGGTCCGTGGAGGGGCAGTCAAGAGATGGATTTCGCTGATGCCCAGGTCAGCGGCCATTATGATCATTCCTCCACAAAGTTGATCTTTCCGTTGTAAGGTTCCTGCCGGAAACCGCAACGAGAATGAGGAACCAGCTCGTGATCCGACGCCCCAGGGCACTGTTAAGCGCAACTGCCGTCCTCCTCGCCACCGCCACCCCGCTCGCCCAGCCGGCCGCGGCCGACGACGCGGGCGCCAAGCCGGCCGTCGTGCGGCCGGTCTCGGGCGTCAGCCCGCTGCCCGCCGACTGCGGCGGCCCCCCGGCGGACGGCTACGTCCTGAACCCGAACACCGAGGTCCTCCCGGCGCTCGCCGCGGACCCGAGGCGGCCCCAGCGCCTGGTCACGGTCTTCCAGCAGGACCGCTGGAACCGGTACGGCAGCAACGGCGCCCTCGCCGCCGTCTCCGACGACGCCGGCCGGACCTGGACGACCTCCAGGAACATGCCGGCCTTCTCCCGCTGCAACGGCGGCACGGCGGCCAACGGCGGCGACTACGACGTCACCACCGACCACTGGGTCACCGTCACCCCGTCAGGCGCGGCGATCGCCGCGTCGCTGTCGATGTCCCGCGCCGGTGACGTGACCGCGATCCTGGTCTCCAGGTCCGGCGACGGTGGAAGGACCTGGGGCCCGCCGGTGACGCTGCAGCGCGACGACACCGTGCGCTTCTTCAACGACCGGCCCTCGGTAACCGCCGACCCCTACCGGCCGGGCGTGGTCTACGCCGTGTGGGACCGCATCGACGACCAGTCCACCGAGGCCGAGCCGAACTGGATCCAGCCCGTCTACCTGGCCAGATCCACCGACGACGGGCGTACGTGGACGACCAGCAAGGTGTTCGACGTGCCGAGGAACAGCGGCGTCATCGGCACCCAGCTCGTCGTCCTCCCCGACGGCACGCTGCTGATCGGCATGCACCACGAGACCATCGACGAGGGCTTCACCCAGGTCATCCGCTCCACTGACGGCGGCAGGACCTGGGCCAAGACCTTGGACGTGCCCGCCCCCATGGCCGTCGGCCCCCGCATCCCCGACCCCGACGACTCGGGCGACCCCATCAGGAACGCCGCCCTCCCGCTGCTCGCCGCCCAGCCGGGCACCCAGGTCGTGCACGCGACCTGGCCGAGCCAGGACGCCGACGGCGCCTTCCACGTGGCCTACGCGCGCTCGGCCGACGGCGGGCGTACGTGGTCGAAGCCGGTGCGCATCGACAGGACGCCCACGGGTTCGGCCGCCGTTCCCGCGGTGGCGGTGTCGCGGACCGGCACCGTGGCGGTCACGTACTACGACTTCCGCAACAACACCTCCGGCCCCGACCTGCCCACCGACCTGTGGGCCGTGACCTGCGCGAGCGGCTGCACGCAGCCCGGCGCGTGGCGCGAGCAGCACATCGAGGGCCCGTTCGACACCCGAGCCTTCCCGTCGACCAGCGTCGGACGCCTGCTCGGCGACTACACCGGCCTGGTCGCGACCGGCTCCTCCTTCGCCGCCGTGTACGGCGTGACGACCGGCGACGCCGCCAACCCGGTGGACCTGCACAGCGCCACCTTCTCCCGATAAAACGCCCGAAGGCGTGGTTCCCGGTGAATGGCCGGGGCCACGCCGTCGCGTACCCGATTAAGCTCCTCGCCAATTCGCCGGCCGCCGTGATTGATCCGCGTTTCCCCAGGAAATGACAGGTTCCGCGCCCAGCATCGGACCCGCACAACCGCATGTCCGATATGCGCGAGAATTCGAGGCAATTTCGTTTTCTGGGGGATTCATGGGTACATTTCGCGGCCGGCGTTTCGGCCTGATCATCTCAGCGGCGGCTCTGGCGCTGGCCACGCCCTTGGTCACGTACGCCGACACGCCATCGCAAAGGAGCGCGGCGGGTGAAGCGGCGCTTCCCGGCATCATCCCCGCCAGCCGGTGGGGCGTGATCGGCCGCAACACCCTGGGCTCGCCGAGCGCCGTCCTGCGCGAAGGCCCCTACGGACGCACCGAGGCCACGGCGTTCGCGGCCACCCAGCCCCCGCCGTACGGACGCGGCAGCCTCGGCATCATCGTCGGCAGCGGCACCGAGAAGATCGCCTGGGGCAACGAGACGCTCTACGCGGACAAGCCGCTGTCGTCCATCAAGAAGCTCAAGTACTGGGTGTTCGCCGGCATGGACAGCCTCACCGGCGTCAGCCTGCCGAACATCACCATCGAGGCCGACCCCAACGTCGGCTCCGCCGAGTACACGAGCCTCGTCTACCTGCCGAACACCTCGACCAGCCCGTCCGCACCGTCGGAGCCCCGCCCCAACGTCTGGCAGCAGTACGACGCCTCCGCCGACAACGGCAAGTGGTGGGCCACCGGCAGCACAGGCGGCACCATCACCTGCACCCAGGCGTCACCGTGCTCGTTCCGCCAGCTCAAGGAGAAGCTGCCCCAGGCGGTGATCAGCCTCAGCCTCGGCATCTCCAAGGGCAGGGACAACGCGTTCGTCGGCGCCGTGGACGGCCTCCAGGTCAATCACACGGTCTACGACTTCGAGTTCAACGGCGTCCGCACGAGATCCGTGCGCTGAGGCGCGATGAGTTCCCCGGCTCCAGGGAGTCATACTCCGGAAACAACGGTGCCGAGGAGGAACTCTAGGATGCGCAACGTCACGTACTCGATGGGCGTCTCGCTCGACGGCTACATCGTCGGGCCCGACGGCGGCTTCGACTGGGCCGAGCCCGATCAGGAGATCTTCCGCCACCACATCGACGAGATCCGGCAGGTCGGCGTCCACCTGATGGGCCGGCGGCTGTACGAGACCATGCTCTTCTGGGAGACCGCCGACCAGGAGCCGTCCATCGACGACGACACCCGCGAATGGATCGGGCTCTGGAACCCGCTCCCCAAGGTCGTCTTCTCCACCACGCTGCCGGAGGTGCGGGGCAACGCCCGCCTGGCCTCCGGCAGTCTCGCCGAGGAGATCGAGCGGCTGCGCGCCGAGCCGGGGGAGGGGGAGATCGCGATCGGCGGCGCCACCCTCGCCGCCGAGGCCGCCGCCGCGGACCTGATCGACGAATACCGGGCCGTGGTCTACCCGGTGCTGGTGGGCGGCGGCATCCCGTACTTCCCGCAGGGCAAGCGGCAGGTGGAGCTCGACCTCCTCGAAACCCGCACCTTCCCCTCGAAGGCGGTCGCCTACCGCTACCGCGTGCGGCGCGCGTGAGCGACGCGGCCGGCCGGCCGTCCGAGGGAAGGTCGGCCCACCTCCTCGTACGCCCTATTTACGGGCAGGCGGCAACCCTCCTATCGGCTCCCCAGCCAATAGCCTGACCTGCTGAAATACCCCGATATATCGGGAAATTACGATTTTCCTCTACTTCCAGTGCGCATGTCGGTCAAGGGGTTGTTTGCGGCAGAAGTCGAACACATAATCGTGGGCGCCGAAGCAGCCACGGGCGGGGGACTCGCCCAAGTACGCCCGCCCGTGGGCCACTTACCGCAAACAGGGAGTGTGTACCCAGATGCGCGCACGATCCATCCTGGCCGTCTTATCCTGCGCAGCCGCCCTGCTGAGCATCGTCACCACCCCGGCCTCGGCCGCCGCGCCCCCGTCCCCGCAGCTCGCCTTATCCGAGCCCACTGAGGGCTCCGACCAGCCCGCCCGCAAGAAGGGCACGAAGGCCGTCCAGCACAAGACACCGGCCTGCCCGACGCCCAAGGAAGGCGAAACGGCCGCCTGCCTCCAGGTCGTCACCCCGAAGACCCCCTTCACCCAGCAGCGCCCCCGCGCGCAGGTGCAGGACATCCTGCCGATTCCGGACTGGTGCATCGAGAACGCCTTCACCGGCGTGTGGGCTCTGCGCACCTCGGCGTGCGAGATCACCGGGCTGCTCTACACCACGTACCGCGTCGTCAACGGCGTGCGAACGGTGACCGGCGAGGCGTCGTTCAACGTCATCAATTACAGCTACAGCTCCACTGACCTGCCCGACTGGGCGCACCAGATCGAGCTGTCGGCCTACCAGGGCTGGGGTGACGCCCTGGCCGCCAGCCTGTCGGGCACGACCACCGCGAGCGGCTCCTGCACCACCGCCGGCGCCACCTTCCCGTCCCGCCCGATCTCCCCGCTGGGCACCTGGATCCAGGGCGAGTCGTACTTCAGCACCACCGCCACCGCCCCCGGCGCGATCGGCACCTGCACCACCACCTGGTCACTCACGTTCACCAACGGCACCTACACCCCGGCCGGCATCGGCTTCGACATGAGCGAGATCCGCTGCGACAACGCCACGGCGGGCCGGGCGGCCATCGGCTGCGTCGTGCCGTGGTACGCCTCCGAGCTGGTCTACAGCCAGAGCCTCTACCCGTCACTGGCCTCGCACGTCTCGCGCGCCCAGGCGTCCGGGCTCCCCGGGGCGACCTTCGACGCGCCGCTGACGCGTACCACCAACGAGACGATCATCAACACCAACCGCAGCCTCGCCTGCGGCGATGCCCCCTCGATCAGCGGGCTGAGCTGCGACGAGTACCCGATCGCCCGCTCGTACGAAGGGCTGAGCTCCGGCGGCACACGGCGGACGTTCGACGGCTGCAACTTCAGCCTGCCCGGCCAGACCGGCCCGACCGGCGTGTCCGTGTGCATGATCACCGCCACCGAGAACAACGCGCAGGGCGGCCTGAACACCCAGTTCTTCCGCCGCGAGCGCGTCCTGGACGGCGATCCCTTCCGGGTCACCGTGGGCACGTGACATCCTGCTGAAGCCTGACGGGGCCCTGCCGTGCCCGGCGCGGCAGGGCCCGCTCGCGAAGGAGGCGAGATGGACGCGTCAGCCGAGGTGCGCGTGAGCGACCACGCCTTCGGGCTGCTGGACGACGGCGACCTGCCGATCGGGACGGCCGACCACTCCAACGGGCTGATCATCGTGATGTCGGCCGGCGCGCTCCTCTACACCGGCATCGACACCGGCACCGTCCACGTCGCCCTCACGCTCACCGAGCCGCCCGGCGACGTCGACGCGTCCTGGGAGGACGTGGTCGAGGCGAGCGTGCACGCGCCACGCGGCCGGCTCCGCCTCGACTCCCCGGATCACGGCCCCGTGCCCGCCGTCCCCCTGCTCAGCGCGGCGGGCCCCGGCTGGTACCGGGTCCGAGCCTGCGTACGCGGCCGGGACCGCCACTTCGACGCCGTGCACGACGACCCCGGCGAGGCGTACCACCTGTGGGTGTGGCCGGCCCCACCGGTGCCGGCCAGCCTCATCCGCACCACCGACCGCTGCGGCGCCGCCCTGCGCGCCACCCCGGCCCGGCGCCCGCCCCGGCAGAAGAGCGGGCAGGAGAGCGGGCAGGAGAGCGGGCAGGAGAGCGGGCGGCGGACCGGGGACCGGCTGGACGAGGCGATCCGCCGGGCCACCGGCCGGCCGCTCAAGGAGTGAGACACCGCTGCCGGCGAGAAGCCTGGGACCCCTCACCCCTCGCCCACGACCAGAGCTGAGGCGTGGCGGTCAGGCGGCCGGCTCGGGGTTGGCGGCCCTGAGCCGGAGCGTGTCGCCCTCGACGTCCACCGTGACCTTCCCGCCCTTGGCCACCTCGCCGGTCAGCAGCATGGCCGACAGCCGGTTGTCCAGCTCGCGGTGGACGGCGCGGCGCAGCGGGCGGGCGCCGAACTCCGGCTGGTGCCCGCGCTGGGCGAGCCAGTCCTTCGCGGCGTCGCTCACTTCCAGCGAGATGTCCTGGGCGCGCAGCCGGCCGCGGGTGCGCTCCAGCAGCAGGTCGATGATCTGGCGGAGCTGCTCGCGTTCGAGCCGCTTGAAGATGATCGTCTCGTCGATGCGGTTCAGCAGCTCGGGACGGATCGTGCGGCGCAGCAGGTCCATGAGCCGGTCCTCCAGCTCGGAGACGTCCCCGGTGGCCTCCAGGATGAGCTCGGCGCCGATGTTGCTGGTCATGATGACGATGGCGTTGGTGAAGTCGACGGTGCGGCCCTGGCCGTCGGTGAGGCGGCCGTCGTCGAGCATCTGCAGCAGGATGTTCATCACGTCGGGGTGGGCCTTCTCGATCTCGTCGAGCAGGATCACGCAGTGCGGGCGGCGGCGTACGGCCTCGGTGAGCTGCCCCGCCTCCTCGTAGCCGACGTAGCCGGGCGGCGCGCCGATGAGCCGGGAGACCGTGTGCCGCTCCTGGAACTCGCTCATGTCGATGCGGACCATGTGGTCCTCGCCGCCGAACAGCGCGGCGGCCAGGGTCCTTGCCAGCTCGGTCTTGCCGACGCCCGTCGGGCCGAGGAACAGGAAGCTGCCGATGGGGCGGTTCGGGTCCGACAGGCCCGCGCGCGCCCTGCGTACGGCCTCGGCGATGGCGGTGACGGCCTCGTCCTGGCCGATGACCCGCTCGTGCAGGTGCTCCTCCAGCCGCATGAGCCGGTCGCGCTCCTGCTCGGTGAGCTGGGTGACGGGGATGCCGGTACGGCGCGAGACGACCTCGGCGATGTCCTCCACCATGACCTGCGGCGCGCTGTCGCGGTGCCGGCGGGCCCGCTCCAGCTCGGGGCGGAGCTTGGCGATCTGGGCGGTCACCTCCTTGGCCCGGTCGAAGTCGTCGGCGGAGACCGCCTGGTCCTTGTCGCGGCGCATCGACTCCAGGCGTTCCTCCAGCTCGCGCACGTCGCTGCCGGGCGTGCTCGCCCGCAGCCGGACGCGGGCGGCGGCCTGGTCCATCAGGTCGATGGCCTTGTCGGGCAGGAAGCGGTCGGTGATGTAGCGGGCCGAGAGGGTGGCGGCGGCGTCGAGGGCCTCGTCGGTGATGCGGACCTGGTGGTGGGCCTCGTACGTGTCGCGCAGCCCGGCGAGGATCTCGACCGTCTGCTCCACGGTCGGCTCGGCGACCAGGATCGGCTGGAAACGGCGCTCGAGCGCGGCGTCCTTCTCGATGTTCTTGCGGTACTCGTCGATCGTGGTGGCGGCGATGACGTGCAGCTCGCCGCGCGCCAGGGCGGGCTTGAGTATGTTGGCGGCGTCCATGCCGCCCTCGGCCGAGCCGGCTCCGACGAGCGTGTGCACCTCGTCGATGAACACGATGACCTCGTCGGCGTGCGCGCGCACCTCGTCGATGACCTTCTTGATGCGCTCCTCGAACTCGCCCCGGTACTTCGACCCGGCGACCAGGCCGGTCAGGTCGAGCGCGATGACCCGCCGGTCCTTCAGCGGGCCGGGGACGCTGCCGTTCACGATGCGCTGGGCGATGCCCTCGACGATCGCGGTCTTGCCCACGCCGGGCTCGCCGATCAGGCACGGATTGTTCTTGGTGCGGCGCGAGAGCACCTCGATGGACTGCTCGATCTCGTCCTCGCGGCCCACGACCGGGTCCACGCGGCCCTGGCGGGCCTCCTCGGTGAGATCGCGGCCGTACTCGTCGAGCGAGGGCGTGCCGCCGTTGCCGTGGCGGGGTTCGTCGGCGGGACGGGACACCGCGCCGGCCAGCACGGCCTGCTGCAGTTCGTTGGCCGAGACGCCCTGCTCGCTCAGGACGCGCGCGGCCGTGGAGTCGGGGTTGGCGGCCAGCGCGAGCAGCAGGTGCTCCGGCCCGATGTAGGAGGAGCCGAGCGCGCGCGAGACGCGCTGCGCGTCCAGGATGGCGCGTTTGGCGGCCGGCGAGAGCGTGGTGGGCGGCTCGGTGGCCTCGCCCGGTGTCGCGAGGTCGCCGATCCGGTCGCGCAGCCGTTCGACGTCCACTCCCGCGGTGGTCAGCAGCGAGCGGGTCGCGTCGGTGTCGATCAGGGCGCCGAGGAGGTCGAGGACGTCGAGGTCGGGCGCGCCCCGCTGCCCGGCCCGCTCGACGGCCGATCGCAGCGCCTCCCTGGCCGAGGCGCTGAGCAGCCGGCCGACGTCCACGCGCTGGACGCCCGGCCGGGACGGCGGCCAGCCCTCCATGGCGCCGAACACCCGCCCCGTGAGTTCCTCGAACCCTCTGAACGGGTCTTCTCCGAAAAATGACCTGAACGGTATGTCCGACATGGATGTCCCCTCTCACGCTCCGAGGGGACACCTAGCCAGCAGGGCCGCAAGCATTGCCAGTGGTCGGCAAAGCCTCGAGCGGCCGTCGCGAGCACCGTACCCAAGATCGACTCGTCGCTCAACGTGTGTCCGGTATGCGGGCATCCCGTGGCAGACATCCATAGATACCGCACTTGAAAACAATCTTCCACATGAACGACTTGTTAGAAAATTTCTTCCCAAATCTTCTTGACCTGGGCCGTTGACACTGGGGAAGCTGTGGCGGGAGTGCCGAAAGGTGAAAGGACCGCTCCCTCCATGGTCACCCTCCGCCCCTTCCAGCCAGGCGACGAGACCCCCCTGGTCGAAGCCTGGAACCGCAGCATGCCGGCCGACCCCACCACGGCCGGCTGGTTCAGGGACTGCGTGCTGCTCGACCCCAACTTCGACCCCGAGGGCCTGCGCGTGGCCGTGACCGGGGACGACGTGGTGGGCTGCGCGTACGCCGTCCGCCGCCTGATCCCGTTAGCGCCCGGCACCGACCTGGAGCCGGACATCGGGTGGATCCCGTTCTTCTTCGTCGTCCCCGAGCACCGCGGCGGCGGCCTCGGCCGGCGGCTGCTGCAGGAGGCGGTGACGTTCCTGGAGGGCCTCGGCCGCACCAAGGTGGAGTTCTCCTCCTACACCCCCAACTACGTGCTGCCGGGCGCGGACGCCGAGCTGTACCCCGCCGGGTTCCGGCTGCTCGGCGAGCTGGGCTTCCAGACGCTCTACTCGCCGGTCGCCATGGACCGCACGCTCGTCGGCTACCAGACCCCGCCCGACGTGCACGACCTGCGCCGGCAGCGCGAGCGCGAGGGCTACGTCTTCCGCAGCCCCGAGACCGGCGAGCTGCCTGAGCTGATCAGGTTCGCCGCCGACGCCTTCAACCCCGACTGGGGCGAGGCGATCAGGCAGCACCGCGACCCCGCGCGCATCGTGATCGCGAGAAAAGATCACATCGTGGGCTTCGCCCTGTACGCCGCCTACCGCGGCATCCCCGAGCGGTTCGGCCCCTTCGGCGTCGACCCCGGCCTGCGCGGCACCGGTCTCGGCAAGATCCTCCTCCACCTGACCATGACCAGGATGCGCGCGGAAGGGCTGCACTCGTCCTGGTTCCTGTGGACCGGCGCGACCAGCCCGGCAGGCCACCTCTACACCAAGGCCGGCTACGAGATCACCAGAAAGTTCCACGTGATGAGGCGATCCGCATGACACACGTACTCGCCATCGGGGCCCACGCGGGCGACATGGACCTGACCGCGGGCGCGGTGCTCGCCCAGCACGTGCTGCGCGGCGACCGCGCGACGCTGCTGCACCTGACGCTCGGCGAGCGCGGCCACCCCCGCATGACGGTGCCCGACTACGCCAAGCAGAAGCGCGAGGAGGCCGAGACGTTCGCCGAGAAGATCGGCGCCGGCGTGCGCTTCCTCGACTACGAGGACGGCCTGCTGCCCGAGGACGACGACACCAAGATGCGCGTCGGCGACATGATCAGGGAGCTGAAGCCCGACGTCATCCTCACGCACTGGAGCGCGTCGATCCACAAGGACCACGCCCGCACCCACCGCATCGTCGAGGACGCCCGCTTCTACGGCGGCCTGAAGACGCTGGAGCGCGAGCGCGAGGCCTACTGGGCGAACGAGCTCTACTACGCCGACAACTGGGAGGACGCCGAAGGCTTCGCGCCCGACACGTTCGTCGACCTGAGCGAGGAGGCGTACGAGATCTGGTCGCAGGCCATCACCGGCTACGCCTACGCCAGGGGCGAGACCTACGGCTTCCCGTACGTCGACTACTACCGCGCGCTGACCATCGTGCGCGGCGCGCCGGCCGGGTTCAAGCGGGCCCAGGCGTTCGCGGCGCCGAAGGGCTCGCGTCAGCTGCGCACGAAGTACTTCGGCAAGGGGGCGTAGGCATGAGACGACCGGTGATGAGGCCAGTGAGCAGGGCAGTGGCGATGGCGGCCGCGCTGGCGCTGGCCCTGGCGGGCTGCTCCGGCGGCGGGGGCGGCGGTGGCGGCACGGCCAAGAGCGGGGACGCGCCGCCGCTGGTGATCCACGCCGTGGACGCGGGCACGTTCCAGGAGGACTTCAACCCGTACCACCTCGAAGGCGTGAACTTCGGGACCAGCGGGATGATCCACGAGACCCTCATGTACTTCAACAAGCTCAAGCCGGGCGAGGTCACGCCCTGGCTGGCGCTGGAGCACGAGTGGTCGAAGAAGGGCAAGGCGGTCACCTTCACGCTGCGGCAGGGCGTGAAGTGGTCCGACGGGCAGCCGTTCACCGCCGACGACGTGGCGTTCACCTTCGACATGCTGAAGAAGCACGCCTCGCTCAACAGGAGCGCGCTGGACATCGCCGGCACCGAGGTGCTCGCGCCCGACAAGGTGCGCATCGACTTCGGCGCCACCTCCTACGCCAAGCTGTACGACATCGCCGGCGCCTCGCCCATCGTGCCCAAGCACATCTGGGAGAAGGAGAACGACCCGGCCACCTTCACCAACCCCAAGCCGGTCGGCACCGGGCCCTACACGCTGTCGAAGTTCTCCTCCCAGCTGTACGAGCTGGTCAAGAACCCGTCCTACTGGCAGCCCGGCAAGCCCGAGGTGCCGGTGCTGCGCTTCCCCGCGTACACCGCCAACGCCCTGCAGACCGCGCTGCAGCAGGGCGAGGTCGACTGGGCGGGCGCGTTCGTGCCCGACATCGACAAGATCTACGTGCAGGGCAAGCCGGAGCAGAACAAGTACTTCTTCCCGCCTGAGGGCCTGGTCAACCTGCTGCCCAACCTCACCCACCCGGTGCTGGGCAAGCCCGAGGTGCGCCAGGCCATCAGCCTCGCCATCGACCGGGACAAGATCGTCAAGGTGGCCGAGCGGGGCTACACCACGGTCGCCCACCCGACCGGCGTGACGATGCCGGGCGGCGAGGCGTACGTGCCGGAGGAGTACCGCGACGCCGCCTTCAAGGTGGACATCGCCAAGGCCAAGGAGCTGCTCAAGGGCATCGACCCGGCGCAGCTGAAGTTCCAGCTGCTGGTGCCGTCGCCGTACACCGACTGGGTGAACGCCGCACAGCTCATCCGCGAGGACCTCGCCAAGATCGGCATCACCGTCGAGACCAGGGGAGTGGCTTTCCAGGACTGGGTCTCCAAGGTCGGCAAGGGCGACTACGACCTGTCGATCAGGGGCACCCAGGCCGGGCCCACCCCGTACTTCCAGCTCCGCACGCTGCTCTACGGCAAACTGGCCACGCCCGTCGGCGAGCCGGCCACCGGCAACTACCAGCGCTGGAAGGACGAGACGACCGACAAGCTCATCGCCGAGTACGCCGCCACCGAGGACCTCGCCGAGCAGCAGGCCGCCACCCAGGGCCTGGGCAAGATCATGGTGGAGAAGCTGCCCGCGCTGCCGCTGTTCTACAGCCCGTCCTGGGCGCAGTACCGCACCGACAAGTACGTCGGCTGGCCGTCCGAGCAGGACCCGTACGCGATGCCGTCGCCCTACACCTCGCCCGACGCGGCCGTGGTGCTGCTGAGACTGAAGCCGGCCGGCACGTGAGGTTCCTGGCCAGGCGGCTCGGCTTCTACCTCCTGACGGCCTGGGCCGCCATCACGCTCAACTTCCTGATCCCCCGGCTCATGCCGGGGGATCCGGTCGAGCTGCTGGTCGCCCGCATGAAGGGGAACGTGGAGCCGGCCGCCATCGACGCGATGCGCAAGGCGTTCGGCATCAGCGACGCCGGCCTGTGGCAGCAGTACGTGGACTACCTGGTCAACCTCGCCCACGGCGAGCTGGGCCGGTCGATCACGTTCTTCCCCACCGAGGTCTCCACGGTCATCGCCGACAGCCTGCCGTGGACCATCGGCCTCGTCGGCGTCGCCACGCTGATCAGCTACCTCATCGGCACCGCGCTCGGCGTGATCATGGCGTGGAAGCGTGGCACCTGGCTCGACGGCGTGCTGCCGGCCGCCACGTTCATGCACGCGGTGCCGTACTTCTGGGTCGCGCTGGCGCTGGTGTTCGTCTTCGGCGTGACGCTGCAGTGGTTCCCGGTCAGCCGCGCGTACGGGCTGGAGGTGACGCCCGGCTGGGACGGCGAGTTCATCCAGAGCGTGCTCTACCACGCCGCGCTGCCCGCGATCACCATCGTGATCGCCTCCATGGCCGACCGCATCCTCGGCATGCGCAACGTCATGGTGACCACGCTCGGCGAGGACTACGTGGTGATGGCCGAGGCCAAGGGCCTGACCTCGCGCCGGGTCATGTGGGCCTACGCCGCCCGCAACGCGATCCTGCCCAACATCACCAGCTTCGCGTTGTCACTCGGCTTCGTGGTGGGCGGCTCGGTGCTGACCGAGATCGTCTTCTCCTATCCCGGCATCGGCTCGATGCTGCTCAAGGGCGTGGAGAACGAGGACTTCCCGCTCATGCAGGGCATCTTCCTGGTCATCTCGCTGGCCGTGCTCGTCGCGAACTTCCTGGCCGACCTCGCGTACGTGGTGCTCGACCCCCGGACCAGGCAGGAGTCGGAATGAAGATCAAGATCGGGGCCGGGATCCTCGTCTTCTTCGCGCTGGTGGCCGTCCTCGGGCCGCTGCTCATCGGCGCCGATCCCGCCGCCACCAGCGACGCCGGGCTGCAGGGCCCGTCGGCCGAGCACTGGCTCGGCACCACCCAGACCGGGCAGGACATCCTCGTCCAGCTCGTCTACGGCGCCCGCGTCTCGCTCGGCGTCGGCGTGCTGTCGGCGCTCATCGCGACCGTGCTCGCCGTCGCGGTCGGCCTGGTCGGCGGGTACGTCGGCGGCGCCGTGGACGAGGCGCTGTCGGTGCTCACCAACATCTTCCTCGTGCTGCCCGCGCTCCCGCTCATCATCGTGCTGGCCGGCTACCTGCCGCAGCGCGGCGTCGCCTCGGTCGCCGTGGTGATCGCGGTGACCGGCTGGGCGTGGGGCGCGCGCGTCCTGCGCGCCCAGACCCTGTCGGTACGCCGCCGCGACTTCGTCCAGGCCGCCAGGGCGAGCGGCGAAGGACCGCTGCGGATCGTCTTCTTCGAGATCCTGCCGGTCCTGCTGCCCGTCATCGCCACCAGCTTCCTGGCCACCGTGGTCGCCGCGATCCTGGCCGAGGCCGGGCTGTCGTTCCTGGGCCTGGCCGACCTGTCCACCGTGAGCTGGGGCAGCATGCTGTACTTCGCGCAGAACGGGCAGGCGCTGCTCATCGGGGCCTGGTGGTGGTTCATCCCGCCCGGCCTGTGCATCGCGCTCATCGGCACGGGCCTCGCCCTGGTGAACTTCGGCATCGACGAGATCGCCAACCCGCGGCTGCGCACGATCAAGGTCCCCAGGAAGGCACGCGCATGAACGTCCTGGAAGTCCGCGACCTCGGCGTGGACTACCTGTCCGGCACCGGAGCCGTGCACGCGGTGTCGGGCGTCTCGCTCGACCTGCGCCGCGGCGAGATCCTCGGCCTGGCGGGCGAGAGCGGCAGCGGCAAGTCCACGCTGGCCAACGCGGTGGCGCGGCTGCTGCGCCCGCCCGCCACCGTCACCTCGGGGTCGGTCGTCTACCGCCGCAAGGACGGCACCGCCGTGGACGTGCTCGCCCTCGGCAGGAACGAGCTGCGCGCCTTCCGCTGGAAGGAGCTGGCCGTCGTCTTCCAGAGCGCCATGAACTCCCTCAACCCGGTCAGCACCGTGGGCGCCCAGATCGACGACGTGCTGCGCATCCACGCGCCCCGCATGTCCCGCTCCGACCGCACCGAGCGGGCCGTGGAGCTGTTGCAGCGCGTCGGCATCAGCGCCGACCGCCGCCGCTCCTACCCGCACGAGCTGTCCGGCGGCATGCGCCAGCGCGCCGCCATCGCCATCGCGCTCGCGCTCAACCCCGAGATCATCATCATGGACGAGCCGACGACCGCGCTCGACGTGGTCGTGCAGCGCGACATCCTCGCCGAGATCAAGGCATTGCGCGAGGAGTACGGCTTCGCGGTCGTCTTCATCACCCACGACCTGTCGCTGCTCATGGAGATCTCCGACAGGATCGCCATCATGTACGCGGGCCGGGTCGTGGAGACCGGGACGGCCAAGGCGCTGCACCGGTCGCCGCGTCATCCGTACACGCTGGGCCTGCTGCGCTCCTTCCCCCGCCTGCGCGGGCCGCGCGAGGAGCTGCTCGGCATCCCCGGCACCCCGCCCGACCTGCGCAGCCCGCCGCCCGGCTGCGCTTTCCACCCCCGGTGCGGCAAGGCGTTCGAGGAGTGCTCGCAGACTCTTCCCGTGCTTCGTGCCGGGACGGACGGCGAGGTCGCGTGCCTGCTCAACGACGGGAGGGGCCTGTCATGAACACGGACATGATCGTCCTGGAGGGACGTAACCTCACCAAGCACTTCACCGCCGCCCGCGGCCCGCGCGGCCGCTTCGGCAAGCGCCCGCCGGTGCGGGCCGTCGAGGACGTCTCGATCGCGCTGCGCGCCGGCTCGGTGACGGCGCTGGTCGGGGAGAGCGGCTGCGGCAAGAGCACGGTCGCGCGGCTGCTCGCTCAGGTCTATCCGGCCACGTCGGGCGAGGTGCTGCTGCGCGGCGAGCCGGTACGCGCCCACCGCGGCGCCGCCTTCAAGGAGTACCGGCGCCAGGTCCAGCTCATCTTCCAGGACCCCTTCGCCTCCCTGAACCCCTTCCACCGCGTCCGCTACCACCTGGCCAGGCCGCTGCGACTGCACGGCCATGCCCGCACCGACGCCGAGGAGCGCGAGCAGGTCGCCGAGCTGCTCGAACGCGTCAGCCTCACGCCGGTCGAGCAGTTCATGGACAAGATGCCGCACGAGCTGTCCGGCGGGCAGCGGCAGCGGGTGGCGATCGCGCGGGCGCTCGCCGTCCGTCCCGTCGCGCTCATCGCCGACGAGCCCGTGTCCATGCTGGACGTCTCCATCAGGCTCGGCGTCCTGCGGCTGCTGGAGGGGCTGGCCAGGGACAACGATCTCGCGCTGCTCTACATCACGCACGACATCGCCAGCGCCCGCTACTTCGCCGAGGACATCACGGTCATGTACGCGGGGCGGCTCATCGAGAGCGGGCCCAGCGAGGAGCTGACGCAGTCGCCGCGGCATCCGTACACGCAGCTGCTGCTGGACTCGGCCCCCGACCCCGACCGGATGGCGGCCCCCGCGGGCAAGCGGCACGGCGAGCCGCCCAGCCTCATCGCCCCGCCGAGCGGCTGCCGGTTCCACCCCCGCTGCCCGGTGGCGCTGCCGGTCTGCTCGACCGAGGTGCCGGGACGTACCGAGCTGGGCGAGGGCCGCTGGACGCACTGCTGGCAGGCCGAAGCGACGGTCACCACACCGTGAACGGCAGGGCGGCGTAGACGCGGGCGGCGTCGGCGAGCTCGCCGACGCCGATCCGCTCGTCCGTCTGGTGCATCAGGGAGACGTCGCCGGGCCCGAAGATCACCGTCGGGACGCCGGTCGGCGGCTGCAACACCGACGCGTCGGTGAAGTAGGCGGCGCCACCCACCTCGGGCCGGCGCCCCAGCACCTCCTCCGCCGCCCCCTGCACCGCTCCGGCCAGCGGATCATCGACAGGCGTGGAGACCGGGGAACGGTCATAGGTCACCTCGACCGTGGCACGGAACGCCGGGTCGCGCCGCGCCGCCTCATCCAGCACGGCCTGGAAGCGCGCCGCCGGCTCGCCGGCGTGTTGCCCCGGCACCGTACGGATGTCGAAGTCCACCGCGCAGGCGTCGGGCACCACGTTCAGCGCGCTACCCCCGCTGATCACGGTCGGCGTGGACGTGGCCCCGCTGAGCAACGGATGCGACGGCCCCGACACATCGACCGCCGCCAGCTCAGGCAACACCCGCGCCATGTTGAGAATCGCGTTCACCCCGAGGTCGGGACGCGACGCATGCGCTCCCGTCCCGCGAACGACCACCCGCAACCGCACACACCCCTTGTGCGCGACCACCACCCGCATCCCGGTCGGCTCACCGACCACCATCCACCCCGCCCCGGTCATGCCCCCGGACGCCAGCAGCCGCCGCGCCCCCGCGCAGTCGACCTCCTCACCGACCAGCGCATGCAGCACCACATCACCCGGCAGCCGGCGACCGGACCGCTTGATGGCGACCATCGCGGAGAGCATCGCCGCCAGCCCGCCCTTCATGTCCACGGCCCCGCGCCCCCACAACATCCCGTCCGCGATCTCCGCACCGAACGGATCCCGCGTCCAGGCAGCCGACCCGACCGTCACGGTGTCGAGGTGCCCGCAGTAGACGAAAGCCCGCGCATCCTCCCCGGCCCCCGCCAACCGGACGGTCACGTTGGTCCGGTCGGGCGCCACCTCGTCCGCCCGCACCTCCAGCCCCGCCGCCCCGGCGACCTCGACCAGCACGCGCGCGACCCGAGCCTCGTCACCGGGCGGATTACACGACTCAACCCGCACCAACCGCTGCGCGAGCCCCACGACCTCATCGGCATCGACGATCACAGCCGCGATCCTACGCTCCCGGCCGGAGGGGGCCCGGCCGTGAAACCGGCGTGTAACCGGCCCTTCCTACGTTGGCACGGCCGGGACGGACGGGCGGGTCAGGGGTGGACAGGATGCTTCGAGTGATGGTCATGGTCGTTGCGCTGATCGTCGGGCTCGTCGTGGGCCTGCCGGCGGCGGAGAGTATCAGCGGGGGAGACGCGGCGGCCGCCTTACGCCTGCCGCCACCCGACGACGAGTCCTCCGCCATGAGCAGGGCCAAGGAGCTCGGGCAGCCGGTGGAGATCATGTCCAGCCGGACGTCCACGACGCGGATCTTCGCCGAGCCGGACGGCAACCAGCGCATGGTCGTCTCGGCGCTGCCGACGTCCGCGCTGAAGGGCTCCGCATGGGTGGACATCGACCCGGCCCTGGAGCGGCGGCCCGACGGCACGGTGGCGCCCGCCGTCGCCGACATCGACCTGGCCTTCTCGGGAGGCGGCTCCGGGCCGCTGGTGCGGGCGGCCAAGGGCGGTGTGTCGATCGCGTACACGTGGCCGGCGCCACTGCCCGTGCCCACGCTGAGCGGCGCGGTCGCGACCTACCCCGAGGTGCTGCCCGGCGTCGACCTGACGCTCACGGCGGGACCCGACGGCTTCTCCCAGGTTCTCGTGCTGCGCCGCCCGGTCCAGGAGGACCTGGCCGACATCCGCCTCGGCACCCAGGTGACCGGCGGCTCGCTGCACATCGACAAGACGGGAAACCTCACCGTGCTCGACGACACGGGCCAGGTCGCCATGCACGGGAACGCGCCGCAGATGTGGGACTCGTCAGGCTCGGCGACCGAGATCGGCGACCGCCTCGTCGGGCCGCGCACCGGCGACGCGACGGCCGCGGTCGCCGCGCGCATGGAGGGGAGCACTCTCGTGCTCACCCCCGACCGCGACTTCCTGAGCGCCCCCGGCCTGACCTATCCCGTGTACATCGACCCGCCGATGCACGGCGCCGGCCGGGCCGCCTTCGCCTTCGTCTCCCGGCACTTCAGCAGCACCCGGTACTACGGCAGCAAAGACGTGGCCAGGGTCGGCTACTACAACGACCCGAACGTGCCCTCAGGACCCACCCAGGACACCTACCGGTCCTTCTTCCGGATGAACACCGCCCCGGTCAACGGCAAGCACATCATCAGGGCGACGTTCCGTACGTACGAGGTGTACTCCTGGTCCTGCTCGGCGCGGCCGGTGGAGTTGTGGCACACCGGCACCATAGGGACGGGCACCACGTGGAACGCCCAGCCGAGCTGGAGGACACGGGTCGCCACCGTCACCGTCGCCAAGGGCTACAACTCCAGCTGCAACGACGGCGGGGTCGACTTCAACGCCACCTCGATCGTGACCACGGCGGCCGCCGGCAAGTGGGCGGACCTCACCCTGGGCCTGCGCGCCTCCAGCGAGAGCGACACGTTCGGCTGGAAGAAGTTCCGCAACAACCCGGTGCTGGAGATCACCTACAACACCAAGCCGAACGTGCCCGACCAGCGCTCCGCCATGGTGGGCTCGGCGCAGGGGGTGCCGTGCGCCACGGGCACGGCGGCGCCGTACGTCACCACGCCGGCGCCCACGCTGCGGGCACGCGTCAACGACGCCGACGGCTCCAAGGGTCAGACGGTCCGGGCGCACTTCGAGTGGCACACCGGCGGCGCCAAGGTCGGCGAGCGCTACACCGCCTACGTCGCCAGCGGCACGCCCGTGACCGCCCCGATCCCCGCCGGCGCGTTCGCGGACGGCGCCAGGGTCTCCTGGCGGGTACGCGGCCAGGACGGCACCGCCACCAGTGGCACGAGCGACTGGTCGCCCTGGTGCGACCTGATCGTGGACACGAGCAGACCGTCGAAGTCGCCCTCCGTCACCTCCGCCGACTACCCGGAGACGCCTGAGGGCGGCGACCCCGTTCCCGCCGGAGGTGTCGGCGTCATGGGCACCTTCATCTTCCGCGCGGACCCGGCCGACACCGACGTGGGCGCCTTCCTGTACGCGCTGAACGACGACGAGCCGGGCACCGCGACCGTCGTGCCGGTGTCCGCCGGCGGCACCGCGGTGATCAAGGCGACACCGTCGCGGAACCTGCTCAACACCCTCTACGTGTGGAGCCGCGACAAGGCCGGCCACCTCGGCCCGTACCGGCGCTACGAGTTCAGCGTGCGCTCGGCGAAAGCCCCGATGATCCACTGGAGGCTGGACGAGACCACCGGCGACGCCGCCGCCGACTCCTCCGGCAACGGCCACCACGCCACTCGGGTCGCGGCCCCGGTGCCCGCCGACGGGCCGGTCTGGACCAGGGGCTGGGACAAGGGCGGGGTGCGGATGGCCAAGGGAGGCCGCTTCCACTCTCAGGGCACGGGGCTGATCCGGACCGACCGCAACTTCAGCGTCGCGGCGTGGGTGCGGCTCACGGACAAGACGAACAACCGGATCGTGCTGAGCGTGGACGGCGCTCACCGCGACGGCTTCCACCTGATGTACAACGCGACGTTCGACCGGTGGGCGATGGTCATGGCCTCCGCCGACACCGCCGAGCCGGTCACGTACCACATGGCCCGTTCCGACGGGCCCCCGGCGATGAACAACTGGACCCGCCTCGTGGGCACCTTCGACGCGGCCACCGGCACGATCGGCCTGTACGTGGACGGCCGCCCGCAGGCGATCACCAGCACGCACTCCGCCCCCTGGAACGCGACGGGCGTGCTCAACATCGGCAGGGGCAAGAACCCCGACGTCCCGTGGTGGGGCGAGGTGGACGACGTGCGCGTCTACGACCGGGTGGTCTATCCCGCCGAGGCCGCGACGCTCGCGAGCCGGCCGGTCGTGGCGGAGGGACACTGGAGGTTCGACGAGCCGAGCGGCACCACCGCGCTCGACTCCTCAGGGCGTGGCCGCCACGCCGAGTTCAACGGCGCGGTGATGCGCTACGAGGGCTGGCTGGGCGGCGCGGTGGGCACCGGCCTGCCCAACGTCTCCGCTCCCGCCGGTACGGCCGGCGTCGCGGCCGTGCCGAGCGGCTTCGTCCAGACGGCCGGGCCCATCCTGCGCACGGACCGCAGCTACACGGTCGCCGCCTGGGCCCGCATCGTCGGCACCAAGCATTCCTCCCACCGGGTGCTGGACCACGGCGCCTTCAAGCTCGTCTACGACCAAGGGTCCGACCGCTGGGCCGTGACGATGCGGACCTCCGACGGAGGCGCGTCCGCGGTGACCGTGCGGTCGGACGCCCCGGCGGAGGCCGGCGCCTGGACCCACCTGGCGGCGACGTACGACTATGGGACCTGCGAGCTGCGGCTCTATGTGGACGGAGTCCTGCAGAACACGGCGACCAACCGGAGCGCCCCGTACGTCGGGCAGCAGCTGATCATGGGCGGGCAGGGCGGAGTGGACTCGATCAGGATGGATCTCGACGACGTACGCGCCTACTCGGGGGTCCTGACCGAGGACGAGATCGCCGACCTCGCGGAGCAATGAAACCGTTCGAGCCGAACCGGAGAAGAACATGAACGCACTCAAAGCCCTCTTACTCGCACTGGCCCTGGTGATCGGCGGAGCCACGAGCGCGGCCGCCATTCCGCCACCGCCACCCGGCAACGAGTGCCCCGACGAGCCGGGAGGCGGGGGCGACGCCGGGGAGGAGGGCGACGGTGGCACGGGCGACGGTGGCACGAGTGACGGTGGCACGGGCGACGGTGGCACGGGCGACGACGACGGGGGCCCTGGCTGCACCGACAGCCACTGGACCAGGCCGCTCGACGGCTGGGGCCGCGCATAGGAGCCCGGGCGGCCACGAAACCGTGCTCAGTGCGGATCCGCCTGCCGCTCGCCGAGCGCCTGGAGCGCCTTTCCTGCCCGGTCCCGCCACACCGGCATGTCCAAGGCGGCGAACTCGGCCCGCGCCGCCGCGAGCAGGCCGAGGGCGCGCTCGTGCTCGGCCCGCTCGGTGGCGAGCAGCCCTGCCGCCAGGCGGGCGCGGGCCGTCACGTACGGCTCGCCGACCTCGGTGGCCAGCGCGAGCGCCGCGTCCAGCAGGTCACCCGCCGCCGGCAGGTCGCCGGCCATCAGCTTGGCCTCGCCGCTGCCGAGCAGGCCGTGGGCCTCGCCGATGAGGTCGCCGTTGGCGCGGGCCGTCGCGGTGACCTCCCGGTAGGCGGCCTCGGCCGCCGCGGCGTGCCCTTCGCCGAGGTGCATCGCCCCCGTGCGGTTGAGGATCTGCGCCGCTCCGCGCTGGTCGCGCAGTTCCCGGTACATCGCCAGCGCCTGGGCGAGCAGTGGCGCCGCCGTGGCGGTCCGCCCCTGATCGATGTGGATCTGCGCGATGCTGCCGAGCACGTGCGCCTCGGCGTGCCGGTCACCCACCTCGCGCAGCATCGCCAGCGCCCGCCGGTAGCGGCCCAGCGCCGTATCGGGAGCCCCGCTCATCCGGTCGATCAGCGCCGCGTTGCGCAGGGCCAGCGCCTGCCCGTGCCGGTCGCCCACCGCCGCGAAGAGGTCGACGGCGGCGTCCAGATGCGGCTTGGCGGCGGCGTAACGCTGGCGGAAGAGATCGAGGGAACCCAGCGAATGACGCATCGCGGCCTCGCCCCGCACGTCGCCCGCGTGCATGGCCACCGCCAGCGCGGTCTCCGAGGTGCGTTCCCAATCCTCGAAGTGGCACTGCGCCTCGAAGAGGGTGACCGCGGTCAGCGCCAGGTCCCAGCAGGTCTCGCTGAGGTCCAGCCGGGCGGCCTGGTCGACGGCCGCGAGCAGCCCGAGCCGTTCGCTGCGCAGCCAGCCCGCGGGGTCGGCCAGCAGCCGGTCGAGGGTCGCCGCGTCCAGATCCCAGCGCGGCGCGTCGCCGTGCAGCACGGTGTAGTCGCCGCCGTACTGCCTCCGGTGCGCCTGCTCCGCCAGTGCCAGGTAGGAGCCGAGCAGCCGGATCGTCGCCGCGTCGCCCTCGCCTTCCGGCTCGTCGGCCGCCAGCCGTTCTTTGGCGTGCAGGCGGACGAGGTCGTGCAGGCGGTAGCGGGGCTCGCCGATGCCGTCGACGCCCGCGTACTCCACGAGCTGGGCGTCGAGCAGGCGTTCCAGGATCCCCCCGGCGGCCCTGACGTCGACGCCGAGCAGGGCCGCCGCGCTCCAGCACGCGAAGACCGGCGTGTCCAGCAGCGCCAGCCGGCGAAGGAGCGTCCGGCCCGGCTCGTCCAGGCCGGAGTAGCCGAGCGCCAGGCTCGCCCGCACCGACAGCGGCCCGTGGGTGAGCTCGTCCAGTCGGTGATGCTCGATGGCGAGCCGTTCCACGAGCCGGCCGATCGACCAGTGGGGGCGGGCCGCCAGCCGGGCGCCGGCGATGCGCAGGGCCAGCGGCAGCCGCCCGCACAGCGCAGCGAGCCGGTCGGCGCCGTCCGCGTCGGCGTCCGCGAAGGGACGGCCGGTGATCGTGCTGAGCAGCCGGACGGCCTCGTCCTCGCCCAGCACCCCCAGGGCGAGCCGGTACGCCCCCGGCAGCGCGGTCAGTGCCGCCCTGCTCGTGATCAGCACGGCGCACCCGGCGCCGGCCGGGATCAGCGGCTCCACCTGCCCTTCGTCGGCGGCGTCGTCGAGGACCACCAGCACGCGCTTTCCCGACAGCCGCGCCCGGTAGACCTCGGCCCGCTCGTCCGTGCTCTCCGGGATCGAGGCGCCGCTCACGCCCAGGGCGCGCAGGAACCTGGCGAGCGCGTCGTGCGGCGGCACCGGCCGCGCGCCCGCCCCGCGCAGGTTGATGTAGAGCTGGCCGTCGGGGAAGGACGCCAGGTGGTCGTGGGCGGCCCTGACGGCCAGCGCGCTCTTGCCGACACCCGGCATGCCGGAGATGACGCAGGGCACGGGCGGCCCGGCGCGCCGCCCGGCCAGGATCTCGCTCAGCCGGTCCAGCTCCGCCTCCCGCCCGGTCAGGTCAGGCACCGCGGGCGGGAGCAGGCCCGGCGCCTCGGCCGGGCGGCGTGGCGGGCCGATCTCGGCGTCGCCGCGCAGGATGGCCTGTTCGAGGCCGCGGAGTTGTGGGCCCGGCTCGACACCGAGCTCGCGGACCAGCACCGCCCTGGTGCGCCGGTACACCTCCAGCGCCTCCTTGCGCTGCCCCGAGTGGTGCAGCGCCGTCATGAGACGGGCGGCCACGGGTTCGTCGAGCGGGTCCTCGGCGAGCAGCGCCGCCGCCTCGGGCACGATCTCGGCGTGCCGGCCGAGCGCCATCTCCGCGTCCATGCGCGCGGTGAGCGCCTGCCGGCGCTGCCGTTCGAGGAGCGCCGCGGCGTCGGCGAGCGCGCCCACCTCGGTGAGCCCGGAGAACGCCGGCCCGCGCCACAGCGCGAGCGCCCGCCCGAGCAGGTCGGCCGCGCCGGCGGCGTCGTGCCGCCGCAGCGCGGACTGCCCGTGCTCGGCGAGGTCGGTGAAGTGCCAGGCGTCCACCTCCTGGACCTGCGCACGCAGCCGGTAGCCGGAGCGGTCGAGCACGACACGGCCGGGGTCCCCGAGCGTCCTGCGTAACCGGTGCACGAGCACCTGCAGGTTCTTGCCGGTGGCCGGTCCCGCCCGTTCCGGCCATAACTCATCGATCAGGGTCTCGGTCGTGACCGCGCGTCCCGCGCGGCAGACGAGCAGCGCCAGCAGTTGCTCCTGGCGCCGGGACGCGACGGGCACCGCCTGCCCGCCGTCGAGCACCTGCACCGTCCCCAGCACCCTGAATTCCATCGCGGCTCCTTCTCCGAACCGGCCGGCGGACGTCCTGACCGAGGGCTGCGGGCGGGCGCCCGCCCGCAGCCCTCCTCAGCATGAACGCACGGGTCGCTCCGGGGCGCCGGTGATCGCCGGGAACCGCCCTGTTCGATACAGGGTTGATACACAGCGGAGTCCTGCCCACACGGTCTCGACACGCCGACACGGCGGCCGGTGGCGTCACGCCACCGGCCGCCGGCCTACCGGGAGCTCACCAGCGGATGGAGTTGAAGATGTCGACGAGGATCTCCATCCAATCCTTCGCGTTGTTCACCCGATCCGCCAAGCCCTGCGCCTCCCTGTTCGGATCACGCCCGTACTTCGACGGCTGGCCGTAGAGGATCTCGTAGGTGACCTTGACCGAGATCCTGGTCGCGAGCGGGATCGGGGGCTCATGGTGGCGGCCCTTGTAGGCACGGTTCTTCGAGCGCGCGCCGTCCGGGTCGCGGTGCTTGCCCCGGACGAACCGGTGCTTGCCCTCGTGGCCGCCGCGCCAGCAGTTGTGCACCAGGACGTGGTCGTCGGCGGCGGCCACGTAGTACGTGTGCACGCCGTCGACCGTCAGGTTGTGCACGCGCTGCCGTTCGGTGTACGCCCGCAGGGCGGTGATCGCGAGCGACCGCCCCTCGGGCGTGCGGACCGTGTCCCCGACCCGCAG
The DNA here is from genome assembly GCF_042428605.1 of Nonomuraea salmonea. Classification (NCBI taxonomy): domain Bacteria; kingdom Bacillati; phylum Actinomycetota; class Actinomycetes; order Streptosporangiales; family Streptosporangiaceae; genus Nonomuraea; species Nonomuraea salmonea. The sequence continues at coordinate 448,615 of NZ_JBHMCF010000046.1, forward strand.
GTCGGCCGCGTCCACCCACTGTCCCCGCGAGTCCACCCAGAAGGGATGACCGTCGGTCGCGGTCACCATCCCGGTCTCGCCGCCGGTGTCCACGCTGACGTCGACCAGGTGCTTGGCGCCGTCGCCGACGATGGTGGCGGTGACGGTCCGCGTGCTCGTCTCGCCGGTACGCGGGTCCGTGGCGACCACCTCGTCACCCGGCCGAACCTGCTCGATGGGGACGCGGGACCCGTCCGCCATCAGGACCGTCGTGCCGGGCACGAAGCTGTTACGCGTGGGGCAGGTGCCGCCCCGGCCGCGCGTCGGCGGCAGCTTGACGATGTCGCCGCCGGGCACCAGGCGATTCTTGCCGTCACCCGCCGCGCCGCCCGCCGGTGGCCGCTTGGTCGCCTTCGACGCCTCCTGGGCCTTCTTCCACTTGGCCAGATCGTCCTGGTACTTCGCGAGTGCCTCCGCGGCCTCCTCCGCCTCCCCTTGGACCCGGCGCGCCCACTTCAGCCGCTCCCGCCAGCGCAGGACGGCGCGCGCCGCCTTGTAGGCGGCCTTCAGGGCCTTGCCGATCTTGACGGCGGGCACCAGACCCGCGATGGCCATGGCGCAGGAGCCGAGGTTGCCCTGCAGGCAGTCGCGGACATCGGTGTAGCCGATGAGATCCTTGATGATCTCGCCGCCCGCCTCGATCGCGACGTCGGTCCAGGACTTGTTGATCGTCTTCTTGGCCTCGTCCTGGTCCTTCTGGCTGGGACCGCCGGGTGGCGGCGGAGGAGGTGGCGTGGACCCGCCGGAGCCACTGCCCGAGCCGCCGCCCTGGCCACCGCCGGGTGGACCGTCCTGGCAGTCCCCCGGATTGTGGCCGCACAGGTCGGCACGGCCCGAAGGGTCGGTGTAGGTGACGGGGCTGTTGTCGCTGTAGGCGTAGCCGTTCAGGTTCTGCGGGTCGTCCGGCTCCAGCAGCGGGTCGACGGAGACGAACCGGCCGATCGAGGCGTCGTACTCGCGTGCCCCGATGTGGGTGAGCCCGGTCGGGTCGGAGGTGCCGCCGATGAAGCCGCGTTCCGATGGCCACGAAGTCGGCGCGGTGCCGCGGGGGTTGCCGAACGGGTCGAAGTGCCGCCGGGTGACCTCCAAGGTCTCGGCGTCGATGGCGAGCCGGCCCGTGCCGTTGTGGTCCCCCACCACCCAGGTGAGCGCGCGTCCGGTCCGCACCGCGACCGGCTCGTCGCCGTGCGCGTAGAACCGGGTCGCCGTGGGCGACGTGGCGTTCTTCGCCAGCCGCACCTCCATCCCCGCCAGATAGAGCGTCGTGCCGGCCGGGTCGCGCCGGATCAGCCGGTTGCCGTCGGCGTCGTAGAGGAACGACGTGGTGCCGCCCGCCTCGACGACCTTGGCCAGGTTGCCCTCGGTGTCCCACTCCAGCCGCTGCTCGGCCGAACCCAGCTTGCGCAGGATGGTGTTCCCGGAGGCGTCGTACGCGTAGCTGTCCAGCCGGCCGCCGTCCGGGCCGGTGGTGGTCACCTGCCGCAGCCCGTGCGGCTGCGGCTGTGTGGCCTCGGGATAGGTGTAGGTGCTGGTGGTGCCCCCACCCGCGGCGTGCCGGGTCTCGGTCAGCCTGTTGCCGCTGCGGTCGTAGGTGTAGGAGTGCCAGTACGGCGCCGGCCCGCCCACGACGGCCAGGCCAGGCGGGGCCGCGCACCCGTCCGTGGCCGACCACGCCCCGGTCAGCCGGCGCAGGTAGTCATAGGTGAAGCACTGGACGTCCGAGGCCGCGTTCGCGACCGGCGGCGTGTCGGCGATCCCGGTGATGTTGCCGGCCGGATCGTAGGAGTACCTGACGTCCGCCTGCCGGACCTGGCCGGCGGTCTCCCGATCGACGATGTGCCGCAGCAGCCGCCGGGTGCCCACCTCATAGGTGTAGTCGTGCAGCACCTGCGAGCCCTCGGCGCCCCAGCGGACCTGGAGCTGCTCGCCGTGCCTGCTGTACAGCGTGTCGTTGACGTATGTGGCCAGGCTGGAGCGGGTCTGCACCGGCAGGCCGAGCGCCGTGTACGTGGTGCGGACGGTCTCCTCCGGCAGATCGCCCGCGGCCGGGTACTTCACCGACCGGACCGTGCCGTCGTCGTTGTAGCGCGGCTCCACGGTGTAACTGCCCGCCAACCCGCCCTCCGAGGACGGGATCACCTGCGTGATGGACGTCGGACGGTACCGCTCGTCGTAGGCGTCTACCCGGGTCACGTAGGACTGGCCGCCCGAGTGCCGTACGGACGAGACCGGCATGCCCTTCACCGAGGTGCCGTCGGGCAGCGTGTCGTAGGTCCACTCGGTGAGCTTCGCCCCGGACGACGAGCCCTCGTGCGTGGCGACTTGCCGGTCCAGCCGGTCATAGACGAAGGCGAGCGTACGCCCGCGGGCATCGGTCGTGCTGGTGGTCCGGCCGAGCACGTCATAGCCGAAGGTGGTGGTGCCCCGGTCCGGGTCCTCCAGCTTCGTCACCCGGTTACGCAGGTCGTAATGGGTACGCCAGACGCTGCCCTGCGCGTCGGTGACGCTCGCTTCCAGGCCGTTGCGGTCGTAGGTGTAGCGGGTGGCGTCGTGGTCGCCGGTCGGCGACTGGCCCTTGTACTGGCGCAGCTCCACCGTACGGCCCTGGGCGTCGAGCAGGCTCGTCATCGGCGTCGCGCCCGCGGGCGGGTCCATGTCGACGCGATCGGGGAAGTGGGTGGTCGTGGTGCGCCACTTCTCCTGGCCCAGCACCATGAGCGCCTCGGCGCTCTGCCGGCCCATCGCGTCGTACTCGTAGACGGTCTGCGCGGGCACCGCGCTGTCGGCCACGCCGAGGATCGCCGTGGCGGGCGGGCCGGTGCTCGCATAGAGATCGTTCTTCTTGGCCACCTGACCGAGGGTGTTGTACACGGTGTCGCCCAGCAGCCAGTCGCCGCCGTGGCCGGGCAGCTGTGTCTGGCGCAACCGCATCAGGCCGTCGTACAGCTCGTGGCCGACGGTGTGGCCGCCGTCCGGGCGTAACGTCCTGGTGGTGACGACGACGGGCCCGTCGGTCCGCACCTGGTAGGAGAACTCGCCGCTGGGGCTCTGGCTGCTCGCGCGGCCCGGCAGCCAGACCTTCGCCAGCCGGCCCAGCGGATCGTAGGCCAGCTCGGTGCGGCGGCCGTTCGGGTCCTCCTCGGCCGTCATGGCTCCCCACTCCGGCTTCAGCCACGTCGTCGTGACGTGCCCCAGCGGGTTGGTGGTGGCCACGCTCGTGACCGGGCCGCCGGTCGCCGGAGTGTAGGCGGTGCCGGTCTTCCTGCCCGTCGCGTCCACGCTCTCGGTCAGCCGGCCGTACTGGTCGTAGGCGGTGCGGGAGACGGGGACGTACACCGGCTGCCCGTCGGCGTAGTGGTCCAGCTCCTCCACCTGGGTCTGGTCGCCCTTGGCCGGCGCCGCCCCGTACGCCCCTCCGTCGTAGGACATGCGGGCGTCCCCGACCACGTCGTCGGGTCGCCGGGGTGTCTGCGAGCAGGTCACCGCGACGGTCTCGATGCGGCTCGGCAGGTGCAGGATCCATGCCGAGGTGTTGCGGGCGTAGGTGTAGCGGGTGCACCGGTCGTCGGCGGCGGTGCCGGTGTCGCCCAGGTCCTCGACCTGCGTGACCGCGCCGGTCGAGTCGTACGAACGCCGGGTCTCCATCAGCCGCAGGCCACCGGTGCTCAGCTTCGCGCGGCTGCGCACCTTGGCGGTGTCCAGCAGGTACGCCTCGTCGCCGCCGCCCTCGGCGGTCGGGCCGGACAGCCACGGGTCGTTGATCGTGCCGGACTGCTCCTGGCCGCCCGGCCCCAGCAGGTACCGTGTCTCGCGCTCGAAGCCCTGGAGCCGCCAGTGGTCCTGCACCCTCGTGCCCTGGGAGTCGGTGACGTACGCGGTGCGCGTGCCGGTCGGCTGCTTGTCGCCGTGCAGACCGCGGAAGAACAGGTGCTCGGTCGCGATCCGCCGGTCAGGCTCCTCACCCCGCGTCACCTGAACCCGCTCGTAGCCGCGCCACTGCGACCACGTGCGCCGCTCCGCCGGTACGAGTTCCTGATCGTCGTAGGCCCAGGCGGCTCCGTCCGGCGGGTAGGCGTAGTCGCTGCGCACCGTGACGGAACCCCCGGTCAGGTCGGACTCCAGCACCTGTACGGCGACGTACTTGTGGAACCAGTCGAGATAGGGGTCGCTCGCCCCTTCCGGAGCCCAATGCGTGGGGAAGCACCGCTTGGTGTTGGCGTGCGGCTGGGGCGTGGCCCCGCGGGCGCACTCCGGCTTGGAGTAGTTGACGGTGAGCCGCCCGCCGCTCTCGTTGTTCACGCTCAGGACGCGCCACTTCATCATCGGCGCTATGCCCTCACGCCCGTCCACCCGGTTGGGCATCTCCACCCCGTCGAAGTCGACGGCCGGCATGGACTGCGTGCCGCCCACGTGCCCGGTGTGCTGGATCTTCGCCAGCCACAGCGCGGCGCTCATGCCGTCGCCGGGCTTGGGGAAGGTGTGCGTCAGCGTCCAGGAGTCGACGTCCTTGTACGCGCCGCCGTCGAGCACCTGCGTGGTCACCTTGGCCAGCCGCTTGCGCGTGAAGAAGGTCGGCGAGTAGTTCTCGCAGTCCTCGCCCGCCAGGCAGATCTGGTCGGCGGGCACGTCCGGCCAGTGCTTGGCGTTGCCCGCCGTCAGCTTGTCGGGGGCGCAGTCGAAGCTCGAGGTCGGCAGGCAGCGTTCCGCCACGTGCGCGTTGACCCGGGCGGTCGCCTGAGTGGTGTACACCTGGCCGGCGCGCTGCCCGTACTCGATGCGCTCCAGATGGCCGCCCGCCACGTACGGCGTCTCGTCGGCCTTCTCGACGTTGCGCCCGTAGTGGTTGATCTCCTGGGCGTAGAAGTAGCTCAGGGTGTTGCCGTGCGTGTCGATGACGTGGTCGAGGTTCCACCGGTACGCCTGCTGGCACCAGGACCCCTCATAGGTCGACGCGTGGCACGGCTCCTTGTCGTCGTCCCCGTACACCGGCATCGTCCACGCCGACTTCGTCTCCCGCTTGCCGCTGGTCCAGCCGGGGAGCCGGTTCACGCCGAAGAAGTACTGCATGCCCTCGGCCGTGGTGATCTTCCAGTGCTCTCCGTCGTTGTCGCCGTTCGTCGCGCCGGTGAGCTTCTGCACCCGGGAGCCGTCGTCGAGCTTGGGCTTCCACGTACCGGTCTTGGAGTCGCGGACCAGCTCGGTGGACCTGCCGCCGAGCATCAGGACCGCGTTGTCGCCGCCCCAGCACTGCTCGCCGTTCTTCGGCGTGACACCGTCGTCGTTGCACGACTTGTACCGGCGCTCGACGAAGCCGCCCGGTGTGAAGTCGAACCCCTCGCCGGCCCAGCCCGGCTGGTTGTTGGTGGAGACGGTACGCCCGTCCACGCCGCCTGACGAATAACTGAGGGCCAGCTGCGGGGTGGGGCCGCCCAGCGACGGCGGCGTGCGCAGCGGGTAGGACCAGGCGAAGTCACCGGTCTGAGTGCTGACCTGCCACTTGGCGGTGGGTGACAGCGAACTCGCGGTGAAGGTGCCCGTGCTGCCCGACGGCGCCGCGAGCACCGCGTACAGGCCGCCGCCCGAGCCCGCGGGCGCGGCGGAGACCTCGGCCCTCAGAGTGCCCGCCGTGACGTCGTTCGCCGTCTCCAAGGGCGTGGGCGCAGGGCAGTCCGCCGCGCCCTGCGCCAGACCGCAGGCGGGCAACTCCGCCAGGCGGAGCCGCGCCGCCCAGTCACCGCCGTAGGCGTGCCGGAAAGCGGAGTAGTCGAACTCCAACGTCAGCGGCGCCCCCGTCGGCCCGCCGTCCGATCGGGTCACCCGCAGCGGCACCAGCGGATCCTCGCCGGGGCGATCGAGCAGCTCCACCCGGACCTGGGCCGGAGCCGTGCCGTCCTCCGCCGGCCCTACCCGCACCGGCATGCCGGACACCTGCGACAGCGCGGCTCCCGTACGCGCCGGAGCGGTGTCCATCGTCGCCGACCGGGGCCAGACCACCTCGGGCGGCTCCTTGAGCGCGCTCTTGTCCGCCAGGTCCGATGGCCGCTCCCCTACGGGGATCGGCTCGCTCGCCACGATCAGGTCGCGCTGCGGCTCCGGCGGCTCCCAGCGGTCGGCGTACGACGGTGTCGTCATGGCCGGCAGACCCGCGAGCGCGAGGACCGATAAGGTGACGATCGCCATCCGGCGTCGTGCTGCCATACCCATGGAGAGCCTCCTGCGGCGCCGCTGTCCGGTGCCGGAGGCCCGCATCGGAGGTGGGCGCAGCGCCCGCTCGATGTCCACCCCGGCAGAAGTCGATCGCCACCGGCCGCTTCACCGTAGGAAGGCGCGGTTTCACGGCGGTTACTCCTGAGCCTGCGAAAACCCGCTCCTGCGAGGCCGTCGCTTCCTTCCGCGCCTGACCGCTTGGTAGAACAGGCAAATGCCCGCAAGACGGCACCCCACCCCGACAAGGAGCAGCCCGTGACCGACGACTCCCCGCTCAGCCGGATCGACACCAGCCGACCCAGCCAGGCCAGAGCGTGGAACTACTGGTTAGGCGGCAAGCACTACTACCCGGCCGACAAAGAGCTGGCCGACATGCTCGAGCAGCACTATCCCGGCATGCAGGAGATCGCGGTGCACACCCGGGCGTTCCTGCGGCGCGCGGTCCGTCACCTGGCGGAGGAGGAGGGCATCCGCCAGTTCCTCGACATCGGCACCGGCCTGCCCACCGAGGACAACACCCACGAGGTGGCGCAGCGCGTCGACCCGGCCAGCCGCATCGTCTACGTCGACAACGACCCCGTCGTCCTGCTGCACGCCCGCGCCCTGCTGACCAGCCACCCCGACGGCAGCTGCGACTACCTGGAGGCCGACGTCCGCGACCCCGACGACATCCTCACCCGCGCGGCCCGCACCCTCGACTTCACCCGCCCGACCGCGGTCATGCTGCTCGGCGTCCTCGGCACCGTACGCGACGACGCCGCCGCCCACGCGCTGATCCAGCGCTACATGGACGTCCTGCCCTCCGGCAGCTACCTGATGGTCGAGGACGGCACCAAGACGGTCAAGCCGGAAGCGGCGGCCGAGGCCGAGCAGTTGCGCGACGACGGCCACGTCTACAGCTACGAACTACGCACACCCGAGCGGATCGAACGCTTCTTCGCCGGCCTGCACCTGATCGAGCCCGGCGTGGTGTCGGTATCACAGTGGCGCTCGGAGGAGGAGCCGGTCAGCGGCCTGCCCGAGCCGGTGGACGCGTACTGCGGCGTGGCTCGCAAACCCTAGCGGGCGCACACCGCCGGCGCCGGCCGCCCGTTGGCCTCGACCGCCGCTCAGCCCGTCTTCGTGGCGGCGAGCTCCCGCAGCAAGCCGGCGGTCTGCTCGGGTGGCAGCGCCGCCAGGCCCAGTTCGTCCATCAGGGCGTGGTAGGGCAGCACGTCGGCGCTCTTGGTCAGGTATTGGGCCGTGGTGAGCTGCTCGATGTAGACGACGTCGGGCAGCTGCTGCTGCGGGAAGCGCAGGATCGTCACCGGGCCGAGCCCGCCGGCGCAGTCGCTGGAGGTGAACGGCAGCACCTGGAGGGTGACGTGCGGCAACTCGCTCATCTTCGCCAGGTGCTCCCACTGGGCACGCATGATCTCCTCGCCGGCGACGCGGCGGTGCAGCGCGGCCTCGTCCAGCACCACCCAGAGCCGCGCGGGATCGTCCCTGGTCAGGACGCGCCGGCGGCGCATCCGCAACGCCACCCGCTGCTCGACGCTGTAACTCCCGGCGTTCTTCGCGCCCTGGGTGATGACCGCCCGCGCGTAGTCCTCGGTCTGCAGCAGGCCGGGCACCAGCTGCACCTCGTAGGCGCGGATGAGGCAGGCGTCCTGCTCCAGCCCCAGGAAGGGCTCGAACCAGTCGGGGATCGCCTCGCGGTACTCCTGCCACCAGCTCGGCGCGTTGGCCTGCTCGACCAGCGCGAGCAGGCTGGCCCGCGCGCCGTCGTCGGTGACGCCGTAAAGGGTCAGCAGGTCGGCCACGTCACGCGCCTTGAACCCGGTGCGCCCGGCCTCCATGCGGCTGATCTTCGAGTTGGACCCACGGATGAGGAACGCGGCCTCCTCGCGGCTGACCCCCTGCGCCTCCCGCAGCCGCCGCAACTGGGCCCCGATCAGGGCCCGCAGGGTCGTCGGTGCGGACCAGAGCCCGCTGCCGTCAGAGACGTCGTTCAGGTCGCTCATGTCAGCAGCAGGCATCCATGCTCCTCGGTTCCGGGACCCTCGCCGCACTCCATCCTGGCACGAACCCACGCGCGTGAGCCCGCTGATTCTCGCAAGAAGATCGGCCGCGTCGTCCGTCTGATCAGGTGATGTCGCGGCGAAGCGTGACGAGCCGGGCGATCACCACGATGACCGCCACATACCCGGCGAACACCACCGCCCCGCCCCACGCGGGCAGTAACGTCGCCGTCTCGATCGGCAGCGAGCCTACGGCCCTGGCGGCCCCCGTCGGAAGCCAGGGATAGACGCCGGGGGTCAGCCAGCCCAGGAAGTAGTCGCCGTACGTGAAGATCATGGCCGCCAGGAAGACCGCCGCGACCTGGCTCCTGACCAGTACGGCCAGCGCCACCCCGAACACCGCGTACCCGGCCGTCGCGAGCACCCCGCCCACGAGCGCCGGTGGCACGTCCGCGCTCCACACCGGCAGCCCCTTGACGGCCAGCAGCGCCACTCCCGCCGCGACCGTCGCCACCGCCGACGCCAGCGCCACCAGCAGGCCGATGAGACCGTACGCCGCCAGCTTCGCCGTCACCACCGGCCCCCGCCGCGGTGTGACGAGAAAGGACCAGGCGATGGTCTGATGCCGGAACTCGCCGGACATGCCCAGGATGCCGAGAATCAGGGTGAAGACGTACGCCTGCTGCGCCATGGCGTACACGCCGACCGGCGCCGGCGCCTCGTCCGGCGGCGACAGCATGACGATGAGCACCGCCCACGCCACGCAGAAGACGGGCGCGATCGCGGCGAGGATCCACGTGACGCGATTGGCGCCGGCCTTGACCAACTCCGCACGGACGAGCCGAGCCATCGGACCACCTCCGGTCAGAGCTGGGCGAGCCATGGTGCCTAAGCGGGTCATCGGACCACCTCCGGTAGAGCTGGGTGGGGCAAGCGGCCCGGCCGGGTCATCCGGCCACCTCCAGGTAGAGCTCCTCCAGGCTCGCCGCTTCCGGCATCGGACCGCTCCACCGCAGCCGGCCGGCCGCGATGATCACCACGTGGTCGGCGATCTGCTCGACCTCGGCGAGCACGTGCGTGGAGACCAGCACGCCGTGACCGTCCATCGCGTACGCCCGCAGGAACCCCCGCAACCAGCGCATGCCGGCCGGGTCGAGCCCGTTGGCCGGCTCGTCCAGGATCAGCAGCCCGGGGTCGCCCAGCAGCGCGGTCGCCAGCGCGAGCCGCTGCCGCATGCCCAGCGAGAACCCCCGCACCCTTCTGCCTCCGGCACCGTCGAGGCCGGTGAGATCGAGCACCTCCCCGACCCGCGCCTCGTCGATCCCGGCCGCGATCGCCAAGGCCCGCAGATGCGCCTCGGCGGTGAGTCCGGGATGGAAGGCGGTGGCTTCCAGCACCGCACCGACCTGCCGCAACGGCTGCTCCAGCGCGCGGTATGGCCGCCCGCCGACCGTCACACGCCCGGTGTCCGGCGTGACCAGGCCGAGGATCATCCGCAGCGTGGTCGTCTTGCCTGCCCCGTTGGGGCCGAGAAAGGCGGTGATGGCTCCGGGAGGAGTGGCAAAGGACAGGTCGTCGACGGCCACGACCTTCCCGAACGACTTCCTCACGTGCTCGACACTGATCGTTGTCACGGGTTCAGCTTCCGGCAACGGCCCTGCCCGGCGCATCGGAGCACGGGTGGAACCCACTTCAACCCGTGGGTTGATGACCCGAGCCCGGCGCCCGGCTACCGTGACCTCGTGGCCACGCCCAGCCCTCCAGGCCCTCGCAACACCCCAGGCCCGGCACCCGCCGACGCCTCCGCCAGTCCGGCGCTTGGCGACGTCCCCGCTTGTCCAGCGTCCATGGCTACCGCCGGTTCGGCGCCCAGCGATGCCGTCCATTCCGCGTCCGGCGATGCGGCGGGGTTGGCCGGCGGTGCCGCTCATGCGGCGTCCGGCGGTGGTGCTCGTCCCGTGTTCGACGATGCCGCCACCCGCTCGGCGGCTCGCGTCCTCTCCGTGTTGCGTTCGCTCCTTCCTGCGCGGCCACTGACACGTGTCCTTGCCGTGCTGCTCGTGCTCTACCTCGCCTACGGGCCGGTCAGCATCGTCGTCACGCGCCCCACCGTGGCGGCCGCTCTGCTTGTGCTGCCGGTGGCGGTCGGTGCGCTCGGCGCCTGCCTGTGGGCGCTGGCCGGACGTGACCAGCGGCGCAACGCCTGGCTGCTGCTGGTCACCATCGCCGGCGCGTTCGCCATGAACCTGATCGAGCCCTACACCGGCATCGCCCTCTGCTTCGTCACCATTTTCACCGCCGCGTTCCGCACCCGGCCGCGCGCTGCGATGGCGCTGACCACGTTGGTGCTCGTCGGCATGCCGCTCACCACGTACGTGATGGTCCGGGAAGCGGGCACGGCCTGGGGGCTGGCGGCGGGGAGCGCCTACAGTGCGGTGTTCGCGTTCCTGCTCGCCAGTCAGATCGCCACAAAGCGGCAGGCCGCCGAGGTGGCCGAGGCGCGGGCGCGCGAGGCGGTGCTGTCGGAGCGGGCCCGGCTGGCCCGCGAGGTGCACGACATCCTGGCCCACGCCCAATCGGCGCAGATCGTGCACCTGGAGAGCGTACGCATGCTGCTGAAACAGGGCGGTGACCGGGCCACCGCGCTCGACCGCGTCGACAAGGCCGTCGGGCTCGCGCGGGCGAGCCTGGAGGAGACCCGCAGAGCGCTCGACACGTTGCGCGGCGACGACCTGCCGCTGCGGGAGCGGCTCGAACGGCTGGCCGCGGAGTTCCGCGCCGCCACGGGGAGGGAGTGCGCGGTGTCGATCGACGACCGCGCGTTAGCGGCGGGCGCGGAGGCCCGGCTGGCCATCGCCCGTACGGCGCAGGAGGCGCTGACCAACATCCGCAAGCACGCACCCGGGGCCACGGCCGAGCTGCGATTGCGCCGCGTGGACCGCTGGAACGAGCTGGAGGTGCGCGACCACGGCGGCCACCCCGCCCCGCCCGCGACGCCCGGCGGCTACGGCCTCATCGGCATGCGCGAACGCGCGGCGCTCATCGGCGGCACCTTGGAGACGTGCACCGACCCGGACGGCTTCACCGTGCTGCTGCGGGTGCCGGGATGAGGGCGGCGACGCGGCGGGGCTGCGGCTGCGTCAGGAGGTCCTCGGTCGCAGGCTGGAGGGCGGTGGCACGGCTACACGTCGAGGGGCCCAGCAGACTCCCGGCTGACGGCAAGGGAATGGTGGACCAGTGGTGAGCGTGCGTGTGCTCGTCGTGGACGATCAGACCGTCGTACGTGAGGGGCTGGTGCTGCTGCTCGGGCTCGTACCTGGCGTTGAGGTCGTCGGTACGGCCGGTGACGGTCTGCAGGCGGTCCGTCTGGCGGCCCAGTTGCGTCCCGACGTGGTGCTGATGGACCTGCGCATGCCGCTCCTCGACGGCGTCGAGGCGACCCGACGTATCCGCACCGCTCATCCCGGGACCGACGTCGTGGTGCTGTCCACCTACTCCGACGACGAGCTGGTGTTCGCGGCCCTTCGTGCGGGTGCCCGCGGTTACCTCACCAAGGACACCGACGCCGAATCCCTGGCCCAGGCCGTGACCGGCCCCGTCCCCTTGCCGAGCGCGCAATGCACCCGTCCGCCGGTCGAGCCCGCCCCCGCGTCCCTTCCCGACGGGCTCACTCAGCGCGAGGCCGGGGTGCTGGAGCTGATCGCGGAAGGCTGCTCCAACGCCGAGATCGCCGCCCGCCTGGTCATCTCGGAGGCGACCGTGAAGACCCACATCAACAACCTGTTCGCGAAGATCGGGGCACGAGACCGCGCCCAGGCGGTCACGTACGCCTTCCGCAACGGCCTGGCCCCCCGCACCTGAACCCCCTTCCGGCTCGGAACTCCGCGCCGATCAGATCGTTCTTCGCAGTGGTGACAGAAGGAGCAGGGGGGCAGGTGGACCTGGTTGAAGCGGCGCCGCCAGCCGGTCACCCGCTGACGCGTACGGCCGCCCCTCACACTACGGCCCCGATCCGCCTCCGCGCGGTTTTGTCGGTCGTGATCGTTAGGGTGACGACCGACCTGAAGGAGGCGAGGGTTGTGGGCCGTGACGCGGATACCTGGCGGCTGTTCTGCGGCGACGAGTTGTGCGGTGAGATCACCGTCGACGACGTGGACTGGCCCTGGACCTATGGCGTCTTCGTGGCCACCCCGGTGTTCGCCAAGGTCAAGCCGCTTTTCGAGCGGGAGCTGGGCCTCCTGGAGGAGATCGGCGAAGACTCGCAGGCGTGGGAGGCGGCATACGACGAGGTGGCGGCGGCGGCAAGCCTGGTGTCACCACGCGGCCCTGTCGCCGAGTTCCTGCTGCACATCGAAGGCGACCGAGCCTGGTTCCGAACGTAGACCCTGATCGAAGAACGGCGGCCACGGGCTCGTTCACAAAAGACCGCACAACGTTCAGAGCGTCGAGCCCGCATTGATGTCTTAACGCGATTTCGAGTGCACTGCCGGTGTAAGGCGTGGGATGCGGAGTTCGGCCAGTATCATGGCCGCGCTTTGCGGATCGCCGGCTGAGTGTGCAGGTTATACCCAGGGCGAGGGAAGCGTACTGGCCGTCGGAATGGCCATGAAAGAGTGCAAGATCTCGAAGATGTATCGAATTCGAGTGATAAGGGTTGCTCGTTTCGTTGGGGCGATTTTTGGGTTACCGGGCCGCTAAACTCCCGTTCCGTGTCCAAAGATCATTTATGGCGAAATATCAGGATCGGATTAGTAAGTCTGCTCCTTGTGGCCACGGTCGTCGGCCTGATGCGCGGCGAGTTCTGGCTCTGGACGGCCGTCGTCTGGTCGCCACCGTCTTTTGTCCCGTACGTCCAGCCCGAGCCGTACGGCACCGTGACCATCGTGACGTTGCTCGTCGCCGCTGCGATCAAGGCCCTGTTCCTGTGGCTGATCCTGCGTGCCCCCAGGCCGGGACCGCTGAGCGGCCGGGAGAGGGCGCTGCGCAGGCTGCTCTACCTGGCGGTGGCGTACAGCCTCATCCTGTGGTGGCCGTTCGCGGTGCTGCCCGACGAGGTCGCCGCGGTCGTTCAGCTCATCATGTGGGGCGCGATCGACGTCCTCCTCCTGCTCGTCATCCGCTGGCGGTCGCGCGTGCTGCGAGCGGCGGCCGGGGTGATGTTCGCGATCCAGATCCTGGTGATGGTGGAGGATCTGCTCGACGAACTCGACATCTGGGAGTTCGGCTGGAACGACGTCGCCTGGTGGATCTACATCGCGGTCTGTGCCGCGGCGACCGTTCTCACGGTCGTCGGGCAGTGGCGTGACGGCCGGTGGAGTCGCGGCACCCTGATCGCGGGCTGGTTGTCGTTGATCTCCTTCGCGTTCGACTTCCCGATCATCACCTTCTTCGAGCCGCCCACCAGCGCCTGGCTGGCGTCGATGGTCGTCAGCCACGTGCTGGGACTCCTCGGCGTCGTGTGGAACGCCGCGACCGCGCGGGAGATGCCCGTCGCGGCCGGTCATCCGGTGGCCGCGTCCTCGCGGCGGCGGTGGGGGTGGGGGCATCGCGTCGCGCTGGCGGCCGTGGTCGTTCTGCCGATGGTCGTGGTGATCCAGCCCGAGCAGAACGCGCGCCACACCTTCGGCGGCGGGTCGCCGGACTGCTACAGCCGGCCCAGCTTCGGCGACCTCAAGCCCGAGGAACGCGAGCCGGTCTTCCTGTGCCTGGCGCGCAACAGGGATTTCGGGCAGCCGCCCATGTTCCCTGACAGCCTGCCGGACCAGGCGGTCCTCGCGTATGGGCGGGCGCTGTGCCGGGCGAAGGACCGTACCGAGAAGGAGGCGCTCCTGCGGCAGGCCGGGAGCGCGCGGGCCGCCTGGGGCGTCGACGATTGGGACCTTGTCTACGTCTGCCCCGAGATCGTCGCGAAAAGCCAGCCCCACCTGCTGCGCTCCTCCGAGCAGATGAAGGCGGACGAGCGCGACCACATCGCCGAGAAGAACGCCAGATGCCGCGACCCGTGGCCCCGGACCAAGGGCGTCGTCCAGGCCACGGCCAACTATTTCCTGTTCGTCGACGGCGATCCCGGCTACGTGGTCACCGACGCCGCCGACCATGGAGTGATGGACGAGGACGTGATGGGCGAGCTCTACAAGAAGGGCAACGAGACCGGGCTCGGGGTCACCCCCGGGACGGTGCTCGTCGGGCACGTCGCGGACGTCAGCGACGTGTGCATCACCGTGAAGGCGTTCCGCAAGGCGCCGCCGCCACGGACCGCCGGGTGGTACTCGGTGCACGAGGTTCCGATCACCAGCCGCAGCGGCACGCTCAAGGTTCCGGAGATGGACGGAGGAGAGGTGGGCGCGGGCGCGCCGATGCCGAACCTCGCGATCAGGGGCAAGGGCCGCTACCGGCTGCGGGTATACGTACGGGTGACCAAAAGCGAAGAGGAGGAGCACCTGGTCGTCGTGTTCCCCGGAAGATCGAGGAAGCAGCTCGCCCTCAAGTCGTGATCGCGGTCATCCGTCCTGAGACGTGAGGCCGCCGCGGCGGGCCAGCACGCGTGTCCCCGGTCCGGAGGCGGCGCCCGGACCGGGCAGCGCCGTCACCTCGGCGGTGCGCGCCGGCTTCCCGCAGGCCGAGCAGCAGACCTGCGGCGTGAACTGAGCGCCGCACTCGTCGTGCACCAGGAGCACCGGCGGGCCGCCCGCCGGCGTCGCCCACTTGTCGCCCCACGCCATGAGCGCCATCAGCACGGGCACGAGGTCGTGGCCGGCCTCCGTGAGGTGGTATTCGTGCCGCAACGGCCGTTCCTGGTACGCCCGGCGTTCCACGATGCCCCCTTCGACCAGCGTCTCGAGCCGGCGGGTGAGCAGGTTGCGGGCGATGCCGAGGTTCTCCGCGAGGTCGTCGAACCGGTGCAGCCCGAGGAAGAGGTCGCGCACGATCAGCGGGGTCCACCACTCGCCGACGCGTTCCAGGGACTGGCCGATCGAGCAGTGCATCTCAGCGAAGCTGGTCCGTTGCATGCCCACAGTGTAGTGGGTTGTGTCATTAAACCCACTGTCGTACGGTGAGCGGACCAGTGGGTTTAATGAAAGGACTTACTATGCCGTTCGTGGAGCTGTTCGTTCCCAAGGGCTCGCTCGACGAGGAGAGCCACGAGGCCATCGGCGGCCGGCTGGTGTCGGAGGTGATGCTCGCCGAGGGCGCCCCGGACACCGAGGTCGCCAGGTCCATCTCGTGGCTGGTGGTCAACGAGATCGACGCCTGGTTCGTGGGCGGCCGGAGGGTGCCGGCCGGGGAGCAGCCCAGGTACGTGGTCAGGGTCGGTGTCCCGGCCGGTTCGATGGATGACGGCAAGCGCCGCGACATCGTACGGCGCGTCACCCGGGTCCTCGCGGACGCCGACCCCCACCCGGAAAGGTTCGCCGGGCCCACCGCCGCCTGGGTGCACATCAACGAGGTCCCCGAGGGCAACTGGGGAGCCGCAGGGGAGGTCGTCCGGATCGAGGACATCGTCGCCCTGGTGACCGCACCCTAGCCGCCGGAGCCCCCGCTGTCCTGCGGGGCGGCTCAGCGGCAGCAGATCCAGTCGTAAGGTCTTCTTCAGGTTGTCACGGCAAGATTGCGCGGATGGGAACCATCGGCCCTGCTACTTCCATCCCATCTAGGGAAGGTGCGAGGAACCCGCCACCGGATTCTCGTACGTACCAGCGAAGTCGCAGGGGAGGTCACCGAATCGAGGTGCAAGCAACGGGCCGCGCGCAAGCCCCCCACGGCGGCACGACCGCCGGCGATCGCGGCGCGCCCGACCGATCCCTTCCATGGCCGGGGGAGTGGCCACCCCCCGGCACCGTCGCCCGCGCAGGCGTACGGTCGTCCGGCATTTCCCGAGCGTCCCGAGGCCGGGCACGACACGAGCGTGCCCGGTGCACCCACCGACGACGGGGGTATCGCGTTCGACCCGGACCTCTTGCCCGCACGCAGGCAGGGGAGCGTGACCCGCTCCGCCGCCGCGTCCACCACGACGACGAGGAAGACAATCACATGCATCCTGAGGCGTTAACCCGACGCGCGCGCCGCCACGGATGGAAGGTGGCGTCCGGCGCCGGTCCCGTGGTCGCCGTCGAGCGCCACCACTGGCGCATGAGAGTCACCTTCACCGGAACGGCCCCGCAGACGGCCAGCATCATCGGCCCCGACCTCGAGGAGAGCCGGCCCGTCAATCTCCGCCTGATCAACACGTTGCTGCGGGCGAGCCCGGCCGAGATCGCCGAGCACGCCGCGGAGGCGATCATCGGCGGCCGCCAGGACGGTGATCGGGCACGCACGTGACGGATCCGCCAGGGGGGTGACCGGGGCCGGACGGCCCCGCACCCGTCCCGCCACAGAACTTACGCGATCATGTCCTTGAGCTGCGCACGCAGCTCCGGCCAGGCGTCGCCGAGTATGGTGCGGCCGCGGGCGAGCACGTCGAGGCGCTCAAGGTACGCACGTCCCGGCACGGCGTCGTCCAGGGCCCTGGCCGCCCAGTAGCGGCGCGACACCGGGTGGTCCTCCGGGAGGATCGCGCCGTCGTCCGTGCGCCTGGCGTCGGACAGCCGGGCCAGGAACGGCGTCAGGTCGGCCGCCGAGCCGCCCGCCGAGCCGCCCGGCGACGGCCTCGACCGTCAGGGAGCCGGTGATCGGCTGGGCGACGGTCCAGCAGGTGGCCTGAGCGAGATGGGAGCGATGCTGGAGGAACTCGGCATAACGCCGCTGGATTTCAGCGATCAGGACGGCGGTATGGCCGCCCCGGCAATCAAGGCAGGCTCGGCTCGGGGTTCGCCGGTCGCGTGATGCGGTGGCTGAGCCGCCGGTACGGGCGGCTGCGCAGGGCCACGGCGGTGGCGATCAGGCCGATGACCCCGACCGCCATGAAGATGAGGGCGAGACCGCGGTCGGTGCCCGTGCCGAACCAGTCGCCGATCGTCCGGGCGCCCGCGCCGTCCGTCATGAACGGGATGACGACGAACTGGGCGATCGGGGAGATCAGGAACGCGGTCAGCGGGGACGCGGCCTGCTCCACGCTCTGCGCGAACCCGAAGACCCGCCCTTGCCGCTCATAGGGGACCACTTTCTGCAGGATCGTCTGCTCCGCGGCCTCCGCGTACGGGACGAGCAGCATGTAGGCGTACATCCCGACGGCCAGCAGCACGATCGACGACCGCAGCGGGAACAGCAGCGTGACCCCCCACAGGACGAGGTTGACGAGCAGCAGCACCTTCACCGGGTTGCGGCCCAGACCGGTCCGCGAGACGAGCAGCCCGCCGACGATGAACCCGGTGCTCAGCACACCCCACAGCAGCCCCCACACCTGCACGGGCACCAGCGACAGCCCGTAAGGGTCCATCAGCGCCATGAAGACGCCGCCGAGGAAGTTGTTGAAGGCGGAGAACAGGATGAGGGCCGTCAGCCCCGGCACCTCCCCGACCAGCCGCATCGTGCCGCGAAGATCCACCGACCGCTTCGGCGCGTCCTCCGGGACCTCCCGGTGTTCCGGTACGCGGACGACGGCCAGGTGCAGCAGGGCCACCGTGAGCACCGCCAGGCTCAGGACGAGCACCCAGTACATACCGCCGATCGCCACCAGCGCCCCGCTGAACACCGACGTCACCAGGAAACTCACCCCCGTCGAGCTGCCGACCAGCCCGTTGGCGCGATCCCGGCCCTCCTCGGGAACCAGCAGGGTGACCAGGGTCGGCAGCG
Source organism: Nonomuraea salmonea (assembly GCF_042428605.1). Lineage (NCBI taxonomy): Bacteria > Bacillati > Actinomycetota > Actinomycetes > Streptosporangiales > Streptosporangiaceae > Nonomuraea > Nonomuraea salmonea. The sequence goes on from NZ_JBHMCF010000046.1 coordinate 466,593, forward strand.
CGATCGTCCTGATGTTGCCCACGATGACGCCGACCATCAGCAGCACGACCATCACCCACAGGACGACACTGCCCGGATCGGTGAAGGTCTCCTCAGGCACCGCCAGGTAGATGCCCAGCGCCCCCGCGTACAGCAGGAGCGAGGCCAGCGCCGACGCCTGCATCATCGTCTTCTTCGCATGGTGATCGACCAGGCTGCCGAACCAGATGCCGGATAAAGCGGTCATCACGAGAAAGATGCCGGAGATCACGCCGGTGGCGAAGACCGACCGCGTCTGCAGGTAAACGTAAAAGGTGATCGCGAACCACGCCGTGCTGTTGACCACCGATACCAGCACGGTGTTGCCCAGCAGCTGGTAGAAGGTCCTGCGATCTCCAGGAATGACGCTCACGAGTGTCGCCTCCCGTACTTTCTTCAGTGATGTCCTCGGACGTTGAGACCCGTCGGAGCGGGATGACTCATCGCAGGACGCCGCCCGTAGGGACGATAATCGAGCGCGACATGGAATTCTTCTGCTATCACCGTGACCGCCCCGGCTCCGCGACCCTCCGTGAGAAGCTCGTGGAGAAGCATTGGTCCTATATGGACGGCTACGCGACACAGCTGATCGCCCGCGGCCCCACGCTCGACGGCGGGACGGCCACCGGCAGCGTCCACATCGTCGACCTGCCCGACCCCGCCGCCGCGCGGGCGTTCGCCTTCGACGAGCCCAACTACCAGGCCGGCGTCTACCGCGACGTGATGGTGCGCCGCTGGCGCAACCTGCTGGGCCGTACGATGTGGGACTTCCCGGGAGGCCGCGAGGGCGGCAACCGGTACCTCGTGATCGGCCTCGGCGCGGGCGAGGCCGAGGAGCCGCCGCCCGGCCGGTCGGACGACCTGATCGCCTACGGGCCGCTGCTGTCCGACGACGGCGGCACCTGGCTGGGCACGGCGGCCCTGATCCGGGCGACGGACCGCGACGCGGCCCGCACGCTCCTCGACGCGGACCGGTACGCCGACGTCGAGGTCCACGCCTGGCAGTTCGGCGGACGACGCTAGGCTCAGCCCCAGGTCAGGAACCGGTAGTGCAGGCCGGTCGACGACTCCTGCCACGCCCCCACGTAGTCGGGCGCGCGGCCCACGTCCGGCGCGTGCGTGTCCCCTTCGAAGGGCTCCCGGATCTCGGTGACCACGATGCGGTCGGCCAGGGGCAGCGCCGCCCGGTAGACGGCCGCGCCGCCGATCACCCACACCTCCCCTGACGCCGCGGTGAGAGCCTCCTTCAGGTCGGTGAAGGTGTCCACGCCCTCCTGCGGGGTGCGTGACAGCACGAGGTTGCGCCTGCCCGGCAGCGGCCGGAACCGCGGCGGCAGCGACTCCCACGTGCGGCGGCCCATGAGCACGGTCGCCCCCGAGGTCAGGGTGCGGAAGTGCTTCAGGTCCTCCGGCAGGTGCCACGGCATCGTGCCCTCGCGGCCGATGACGCCGTTGGCCGACTGCGCCCAGACCAGCCCGATCACACCGCCACCGGTGCCTTGATGGCGGGGTGCGGGTCGTAGCCGTAGAGGGCGATGTGCTCGTAGGTGTAGTCGAACAGGGTGTCCGCCGGCTTCAGGCTCAGCGTGGGGAACGGCCGCGCCTCGCGTGCGAGCTGCGTACGGACCTGCTCCTCGTGGTTGTCGTAGATGTGGCAGTCGCCGCCGGTCCAGATGAAGTCACCGACGCCGAGCCCCACCTGGTCGGCGATCATGTGCGTCAGCAGGGCGTAGCTCGCGATGTTGAACGGCACGCCGAGGAACAGGTCCGCGCTGCGCTGGTAGAGCTGACAGGACAGCTTGTCGTCGGCGACGTAGAACTGGAAGAACGCGTGGCAGGGCGGCAGCGCCATCTGCGGGATGTCGGCGACGTTCCACGCGGAGACGATGATGCGCCGGGAGTCGGGATTGTCGCGCAGCGTCCGCAGCACGTCGCTGATCTGGTCGATGTGCCCGCCGTCGGGGGTCGGCCACGACCGCCACTGCACGCCGTAGATCGGGCCGAGCTCACCGTCCGCCCTGGCCCACTCGTCCCAGATCGTGACGCCGTTGTCCTGCAGCCACTTGACGTTCCCGTCGCCGCGCAGGAACCACAGCAGCTCGTACGCGATTGACCGGAAGTGCACCTTCTTCGTCGTGACCAGCGGAAAGCCGTCGGACAGCCGGTAGCGCAACTGGTGACCGAAGATCGACCGCGTCCCGGTGCCTGTGCGGTCGTTCTTACGGGCGCCCGTGTCGAGCACGTGGCGGAGCAGATCTTCGTACTGGGTGTCCGGCATGCCGGCAAGCCTAACGAAGCGGCCCGAGCCTGCCACAAGGGGAAGGGCATCTCTAGGCCAAGGACGACGGCTGCAGGATCCTCGTCGCTCTCAGGATCGAGGAGGAGCTCCGCCGTCAGCGCCACCCGATCATCTCGGGTGTCCGGCCCCAGCCAGGCCCACAGCGGTGGCCGGCCCGCGCAGTCGATGCCGCGCCGCGCCATCTCCGCCACCATCGCCTCGTACGCGGGACGGTACGGAGGGCTCAGCAGCCTGGCCCAGTCCCCGGCCAGCTCCCCGCAATCCTCCGGTCCCGCCGGTCCCGCCTCCGCCCCCGTCAGCTGCGCGTTCCGGCCCCGTATGACGCGGCGACGGCCTCCAGGTCGAACGTGCTCGGAGGGCCGATGAGGCTCGCCTTGGCGTCGGCGCCGATGCGGTCGACGATCTCGATCTCGCCGGCCTCCAGCCCGTCCAGCGCGAGCCGTACGAGGTCGGCGGGGTCCTCCAGGAGGCCGTCAGGGAAGTCGATGCCGGCGTTCGCGGCGAAGTCCTTCATCGTCTCGGTGGCGATGAGCCCGGGGACGAGGGCGGTGACCTGCGTGCCCTGGGCGGCCAGCTCCAGGCGGACACCGTTGGTCAGGCCCCATTGGGCGGACTTGGCGGCGGCGTAGGAGGTGTTGCCGTCGACCGTGGTCCAGGCCGCGGCCGACAGGACGTTGAGGATGGCGCCACCGCCGTTGCGGGCCAGGATGGGCGCGAACGCCCTGATCATGGCGAGGGTGCCGTAGTAGTTCGAGTCCATCGTCATGCGGATGGCGTCGAGGTCGCCGGTCATGAAGTTGCCGCCGGCGGTGAACGCGGCGTTGTTGATCAAAACGTCCACGTCGGTGGCGATCGCGGCGGCCGCCTCGACGGAGCCCTGATCGGTGATGTCCAGGCGCAGTACCTCGGCGCCCGGGACGTTCACGAGTTCGGGACGGCGGGCGGTGGCGTAGACCTTCGCTCCCCGTCGCAGCAGCTCAATGGCGAAGTGGTGGCCGATGCCGCGGTTGGTGCCGGTGACGAGGGCGGTGGCGCCGTGCAGTTCCATGAATCCAGCTCCTTAAGATGACCGCTAGGTCAAGATGTCTGACGAACGTACCCAAAACATGACCTCTCGGTCAAGTTGCTAGAATCGCGGTCGTGACCAAGCCTGAACGCCCCCTGCGCGCGGACGCGGCACGCAACCGCGCGCTGCTCCTGGAAGCGGCCGCGGCCGAGTTCGCCGAACGCGGCCTCGACGCCTCGATGGCCGACATCGCCCGCCGGGCAGGGGTGGCCAAGGGCACGGTCTTCGCGCACTTCGCGACGAAGGAGGAGCTGATCGTCGCGACCGTCGGCCACTCCTTCGCCGAGCTCACGGCCCTCGCCAGGCGGTTGCTGGACGCGGCCGACCCAGGGGCGGCACTGCTGGAGTTCCTGACCGTGGCCTGCGGCAACCAGCAGCAGCACGACCTGGCGTTCCTGCAGACGGTCACGGAGGGCGACTCGGAGGTGACCAGGCTCAGGGACGAGCTGCACGAGAGCATCGGCGCGCTGGTCGATCGAGCCCGTGAGGCGGGCGCCGTCCGGCCCGACATCATCGGCACCGACATCTTCCTGCTCATCTGCGCACCGGTGCACGCGGTCGGGTTCCTGGCGAAACCGGACCCCGAGCTGTGGCGGCGCTATCTCGCGATCATCTTCGACGGGCTGCGCCCGGAAGGCGCCAGCCCGCTGCCGCACCCGGCGCCGAGCTGGCCATGACCGTCACAGAGGCGGCATCAGCAGACTGAGCGGCGTGCTCACCACCGGCGTGCCGCCGCCAGCGTGAAACCGTCCTGAACTCCTACCCGACGCGGACCTCGAAGACGAGCTCCAGGCCGTCCACCTCGTCCCACTGCTCGCCGACCTGGGCGAAGCCGAGCCCGGCGATCGTGGCCAGGGACGCGGTGTTGTCGGGGCTGATCGTCACCCGTACGGTCCTGACCTCCGGGGCGGCGGCGGCCTTGCGCATCAGCTCGGTCAGCATCGTCCTGGCGTACCCCTGGCGGCGGTGGCCGGGGTCCACCGAATAGCCGATCTCTACCATGCCGGATATATCCGGCGGCCCGTGGAACCCGGCGTACCCCACCACGACACCGTCCGGCTCGGCCACCACGGCCTTGGTGAGCCACCCCGCGCTCCCCGGGTCCGTGGCCAGCTGGTTGACGCGGTACCGCCAGACCCACTTCGCCTGATCGGTGAGGAAGTACGCCGTGAGCCCGGCTCCCGCCTCGGCACTGGCCCGGGGCAGGTCGTCGTTCAGGAGGGCGGCCATGGCCGCGCCGGTCAGCTCGACGAACCTCACGGGCTTGCGCGGGGAGAACGGATCTGTCACAGCGCGGATGCTCCCGGAGCGTGCCCGCCCGTGTCCAATGGTTTATCAGGGGGTCAAACGGCGTGCGGCGTTCTCCAGGTCGGCGGCGGCCACCAGGCAGGCCGCGATGTGGGCCCGCACCGAGGCGTGCAGCCACTCCGGCGCCCCGCCGCCCGCCTGCAGCTCCGCCTCGATCGCACGCAGCCGCTCAGCGCAGGCGATCAGGGCGCGGGCGTCCGAGCGGAGGGTCTCGGCGTGGGCGCTGATCTCGGGGGACATGGCGGCTCACCGCGGCACCGGGACGGCGGCGTCCCGGAGCGACTGGCGGACGGCGGTGGACAGGCACAGCAGCGGCCGGGCCCCGTCGAGCCCCAGCTCGCGCAGCCGCCCGGCCAGCGGATGGGCGGACTGCGGCGCGACGACCAGCCGCAGCGGGGGAGCCGCGTGCAGCCGCGCCGGCCCGCGCGTCCGTACGCAGGACCGCAGCACGACACCGGCCTCCCGGGCGTAGGCGACCACACCGGGATCGCTCAACGGCAGCCCGGGCCCGAGCCGCCCGCGCAAGGTGAGGATCTGGTCGGCGCCGACCTCAGCCGAGCGGCCGAGCCGGATCTTCAGCGGCGTCAGGTACGTCTCCCCGCCCCACAACCGCGAGCCCAGAGCGCGCACGACCGGGGCATCGACGGCGGTGCCGACGAGAAAACTCCCGGAGCGGCGCAGGTCAGCCGCCCGCAGCAGATCGGGCACGAAGGGAAAGCGCCGCCGGAACGGCCCCGGCACGACGACGCCGACCTGCAGCTCCGCGTAGGCGCCCGCGCTGGCGCACCGGTTGGCGGCCACGTGCACGGCGACCAGCGCCCGCCCCGCCACCTGGACGGCGGGCCCGACCCCTGCGCCTTCCAGCAGGCCGGCCGCCACCGCCGGATGCGCCGCGAAGTACGCCGTGAGCGCCCTGCTCTCATGGCACCTGATCGGCAACTCGACGCCGCCCTCGGCGACGGAACGCGTGGGCACGGTGAGGAAGGGAAACCCCTCGGGGCCGGGCGGGCGGTCGAACAGCAGGTACGCCTGCGACCGCACCACCCGCCCCCGATACGGCGTGAGCCGCTCGTCGATGACCGCGCGGGCCTCGGGCAGGTCGTCGGCCAGGTTGGCGCGGTAGTGGTCGATGCCGTGACAGAGCGGGAACAGGTGGGTGGCGTCGCCGTAGTCGACCACGTACCAGTCGGGGTGCAGGTCGAAGCAGGTGCCGGCGCCCTGCCCGTCGAGCGTGGGGATGATGTCGTGCTGGTTGGTGACGCTGGCCACCCACGTGCGCCGGTCGGCGGGACGCTTGAAGTCGATGGGCGAGCCCACGGCCACGACGTGGGTGACCGTGTGGCGGGCGCAGAAGGCGGCGTCCTGCACCAGGTTCATGATCGCCGCGCCGCCCGCGCTGTGCCCGACCAGCGCCAGCTCGGCCTCAGGCGGCAGCCCGTAGTCGGCGACGGCCTCGGCCAGGGCGCGGCTGTAGGGGCTGCTGGCCAGGACGGCGCTGCTGAACGCGCCGAGCAGGTCCTGGGGAGACTCGCCGTCGGGACGTCCCGCGCGCATGCCGGGCGCCTGGAGGACGTGGCGGATCACCCCGTCGGGCCCTTCGACGCTCTGGATGAGGATCCGTCCGGTGGTGCCGAGCGCGCTGATGTTGCCCAGGAAACCGAGCAGCGACCCCCGCGTGCACAGCAGGGCCGACTCGGCCGCGCTCAGCTCGACCCGGCGGGCGGCGCCTTCGCCGGTGTCGAGGACGGCGATGACCCTGTTGCTCAGCCCGGTGATCGGATCGGCGGTGGCGTACCCCTTGCCGGTCGCGATGAGCCAGGCGGTGGCGTCGTTGAGCGGGTTCTCGTCCAGGAGCGCGCGCAGCGCGAGCACCTCGCCGAAGACCGGGGCGAGCTGGCTGAGCGCGCGCACCGCGCCACGCTCCTTGAGCAGGGCGCGCAGGGCACGTACGGCCTCCAGGTCCCGGTCGGCGGCGGCCGCGTCGATGAGCCGGGCCAGCATGGGGTCGCCGGTCAGCTCGGGGTGGGCGATCGCCACGGCCGCGACGCGCAGCCGCAGCGACGTGGCCAGCACGCGTACGGACAGACTCTCGGCACCGAGCATGCCGCCGATCTTGGCGGCGGCGGTGAGCAGCGGGCCGCCGCCGGTGAACGCCCACCCGAGCCCCCGGCCGTTCGTCGTGGCCCGCAGCAGCGCCCCGCAGGCGGGCAGCGCGTGCGGTAACGCGACGCCGGTGAGCGCGGACGTGGCGTGCGCCGCCGCGTCCTGGACGGTGAGCGCGACGTCGACCAGCTCGCGGGCCGCGGCGCGCAGCCGCGCGGTGTCGGTGTCGGCGTCGGCGTCGGCGTCGTTCATGGCCTGGTCCGCCGGGACATGCTGACCAGGCGGGGCTTCTGGTCCTCCGGGGTGTTGCGGTGCACGACGTCCGACAGCGTGCGGGTGCCGGCGATGACGCGCATGCCGGCGGGGGAGAACGTGGCGGCGTTGAAGATCCGGGGAGCCAGCAGCGGGTTGGTGAGCGCCTGGGAGAAGGCGTCGATGGCGATGATCTTGGTGAGCAGCGGCGGCAGGATCGCTTCGGGGGAGCCGGGCTCCTCGGCGAACAGCCCGACGTACAGGTCCACGTCGTCCACGTCGCGGTAGAGCTCGCGCAGCGCGCCGATGACCCGCCGGTCGCCGGAGATCTGCGTGAAGCCGCGCACCCGGGGGAAACGGCAGTGCTCGCGATAGTCGTTGTACGGGGCCAGATCGAGCGCCCGCGAGTCGGCGATGCTGGCCACGTCGATCTCCCGCAGCACGGGATCGGTGTTGAACAGCCCGATGCGGCCGGCCCGCTGGCGGGAGGCGTCCTCGAACAACCGCCCGAGACCGGGCTCGGGGATCAGCGCGCTGCCGAAGAAGGTCTCGGCCATCGGCAGCTCGCGCCCGCCCACCGACAGGTGCGAAGGGACCAGGCTGTGCCAGCGGTAGACGAGGTTGAACTCCACCGACGCCCAGTTCTGGCGGTGCCAGGGCGCGTGGTCGAGCCGCGCCGGCAGCGCCGGGTCGAGGGTGAAGCGGAAGTGGTAGGGGGTGATGTGGTTGATGTACTCCTCGACGACCAGCTTGATCAGCAGCACGATGAGGATGTTGCGGGTCGTCTGGAAGATCCGCTCGTCGTCCCAGCGCGGATGTTCCAGGGCGAGCAGCCGCGCCACCCGGTTGTGCTCGCGCAGGAACAGCACCGTCAGCATGGTGAAGCCGATCTGGCCGTTGCCCCGGTCGCTGCCGGTGGCGAACAGCGTGTCGCGTTGCGCGTCGGTGAGCCGCTCCCAGAGGGCGACGCTCAGCGGCGCGAACTCCGGCTTGATCGCGCCGTTCTCGCACAGGTAGGGCGGGAACTCGCCGCCGTTGATCAGCTGGCTCTTCAGCAGCCCGCCGTCGAACGTGCGCAGCGCCGCCGTCGCCGCGTCGTTCAGCCCGTACAGCTGGTTGAGGTCGATGTGGTGGTTGGAGCTGTTCTTGCGCGGGTCGCGCGGGACGTTGGTGTCGCCGCGCAGGAACCCGTCGGTGAACCATTGGGCGAAGTACGCGAACAGCACCGTGGACCGCGGGCACGGGATCATCGACGCGCCCCGCGTGAACAGGGCGGCGGCGGCCTCGGGCGTGGGCCGCTCCCGCTCGCCGGCGGGGACGGGGGGCAGGTGCCTGCCGCTGTAGGTGCGGTCGGTAAGCGAGGCCCACGAGGTGTAGCCGGCCATGGTGCTCAGCGGCTCGGGGCGCGGCGGCATCTCGCGGACCGCGTGGTCGATGAGCGAGGCGTTGATCCGGCTGCGCAGTGGCCGGCTGGCCTGCAGGAGGTCCCAAAGCGGGCGGCCGTTGGTGAGGGCCAGGAACCTGAGCCGGTTGGTGAGGCCGTCGGTGGCGATGCTGCGTGCTCGGCTCCGCGCCATCGTCAGCCTTCCCGCCCTTCGGTCCCGAGGTCGAGGGGGAAGGCGTCGGGGAAGATCCCGAGCGACCGCTCGACGCTCCCGGCCGCTCGCACGCCGGGACGCAGCAGCAGGCGGCGTACGGTCTCGGCGATCACCGGACCGGCCAGGTGCACGCCCAGGCAGGCGTGATGCCCGTACCCGAAGAACAGCCGATGGTGGCGCGGGCGGTCGAGACGGAACTCGTCGGGCTCCGGCACCACGTCCGCGTCGAACATGGCGGAGGCGGGCGCCGCCAGCACGAACGTGCCCGCCGGGATCACCGTGCTGCGCGGGGTGCCGGCCGCCAGGACGTGATCACGCTCACAGATCCGGGGGAGCAGCTTGAAGAACGGGCTGAAGCGCAGCGCCTCCCAGACGTACGGGTCGAACCGCTCGGGGTCGGCGGCGGCCTCCCTGGCCTCGGCGAGCACCTGCGGGCGCGCCAGGAGCTGCTCGACCGCCTCCACCATGGCGCCCGGCGCGCTCTCCACGAAGCCCAGCGGCAGCCCCGCCATGTTCACCACCATGCGGTCGTCGCTCACGCCGGGCGGCGAAGCCCGGACAAGGCGGGCGAACACGTCGTCGGGCAGCTCGTCGCCGGCCCTCAGCTCGGCGAGGCGGTCGCGCAGGTGGGCGAGCAGCTCGGCGCCCGCGCTCACGGAGGCGGCCTGGAGCCGCGGATCGCCGAGGAAGTTGGCGAAGCCGTCGGAGACGACGGCCCGCGTCCACCCGCCCAGCGTCCGCGGATCGGGGCCAGGCACGCCGAAGTAACGCGCGCACACGCCGAGCGCGACCGGGCGGAACAGCCCGTCCACCGCGTCGAAGCGCCCGTCCCGCGGGGCGGCGCCGAGCAGCTCGTCGGCGAGCCGGCCGGCCAGCTCGCGCACCCGGCCCGCGTCCTGCGGGTCGAGCATGAGCTGCATCAGGCCCTTCTCCCGCCAGTTCATCGGCGTGGCGTCCCTGGCCAGCATGAACGGGGCGCCGCCCAGCGCGGCGTCGAGGCGCGGCCCGAAGGAGCGTACGGAGAAGACCTCCTCGTGCGCGAGCACCTCCACCACGTCGGCGAAGCGGGTCACCACCGTGAAGGCAGGGGTGACGAAGATCGGGCGCCGCTCGCGCAGCTCGGCGAACAGGCTCCGCCAGTCGGTCCGCATCCACTCGCGGACCAGGCCGAACGCGGCCATCGGATCCCTGGCGAGCGCCTCCTCGTAGCGCTCGAGATGGCCGCCCGTGGTCGCCTGATCGACAGCACCCATTCCGTGGACCTTCCGCCTGATGTCGAAGCGTACCGAGATGATCGCGTTCTGCGATCACCATCCCACGCCCTTTTCGCGCCGCAGGCGAGTCCATGATTTTGATTCCTCAGAGTAATCATTACGTCACTGTCAGGATATTGCCGCACGCCAGGGGCCTGGCCGTTCAATGAGGAGCCTGAATCGTCCTGACCACCCGGGAGGCAACGTGCAGCGGCCGGCCACGGCGGAGACGGTGACGGTCACCACCGGCCGCCGCCTCGCCTACCTGATCGTGCTGGTGGTCCTGCCCGTGGCGCTGCTGGCGTTCGCGGTGCCGGCCGCATGGGGCTGGGGCGTCGGGCCTCGCGACCTGGTCATCGCGGTCGTGATGTACCTGGTGAGCATCTTCGGCATCGCCATCGGCTACCACCGCCTGTTCACCCACCGCGCCTTCAAGGCGTCCCGTGCGCTGCGGATCGCGCTCATGCTGGCCGGCGGCATGGCCGTCGAGGGTCCTGTGACGCTGTGGGCCGCCGAGCATCGCCGCCACCACAAGTACGCCGACCGCGAAGGCGACCCGCACTCTCCCTGGCGCTACGGCGACAGCGGCATCGCGCTGCTGCGCGGCATGGCGCACGCCCACGTCGGCTGGTTCTACACCGCCCACCAGCGCTCCAGCCGCCGGCACTGGGTGCCCGACCTGCTGGACGACCCGGACGTACGGCGCTTCGACGCCGCCTACCCGGCGGTCGTCGTCCTGTCGTTCGCGCTCCCCGCCGCCGCCGGCGGGCTGTGGTCGATGTCGTGGGCGGGCGCGTGGAGCGCGCTGCTGTGGGGCGGCCTGGTCCGCTACGCCGTGGTGCACCACGTCACCTGGTCGGTGAACTCGATCGCCCACACCTTCGGCGACCGCCCGTTCCGCACCAGGGACTGCTCGTCCAACGTGTGGTGGGTGGCGCTGCTGACGCTCGGCGAGGGCTGGCACAACTGGCACCACGTGGAGCCGACCTGCGCCCGGCACGGCGTGCTCAAGGGGCAGCTCGACCCGAGCGCGCGGCTCATCCGCTGGTTCGAGCGGGCGGGGTGGGCCCACGGTGTACGCTGGCCGAACCCCGACCGCCTGACCTCGCTCCGCGCCCGAGCACGGCCGCAGCGGCCACCGACAGCGTGACCCCGGCGGCCACCGCCACGCCGGTGTCGCCCAGCGCGCTGAGCACGGGGATGCCGACCGTGATGCCGACCTGCTGCGCCATCGTCACCAGTCCCGTCGCCAGGCCCTGCTCCCGGTCGGGCAGCCCGGAGGTGGCGGTCACGGCGGCGGTCACGGCGGCGGCCACGAGGGCGATCATGTTGCCCGCGTAGCAGAGCGCCAGCACGGCCGTCACGGACCAGGCGCCGCCGCAGCACGTGCAGCGGGGCCAGCGGCTCGGGGCTGCGCAGCTCGACGCGCCAGAACGCGGCCGGCAGCAGGCCGGCGGGCAGCAGCGCCCAGCGGGCCTGGCCCGGGGTCGTGATGCCCCAGACCAGCGCGAGCAGGCCCAGCGTCACCATGAGCGCACCGGGAAGATCCAGCCGGGGACGTCGATCACCCGCGCCGGACGGGACCAGCCTCGGGGCCAGGGCGAGGATGGCGGCGGCGATGGGCACGTTCACCAGGAACGCGCCGCGCCAGCCGGTCAGCTCGGTGAGCACGCCGCCGAGCAGCGCCCCCGTGGTGAAGCCCGCCGCCGAGCGAGGCGGCGCACAGCAGCACCAGCCCGGCCAGGAACATCCTTCGCCTGCCCGCCAGATCGGCGATCCGGCCGCACAGCAGCGTGAACCCGGCGGCGGGCAGCGCGTACGCGGTCGCCACCCATGGCAGGCCGGTGAGGCCGACGCCGGCGCCGACGGCGGGCAGGGCGACATTGAAGATGGAGAAGTCGGCGGTGAGCATGAACTGGGTGCCGAGCAGGAGTGTGAGCACGGCTTTGTGCCGGGGCGACATCCTGGCTCGTGGGTCTGCGGCCATGTCACCGCAGCCTGGCCGTCGCGGGCGGGCGTACCCAGACCCCGGGTTTTCCTACGCTTGACAGGGTCAGGCTAGGACGCCGCCGAAAGCGGCATAGTGGGATTTATGGATGCAAACGGTGAGTCGGGGAACTTCCTGCGGACCCGGCGTGACCAGCTCCACCCCGACGACGCCGGCGTCGGCCGCTACGGCACCCGCCGGCGCGTGCCCGGCCTGCGCAGGGAGGAGCTCGCCCAGCTCGCCGGCGTCAGCGTCGCCTACTACACCCGCCTGGAGCAGGGCCAGTCGCTGAACGACTCCGACGCAGTGCTCACCGCGCTCGGACGTGCGCTGCGCCTCGACGAGGACGAGCAGGCGCACCTGCGCAGCTGGCCCGCCAAGGCCCGCGCCACCGTCGGATACCTGCGCCAGGCCGCCGGACGGTGGCCCGACGACCCGGAACCGGCGGCGCTGGTGGGGGAGCTGACCATCAAGAGCACCGATTTCGCCACCCTGTGGGCCCGCCACCCGGTGCGCCGCTGCCGCTCGGAAGGGGTGACGTTCCGGCACCCGCTGGTGGGAGAGCTGAGGCTGGCCGAGGAGGTGTTCCAGATGCAGGAGGACGAGGGCCAGCGCCTCGCGGTGTTCGCCGCCGAGCCCGGTTCGCCCGCCGCATCCGCTTTGCGCCTGCTCCGCGTGACCTCCTAGCCAACTCGCCACTGCGATCATCTGGTTGTCATCTGACACCGAATGTAAAGTCACCTCGTGGCGGTGAAGCCCCTCAGAAGCGCCCTGCCGCTCCGGCAAGTCATGTGCGTGATCGTGGCGGCCGCCGTCGGCGCGCTGGCTGGTCTGGTGATCTTCGAACTGACGAACATCGGTGGTCGCGGCTTCTACGCCACTGGGGGCGCGCTGGCCGGAGCGGCCGGCGCCGTGGCGAGCCAGATCCGCGGCCGCTCGGCCGGGCTGACCAAGGTCAAGCTGTCGCTCCCGCAGCTGAGCGAGCTGACGATCGTGGTCGATGACCAAGGCAGGGACGTCGCCTGGAAGCTGTTCGTGGAGACCACGACCCGGGTGTCCACCCAGCCGCTGCACGACGACCAGGGACTGACCAGGGAGACGCTCTCTTCCCTGCACGCGTTGTTCGCCACCGTCCGCGAAATCCTGAAGGCGAGCCGCCCCTGCGCGCCCGGCGGCCGGACCGTCGAGCAACTCGCGATCGCCTTGCTCAACGAGGAGTTGCGGCCGTTCCTGGCCAAATGGCACCCACGGCTCCGCGCATTCGAGCAGTCGCACCCCGGAACCCCGGACTCGGAGTGGCCGGACCACGCTGCCTGCCGCGCCGAGCTGCGCACGTTGCAGCGACGGATCCGCGCCTACGCGATGGGATTCAGCGAGCTGGTCGGCGTGACCGCCCCGAGACGATGGCCGGTGCCGGCAGATGAGCGGCCGTTACGCTACGACGCCTTCCTCTCCTACGCCTGGGAGCCGGACGCCCCGCTCGTCCGGGCCGTACGCGACGCCCTGCACCGCCTGGCCAGGCCCTGGTACCGGCTGCGAGCGCTACGCGTTTTCCACGACCAGTCCAGCATGCCGGCGACCTCAAGGCTGGACCGGGCGATCGAGGACGCGCTCGCCGCCTCCCGCCACCTCATCGTCTTCCTGTCTCCGCAGGCCGTCGCCTCGCCCTGGGTCGACGACGAGATCCGCTACTGGCTGAAGCACAAGAGCGTGGAGACCCTCTACCTGGTGTTGTCCGGCGGTTCGCTCGTCTGGGACGCCGTCGCCGGGCACTTCGACGTGAACCGATCCTCGGCGCTCCCGTCCGCGTTGCACGGCGTCCATCCAGGGCGGCCGCTCTGGATCGACCTGAGCTGGATCACCGAGGACGACCAGCGCGGCCTTCGCAATGAGCGCTTCCGCGCCTGCCTGGTGCAGCTCGCCGCAGCGTTGCACGGCAGGGCGCCCGACGACCTGGACGGCGAAGACGTCAGGCAGCACCGGAAGACCCGCCGGATGGCGGCCGCGGCGGTGACCGCGCTCGCCTTGCTGGCCGCGTCCACGGCCGTGGCTGGAGCGATCGCCGCGCAGCGCGCCTAAGCTAGTGGGCCGCCGCGCCGGGCATTCTGCGAGGAGATCATCACCAGATGAAGCGACGGGCGTCGGCCGTGGTCCTTGCCGTGGCCGCATCGGCACTTCACGGCAGCCTCGCCGCCGGCGCGCGGCCACCGCCCCCAAGGATCCGGGGGCGGCGATTGAGCGGCAGCCGGTCAGAGGGCACGGTGTGCGGGTCACCGAGTACACCACGTTCAACTCGGACGCGATCTCAGGCTGGGAGCGGTTCAAGCCGACCAAGGGTGTCGTCGCGTTCGGTGGCGGCGAGGTGGTGACGACCGACCTCTGGGAGGCGTTCCCCGGCTGTGGATCGGCGCCCAGTCCGTCGCCGCTTCATGACCCCGGGTCGCCGGCAAGCCGGTGCAGGCCCGCTGTGGCGCGGTTGAGGGCCACGAGGTCGTCGAAGAAGGAGTCGTTCCGTTCCCACGAGCTCATGATCGCCAGGATCGCCTCGCGCCGGACTCTCGCGGTCTCGTGGTGGGCCAGCGCGAGGGCCTTCTGGAGTTGGGCGGCGGTCAGGTCGGTGCAGTAGGCGGGGGTGCCTGGTTGCATGCGCCACCCGTCCTCGGCGGTGCCCGCGTCCACGGGGTCGAAGCCGGTGTCGTCCACCAGGGTCATCACGAGTTTCTTGGCGGCCGGGTCGGTGCCGGCGACGGGTACGGCGAGGCGGTCGGCGGCGCCGGGCGGTCTGCCCTTATCCGACAACGTCGTCTGGACGAGGGCGTTCCAGGCGCGGATGACAGGGCGGCCGAGTTGTTGCTCGATCCAAAGGCCCTGGGGCATGCCGTCCTCGATGTCCTTGATGCGGCCGTCGCGCTGTGGGAGGTAGTTCGAGGTGTCGGCCACCACGACGCCGGCCGGGAGGCGGTCGGTGAGCGGTCTCAGGTCGGGGAGGCGGCCGAGGGGGATGGAGGTGATCAGGACGTCCACGTCGCGGCTGACCGAGTCGAGGGTGACGGGCGTGGCGCCTGACCGCTCCGCCAGCGCGGTCAGGCGCGACGGCCCTCGCGTGTTCGCGACCCGTACGGTGTGTCCGGTCGTGCCGAGCTTGTACGTGAGCGCGGCCCCGATACCGCCGGTGCCGATGACGCCGATCCTCACAGCAGGTTCCTTCCGATAGCGGGTGGTATGAGCAGCTTGGCAACGGCGGGCGGGGCTGCGCGATGATGAAGTAGGCACCGGTCATTACCCTCAGGGTCATGAAACGGATCGAGGTCCGCGAGCTCGAATACTTCCTGGCCGTGGCCGACACGCTGCACTTCGCGCGCGCGGCCGAGCGGCTCGGCATCGCGCCTCCGCCGCTGTCGCGGGCGATCGCGCACCTCGAACGGCGGCTGGGCGCCAAGTTGCTCGAACGGACGAGCCGCCGGGTGGAGCTGACCCCGGCGGGCCGCGTGTTCGAGGTGGAGGCGCGCAACGCGCTCAGGGCCCTGGACCAGGCGGTCCGTCGCGTGCGGCAGGCCGGTCATGGCGTGCTGCGGATCGCCGCTCCGCCGGGGACCGGGGCGGGGCTGCTGCGTGAGCTGGTACGCCGCTACGTAGCGCGCTTCGGCAGTGACACCGTCGAGCTGGTCTTCACGAGGGGGCAGACCGCGGCGGTCCGCGACGGCCGGGCCGACGCCGCGCTGGTCTGCTCGGACGAGGATCTGACCGGCCTGGACGTCCAGGCCATCGCCACCGAGCAGCCGGTGGCGCTGATTCCCCAAGGCCACCCCTTCGCGGCGCGGCACGCACTGACCCCCCGAATCCTGCGCCAGGACCCCGCCTACGCCGCCGACCTGCCGCCCGTCGGCCTGGACGCGCTCATCGACCTGGTGGCCACCGGGCAACTGCTCGCCGTCGTCGGCGACAGCGCCGTGGACCGGCTCGGTCCGTACGTCACCGCCGTCCCCATGACAGGGCTGGCTGCGAGGGAGGTCCTGCTGGCCTGGCCGGCCGATTCGCACGACCCGCGCATCGCGCACCTGCTGGGCGCTACCTCGTGACCAAGAGGGGGAACGTCACTCCGGTCAGATCTTCGGAGACGGCCCACAGCCGCTGCTGGAGCGGCATGTCGTAGGACTGCGGGCTGGAGGTGACGAGGCGGGGGTGGCCCATGATCTGGTTGCGTCCGCCGGGACCGTAGTACTGACCGCCGAGCACGGCGGGGTCGGTGGCGGCGCGCAGGGTCGGCAGGGCGCCCATCGCGGGGGTCTGGAGGACCAGCGGTGCGAGCCCGTCGATCAGGGGCCGGAGAAGGGCGGGAGTGTTGCGGGCGAGCTCGGTGCTGGACGCGCCGGGGTGCGCGGCCACCGCGACGGTGGTGCCGTGCGGGGCGAGCCGGCGCTGCAGCTCGTACGTGAACAGCAGGTTGGCCAGCTTGGACTGGCCGTAGGCCCCGACCCTGCTGTACGAGCGCTCCCACTGCAGGTCGTCGAAGTGGATCGCGGCCCTGATGCGGTGACCGGTGCTGCTGACCGTCACCACGCGCGAGCCGGGCACCGGCAGCATCAGGTCGAGCAGCAGCCCGGTGAGCGCGAAGTGGCCGAGGTGGTTCGTGCCGAACTGCAGCTCGAAGCCGTCGCGGGTGGTCCGGCGAGGGGTGTACATGACGCCCGCGTTGTTGATCAGCAGGTCGATGCGGCCGAGCCGGGACCGCAGCGCGGCGGCGGCGGTGCGTACGGAGTCGAGCGAGGTCAGGTCCAGCTCCTGGACGGTCACGTCCCCGCGCATGCGAGCCGCCGCCCGCGCGCCCTTGGCGGTGTCGCGTACGGCGAGGACCACGGAGGCCCCGCGCTCGGCCAGCGCCTTGGCCGTCTCGTAGCCCAGTCCGGTGTTGGCCCCGGTCACCACGGCGACGCGCCCGTGCTGGTCGGGGATGTCAGCCGTCGTCCACTTCGCGCCCATGCCGGGCTCCCATTTAACGTACCGAAGGTATCTTCTGCACCCGACAGTAAAGTACCGTCGGTACGCTGTCAACGTACCGACGGTACTTAAGTTAGGCTGGCGAACGTGAGTTTCCAGCGGGCCCGGACGGAAGAGCAGCGGGAGATCCGCCGGCGGGCGATCCTCGACGCGGCGTCGGCGATGCTCGACGAGATGCCCGTCGCCGACGTCACCCTCAACGAGCTGAGCCGCCGCGCGGGCCTGGCCAAGCCCAACGTGCTGCGCTACTTCGAGTCCCGCGAGGCCGTGCTGCTCGAACTCCTCGACCGTTTCCTGCGGGAATGGCTGGTGGAGCTGGAGGGCGAGCTGGCCGCCGGGGTCGGCGACGACCTGCCCATGCCCGAGCGGGCGACGGCGGTGGCCGGCATCCTCAGCCGCTCGCTCGCGAGCCGCACGGTGCTGTGCGACCTGTTCGGCGCGCAGGGCAGCGTCCTGGAACGCAACGTCTCCGTCGAGGTCGTCACCCGCTACAAGCGCGCCTCCCTGCAGCGCCTGGAGACCTTGACCGCCCTCGTCCGGAAACACCTGCCTGAGCTGGGCGAGAACGCGACCCTGTTCAGCCTGCAGGCCATGGTGCTGGCGGGCGCGCTGTCGCCGTACGACACGCCCCCGCCCAGCCTGCGGGCCGCCTACCAGGCCGAGCCCGAGCTGGCCCGCTTCCACCCGCGGCTGCGGGACGCCCTCGACCTGGCCCTCACCGCGACCCTCCTCGGCGTGCTGCCCCGCCCCTGATCAGCCGAGTGGCTCCGCGACGGGCGGCCGGGCGACGGACTCGCGCGCGCGGACGGGCATCGGCACCCGGTGCACCCGCCCCGGCCGCCCGGCGTCCGCGCGGTCGCGCTCGATCTCGGCGAACAGCACGTCCACGGCCTTGCGGCCCAGCTCGTAGTGGGGCAGCGCCACGGTCGTCAGCCGGGGCCGCACCCAGGAGGCGAGGGGATGGTCGTCGAAGGAGACGACGGAGACGTCCGCGGGCACCTTGAGCCCGAAGTCGTCGAGCGCCTGGTAAGCGCCCATCGCGATCCGGTCGTTGAAGCAGATCAGCGCGCGCGGACGGACCGTCCGCAGCAGGTCCCGCGTCGCGGCGAGCCCGTACTCCGGCAGCCAGTCGGGGCAGGTGCGCGCGCCCGCCACCGTGACCCCCGCCTCGCCGAGCGCCTCGTGGATGCCGGCCAGCCGTTCCGCCGCCGCGACGCTCTCCTGGGGGACGTCGCCCGGGCCAGGACCGGCGCCGATCAGATAGACGCCGTCGCGGTGACCGGCGTCCAGCAGGACGCGGGCGGCGTGGCGGCCGGCCTCGATCTCGTCGGGCAGGACGGCGGGCAGGGGAGTGGGCCGGTCGGGCAGCGCGTTGAGCAGGACGGCGGGCAGGGGGGTGGGCGCGGCGGTGACGGCCTTCGGCACCGTGATGGTGCGCGTGAACATCGAGGCCAGGACGAGCCCGTCGACCTGGCGGTCGTGCATGGCCTGCAGCAGGAGGCGTTCGAGCTCGGCGTCGCCCTCGGTCTCGCCGATGAACAGCATGAAGCCGCGCTCGCGGGCGGCCTCGAGGGCCCCTTTGATCATGTCGCCCGCCAGCCGTGAGGTGGCGACGGTGTCGGAGACGAAACCGATCGTCCTGCTGATGCCCGTGCGCAGGCCCACGGAGACGATGTTGGGCCGGTACTGCAACTCCTCGGCGGCGCGCAGCACGCGCTGCTCGACGTCCTGAGAGATCCGCAGCTCGCGGCCGCGGCCGGACAGCACGAGCGAGGCGGTCGTGCGGGAGACGCCCGCAGCCTTGGCCACATCGGCCAGCGTGACCCGTCGTGGGCTCACCCGGAATCTCCGATCGTCAAGAGTGTGTGACGAGGGGTTGACATGCTACGACGCGCGTGGTGAGACTATCGGGCGCTAACCCGATTTAGCAACGGACTCCGGAGGCCCGCCGGGGTGCCGTCGTCCCCCAGCGGCCAAGGAGATGCAACATGGCTCGTCGAGTTCGCCCCGGCAGGGCCGGCGCCGCGCTGGTGATCGCCATGGGGACGCTCGCCGCCGCCTGCGCGGCCCCCGGCAGCGACAGCCAGCGGCCCGCGGCCACCAGCGCGGCGCCGCAGTCCGCCGCGCCCACCTGCGGCACGGCGCCGATCACGCTGAACGGCTACTTCGAGACGGGCTTCCCGCTGCCCAAGGCGCTGACCACGGAGTTCACCAAGCAACACCCGAACGTCACGTGGGACATCCGCGAGGACCAGTTCGCGGTCATCACGCAGAACGCGCCCCGGGTGCTCGCGGACAACCCGCCCGACCTGATGCGCCTGCCCCAGGTCTCCGAGCTGGTCAAGGACGACCTGCTGAAGAACCTCGACGGCTACGCCACCGCGTTCGGCTGGGACAAGTGGCCGGCCTCGCAGCTCGAACAACTGCGCCTCGGCCCCGGCGGGCGACCGCGCGGCGAGGGCTCGCTGTACGCACTCGGGCTCAACATGAGCATGACCGGGCTCTTCTACAACAAGAAGCTCGCCACCCAGATCGGGATGTCCACGCCGCCCGCCACCCTGGCGGAGCTCGACCAGGCGCTGAAGAAGGCCAAGGACGCCGGCATCACGCCCATCGTGCAGTTCAACGGCGGCGCCACCGGCGGTCTGGCCTTCCCGCTGCAGAACCTCATGGCCTCCTACGGCCCCGCGGCGCCGATCAACGACTGGATCTACCAGAAGCCGGGCGCCACGATCGACACCCCGACCAACCTCCAGGCCGTCCAGCACCTGGAGCGCTGGATCAAGGCCGGCTACTTCCAGAAGGACGTCAACGCGGTCGACTACGCGACCATGATGAGCCGCTTCATCGACGGCCAGGGCCTGTTCATGTTCAACGGCGACTGGGAGTCGGGCAACCTCGACAAGCAGATGGCGGGCGACGCCGGCTTCACCCTGATGCCGCCGGCCGAGGAGGGCGGCAAGCGCGCCGCCATGTCGGCCCCGCTCACCTTCGGCATCGCCGCCGGCGCGAAGAACGCCGACTGCGCCGCCTTCTTCCTCAACTGGGTCGCCACCGACAAGCGCGCCCGCGACATCGGCGTCGAGGTCGGGGGATCGCGCCCGATGGGGCCCGCCGACGCGTACATGCCGGCCGTCGGCGAGGACAAGGTCACCGCCGCGACCCTGGCGGCCGGGGCGGACATCGCCGAGGACGACGGCGCGATGGACTTCATCGCCAACGCCACCGGCGCCATCTACGCCAAGAGCTGGACGCCGAACCTGCAGAAGCTGGTGGCCGGCCAGCAGACGCCGGAGGATCTGCTGAAGACGGTCCAGGCCGACTACGCCGGCCAGCTCGAAGGGAACTGATCACGTTGATGGCCCGGCCCGCGCGCCGGCTGCGCGGCGCCCGCGGTGCCCGCGGAGTGGCCGGCTGGCTGTTCGTCGTCCCGGCGCTCGCCTTCTACGCGGTGTTCGTCCTGCGCCCGATCGCCCTGACCGTCCAGTACTCGCTGTACGAGTGGAACGGCATCGGCGCCTCCACCTGGGTGGGGCTGGCGAACTACGGCACGGTCTTCACCGACCCCGACCTGCTCGACTCGCTGATCAACGCCTTCCAGCTGATCGTGTTCTTCAGCGTGATCCCGGTCGTGCTGGGCCTCGCGATCGCCGCCACGATCCGGCGGATCGCCGCGAGCAGGCTCGCCCTCGTGGCGCGGACCGTGCTGTTCCTGCCGCAGGTCATCCCGCTGGTGGCCGCGGGCATCGCGTGGAGCTGGCTGCTGGCCTCCACCGGAGTGGTCAACCAGCTGCTCTCGCTCGTCGGTCTCGGCGGGGTGACCAGGGCCTGGCTGGGCGACTTCGCCACCGCCCTGCCGGCGGTCGGCATGATCGGCGCGTGGGTGCTGCTCGGCCTCTGCACGCTGCTGCTCCTGGCCGGCATGAGCAAGATCGACCCGGCGCTGTACGAGGCCGCGCGCCTCGACGGAGCCGGGGCATGGCGGGAGTTCGTCTCCATCACGGTGCCCAGCCTGCGGCAGGAGATCGCGGTCTGCGTCACCGTGACCGTGATCGCCGCCCTGGCCAGCTTCGACATCGTCTACATCGCCACCCAGGGCGGTCCCGGCAACACGACCATGGTGCCCGGCCTGCAGATCTTCTACCTCGCCTTCACCGAACGCGAGGTCGGCACCGCCTCGGCCCTGGCCGTCGTGCTCATGCTTCTCGTGATCGCCTGCGCCCTTCCCATCCAGTGGTTCACAAAGGACGACAACCGATGATCATCGCGGGCCGGGAGGCCTGGACCGGCCGGCTGCTGCTCATCGCCATGATGGCGGTCACGCTCCTGCCGTTCCTCAGCCTGTTCGTCACCGCCCTGCACCCCTCGGGCACCTACCCGGCCGGTCTGGCCTGGCCGCAGGACCCGCAGTGGAGCAACTTCCTGCGGGCCTTCGAGGCCGCGAACATGGCCGAGCTGCTGAAGTCGAGCGTCCTCATCGTGCTGGGCGTGGTGCCGATCTCGATCCTGCTGGGCACCATGGCCGGCTTCGCCATCGGCCACCTGCGCGTGATCGGCGGACGCATCGTCTTCCTGCTGTTCGTGCTCGGCCTGACCCTCCCCTTCGAGGGCATCATCACGCCGCTGTACTACCAGATCCGGGACATGGGGCTGCTGAACACCCGCTGGGCCATCATCCTGCCGCTCATCGGCCTGTTCATGCCGTTCTCCGTCTTCTGGATGCGGGCGCACTTCGTCAACATGCCGGGGGAGCTGTCGGAGAGCGCCCGCATGGACGGCGCCAACGTGTGGCAGCTGTTCCGGCGCATCCACGTGCCCCTGGCCATGCCGGCGATCTCGTCCCTGGCCATCCTGCTGTTCCTGTGGACCTGGAACCAGTTCCTGCTGGCCATCGTCCTGGTCGACGACCCGGCCAAGCGCACGATGTCCGGGGCGCTCGGCGCCTTCCAGGGGCAGTGGGGCACCGACATCCCGCTGCTGTGCGCGGGATCGCTGCTGATCCTGACCCCCACGCTCGCGATCTTCCTCGTCTTCCAGCGTCACTTCGTCAAGGCCCTGCTCCAGGGCTCCCTGAAGGGCTGACCGCGATGAGCGCCGCGCCACCGCCCGAGAGCGCCGGCGACACGGCGCCCGTCATCGGCGCCGCATCCGTACGCCGGATCCTGCCCGGCCACGACCTGTGGCGTTCCGGACGGTGATCCGCGGCGGGTCCTCGCCCGTTTCAGGGGCCTGACGTGGAGCCGGTGGGTACCCGCAGCGCGATCAGGGCGATGTCGTCGGTGCTGGTGGTGGCGAGCAGACTGTTCAGGAGGCCGTCGCAAAAGCCGTCCAGGGGACGACGCGCGAATGCCGAGGCTTGTTCGCGGAGCCGCTCCAGCCCCCGGCCCAGGTCCTCGCCCGGACGTTCGACCAGGCCGTCGGTGTACAGCAGTACGGTGGAGCCCGGCGGCAGAGGCTCGACGGCGCTGTCGTAGGGCTGGTCGAAGACCACGCCCAGCAGAGGGTTGGCGGCCTCTTCCAGCAGGCGGCAGTCACCGTCGCGGGTGACCAGGATCGGTGGCGGGTGTCCGGCGACGGCGTAGTTGAGCTGCCACCGGCCGGGCTGGGGTTGCTCGACGCGGGCCAGGGCACAGGTGGCGGTCGCGTCGGGGGCCAGTGATTGCATGGCGATGTTCAGCCGCCGCAGGATCTGGCCGGGCGGGCAGGGACGGTCGACGGTCAGCGCCCGCAGCATGTTCCGCAGCTGGCTCATCTGGACGGCGGCCTCCAGATCGTGGCCGGCCACGTCGCCGATGGCCAGCACGGTCGCGCCGCCAGGGAGGACGAAGGAGTCGTACCAGTCGCCGCCGACCTCGGCGGCCGCGGGGCTCGGCAGGTAGCGGGCGACGATCTGCAGGTCGGCGTGGTCAGCCGGTTCGGAGAGCAGGCTGTGCTGAAGGGCCAGGGCCACCTGCTGGGTGCGCTGGAACTGGACGATGGTGCTCAGCGCGTCGTGGATGTGCTCGAACATCTGGCCGATGAGGTCGACGTCGCCCGGACTCAGGGGCGGACGGTCCCCGACCGTGGCGGCGCTCACCACTGCCGCCACGGCCCCGTCGACCATCACCGGCAGCAGCACGACACTGTTGGCGGCCACCTCGGTCAGCCAGGCCGTCGACTCTTCGGGCAGCAGGTCGGCCGGTGGCTCGCCCGGCGGGAACGTGCGGTGCAGCGGGCGGCGCTGCTCCACCGCGCGGACGAACCCGCTGTCGGCCGCGAACCGGGTCTCGCGGAACGGCAGGTCCGGCCCCAGGCCCTCCCGCGCGGTTGTCGTAACGACGCGCTTGGCGATGACGGGTGCGCCGTGCGGGCGGTCGCTGAATCCAGACAGCAGGTGCATGCCGCACCCGTCGACAAGAGCGGGCACCAGCACGTCGGCGATCGCGCCGAACGTCTCCGGCAGCCCGGTGTGCTCGGCGGCCGCCCTGGCGGCACGGTCGAGCAGCGCATGGCGGCGTTGCCGCTGCCACTGCTCCTCGATGTCGGTGTACGTGCCGAACCACTCCACGACGACGTCGTTCTCGTACACCGGCGTGGAGGAGATCTCGAAGTGGTGGTACTGCCCGTCCTTGGTCCGCAGCCGGCACACATACCGCGTGGGGCGGTGCCATCGGCGTGCCTCGGCGAACGCTCGGATCGTGGGTTCACGGTCGTCGGGGTGCAGGGCCCGCGTCCAACCCGTCCCGCGGAACTCCTCCCAGCTCTGCCCGGTCACCCGTTCCCACCCCGGGCTCGGTTCGATCGTCTCACCCGTCGGCCCCGTGACCCACGCGATCTGCGTGCTCACCTGGACCAGGCTCTGGTACCTGAGCAGGATCCGGCGCAGCCGCTCGGCGGTGTGGGAGGCGCGCCTGGCCGCGGTGACCTGCCCGGTGACGTCCACCGCCGTGATCAGCACACCGGAAGGTTCCTGAGCGAACCGGGAGAGGCGAAAGGAGAAGAAGCGCTCCTCGTCACCGGCAGCGGGGAGGGACAAGGTGACCGGCGTCTCGGTGAGAGTGACCGGCTCTCCGGTGGCCAGCACATCGTCGAAGTGGCCAACGTGGTCCGGCCGCAACAGGTCGCGGAACGTCTCCGAGATCGGCTCGCCGAGCGGACGGTCACCGAAGTACGCCCGGCAGGCGGCGTTGGTGTAGGCCAGGCGGTGGTCCTGTCCGAGGGTCAAGGCGACAGCGACCGGCACGGAGTCCAACGCCTCCAGAGCGAACCTACCGGCGCTCTCCCCGCGGGCATCGTCCATCGCCCCTCCCCGCTCGTCCGGCCGCGCCGCCCACGCCCGGCACGCCCTCTCACCTCGCCGTACCCCGCGACCCCGGCGGACATGCGGCAACCGCTGGACGGCCGGCGGGCCAGGACGGCTCCCAACGGCCGGCAGCCGATCAGAACCTCTCGTTGGTCACGCGGTCAGTTGCCGGAGCATCTCGGCGGAGTCGTGCAGGTTCGTCATGTGGGTGAACCGGCCGTCCTGGACCTTGTAGATGGCGTACTCGACGATCCTGAACGAGGCGCCGGTGGGCGGGACGCCGAGCCATTCCTTCTCCGGGGTGCCGGTGTTGATGGCGCGGACGGCGATGCCGTCCCGGTCGATCAGCAGTTCATCGACGTCCCAGCGGATGTCAGGGACGGCGTCGGCGATGCCCTTCAGGACCGTGACGACATCCTCACGGGTGCCGGGCTGACCGCCGAGCACCACCTGGTCGTTGATGAACTCGTCCATGCGGTCGAACTCGTGGGCGTTGAGCGCCTCGGCGTAGCGCATGTACCAGTCACGCAGATCACTCTCGGACATGGCGATCCTCTTCTCTCGTGTCGCAAGGGGCGGTGAGCTGTAGAGATTTCCGCACCGATCGGTGCAGAATTGAACGATACCAGTTCTGCACCGAACGGTGTCAAAGCGGTAGGGTGCAGAGATGCACGCGTCACAGATCGGCCGTCCCCGGGCATTCGACGCCGAGGCGGCGCTCGAGAAGGCGATGACGGTCTTCTGGGCGCAGGGCTACGAAGGCGCCAGCCTCACCGACCTGACCGAGGCCATGGGCATCTCCCGTAAGAGCCTGTACGCGGCCTACGGCAACAAGGAGGACCTCTTCCGCAAGGCGTTGCGGCGCTACGCGGAAGGCCCCGGCGCCTACGTCGCCGAGGCGCTGCGGGAACCCACCGCCCGCGAGGTCGCCGCGGCCTTCCTCGCCGGCGCCGCCCGCTCCGGCACCATGCCGGGACTCCCCGCCGGCTGCATGGGCGTCCAAGGCGCACTGGCCGCCGGCGGGACCGGACGGACCGCCCGCGACATCCTGGCCGAGTGGCGCGCCCACGGCCAGACACTGCTCCGGGACAGGTTCCGGCAGGCCGTCCAGACGGGCGACCTGCCCGGCAGCTCCGACCCGGAGAAGATCGCCCGCTATGTCATGACGATCGCGAACGGCATCGCCGTACAGGCAGCCGGCGGCGCGGCATGCGAGGACCTCCAACAGGTGGCCGACGCGGCCTTGCGGAACTGGCCACCCGCCTGACGACACGGGCCCCGAAACACGTCCTGCCCCCGCGACCCGGCTCTCGCGTGACGTTCACCTGGGCGAGTTCCGCGAGAGTCCCGGCGGGATCACGTTTCCGCCCGTTCACGGCGTCCGTGAACGACACCCTCAGAGGCGCGGGTTGGCCAGAACAGCAGCCGGGTCAGCCCGACGGATTGCGGCTGATACGAAGACGAACTTTCGGACAAGGGATGCTGCGGTGGCAGCGATGGCAAACGAAAGCGCTGTCGCCAGCTTGAACAGCCGCCACGAGCACGCCCACCGCGCCCAGCCTGGGGAGACCCTACGAAACCGCTCAACGGATCCGGCCTCGTCATGCCGCAACCCCGCCGGCGCACCCGACCAGGCATACGCCTAGTGGTGAGTGCTGGACGGCGAGGCGGAGGCGCCGTGGCCGCTGTGGCCGCCGTTCTCCTCGACCGTGCCTCCGAGCTTTCCGCTCAGCTCCTGCATGAAGGACTTGGACTTGGCCGACAGCACCCATCGATCACCCCTGAGGTAGAGGCCGCCGTACATTTCGGCGTAGTCGAGCCACTCGCGCTGGCCCGTGGCCGTGGCGAAGTCGAGGAACACGTACGGGATCCCGTCGCTGGTGCATTCGCCCTGACGGTAGTCCATGGCCTTGAGGGTGATCGTGGCGGTGCAGCCGACCTCGGCGGCCAGCTGCTCGATGGTGTACGTGCGTGACCCCTCCTTCCCGGCTGCCGGCCCCGTGCCTTTGCCCGCCTCGGCCTGACCGCCGCATCCGGCGAGCATGAGCGCCGAGGCGACGGCCAGGGACAGGACGGCGCCGGCACGGCGGAGCCTGCTGACGGTGCCGGCCACCCGCACCGTGCCCACCGGCGCGGCGTCTCGCACGTCTCGCGGGCGGGAGACGTCCACCATGCTCTTGACCTTTCTCGCGCTGATCGCGGTCCTACGCGGAGCGACGAGGCCGGTGTGGCCACTCGCCTGGCCACACCGCGCCCCGCTCCTGGCCGCCGGTCGCTGCCGGCGAGGATCAGCGGCAGCGTCTGCCGCTGTTGATGCAGGTGACCACCCGCTGCATCTGCTGCTCGTTCATGAGGTTGATGAAGTCGCTGTGGTCGGTGATCGGTTTGTGCAGCTCTTCCGGGAAGCCGTCGACGGCGAAGTTGGGGCCACGCGGCACGTTGTAGACGAGCCGGTGCTCCAGCGCCGGGATCGGCTGGAAGCCCTGCGGGCAGCTCCCGTCCGCCTCCGGGAAGGTGACGTGGGTACGGTGGTTGGCGCTGTCGATGTTCTGGCCGTCCCAGCAGCTCTGGAAGTCGAAGACCCGGACGAGCCTGCTGCCGCGCGGGCAGAGCGGGTACTTGTCGGTCAGCTGGCGGTTCTCGAACCCGGTGCAGGTCCATCCGGCGTTGTGCTCGGCTCCGTTGACCCGGGCGTTGCCGGTGATGATCCGCAGGAACTGCGGCGCCGGCACCACCTTCGCGGTCGGGTTGCCCTTGAACGTGATCTGCACCTGAACGGGGGTGAGGATCTTGCCGACGTTCAGGTCGAGGCCGCCGCCGCGCTGGTCGGCGTCGAACTCCTCCTGGCCCAGTGCCCTCAGCACAGGCCAGTAGTGCGTGGACTTGTCGCCGTTGCGGCAGGTGGTGCCGGCGGCGAGCAGGCTCTCGTTGGTGGACTGGTTGTTGGTGGACTCGTTGCCCACGTAGTCGTGGGTGTGCTGGGCGCCGTTGGACACGCCCGGTGCCACGATGACGTTGTCGGAGTTGAAGATCCGCCCCTCGTTACGGCCGCAGTCCACGCTGAAGGTGCCGCGGGAGCCGTTCCGCTGGGTGCGGGGGGTTCTCACGTTCGGGCGTACCGAACGGATGTCGACGAAGTCCTCGGCAACGGGCCCTCTGGCCTGGCCGCCGTTGTTGTCGCCATTACCTCCGTCGTTCCCGGTATTTCCGTCGTTGCCGTTGTTACCGTCGTTGCCGTTGTTGCCGCCGTCTCCCGGATCGCCCACCTCACAGGTCGCCAGAGTCCGCAGATCGGCCGGCGCACGGGCACCGGCTCGCTGGAAGGCGAGCGCGATGCGCTGAAGGGTGGCCGTCCGCTTGTTCTTCAGCGGAGCGAGGACGGCGTTGCGGACGAAGTTGGGGCCGCCCTGACCGGCCGCCCTCTCAAGCCGCCTGTTCGCCTCGGCGATCTGGGTCTCCAGCTGGCGCAGGTTGCGCTGCACCTCTGCGCGGGCACGTGCGGGGATCTGACCCAGCCGGTCCGCCACGGAGGGGCAGCTGATCCCGCCGGGAGCGCCGGTCTGACCGCCGTTGTCCTGGCCGTCGCCCTGCTGGTCGCCGGTTCCCTGGCCGGTGTCGCCTTGCTGGTCGCCGGTGCCCTGACCGCCGTTGTCCTGGCCGTCGTCCTGCTGGTCGCCCGTGCCCTGGCCGTCGTTGTCGTTCCCGTCCCCGTTCCCGTTGTCGTTGTCGTTGCCTGTGCCGTTGCCGTCGTCCCGCACGGTGCAGGTGGCCAGAGCGTCCAGGCCGTTCGGGGCCTGGGCGCCGGCGCGCCGGAAGGCGATCTCAATACGTTGCAGCGCGGCCGCTCGTTTGTCTTGCAGCGGGCTGAGAATCGCGTTCCGCACGAAGTTGGGCCCACCCTGTCCCTTGGAGGACGCGAGCCGCCGGTTCGCCTCGGCGATCTGGGTCTCCAGCTGGCGCAGGTTGCGCTGCACCTCCGCCTGAGCCCGAGCGGGAACCTCACCCACTTGGTCGGCCACGGCGGGGCAGGAGACGGCCGGCGCGAAGACCGCGCCGGATGTCGTGCTCGCCGCCGCGCCCGTGGTGCCGACCGCCAGACTGCCGCCCATGACAGTCAAGGCCGTCAGCATGCCTGCGGCCCGGCGGCGGATCCGGGACCTATGTCGAACTCTCATACAATCCCTCTCTCCGTCTGTAGCTGCGATTCGGCCTGCGCGCGCATCAGGCTGCAGAACAGAAAGGTTGCGGCCTTCGTCATCACGGGATACGGGGACAAGGCGGCTCAGGTTCGATGTCGCGTGCTTTCTTCCTCACCGGGTCGCACCGAGACAGGAAAGGTTCGCAGGGCGGCGGGCACGTGCTCAGGCCGGAAACCCCACCACAACGGCCGCTCCGGCCAGGCTCCACGCGTTCACCACCCGCGGCCGTAAGACTCGGACCACTACTTTGTGATACTTTATAGTGGTACTCGGCGTTACAGAGTACCTCAGGGGCCGATCGACAAGCTCAAGGAGGGCGGAAGATGAGCTTCTGGGAGACCATCACGGGCAGCGATCTCACCAGAGAATGGAAGGCGTTCGAAGCCAGGGCGGCGGTCCTGCCGGCCGAACACCGGGCGGCATGGAAACGGATGAAGGGCCACCTGCTCCTCTACGGGGACTTCGGCGGCCGCAACCTGATGCCGATTCTCGACGGTGCCCTGGGCCTGCTGGAGGAGACGGCGGCCGACGGGCAGAGCATTCACGACGTACTGGGTGACGACATCGCCGGTTTCTGCGCGGCGCTGGCGGGCGCAGAAGGGGCTCGAAACTTCCGTGACCGGTGGCGGGAGCAGCTGAACAGGAACGTCGCCGGGAAACTGGGCCGGCTGGGAGGCTGACGTGGGCGTCCGGGACATCATCGAGGGCAAGAAGCAGTGGCGGGCGCACATGGCACGGGTCAAGGCGCTCCCTCCGGACTACGAGATCGTCTACAAGGAGATCCAGAAGTACTACTTCAAGGTCGGACCGATCGACCTGCTCAACGGGTCGCTGCTCGCAGACCTCCTCGACTTCTTCGAGGAGGGCGTCGCGGACGGCAAGGGCGTCCTGGAACTCATCGGCGAGGACGTCGCCGCCTTCGCCGACGACCTGATCAAGGACTCGCGCACCTTCGCGGAGGTCCATCAGGAGTCCGTCGCCAGGAAGCTCGGCACGGCCGAGAAGTGACACTCTGGCCGACGAGATCCGCACCGGCCTGTCCGGACGCGGCGTCCTCCTCGGACGCGGCGGCTCGGACCTGGGCGAGAAGGACCCGTCCTGGCCTGCTGTTCGGCGATCAGTGAGGGAGGAGGTTTTATCGCGCCTTTGGTTAGTCGCGGACTCTTTGCGTGCAGCTCATCCGGGTCAACGCTGGATGGGGGCGAGTGATGGTACGCAACAAGGTGGCCCCTCGGGACTGGACACGGCGGCGGACCGCCAAACGGGACCGCTTGGAGAAGGTCCGTCCCTTCGTCACCGGCAGGGTGCTGGACGCCGGGCGGATGCGTGCGGCCCTGGAGGCGTTGCTGCGCCCCGGAGACCGGGTGGCGCTGGAAGGCGACAACCAGAAGCAGGCGGACTTCCTGGCCGAGGCGCTGGCCGGGTGCGATCCGGAAGTCGTGCACGACCTGCACCTGCTGATCTCCTCGATCAGCCTCCGGGAGCACCTCGACGTCTTCGAGCGCGGGGTGGCCCGCCGTCTCGACTTCGCCTACGCCGGTCCGCAGAGCGTGCGCATGGCGCAGCTGCTGGCCGACGGCAAGGTCGAGGTCGGGGCGATCCACACCTACGTCGAGCTGTACGCGCGGATGTTCATCGACCTCACCCCGAACGTCGCGCTGCTCTGCGCCGAGCAGGCCGACCGCGACGGGAACCTGTTCACCGGCCCCGGCACCGAGGACACCCCGACCATCGCCGAGGCGGTGGCCTTCTCCGACGGCGTGACCGTCGTCCAGGTCAACGAGATCGTGGACGAGGTTCCGCGGGTGGACATCCCCGGCGACTGGGTGGACCTGATCGTGCGCAGCCCGCGGCCGTTCGCGCTGGAGCCGCTGTTCACCCGTGACCCTCGCCACATCGGGCAGGTGGAGATCCTGATGGCGATGATGACGCTGCGCGGCATCTACGAGCGGCATGGGGTGACCACCCTGAACCACGGGATCGGCTACGACACCGCGGCGATCGAGCTCCTCCTGCCCACCTACGGCGAAGAGCTGGGGCTGCGCGGGAAGATCTGCCGGCACTGGGCGCTCAACCCCCATCCGACCCTCATTCCCGCCATCGAGAGCGGCTGGGTCGAGTCGGTGCACTGCTTCGGCGGGGAGCCGGGCACGGAACGCTATGTCGCCGCCCGCCCTGACGTGTTCTTCACCGGTCGTGACGGCTCGCTGCGCTCGAACCGGGTGCTGTGCCAGCTGGCCGGCCAGTACGCGGTGGACCTGTTCATCGGGTCGTCGCTGCAGATCGACGGCAGCGCGAACTCCTCGACGGTCACGGAGGGCCGGTTGAGCGGTTTCGGCGGAGCGCCCAATATGGGCCACGACCCGCACGGGCGCAGGCACGCCTCTCCCGCCTGGCTGAGCCTGCTGACCGGGCAGGCCCCGGCGCTGCGGGGACGCAAACTCGTCGTGCAGATCACGCAGACCTTCCGCTCGGGCGGCGATCCGGCGTTCGTGGAGACGCTTGATGCGGTCCCGGTGGGCAAGGACGCGTCCATGCCCGTCCCGCCGATCATGATCTACGGGGACGACGTCAGCCACGTGGTGACCGAGGAGGGTGTCGCCTACCTCTACAAGGCGTCCGGGCCGGCCGAGCGGCGCGAGGCGGTGGCCGCGGTCGCGGGCGCCACGTCGATCGGCCGGGAGATCGACGAGCGGCGCGTCGAGGAGCTGCGCCGGGACGGGCTGGTCGCGCTGCCGGCGGACCTCAAGGTGGACGTCCGCAAGGCCAAACGGTCCCTGCTGGCGGCCCGCAGCATCGAGGATCTCGTGGCCTGGTCCGGCGGGCTCTACGACCCGCCCGCCCGGTTCAGGACCTGGTGATCCGCCGATGACCATGATCGAGCCCGCCAGGCCGTCCGCGGCCCCGGCCCTGCTCGCCGACGCGGCGGTCCGCTCGCTGCGCGCCGAGGCCCAGCTCAGCCCCAAACCAGGGCTGGTCGACCGCCGCGGCGGCGGCGCCCACGACGACATGGACCTGCCGCTCATGCTGGCCTCCGCGCAAGCGCTGCGCCCCACGTTCGCACAGATCGCGCAGGCCGCCGGGCGGACTCCCGCCGGCGTCGCGCTCCGGGAGAAGCTGGGCGTGCTCGGCCGCCGGGGCGAGCAGGCCATGGTGCGGGCCACCGGCGGGATCAACACCCATCGCGGAGCCCTGTGGGCACTCGGGCTGCTGGTCGCCGCCGTCGCCGGTGGCGCGGCCGACGAACGCGCGGCCGCCCGCGCCGCCGCCCGGCTGGCCGCCCTGCCCGACCGGCGGGTCCCGGCGGGGGAGCCGTCCCACGGCGAGCAGGCCCGGCGGCGCCATGGGGCGGGCGGCGCCCGCGAGGAGGCGGAGAACGCCTTCCCGCACGTCACGGAGGTCGCGCTGCCGCGCCTCCGACAAGGCAGGGCGGCCGGTCTCGGCGAGGAGACGGCCCGGCTCGACGCGTTGCTGGCGGTGATGAGCCTGCTCGACGACACCTGCGTCCTGCATCGCGGCGGCCCCGACGGCCTGCGCGCCGTACGGCTCGGCGCCCGGCGGGTCCTGACCGAAGGAGGCGCGGGCACCGCCTCAGGCCGTGCCGCGCTCATGGAACTGGACAACGCGCTCCGCGAGCGGCGCCTGTCACCGGGCGGGAGCGGCGACCTGCTGGCCGCCGCGCTCTTCCTCGACACGGTGCCCTGGCCGGAACGCCGTGAGCAGGAGGTGCCCGCATGCAGACGCTGAGGTACGAGTTCCCCGCCGACCGTCCGGCCGCCCGGCCCAGCCACGTCGGGGTCGTGGGCTCGGGGGACCTGGAGGTCCTGATGACCCCGGCGAACGACACCGCCCGGGTGCGGGTGCGCACCAGCGTCGAGGGGTTCGACACGGTGTGGCGGACCGTGCTGGAGCGCTTCTTCGCCCGGCACCGCATAGCGGCCGCCTTCGAGCTCAACGACTTCGGCGCCACACCGGGCGTGGTGACCCTGCGCCTGCGGCAGGCCATCGAGGAGGGCAACCCATGACGGACACCGGGTGGGAGTCGTTGCTCGACCGCACCAGCTTCATCGAGCTGAACGCCAGGGAACGGGCCGAAGCCCTGCTGGACGAGGGCACGGCCCGCGAACTGTGCGGCCCCTTCGACCGCATCGAGTCGCCATGGCTGGAGCCGCAGGGCGTCGTCCCGCAGTCCGACGACGGCGTGGTCGTGGTCAAGGGCGGCCTGGACGGGCGGCACGCGGTCGTGATCGGCATCGAACAGGCCTTCCAGGGCGGCGGCATCGGCGAGGTCTCCGGCGCGAAGATCACCGCCGCGCTGTCTCTGGCGGCACGCGACAGCCGCGACGGCACTCCGACCGCCGCGGTGCTGCTGCTGGAGACCGGCGGCGTCCGCCTGCAGGAGGCCAACCTGGGTCTGGCCACGGTCGCCGAGGTGTGCGCGGCCGTACTGGAGCTGCGCGCCCTCCAGCCCGTCGTCGGCGTCATCGCCGGGGCGCTGGGCTGCTTCGGCGGCATGAGCATCGCCGCCGGCCTGTGCACGAAGCTGATCACGACCGCCGAAGGCCGGCTCGGGCTCGACGGTCCCGAGGTGATCGAGTCCGAGGCGGGGATCGCCGAGTTCGATGCCTCCGACCACCCGCTGATCTGGTCGATCGACGGCGGAACGCAGCGCGTCAGGACCGGCTTGGCCGACGCGCTGGTCCTCGACGACGTCGCCGCGCTGCGTACCGCGGTGGTCGAGGCCGTACGGCAGGGCGTGCCGGCGGAGCACCGCTCGCGGCGGGTCGGCGAGCTGCGGGCCCGCCTGGAAGCCGTCGACCCTGAGCAGCCGCCCGCGCCGTCCGCGCTCGCGGACGTCTGGGGGAGATCCGCGCCGCCGAAGGGAGACCCGTCATGAGCCGCGGGCGGAACTGGACGCACGCGCTCGCGGACGGGGCCGTGAACGACGTCGTGCCGTCCGTGATCACGGCCGACTGCACGCTGGGCGACGACACCGCCCGCCTCATCACCGTCGTGCCCGACCCGGAGAGCCCCTACCACCGAGCCCGCGAGGGCGAGGTCGGGCTGCGCGAAGGGCTCGCCATCGCCGAGGCGGTGACCGGCGTGATCGCCGCGGACGAGCACCTGCCCGACGGCCGCCGCCGCCCGATCGTCGCCGTGGTCGACCTGCCCAGCCAGGCCTACGGCCGCGTCGAGGAACTGCTCGGCATCCATCACGCGCTGGCCGCCGCCGTGGACGCCTACGCCACCGCCCGGACCGCCGGGCATCCGGTCATCTCGCTCATCGTCGGAAACGCCCTGTCCGGCGGGCTGCTCGCGCACGGCCTGCAGGCGAACCAGATCCTGGCGCTCGACGATCCCGGCGTGGTGATCCACGCCATGCACAAGCAGGCGGCGGCCAGAGTGACCCGCCGGACGGTGACCGAGCTCGACGAGCTGGCCAGGCGGTTCCCGCCGCTGTCGTACGACGTCGGCGACTGGGCGAGGCTCGGCCTGTGCGACGAGCTCCTGCGCGTGGAGAACGCCGGCGAGCCGGCAGAGGGGGACGCCACGAAGGTGCGCCACGCGCTGGCCGCCGCCGTCGTACGCGCCCGCCAGGGCCCCCGCGACCTCAGCAACCGCCTCGACTCGCCGGGCGCCAGGAAGACCCGGGCCGCCTCGCGCCGCATCCACGAGGAACTGGCGAGGCAATGGGGATGACGGCGCGCCCGCACGACCTGCTGCGGCTCGCGGACGGCGCGACGGCCGGCGCCGGACTGCCCGGCTGGGCCGCCGCGTCGCTGTCGGCCTGCGGCTGGGCCGTCGTGCGTCGGGCGCCGCACCCGCCCGGGCTGATCCCCATCGGCGTACGCGGGCCCCAGCGGTCGCAGCGTCACGCCGCCTTCGTGCCGCGAGGGGAGGTGATCGGCCGCGTGCGCCCGGAGGAGCTGACCCACCGGCCCCCGCGCGAAGCCGAGCCGCCCGCCGCCCTGCCCACCGCCCTGCCCACCGCTCGACGCGCTGCCATGTCCGTTCCCGCTTCCGCTGCGCTGCCTGCCGCTCTCTGGGACACCCTGTCCGCCGTCGGTCTGCGGCTGGCCGAGGAGCTGGGGTGCGAGGCCGTCTGGGGTCCGGTCGGCAGCGTGGGCTTCGAGCTGGCCACCGGGCACCAGGTCACCCATCCCGCGAGCGACCTCGACCTGCTCGTACGCACGCCACACCGGCTGCCCCCGGCCACGGCCGCACGGCTGGTGATCGCCTTCGCCGCCCTTCCCAGCAGGGTGGACTGCCGGCTGGAGACCCCGGGCGGCGGGGTCGCTCTGGCCGAGTGGGCCCGTACCGGCGGACCGGTCCTGGCCCGCACCGCGCACGGCCCCGAGCTGGTCGACGACCCCTGGGCACGCCCATGACGGTCGCCTTCCTCTACCCCGGCCAGGGCACCCAGCGGCCCGGGATGCTGCACGACCTGCCCGGCCACCCGGCCGTCGCCGCGACCCTCGCGGAAGCCGAAGACATCCTGCCCGGCTCGTCCAGGCAGGACGACGCGCGGGCACTGGCCTCGACCGTCACCACCCAGATCGCGCTCTGCGTCGCCGGGGTCGCCGCCACCAGGGCGCTCGCCGCCGAAGGCGCGGCGCCCGACGCCGTGGCCGGCCACTCCGCCGGCGCGTTCCCGGCCGCCGTCACCGCCGGGGTCCTGACCTTCGCCGAAGCCCTCGCGGCCGTGCGCCACCGCGCCGAGCTCATGCGCGACGCCTACCCGTCCGGGTACGGCATGGCCGCCGTGCTCGGGCTCGGCGTGCCCAGGGCCCGCGCCCTGATCGAGTCGATCACGATGGATGACGACCCGGCTTACCTGGCCGTCATCGACGCCGACCAGCAGGTCGTGGCCGCCGGCAGCGTTCGCGCGCTGAGCCGCCTCGAAGCGGCGGCGGAGCAGGCCGGCGCGCGGCGCGTGCACCGGCTGCCCATCGCCGTCCCCTCGCACTGCCCGCTGCTCGCCGGCGTCGCCGACGCCATGGCCGACCACCTCGGCACGGTGCCCAGGCGCCCCCTCACCGTCCCCTACCTCGGCGGCCGTACCGGCCGCGCGCTCCAGGACGCGGACGCCGTCCTCGACGACCTGGCCCGCGGCGTCGCCGCCACACTGCGCTGGCGGGACGTCGTCGCCCTGCTCGGCGAGCTCGGCACGACGCTGTTCGTCCAGGCCCCGCCCGGGAGCGTGGTCGCCCGGCTCGCGGGCGCCGCGAACCCCGGTGCCCGCGCCATCACCCTGGCCGACACGCGCCTCACCGACGCGGTGGAACTGGCCCGCCACGCCGGACGATCCCGCCTACCCGCCGGTGATGACGGCCACCTTTCCCGCCGGCGCGGCCATCAGCCCTCCAGCGGCGGATAGTCGAGGTAGCCGCGCTCGTCCCCGCCGTAGTACGTGCTGCCGTCCGGCTCGTTGTACGGGCCGCCCCGGGCGATCCGTCGCAGCAGGTCCGGGTTGGCGAGCCAGGCCGCGCCGAGCGCGACGACGTCGGCGCCCGAGGACAGGCCGTCCGCGACCGCCTCGTGCGGCGGCAGCGGCTCGGCGTCCCGGTGCGGGTTGAGCACGAACACGCCCGGCCACAGCTCGCGCAGCTGCGCCGTCAGCTCCCTCCGGCCGGGCTGCTCGATGACGTCCAGGAACGCGTACCCGTCGCCGGCGAGCTCGGCGAGCATGGCGGAGTACAGCTCCTCGGTGTCCGCCTCGTCGATGCCCTGGACGGTGGTGGCGGGCGAGATGCGCAGTGAGGCGCGCTCCGCTCCGACGGCCTCGGCGATGGCCCGCATCGCCTCCACCGTGAACCGGATCCGCCCCCGCGTGTCGCCGCCCCACTCGTCGGTACGCACATTGGCCTGCCGGCACAGGAACTGCTGCGGCAGGTAGCCGTTCGCGCCGTGCAGCTGGACACCGTCGAACCCGGCGCTGATCGCCAGCCGCGCGGCGTCGGCGAACTCGCGCAGGGTGGCGCGGATGTCGTCGCCGGTCATGGCCTGGGGCACGGGGTTGTCCACCAGGCCGTCCGGCGTGTACGTCTGGCCGGGCGCGGCGACCTCCGAGGGCGCGTGTGCGTCCAGCCCGCCCCGCATGCTCGGGTCTCCGGTCCGTCCGCCGTGGAAGAGCTGCAGGTAGATGGCCCCGCCTTCGTCGTGGACGGCCTCGGTGACCCGGCGCCAGCTCTCGGCCTGCTCCGCATTGTGGATACCTGGAGTGGTCGGGTACGACTGCGCCCGCAGGCTGGTCTGCGTCGCCTCGGTGACGATCAGTCCGGCCCCGGCGCGCTGCCGGTAGTAGGTGGCCATGGCGTCCGTGACCAGGCCGTCGGCGGTGGCGCGGCTGCGGGTCATCGGCGCCATGGCGAGACGGTTGGCGATCGTGGTCACGCCCACCTTGAGCGGGCGGAAGAGGTCTGTGTCTGTCATGACGTCCAGCCTCGGTGCACCGGATGTGTCTTGCCAAAGCGCCGGTTAGCTGCTTTATTTTATGGAGTGACTAGTTCTACAGAAGTGAAGGCTCCTGTGATCGACGCCGCGCGGTGCGAGGGCGCGAGCGACATGATGGTGTTCATGAGCCGCCGGTGGACGTCGGCGATCATGCTCGCCGGAGCGAGGGGCGCGCGCCGCTTCGGCGAGTACCGGCGCATGGTCGGCGGCATCTCCGACCGCATGCTGACGCTGCGCCTGCGGGAGCTGGAGGAGCACGGGCTGATGCGCCGAGAGGTGGTGCCCTCGATGCCCGTGCAGGTGCTCTACCATCTCACCGACAGCGGCCGCTCCCTGATCCAGGCCGTGCACGCGGTCGCCTCGTGGGCGGCGCGTGAGGGCCGGTGAGCCGTCAGGCCGTGCTCAGACCGTGTCAGAGCGTGCTCAGGGCGTGCTTATCCGTGCTTATCCGTGCTTAATCCGTCGGTGACGACGCCGAGGATCGGCTCCAGCCCGTCCTTCCTCGTCATGCACGCTGACATCAACGCCCTGACGTCCGCGTAAGAGACGTCGGGGCGTACGGCGCCGGCTTTCTGGGCGGCGGCGAGCAACTCCTGCAGCCGGCCGCACAGGTCGGCGCCCGCGCGCTCGTCCAGCTCGTCCAGCCGGCGATCGTCCCCCGCCACCTCGGCCAGGCCGCAGTCCTCCGCGCCCGCTCGTACGAAGGCGATGAAGAGGGCGAAGAAGGCGGTGCCGGGATCCTCTCGGCGGGCCAGCTCGTCGGCCTTGATGGTGAGCTCGGTCAGCCGGCTGCCCACGATCGCCGCCACCAGATCCTCCTTCGTCGGGAAATGTCGGCTCACCGTGCCCGTGCCCACCCCGGCACGCCGTGCGATCTCGGCCACCGGCACGGAGAAGCCCTCGGTGGCGAACACCTCGGCCGCCACCTCCAGCACGCGTGCCCTGTTACGCCGCGCGTCGGCCCGCAAGCGCTCGTCAGCCATGACCTGTACCTCTCCGTCGACAACCGGGATGGACGTCCCGTATAGTCCGGCAATAAGCGGGATGCCCATCCCGATTCTAGGAGGTCCTCACATGTCCGACCAGCGCACCCTGGGAATCATCGGCAGCGGGAACATCGGCGGCGCCATCGCCAGGTTCGCCGTCAACGCCGGCCTGAACGTCGTCCTCAGCAACTCCCGCGGCCCGGACACCCTGGCCGGCCTGGTCAAAGAGCTGGGCCCCCTGGCCCGTGCCGCCACTCCCGCCGAAGCCGGCGCCGCCGGCGACTGGGTCGTGGTCTCCATCCCGCTCAAGCACCATCACCAGGTCCCGGTGGCACCGCTGGCGGGCAAGGTCGTCCTCGACACGACCAACTACTATCCCGAGCGCGACGGGTCGATCCCGGAGCTGGACGCCGAGCAGGTCACGACCAGCGAGCTGCTCCAGCGGCACCTGCCCGACAGCAAGGTCGTCAAGGCGTTCAACAACATCTGGGTCAACCATCTGGTGGCCCTGGCCCGCCCGTCGGGCGCGCCCGACCGTACGGTCCTGCCCATCGCCGGCGACTCGGCCGAGGCGAAGGCCGCCGCGAGCGAGCTGATCGACCTGCTCGGCTACGACACCTACGACGCGGGAACCCTCGCGGAAAGCTGGCGCTTCCAGCGCGACACCCCGGCGTACGTGGGGGTGTACTTCAAGAACCAGCAGGAGATGACCGGGGACGACCCCGGCGGCCCGGCGAACGCCGAGCAGATCCGTACGGCGCTGGCGGCAGCTCGACGCCCCTGAACCGCCGCCAGGTCGCGGGAGTGAACGAACCGATCCCGCCGGCCTGCCGCGCGCTGCTGCCGGACGACTTCACCGTCCGGCGCCCCGCGGCGACGTGATCGAAGGACGCCGACCCCGGGAGAAGATCGCCCATCAGGCGGCGATCAGCGCGCCGGCTCTCCGGAGGTCGGCTGCGCCCACGGGGTGAGATCCGGGCGCTTGGCGGTGCGGCCGTCGCCTGAGGAGCGGCCGCGGAGGCGGCGGGCCATCCAGGGGCCCGCGAAGGTCGCGAACCAGCGCACCTCGTCCGCCGCCACCCGCCACCTCGCCGCAGGAGGCAGGGGCGGGAAGGGCAGCATCCACGCGTCATCGCTGCCGGCCAGGCCCAGCGTGTGGGCCATGGCGGCGGCGATGCGGGCGTGTCCGACCGGGCTCGCGTGCAGACGGTCCACGCTCCACATCCGCGCGTCCGTGACGAACTCCATCGCGAACGTGTCCACCAGCGCGACCCCATGACGGGCGGCGGCCGAGCGGATGCGGTCGTTGAGGTCGAGCACCCTGGGACGCAGCGGCCGGGCCATGGGGGCGATCTTGGCGATGTCGGGGAACGTCACGCTGACCACCCGCGCTCCCGCCCCGGTGAGAGCGGCGAACATCTCCTCCACCGCGCCCGCCACCGCGGCGGCGTCGAAGCCGGGGCGGATGATGTCGTTCATGCCCGCCATGACCGTGACCAGGTCGGGCCGCAGCGCGAGCGCGGCGGCCAGCTGCTCGTCGCGGATCTGCGCCGCCGCCCGGCCGCGCACGGCCAGGTTGGCGTAACGCAGTCCGGGGTGGACGCGAGCCAGATGTTCGGCGAGGCGGTCGGCCCAGCCACGGTGGCCGCTGACGTCGTCGCCGTCGCCGAGCCCCTCGGTCTGGCTGTCCCCGAGCGCGACGTAACGCGCGTAGGTGGTCATGAGGTCTCCTTCCCGATGTGCGCGCGGGCGCGCGCCTCCAGCGTCCGCGCGGTACGCAGGCACCAGTCGCGCGTCTCGCGGGCCAGCCGGCAGCCGGCCTGGCAGGACAGGTACGGGCCCACGGGGCCGCCGTCGCGCAGGAACGTCTCCTCGTCCAGGTCGCCGCGCAGGCCGGCGAGGGTCCGTTCGAAGATCTCCAGCTTGGCCTCTTCCTGCCGCGCCCGCTCGTGCAGCTGCTCGATCACCGGCCCGGCGTCGAGCAGGTCCACGGCGTGCACCTTGACGGCCAGGTCGTCACGCAGCACCAGCGGTCTGGCCGGAGCCTCGGCGAACGCGGCCAGCTCGGCCAGCCCGGCCTCGGTCACCTTGAACACGCGCTTGTTGGGGCGGCCCCGCTGGACCACCTCCCGGCCCGTGACCAGGCCGTCGGCCTCCAGCTTGGTCAGCTCGGCGTAGAGCTGCTGGGGAGCGGCGTACCAGAAGTTGGAGACGCCGATGTCGAAGATCTTGGTGAGCTGGTAGCCGCTGTACTCGCCGTCGAGCAGCGCCGCCAGCACCGCGTGCCGGAGAGCCATCAGCCATACTCATGAATGTGAGTAGTCATAGTCATGACTATAGGCGAGTGCCGCGAGGATGGGGAGCATGAACGCATCGAAGCCGCACCGCTACCTCCTCGACAACGCCAGGACGGAGGCGGGCGAGCGGTTCACCTGGATCTCCGAGCTGTTCGACGGCGTCACGCTGGGGCACGCCGGCCGGCTCGGCGTGCGGGAGGGCGCGCGCTGCTGGGAGGTGGGCGCCGGAGGGCCCGGCATCCCCGAGGCGCTCGCCACGGCCGTAGGACCGACCGGTCACGTGCTCGCCACCGACATCGACACGTCCTGGCTCGCCGAGGACGCCGGCTACGAGGTGCTCCGGCACGACGTAGCCACGGACCCGCCGCCGGGCACGTTCGACGTGGTGCACGCCCGGCTCGTGCTCGTCCACGTGCCGGACCGGGCCCGCGCGCTGGAGACGATGGTGGCGGCGCTGCGGCCCGGCGGCTTCCTGCTGGTCGAGGACGCCGACACCGAGCTGCAGCCGCTGGCCTGCCTGGATGAGACCGGCTCCGCCCAGCGGCGCGCCAACCGGCTGCGGCGCGCCGTCCGCGAGCTGATGGCCCGCCGCGGCACCGACCTGCGCTTCGGCCGTACGCTGCCGAACGCCCTGCGCGCGGCCGGACTGGCCGACGTCGCGGCCTCCGCGTTCTTCCCGGTCGGCGGGGCGGCCTGCGCCCGGCTGGAGAGCGCGACGGTCCGCATGCTCCGCGCCGACCTGCTCGAAGCGGGGCCGGCCGACGACGGCGAGATCGACGCCCACCTGGCCGCGGTGGACGCCGGCGAGCTCGACCTCACCCTCGCCCCGCTGATCTCCGCCTGGGGACGCCGCCCCGCATAGCCGTCAGGACAGGTGCTCGGCGCGGGAGGCGTAGGGGAGCAGGGCCATCTCGCGGGCGGTCTTGACGGCCTGGGCGATCCGGCGTTGCTGCTGGACGGTGACGCCGGTGACGCGACGGCTGCGGATCTTGCCCCGGTCGGAGATGAACGTGCGTAGCAGGGCGGTGTCCTTGTAGTCGATGCGGTCCACGCCGAGCAGCGGGTTGGGCTTCTTGCGCGGGGCGCGGCGGGGCTTCATGCGATCTCCTTGAGGTCGAGGATGAGGGTGAAGGGGTCGTCGTGGCCGGGGTGCTCGCCGTCGGCCAGCAGGCATGAGTCGAGGAGGCGGTGCAGGCGCCCGGCGTCGAGGTCGGGGCCGGTGAAGACCAGGTGCTGGACGCGGTCGCCGTGCTCGGGATGCCAGTCGAGGGCGGCCGCCACGCGGCGGGCGGGGGAGAGGAGGTCCCACGCGGCCTCGGGCAGCGCGGCCAGCCAGGGGCCGGCGTCCTCGACCGAGACGATGCCGGCGACGGCGTCCCACGCGAGCAGCTGTCCGGGGCGGGTGGCCAGCCAGAAGCGGCCGCGCGAGCGTACGGACGCGGTGACCAGCTCGTCCACGGCCTCGAAGAAGCGGCCGGGATGCAGCGGGCGGCGGCTGCGCCAGACCGTGGTGACGATCTCCTCGGTCGTGGCGTCGGCGGGCAGGCTCGCGGTGCGGGGGTCCACGCGTTCGGCCAGCTCGGACGTGCACAGGGCGGGGCCGGTGACCGCCGGCAGAGCCGCCACGCCGTGCACGGGGGTGACCGGGGCGAGGTGGGCGAGCACCCGCCGCGACAGGTCGCGGTCGTCGTCGTCCCCGCCGCGCAGCACCAGGCCCGTGGCGTATTCGAGCTGCCGGGCCAGGACCTCGGCCAGGTAGCGCTGGTCGCCCGCGGCCGCGGATCTGCCGAGCGTGCCGAGGGGCTCGCCGCGGGTGATGTCGTCGGGCAGGGCCGCGGCGTCGAGGGCGGTGAGCACGGCGGTGAGCCGCAGGAGCTCGCGGGCTTCATCGCAGTCGACGGCCTCGGCGACCGAGCGCGGCTCGACCGTGTCCCACAGATCGACGATCAGCAGGGACGCGCCGGGCGCCAGCAGGACGAGCTGGGGGAGCAGGTCCTCGCGGACGGTGCAGGTGACGCAGCCGTGGGCGAGGCGCACGTCGGTCGTGTCCAGCACGCGGACGCCGTCGCGGACGGTACGTCGCACGCGGCCGTGGACGACGTCGCCCAGATCGTGGTGGACGGCGACGGAGCCCGGATGCCGGGCCAGCAGTTCGTCGACGGCGGCGGTGCGCGCCGTGTCATGCAGGCCGGCGACGAGGACGACGGGGGTTGACACCATGCCTCCCAATAGCGGAATGAAAATCATTATCGTTATGCTGGCACAGTATCGCACGCCGAAAGGAACTGCTTTGGCCAAGTGCGTACCGGCGCGGGCTGATCGAGTGAGGTGACAGGGCTGCAGGGCTCGGGCCCC
This sequence comes from Nonomuraea salmonea, assembly GCF_042428605.1. Taxonomy (NCBI): domain Bacteria; kingdom Bacillati; phylum Actinomycetota; class Actinomycetes; order Streptosporangiales; family Streptosporangiaceae; genus Nonomuraea; species Nonomuraea salmonea. The sequence continues at coordinate 509,048 of NZ_JBHMCF010000046.1, forward strand.
GCAGCCCTTCATGCCGTCCGAGCGGCGCGGGGCAGGAAGCGGAGGGCCGGGCGGCCGGTGGGGGAGCGGGTGATCTCCGTTCGCACGCCGTACACGCGCTCCACCGTCTCCTCCGTGAGGACCCGGCCTGGTGGGCCGGTGGCGACGAGGCGGCCCTTGTGCAGGAGCAGGAGGTGGTCACAATACTGGGCGGCCAGATTGAGGTCGTGCAGGACGGTGACCACGGTGGCGGGGATGGCGGCGAGCAGGTCGAGCAGGGCCAGCTGGTGGGCGATGTCGAGGTGGTTGGTCGGCTCGTCCAGCAGCAGCTCGGTGGGTTCCTGGGCGAGTGCGCGGGCGATGCTGACCCGCTGGCGCTCGCCGCCGGAGAGCGTGGGCCAGCGGCGATGCTCCAGGTCGGCGACCCCGCACCGGCGCAGGGCGCGGCGGGCGCGGGCGAGGCCGTCCGCGCCCGTCATGCGGCGGTTGTGGGGGATGCGGCCGAGCAGCACGACGTCCAGGACGGTCAGCTCCACGTCGGTGGAGACCTCCTGGGCGGCCACCGCCAGGCGGCGGGCGACGTCGCGGCGCGGCAGGCGGCCCAGGTCATGGCCGTCGAGCAGGACGGCGCCGCCCTGGGGGCGCAGCAACCCCGCGAGCAGCCGCAGGAACGTGGACTTGCCCGAGCCGTTCGGGCCGAGCACCCCGGTCAGGCCGCCGGGAGCGATCTCGACGGTGATGCCGTCCACGATCGGCCGGCCCTGGGCCGTCCAGGTGACGTCACGGGCGTGCAGGCTCACGACGGCGTCTCCTTTCTCCGCCGCATGATGAGCGCGAAGGCGGGGACGCCGATCAGGGCGGTCAGCACGCCGACGGGGATCTCGCGGGGTGCGAAGGCGGTGCGGGCGACGGTGTCGGCCGCCAGCAGGAACACGCCGCCGTACAGGGCGCAGGCGGGAAGCAGCACGTGGTGACGGCCGCCGGCCAGTGCGCGCACGGCGTGCGGCACGATCAGGCCGGCGAAGCCGATCGCGCCGCTCGCCGCCACCAGCACCGCCGTGGTGAGCGCGGTGACCGTGAACAGGGTCAGCTCGGTCCTGGCCGGGGCGATGCCGAGCGAGGCGGCGGCCTCCCTGCCGAACGCGAACGCGTCCAGCGCCGAGGAGGCGAGCACGCACGCGAGCAGCCCGCCCCCGGCCACCACGGCGCACAGGGCCACGCTCGGCCAGCTCGCCGCGGCCAGCGAGCCCAGCATCCAGAAGGTCACGCCGCGGGTGCTCTGCGCGTCCGCAGCCCAGATGACGATGAGGCTGGTCGCGGCGCTGAACAGCTGCGAGACCACGACCCCCGCCAGCACGACCCTGACCGTGCTGCCGAGCTCCCTGCCGATCATCGCCAGCACGCAGCAGAAGGCGAGCACGCTGCCGCCGAACGCGCCGGACGACAGCGCCGCCGCCCCGGAGCCCAGGCCCAGGACCAGCACGGCCACCGCCCCGGTGGAGGCGCCGGAGGAGATCCCCAGCAGGTACGGATCCGCCAGCGGATTGCGGGTCAGCGCCTGCAGCACGGCCCCGCACACCGACAGCCCCGCCCCCACCAGCACGGCCAGCAGCACCCTGGGCAGGCGCAGCTGCCAGATGATGCCGTCGTCCAGCGGCGCGAGCGGCCGCACCGGCAGCCCGGCATGGAACGCGACCGCCCCCACCACGGCGGCGGCCGCGACCGACAACGCCAGGAGCAGCAGCCCCGCGCCGATCACGTACGCCGCCCTCATCGCCTGGCGAAGACGACGTAGTCGTCGAGGTACTGCCAGACGGTGCCCACCTCGGCGAAGCCGGCCGTCCGCAGCGCGGCGAGATGGAAGGCCAGCGGCGCGAGCGGCTGGGGCGGCCGGTCGGCGAAGCGCCGCTCGCGCTCGGGCAGCCGCTCGGCGAGCGCGGGCAGCCGCCCGGCCAGGGCCCACCAGGCGTCCCAGGTGGGGGCGCCGGCGGTGAAGGCGGCCCGCCGTACCTGCTCGTCGTGGCGGGCCGAGACGTCTGCCAGGGCCGGGTGCTCGGGCCCGAACCGCAGATGGTCGGCGTTGAGCAGGACCGCGCCGGGCGGCAGGAGCGCGGCCAGCTCGGTGTAGACGCCGAGGAGCTGCCGCGGCGACAGCCAGTGCAGCGCGGTCGAGGTCAGGACGGCGTCGAAGCGCCACTCGGTGAAGCGCCGGCTCCAGCCGGGCTCGGCCAGGTCGGCGTCGATCACGGTGGCCCGGTCGCCGAGGACGAGTTCGGCGAGCCTGGCCAGCACCGGGTCGTGGTCGGTGGCCACCACGCGGGCGCCCGGGACGCGGGCCAGGACCCGGCCGGTGATCGAGCCGGGGCCGCAGGCCAGGTCCAGCACGGCCGGCTCGGCGGGGACGTGCAGGCGCAGGACGTCCAGCATGACCTCGAAGCGGTTCTCGCGATGGGCGACGTACGCGCTCTGCTGCTCCTCCCAGCAGGCCAGCAGCTCGTGCGGGGTCACGCGTTCTCCTTCCTGCCGAACAGGCGGGTCAGGCCGCGGCCGACCTGCTCGACGGCGGTGACGGCGCGGATGGACGGGTCGACGGACGAGCCGGGGACGACGATGAAGCGGTCGTTCCTGACCGCGGTGAGGCGGGCGGCGACGGGGTCGGAGCGCAGGAAGCGCTTCTTGGCCTCGGCGCTGTCGCCGTCGCCGCCCCGGGTGAGGTCGGCGAGCACGATCACGTCGGGGTCGCGGGCGGCGATCTCCTCCCAGTTGCCCTCGGCCCACTGCTTGTCGACGTCGGCGAACGCGTTGCGCGCGCCGAGCAGCCTGGTGATCGTGCCGGGCAGGCCGGTGCCGCCGGCGATGGCGGGCGTCCTGGTGCCGGAGTAGTACCACATGACGTCGGCGTCGAGGTGCTCCGGCCGCTCGGCGGCCCGCAGCCGCCTGCGCAGGTCGGCGACCACGGCCTGGCCGCGCTCGCGTACGCCGAAGACGGTGGCGATGTCGTCGATCTCCTTGAAGATCGCCTCGAACTCGGCGCGCGCGGGGATGAGCGCATGGTCCTCGCAGTCGTTGGCCGACAGGTACGCGGGCACGCCCAGCTTCGCGAGGTCCTGCCGGGAGCCGGCGGCCTCGGGGGCGAAGGCGGACGCGCGCATCGAGTAGACGAAGTCGGGCTTGGCGGCCAGCAGCGCCTCACGGCCCGGATACTGCGCGGACAGCACGGGCACCTTCGCGTAGTCCGGCGCCAGCTCGGGCAGCACGGGATCGGTCCGGTACGCGCTGCCGGCCATGCGACCGGCCAGCCCCAGGCTCAGCATGATCTCCGCCGCGTTCTGCTCCATGGCGACCGCCCGCCGCGGCGGCGCCGGGATGTCCAGCGGCAGCCCGCAGCTCGTGAGCCGGGCGGCGCCGGTCGCGGCCGTGCCGCTGCCGCAGGCGGTGATCAGCAGCAGCACTAAGAAAATGGGAACGGTTTTCATGTTCGCCGACTTTAGCATCAACGAATCCTCAACGCGGACTCAACACCGGCACGGACACACTGGCCGGGACCTGCGCGTTCACCTGACCACGGAACCTGATCACGGAGCCGGCATGACCACTGTCACCTCACGGGACGACCTCGAGCTCGACTCGCCGTACGAGCCGCCACGCACCGACACGGAACGCCGCCTGGCCGCCCTGTGGGAGGACAGGCTGGGCGTCGCGCCCGTCGGCATCGAGGACGACTTCTTCGAGCTGGGCGGCGACTCCCTGCTGGCGGCCGACGTGCAGTTCGCGATCGACCGCGAGTTCGGCTTCGAGGTGCCCGCCTGGGCGCTGTTCCTGTCGCCGACCATCGCCGAGCTGGCCGCCGTGATCGGCCATGTGTGACCTGTCCGACCCCGGCCTGTTCGAGGCGGGCGGCCAGTACGCGGCCTGGCGGTGGCTGCGGGAGAACGACCCGGTGCACCGGCACGAGCGGGGCTTCTGGTCGGTCACCCGGTACGCCGACGTGGACCGCGTCCTGCGCGACCACACGTGCTTCACCAGCGAGCGCGGCACCCTGCTCAACCTGCTGGGCCGCCCCGACCCGGCCGCCGGGCGGCAGCTCGCCGCCACCGACCCGCCCGCGCACGACCGGATGCGGGCCCCGCTGCAGAAGCTCATGGGCATGCGCTCGGCCGCCGCCTACGAGCCCGCCATCGTCGCGGCGATCACCGAGCTGCTCGCCCCCGGCCTGGACGGGCGGCCGTTCGACCTGGCGGAAGCCGTGCGCGGGCTGCCGCTCGCGCTGATCGGGCCGCTGCTCGACCTGCCGCACGCCGACCGGCCGCGCCTGCTCACGCTGGTCATGGCGGCCGGCGCCGAGGACGACCCCGACTACCAGGTCGCCGGTGACGCGGCCACGACGCTGCGGCGGGCGCACCGCGAGCTGTTCGCGTACTTCCTGCACCTGGTACGCGACCGCGCCCGCGCCCCCGGCGACGACCTGATCAGCCTGATGCTGCCGGAAGGCCCCGGCACGGTGGTCTCCAACTGCTACAGCCTGCTGCTCGGCGCCAGCGTGACCCTGCCGAACGTGGTCAACTCGACCGTCGCAGAGCTGGCCGGGGACGGCGGCTACCGCGCCTGGGCCGCCCGTCCCGATCTGCTGCGCAGCGGGGTGGAGGAGGCGCTGCGCTGGGCGTCGCCCGGCAGCCACTTCATGCGGCACACCACCCGCCCGGTACGCCTGTCCGGGGTGGAGCTCCCGGCGGGCGAGCCGGTGGTCGCCTGGATCGGCGCGGCCAACAGGGACCCCGAGATCTTCCCTGACCCGGACGTCTTCCACCCGGCCCGTACGCCGAACCGCCACCTCGCCTTCGGCAGCGGACACCACTACTGCATCGGCTCCCACCTGGCCCGGCTCACGCTGCGGCTGTTCTTCCAGACGCTCTTCGCGACCTTCGCCGACGTCGCGCTCGCCGCGGAAGCGGTCCGCGTGCGATCGACCTTCCTCACCGGCTTCAAGAAGCTGATCATCACGGGCGTGCCCAGGAGAGGCAGATGACGACAGAGATCCCGTTCACCTACGCCCAGCAGTTGCTGCTCGGGCTGGAGCTGGCCGTGCCGGGCAGCGTGCTCAACCCGGCGTTCATCGTGCGGGCGGCCTACCGCGTGGCGCACGACCTCGACGAAGACGTGCTGCGCCAGGCCGTGGACGACGTCGTGGCCCGGCACGACGCGCTGCGCACGGCCGTGGTCCGCGACGCCGGCCAGAGCATCAAGGCGCACGTGCACGACAGCGTGCCGGGCCGGCTGCTGGTGCACGACGTGGACGACGTGGACGACGAGGACGCCTTCCTCGCGATGGCGACGAACGCGGCGTACCCGCCGGACGAGCCGCCGCTGCTGTGGGTGCACCTCGGCCGGTGCGCGGACGGCACCAGCCTGCTGGTGATCGTCACCCACCACCTCGTCTCGGACGCCTGGTCGCTGACGCTGCTGGCGCGCGACCTGGCCGACGCCTACACCGCGCGGCTGCGGGGCGGCCCGCCGCCCGGCTCGCAGGTCCTGGGGTACGCCGAGGTCGCCGCCGACGACTTCTCGCCCTCATGGGAGAAGACGATCACGGACGCGCTGCCGTACTGGAAGGACCAGCTGGACGGCGTGGCGGACCTCGCGCTGCCGGTGCCGACGCCCGGCAGGCGCGGCGAGCAGCGGACGTGCCGCTTCACCGTGCCCGACGAGCTGTGGCGGCGGCTCGGCCGGGTGGCGCGGCGGCGCAGGACGACGCCGTTCACCCTGCTGCTGACGGCGTTCACCGCGTCGGTCTGGGCCGGGCGCCGCGACGCCGTCGTGCCGATCATCACCGCCGGGCGCAAGCCGTCGGAGTGGTACACGGCCGGCTTCATGCTCAACCTGCTCTGGCTGCGCATCACCACCGAGAACCCCGGCGACCTGGACGAGCTGAGCCGCCGCGCCGACGAGGTGTGCCGGGCGGCCTACCGGCACGACGTGCCGCTGCTGCGGGTGCTGCCCGAGGCGCCGGACCTCACCGCGCTGATCTTCGATCCAGCGGAGGTCGTGGAGCGCACGTTCCCGGTGTTCCAGCTCATCCCGAAGTCGCCGTTCGCGCCCACCGCGGACGACCCGGCGCTGCTGCTGACGCCCGTGCCGGAGGAGCGGCAGCCCGCGCCCGTGATGCCGCTGCACCTGCTCTGGTCGATGCGGGTGGACGAGGAGGTGGTCGGCATCGTCTCCTGCGAGGCCGAGATGTTCGGCCAGGAGTGGGTGGAGGAGAAGATCGCCGGGTTCCTGAGCGTATTGGAGCGGCTGGCCGATGCTTGAGCTCATCGAAGCGCACCTGACCAGCCCGGCCACGGCGATCGCCGACCGCGAAGGCGAGCTGTCCTACCGGGAGCTGGACCGGCGCAGCGCCGGGCTCGCGCGGGCGCTGCTGGAGGCGGGCCTGCGACCCGACGAGCCCGTGGTGATCCACGCCCACCTGTCGCGGTGGGCGGTGATCGGCATGCTCGCCGTCCTGCGGGCCGGCGGCCGGTACGTCGCCATCGACGCCGCCTTCCCCGTCGGGCGGCAGCAGGACGTCGCCCAGGCGTGCGGGGCGCGGATCGCCCTCATCGAGCCGGACATGATCGTCCCGCTGAACGGCCCGTCCTGCCGCATCGGCATGACCACGCTCTCAGGCGGCCCGGTCCCCGCCGGCCAGGCCCGGCTCGCCTACACCTGCTACACCAGCGGCTCGACGGGCACGCCCAAGCCCGTCACGATCTCCCGGGCGGCCCTCGCCTGGTCCACCTCCGCCCGGCTGACCTACTACCCGTCGCCCGTCACCGGGTTCCTGCTGTGCTCGTCCATCTCGTTCGACAGCTCGGTCGCCGGCATCTACTGGACGCTGGCCAGTGGCGGCACCCTGGTCATCCCCAGCCAGCGCCCGTCCGACCTGGCCGCCGCCGCGCGCTTCGCCGCCCAGCACCGGCCCTCCCACCTGCTCATGGTGCCGTCGCTGTACGGGCTCGCGCTCCGCAACGGCCTGGCGGACGCGTTCGGGTCACTGGACACGGTGATCGTCGCCGGCGAGACCTGCCCGCCCGCGCTGGTCGGCGCGCACTACGCCGCGCTGCCCGAGGCGATCCTCCACAACGAGTACGGCCCCACCGAGTGCACCGTCTGGAGCACGGTCCACCGCTGCGTCCCCGAGGACGCCCGTTCTTCGCGGGTGCCCATCGGCCACCCCGTCCCGGGCGCGCGGGTGTCCATCGCAAAGCCGAACGCTGACGGCGTCGGCGAGCTGGTGATCTCCGGCCCCGGCCTGGCCGAGGGCGTCGGGGACGCCTACCGTACCGGTGACCTGGTCTCCCGGCGCGGCGACGGGGCGCTGCTGTTCCACGGCCGCGCGGACCACCAGCTCAAGCTGAGCGGCGCGCGGGTGGAACGCGCGGAGATCGAGCACGCCATGGCCGCTTTCCCCGGCGTGCGGGAGGCCGCGGTCGGCGTGACGCGGGGCCTGGCGCGGCTCAAGGGCTTCCTGGTCACCGAGCAGGAGCGGATCGACCGCCGGGCGTTGCGCGCCCACCTGCTGGACCGGCTGCCCGTGGTGGCCGTGCCGGCGGTGTTCGAGCGGGTGGACGGCCTGCCGCGGCTGCCCAACGGCAAGGTCGACTACACGGCGCTCGACGACGGCTGATCTTGACGCGCCGGGTGCGGCATGTTGTGATCAACCCACGAATTTCGTACTGATTCAGTAGGAAATGGGTGGTCATGAGGTTCCTCCAGCGTGCCGCCGCGGTCGTCATGCTCTTCGTGAGCGCGGCGGGCGTCCAGGCCGTGCACAGTGGACCGGCGCAGGCGGCTCTCCCCACCGCCGCCGTCGCGCTCGGCGACAGCTTCGTCAGCGGCGAGGGCGCGGGGGACTACCAGCCCGTCGCCGACTCCTCCGGCACGACGCAGGGCTTCCCCGGCTGGTCGGCGGCCAACAGCAACGCCTACTTCTGCCACCGGTCGGCGAACGCCTCGCTGTTCAAGGCGTCGCTGCCGGGCATCCAGCAACGCTTCAACCTCGCCTGCTCCGGCGCCCAGCCCGCCGACATCACCGCACCCGCCAGCGCCCGCCCCGAGGGCCGCACCGTCGCCGCCCAGCTCGACCAGCTGCGCGCCGTCGCCCAGACGCACGACATCGACGTCGTCCTCATCGGGCTCGGCTCCAACAACAGCCAGTTCACCTTCGGCGACGTCGCCACGTTATGCGCCAACCGGTTCATCGCCGACGCCTGGACCGGCTGGTGGGAGTTCTGGGCGTACCTGAAGGGCGAGGTGCCGCAGCAGCCCTGCTCCGCCTCCGACCTGGCCACCGCCGCCGAGGTCGCCGCCGCCACCACCGAGACCACCGCCGCCCTGCGGCAGATACTCGACACCCTCGCCCAGGTCGACGCCGACGGCGTCCACCAGGTGATCCTGCAGACCTACACCAACCCGCTGCCGCCCGAGCTCGCCACGCCGTACCACGAGGAGGACGGCCGCAAGGACACCCGCGACAAGTTCCGCGCACTCGGCGCCGAGCGCTACGCCGCCGGCTGCCCGATCCACCGCGCCAGCCTCGGGCCAGGGCACGTGTTCTCCGAGAACCTCGGCACCCTGGTCAAGAACGCGCACGCCACGCTGGCGGCCGAACGCCCGGCGGCCGACGTGCGCGTCCTGGACGTCCAGCGCGCCTTCGACGGGGCCCGCCTCTGCGAGAACTCCGGCAGCCCGTCCGGCGCGCTCGCGACGCCGGTCCGCGTCCAGGACGGACCGACCGGTACGCCCGTCACCAGCCTGTCCGGGTGGGACAAGATCCGCATCCAGCGCGCGGCGAACACCTGCGTCACCTACTTCCAGACCTGCCAGGAGTCGTGGCACCCCAACGCCGCCGGCCACACGGTCCTCGGCCAGTGCCTGAGCGGCGCCGCCGCCGCGGGGCCGCGCGCGAGCGTCACGTGCGCCCGCAACTCCGACGGGACGATCACCGTCTCCTGACCCGGGCCCGGTACGGTCGGGCGTCATGGGTGTGGAACGACATGTGGTGTCGCCGGGTGAGGACTTCCACCGGACTTACTCGGCGGCACAGATCGACGCGATCGCCGACGCGATCGAGGAGCGGGGCGAGTTCCCGTACGAGCTGACCTACCTCGGCGACGGCAGCGAGCTGTGGCGCGCGGGCGAAGCGCAGTCAGGCATGGAGACGCTGCCCGAGCGGCACGCCGGGGCGCTCCTCGCGCTCGCGCCGCCGTCGTCGCCGGTGCGGATCGTCGACCTGGGGCCCGGTACGACGCGTCCCGTGCGCGGGCTCATCCGCCATTTCCTGGACGCGTCCCGGCTGGCCGGTTACCGAGGGATCGACATCAGCGCCGAGATCCTCGACCTGGCGGGGGAGGCCCTTCGCGCCGACTTCCCCGAGCAGCGTTTCGAGCTGTGCCAGGGCGACTTCACCGGGCCCGGCCTCGCCCGCGTCCTGCCCGCCGAGCCCGACGCGGCCCGGCTCGTGGTCCTGGCCGGCGGGACCGCGTACAACGTGCCCGATCCCGACCGGCTCCTGCGGCGCGTACGCGCCGTCATGAACGATCATGACGTGCTGCTGCTGACGCTGCGCATCGACACCGGCGTGGACCGGCCGCCGTTCATGGACAAGATCAGCGTCGGCGGCCCGTACAAGCCGCAGCAGCTGATGGGGCTGGACCTGCTCGGCATCGACCGCTCCTGGTACGTCACCGAGACCGGCTTCGACCCCGTCCGCAGCGAGGTCTTCGTCCGGGTGCGGTTCGCCGAGCCGGTCGCCGTGGCCTTTGGCGCGCGGACGGTGTCGTTCGAGCCGGGCGACCGCGTGCTCGTCTGGCGCTACCTCTACCAGGACGGCGCGGCCGTGAGAGACCAGCTCACCCGCTGCGGCTTCCGCGTGCGCCTCTTCGAGCACGGCGACGACCGGCAGATGATCCTCGCCGCCGCCACACCTTCTCAAGAAGATCAGACCTGATTACACTCGGCCCTTGATCGCCGGTGCGGTACCGGCCGACGACCAGGAGGTTTCCTGATGACGCTCAACTTCCCCACCGCGGCACAGCTCCGTGGTGACCTCGACAGCGTGCTTGGGACGTCCATGAAGGACACCGTCTGGAGCATCAGGCTGAAGGACGACGACAACCTCGACCCCGCCGACGTCCACGGTGCGTGACGGTTCGGATTGACGCGGCTCACCACCGGCGGGGACGGCGTGATCACCCACCCCGTCCCCGCTCCCGGCGACACCCGCAAGGCGTTCCTGTCCGGCACCCACCGCGTGCTGGCCCCCGCCGACACGCTGCGGCGCATCCAGCCGCTCTTCCCGATCGTCGGCATCACCCGGCTCGCCGACGTCACCTGGCTCGACGAGATCGGCATCCCGGTCTGGCAGGCCGTGCGCCCGAACTCCCGCGCGGTGTCCGTGAGCCAGGGCAAGGGCCTCACCCACGACCACGCCCGCGTCTCGGCCGCCATGGAGTCGATCGAGTCCTGGCACGCCGAACGCCTCGGCCCAGGCGAGGTGACCGCGACCGTCGCCGACATGGAACGCGTCTGCGGCTACCGCGTCCACGACCTGCAGCTCGAACCCCGCCACCACCTCCGGCCAGGGCTGGAGCTGGAGTGGACCAGGGCGACCCGCATGGACGACGGAGCGGGCACCTTCCTGCCCACCGAGCTGCTGCGGCTCGACGGCCGCGTCCGCGACACCTGGATGCCGCCGCTGTTCGCCCAGAACAGCAACGGGCTCGCCAGCGGCAACACCTTCGAGGAAGCGGCGCTGCACGGCCTCTACGAGGTCATCGAACGCGACAGCCTGGCCCGCGCCGAGACCGGCCCGCCGTCACCGCTCCTCGACCTGGCCACCGTCGACGGCCCCGCCGGGGAACTGCTGGAGCTGATGGCGGCGGCCGGAGTCGAGGTTCAGGTCGAGGTGCTCCCGTCGCCCACCGGCCTGGCCTGCTTCCTGGCCACCATCAGGAGCGAGGAGTTCCCCGTGCTGTTCGCCGGCGCGGGCACCCACCTCGACCGTGACGTCGCCCTGTGCCGCGCCCTGACCGAGGCCGCGCAGTCACGCGTCACCCAGATCGCCGGCGCCAGGGACGACCTCACCTCGAGCGCCTACCGGCGCGCCGTCACCGGCGTGCCCGCCGATCTGGCGCCGCCGTCGAAGTCCGGGCGGCTCGGCTACGACGAGATCCCCTCCGTACGCAACGAGACCCTCGCGGACGACCTGCGCACCACGGTCGGCCGCGTGGTGGCCCTGACCGGGCGGCCCCCGCTGGTCGCCGACCACACCAGGCCCGACCTGGGCGTCCCCGTCGTCCGCGTGGTCTGCCCCGGGCTGCTCCGCCGATCGGCGTTCCTGTGATGACCACGTACCTCTTCGCCGGCCCCAGCCTGCCGGACGCCGCCGGCCTGCTCGCCGGGGACGACGTCACCGTCCTGCCGCCGGTGGGTGCGGGGGACCTGCTGAAGCTCGCGCCCAAGCAGGGCGACGTCGTCGGCATCGTCGACGGCTACTTCCGCCAGACCCGCGCCGTCCGGCACAAGGAGATCCTCGCCCTCATCGAGTCCGGCGTCACCGTCGTCGGCGCCGCCAGCATGGGCGCCCTGCGGGCGGCCGAGCTCGACACGTTCGGCATGCGCGGCGTGGGACGCGTCTACCGCGACTACCGCGACGGCCGGCTGACCGCCGACGACGAGGTGGCCCTCCTGCACGGCCCGCCTGAGGACGGCTACCGGCCCATCACCGAGGCCCTCGTCAACATCCGCGCGACCCTGCGCCTGTGCGTACGGGAAGGCATCCTCGACGAACCCACCGCCGAGGATCTCGCCGCCGAGCTGGCCCGCCGCCCGTACCGGCTGCGCTCCTATCCCGCCCTCATCGAGCTGGCCCGGGCTCTTGGGGCCGAGAAGCTCGAAGCGCTGCGGCACGTGTGCACGACCCGCCCGGTCAACCTCAAACGCGACGACGCCCTGGAACTGATCGCAGAACTCCGCACGCTCCGGCCCGGCCCCGAGCCCGCTTCGTTCACCCTGGCGCGGTCCATCTACCTGCACCGCTGGCAGCTCGGCGCCCGCGACCTCGACACCGAGGACGGCCCGATCCCGGAGCTGAGCATCCTGCGGATGTGCCAGCTCTTCGCCGAGGACTACCCCGACTTCTACCGGAACCTGGTCCACACGCACATCGTCCAGGAATGCACGGACCGGCCCCCGCAGCCGACCCTGGACGCCGCCCTGGCACACGCCCGCCATCGCACGATCATCCCCGAGACCCCCGACGAGCTGGACTTCTTGGGCCTGTGGCTGACCCCCGCGGAAAGCGATCAGCCCTTGAAGGAACAACTCGCCACCTTCCTGATCCGCAGCTTCCAGCTGACCCCCGGCGCCCCCGCCGACGCCCTGGCCCTGGACGCTCTGCGCGGCCGCCCGATCATGTCGGCGGCGGCGAACCTCGTCCACGCCGCCAGAACGGTGAACCAGCACGCCCAGCAGACGCAGTCCACCTTCGACATCCACACCCTGTCGGCGGACCGCATCCTCAACCTGATCGGCGAGCGCTGGGGCGCCGACCCCGAGACCCTGGAACTGCACGCCCTGGACCGGGGCATCCCCTCCCGAGACACCCTGATCGCCGCCGCCAGACCCTTCTACCTCCTGGCCACATACAACCCTCACCTCATGGACCTGCGAATCGGGTGACTCGTCAGGGCGGCCGGACAGGCAGCCGTGCCGGGATCACGCCTGCTGGGCGAGTGCGATCAGTTTCTCGATGCGCTTGCGGCGGCGGGCGGCGTTCAGGCGGAGGACGACGACGGCGAGGGTGAGCAGGGCGGCCAGGGTGAGCTGGGGCCAGGGCAGCGCCCACACCCTTGTGGTGGCCGCCGCCTGCTGGGCGGCGACGCCTGGGAGGGGGCCGGTCGCGGGGGAGGGGAGTGCCACGATCGTCGTGCCGATCGGGCCCAGGGGCCAGGCGCCGGGCAGGCGGGCGGTGAAGGTGCGGCGGCCGCCTGGCATCAGCTCTCTGGACCTGGGTGTGGAGGGGTCGGTCCAGGTGTTCTCGGTGAACAAGGTGGAGGTCAGGACCTGGTTGCCGGTGACCGCGCGGACGTTGCCGGTGTTGGCGACGGTGTAGGTCACCTCGACGGTGCCGGGGGTGAAGGGGTTCCAGGAGGCGGTGTACGCCGCGCTTACGCCGGTCACGGACAGCTTGGCCACGTAGTCGCCGGTGACGCGGATGTTCAGGCGGACGCCCACCCGGTTCTGGACGCGTACCTGGCCGGAGACCGTCTCCAGGGACGCGGTCACGCCGGCCGGGTGGTCGCCCGGCGTCGCGTTCGTCGGGACCGACACCGTCACCGGGACGACGGAGGTCGCGCCGGCGGCGACGGTCACCGTCTCGGGGACGGTGATCCAGGAGCCGCCGTCGACCGGCTCGACCCCCGACGGCCGCATGTCGAAGTAGCCCTTGGAGGTCAGGTAGCCGTCGCCCGCGTCGATGCCGAACACGACCGGCTCCGTCGAGCGGTTGATCACCGCCACGTGCTCGACCGCCTGCTGGCCGCCGGCGAGTTCGAGGTCGATGGCGGTGCGGCCGTCGGGGCCGCCGGTGTTCGCCGGTACGACCGACCAGGTGACGTCGGCGTTCGCCGGTACGACCGACCAGGTGACGTCGGCGTGGGCCGCCGGCCCCACCAGGACGGCCGCCGGCCCCACCAGGACGGCGGCCGACAAGGCGACCAGCGCGGCGAGGGTGCGCCGCGTACGGCTTGTGGTCAACAGGGTCAACAGGCGTGTCTCCGGTCTCGTCAGGGGCCGTCCGGGACCCTGAGGTCCCGGACGGCCGGCCACGTGTCAGGACTGGTTGAACAGGGAGAGTGTCAGCGTCGTGCGGTACTCACCGGCGGTGACGTCGGTGGGCGTGCGCAGCGCCAGGTCGGCGTTGACCTGCCAGGTGCCGATCTCGTCGGCGGAGTTCGCCGTAGAGACCAGCAGTTCCTGGCCCTGCAGGCCGACCGTGGGCGCTCCCGAGCCGTCGGAGATGACGCTGGAGACGGGCTCACCGGCCGCGACCGCGCCGGTGGGGGAGTCGCTCAGCAGCTGCGGCCGCCAGCCCAGGTACTGCGGGCCGATGGGCGGCGCGGAGCCGTCCGCCGAGACGAACTCCCCGGCCTGACCCACGACCGCCCAGAAGTCACCGGCGGGAATCTGCGCGGGGTCGCGGGTGTCGGTCACCGTGACCGTCGGCAGGGTGCCGACGAACTGCCGGGCGGCGGCGTCGGAGCCGTTCTCCTGCAGGGCCACGCCCGTGTTGTCGGCGACGGTCATGGACACCGAGCCCGGAGTGGTGCGCGGCTCGATCGTCACCGACACGTCGATGCCGTCCTCGGGGTCGTCCTGCGCCACGGCGGGACCGATCAGGGCGACGCCGGTGAGCGCGGCGCCCATCACCGCGGCGGCGAGCAGCCGCGGAATCCTGGTGGTGATCATGTGATCCCTCCGTCTCTCATGAGCAGTCGAGCGCCGGGTACGCGGCGTCGTACGACGAGGTGACCTCCCGGCCGCCGATCGTCGCCGTGCCCTTCACGGTCACCGTGCCGGCCTCGATCTGCCCGGCCCGGCTGTTGAAGGACTGGTACGCCTGCTTGCCCGGCGTCACGCCGGCCACGGTCTTCGTACCGAACGGCGTGGTCAGCGTCACCGCGGCCGGTGCGTCGGAGCGGTTGACGGCGGTGACCGCCACGTACGCCGACGCGCCGACGCAGCGGGACGCGGCGGAGACCACCAGATCGACCTGCGCCGCCTCGGTGAGGCGGAAGTGGTCGAACGTGACCGTCTTCGAGGCCGTCTGGTTGGTGCCGATGGTGAAGACACCGACCTTCACATCGCCGGAGGCCACCGCGCTGTTCTCCACCGGGGCGGACAGCTCCGTCCACGTCTCGCCGTCGGCGGAGTACGAGCCGGTGAAGGTGCTGCCCTCCTTGACCAGCCGCAGGTGCCACTCACCGCTGGTGAGGTTGTTGGCCTGCGGTTGCGGGCTCTGCACGGTGCCGCCGACCTCGCTGCGCAGCTCGATGGCCCGCGCCACCCCGGCCCCCGGGGCGTTGGTGGTGAGGAAGTCGAGCTTCACGTAGTCGTCGTCACCGGCGTACACCATGAGGCCGCCCTGCTGGTACTGCTCGTTGAGCGCCGAGGCGTCCAGCTTGGTCTCCAGCGTCCAGTCGCCGTCGGGGGCCGGTTGCAGGATGAGGTTCTTCGGGTCGCTGTTGGTGGTGCCGTAGATGTCGCCCGTCGTGGTGTCGAGCTCCAGCTTGCCGTCACGCACCCGCAGTGCGGTGGGGTCGGGGCGGACGATCTCGCTCCAGCGGCAGGCGTCGAGCGCGGTGCCGTCGAACTCGTCGTCCGGGGCGGGCGCGGTCGCCGTGTCGTCGGGGATGAGGTGGAACCAGTCGAAGGCGGCGTCCACCACGGGGTGGTTCGCCCCGGCGAGGGAGATCAGGCCGATCTTCGGGTTGGTGATCCCGGCGAGCGACTTGGTCTGCGGCATCGCGGTGAACGTGGTGCCGTCGGCGGAGTAGTGGGCGGTGATGCTGCTGCCGTCGCTGACGAACCGCACGTACACCGTGTCGGGGTAGGCGTCGCCGAGCGCGGCCGTGTTGCTCTCCGCCACCTCGTTCGGGGCGGCGTTCTCCTCCCTGATGAACTGGAAGATGCGGCTGGCGTGGTCGGGACCCGAGGTCGAGCGGGCCTGCAGCACCATCTTGGCGTAGTTGTCGTCGTCGCCGTAGATGATCAGGCCCGCCTGCTGGTACGCGTCCCGCGCGTCCAGCGTCAGCTTGGCCGTGGCCGTCCAGGCGCCCGCCGGGGCCGGCTGCAGCACGATGTTCGGCGTGTTCCCGCCCGTGCTGTAGATGTCGGTGGTCGAGGTCGGGATCACCAGCTTGCCGTCCTCGACCTTGAGGTCCTGGTTCTCCCTGACGACCGTCCAGCGGTCACGGTCGAGCTGGTCACCGAGGAAGTCGTCGGATCGGCCGGTGAAGCACACCGTCGGCGGCGCGGTCACCTTGACCGTCACCTGCGCGGTGGCCGACGCGCCCTTGTCGTCGGTCGCGGTCACCACGGCGGTGTAGGTGCCCGGCACGGTGTAGGTGTGGCTCGCCTCGGCGGTGGTGGGCTCGGGAGCGCCGTCCACGCCGAAGTTCCACTTGTAGGTGATGGGGTCGCCCTCGGGGTCGGTGGCCGTCGCCTTGAAGGTGACCTCCAGCGGGGCGACGCCCGTCTCCGGGGTGGCGGTCGCGGTCACCACCGGGTGCTGGTTGTGCGTCGCGCCCTTGCCGACGAAGTCGACCCAGTTGACGTTGAGCAGGTACGCGTCGTCGGCGGCGTCCGCCGGCTTGCGGACGACGAAGTAGAGCGGCCCGCTCTGCGTCGGCGGCTCCGCCAGGTCGAGCGTGACGTCGGTGAACGTCTGCCAGCCGCCGGTGGGCGCCACCTCGGCCGAGCCGATCAGCGTACCGGTCTCCGGATCGCCCATCCGGACCTGCACGGTCCCGCCGGGGCCGCCGGAGGCGGCGCGCAGCCGGATCGCGGTCAGGTTCGACAGGTTCGCCGGGTCGAAGGACCACCAGTCGCCGTCCTGGATGGACGCGACGTGCTCGTTGCCGCCCTGCGGATCGGAGGTCGTCTCCACCGCGACGCCCGGGGTGTCGGTGCCGGTGCCGCCGGTGACCCGGCCGGTGCGGGTGAAGTGCTCGGCCTGCTTGCGCTTGGGCGCCAGCATGACCTCGCCGCGGCCGGTCAGGGACGAGGCGCCGTTGGCGCCGTCGTCGGCGTAACTGGCCTCGATGACGTAGAACAGGTCCTCGTACTCGCCGTGCCCGGCCTGCTGGGTCTGCAGCACGCCCTCGCAGCCCTGCTGCTGGTCGAGCGGGTGACCGTGGCTGTCGTGGCCGAGGATCGCCTGGATCCGTACCCGCTCGCAGTCGATCGTGCCGTCCTCGGCATCGGTCACGGTGACCTCGAACCGCACCTGGTCGCCGAACTCGAAGAACGCGCCGTTCGGCGGCACGTCCACGGTGACGGTGGGACGGGTGTTGCCCGCGGCGATCGTCACGCTCGCGGTGGCGGTCCTGCCGTCGGGGTTCGTGACGGTCAGGACGGCGTTGTAGTCGCCGCCCTCCTCGTAGGTGAAGGACGGGCTCGGGTCGGTGGAGTCGGTGTCGCCGTCGCCGTCGAGGTCCCAGGCGTAGGTGAGCGGCTTGTCGTCCGGGTCCCTGCTGCCCTCGCTGGAGAACGTGACGGTCAGCGGCAGCGGCCCGTCCGTCTTGTCCGCCGTGGCGCGGGCGATCAGCGGGCGGGTGCCCTTGGTGTACTCGACGCGGTAGACGCCGGAGTCGGCGTTGTCGCCGCCGAAACCGGAGCCCCACTCGACCATGTAGAGCGCGCCGTCGGGGCCGAACTTCATGTCCATCGGCTTCTTGAACGACAAGCCGGTGAGGATCTTGTTCATCTCGACGAGCTCGGTGCCGTCCTCGTCGAGCTGGAACGACCACACCGTGTCGTTGTTCCACTCACCGAAGATCGCCTTGCCGTCCCAGTACGCCGGCCACTTGACGTCCGAGTCCAGCTCCGGGTCGTCGCGATAGACCGGCCCACCCATGGGCGCGCCGCCGTTCAGCTCGGGGAAGTGCTGCGGGTCGGCCGCGTAGTGGTACCAGACCGTCGCGGGGACGATCGGCGGCAGGCTGGTCAGGCCGTCGTTGTTCGGCGAGTCGTTGACCGGCGCCGCGCAGTTGAAGGCCGCCCCCGACTGCCGGGTGGCGAAGTCGAAGTCGACGTACGGGGTGTTGTCGCCGACGCAGTACGGCCAGCCGTAGTTGCCCGGCTCGGAGACGATGTTCCACTCGACGGTGTTCTGCGGGCCGCGCGCCGCGCTGGCCGAGGAGGCGTCGGGGCCGTACTCGCCGAGCATGATGTGCCCGGTCTTCGGGTCGAGACCCATGCGGAACGGGTTGCGCAGCCCCATGCCGTAGATCTCCGGCTTGGTCTTCTCTGTGCCCGGCGGGAACAGGTTGCCGTCCGGGATCGTGTACGTGCCGTCGTCCTCGGGGTGGATGCGCAGCAGCTTGCCGCTCAGGCTGTTGGTGTTGCCCGCGGTGCGCTGGGCGTCCCAGGCGGAGCGGCCGGAGCGCTCGTCGATCGGCGTGTAGCCGTCGGAGGCGAACGGGTTGGTGTTGTCGCCGGTGGCGAGCCAGAGGTCGCCGCTCTCCGGGTCGATCACCATGCCGCCGCCGTGGTGGCAGCACTCGGCCCGCTGGACGGGGACGTCGAGGATGGTCTTCTCGCTGTCCAGGTCCAGGGTGTCGCCGGTGACGGTGAACCTGCTCAGCCGGTCGACGTTCTCCCCGGCGGGCGAGTAGTACAGGTACACCCAGTTGTTGGTGGCGAAGCCCGGGTCGAGCGCCAGGCCGAGCAGGCCGCTCTCGTTGGCGGTGAAGACGTCGAGCTGCGCGGCGGTCACGGTGCCGCCGGCCGGCTTGATGATCCTGACGTCGCCGAGGCGGTCGATGTAGAAGACGCGGCCGTCCTCGGCGACGTCCACCATCATCGGGTTGGAGGTGTCGTCGTCGAGGGTGACCTTCTCGAAGCTGGAGCTCTGCGAGGCCGAGCAGTCGGCCCTGATCGCGCCCGCGGCCGTCTGGATGCCGCCGAGCAGCAGCTTCAGGAAGTTCGGCTCGCTGTAGTTCTCCTTCATGTGGCCGAGCCCGGTGTACCAGGAGCGGCCGCCGTCGAAGTCGTGGCACCAGGTGATGGGGTGGTCGGCGCCCATCGTGGCGCCGCTGTAGGACGTCTCGTCCATCGACGCCAGCACGTGCACGTCGTTGCGCGGGTTCGCCTGGTAGTCGTACCACTCGTCGGTACGGCTCCACGTCACCGGCAGGTCCTTCGTGGACGGATGCGCCGGGTCCTCGACCTTGACCGTGGCCTGCTGGATCGCCGGGTGGCTCTTGAAGTACGCCCCGACCAGGTCGCCGTACCACTCCCAGCTGTAACCGCTGTCGGCGGCGGCGTGCACGCCGACGAAGCCGCCGCCGTTCCTGATGTAGCGCTCGAAGGCGTCCTTCTGGTCCTGTGTGGTCAGCGGGTCACCGGTCGTGGACAGGAAGATCACGGCCTGGTACTGCGCGAGGTTCTGGTCCGTGAACGCGGTGCTGTCCTCGGTGGTGTCGACCTCGAAGTCGTTGTCCTGACCGAGCTGCTGGATGGCCGCGATGCCCTCGGGGATCGAGTCGTGCCGGAAGCCGGTCGTCTTGGAGAAGATCAGGACCTTGAAGGCGTGGTGCGCCGTGGCGGTCTTGGTGGCGGTCTTGGCGGTGGTCTTGGTGGCGGTCGTGGTGGAGCTGGCGGTGGCTGCGGTGGCGGTGGCTGCGGTGGCGGTGGCTGCGGTGGCGTCGGTGGCGGCCAGGGCGCTCACCGGTGCCGGGAGGAGGGCGATGAGGAGGGATAAGGCGATGACCGTCGCGGTCCGGCGCCTGGGTAACGGGCGTAACGGCAGGACTGCACGGAGCAGCCTGGCCCACGTGCGATGACGTGGTGACATGGAGAACCTTCCTGACCATGGGGACGTCAGGCAAGGCGCGCGCCGCCGCGCTGTTGCCACTTCGGTGGAGCAGGTGGTGCGAAGGCTGGAGGGTGCCGTCTCCATGCCCTTTTTTGTGGGCTTCCGAGATCAATTCAACGGAGTTGTAACACGGGGATGTCCGGCCGGGAAGACCTCTCTCGCGTAACGAGATGGCATCGGCGTATTAACGCGTGAGATCCGGCGTAAGTTACTGAACCGTTACCAAAGTCGCAAACGATTTCACCCTTGTGTCGGCGAAAGTCCCCTCTTTTAATGCGACTTGTCGCACTGCGCCCTTTTCGTGCCCCGTACGAGAACGTCCCGCCCGCCTGAGCAGCCGGTACGAGCCGCACCGGCATCGTTGACGCCGACCTCGGTGCCGCCGCGGTGGTGCCGACCGGCCCGTCAGGCGGGCGGGGCACGGCCCTGTGATCACTACGGCCGCCAGCGGCCGATCTTCTTCGTGATGAGGGTGGCGCCGATGCGCTCGTAGAAGCGCTGCGCGCCCACGTTGGCCTCGGCCACCTCCCAGCGGATCACCCTGCCGGCGGCGACGGCGGCGATGGCGTGCATGAGCCGCTCGCCCACGCGGTCGCCGCGCTCGCCGGCGGCGACGTACAGGTCGTCCAGGTGCAGGTAGTCCTCGCCGGACCAGAAGCTCGTGCGCTCCAGCCAGGAGACGTAACCGATCGCCCGCCCGTCCCGCTCGGCGATCAGATAGCCGACCTCGGCCTGGCCGAGCAGTTCCTTCAGCTTGCCGGGCGTCACGGTGAGCGCCGATCCCTGGTGCTGGTGGTCGGCGAGACCTCGCATGAGGCCGTGCACGGTGGTCGCGTCGTCGGGGGTGGCGCGGCGGACGGAAATCACGGTGGTTCTCCTCGTCAGGTCGGGGGCTTATGCACCGTACCCAGGTTGGGTATGCGGGCGGGAAAAGTGAAGACGTCAGCCGTGCTCCGCGTGCCGGCCGTGGTCGGTCACCTGCGCGTCGAACCAGGCGTGCAACGCGGCGATCAGTGACGCGTCGGTCGTGGTGTAGGTGATGCGGGCGCCGCCGGGCAGCTCGGTGTAGCGGATGGCGATGCGGCTGTGGCCCTGTTCGAGCTCGCGCAGGCCCGGCATCTCGCCGCCGTGGATCGAGGCGGGGTCGCCGTAGTCGCCCTTGCCGAAGCCGGCCGCCTCGGCGGTCAGATGCTCGCGGATCAACCTGACCTGCTCGGCGTCGCCGGGGTCGTCGGAGGTGACCGTCTGCACGCCGCCGGTGGCCGCCTTGGCGAAGCGGTGGGTGGTGCGCTCCAGGTCGAACGGCATCACCTGCCTGCTCCTGGCCGCGATCTCGGCCTGCCGGTCGGCCAGGGCCCGCTCGTCGTCGCGGATGATGAGCGCGTACGCCGTCGCGGCGGCGGCGACGAGCGCCAGTGCGGCGAGGAGCGCCTGGACGCGGCGGTCTCTAAGGGTCATCGATGGCCTCCGTGAGGATGGTCAGGGCGCGCAGGACGTCGGCGCGTTCGGCTTCTGGGACGCGGTCAAGGACGGCGGAGAACCGCTGAGCCCTGGCCTCGGCCAGCCGGGACGCGGCCAGGGCTCCCTGGTCGGTGAGCCGGACCAGCCGCCCGCGCCCGTCACCCGGTGCGGGGATGCGCTCGGCCCAGCCGCGGCTGATGAGCTGGGTGACCAGCCGGCTGGTGGTGCTCTTCTCCAGCTTGAGCCGGTGCGCCAGCTCGCTCTGGCGCAGGGCGCCGTCCCTGGCCAGCTCGCCCAGCGCGTGCGCCTCCGACACGGGGACGGGCTGCCCGCACGGAGTCTGGTCCGGCTGGTGCAGCCCGAAGGCCCGCACGAACCGGGCCACCGCCTCCTGGAGGTCACGCTCATCCGCCATGGTTCGACGATACAACCAAGTAGTTGTGCCCTACAACTGACACGGTGCTGGTCTACGGGTGCGGCCCACGGGCTCCAAGCTGATCAACCCCTTCCTGACCGCTTTCCTGGGTCGTCAATCCGCCGCCAACCCTGGCTGACCTGCCTGTTCAGGCCCCGATGGTCCCCGTCTGATCACGAGGGCTCGATTGATCTCATGAAGGCGACAGGCGCGGTCCTGGTCAGCATCACCTGCGTGATGAGTCTCGGCACGAGCGCACAGATCGGCAACGACCTGGCACTTCCTGAAAAGGCCGTAACGCCCTCGCCCGGCGACGCTGTTGGTGAGGGACGCGGTCGCCTTCGGCACTACGAAGGGACCGGCGTCCCGGCATGACAGCCACGACGACCGAATCCGAGGTGATGACATGACGTTCATCCGCTTATTCAGCAGGAGGCGGGCACGCCGCTCGCCCGTCTGGACGGCACTGTACGCCGTGCGGCGCTGATGCTCCCGCTGGCCGTGGTCGGCCGGAGCGCCGCGCCCGTGGCGGCGGCAGACCTCATGTGGTACCCGGAAGCGGCGCTCAACGCCGACGGGCGCATGGGAATCTTCGCGATGGACACGGCGTCGAGAACGACCTACCACAAGTGGCAGGTCGAGCCGAACGGCGGCTGGAGCCCGATGGTCCCCGTCTGATCACGATCGGCGGCCGGCGTCGCCCGGACCGGGCGACGCCGGCGCCTCGACGCCTACCACCAGTTGACGACCGCGTTCTGGTATTCCGTGGACGACACGAACCCGGCGATCGCGTCCTGGTGGTTCATCCCCTGAGTGAGCAGGTCCGTCCAGAACTGCCATCCTCCGGCATCCGGCTGGCGGCGCAGGTAATGGACGTAGAGGCTCTTGCTGAAGTTCCGGCAGTATTCCGGCGAGAGGACGAAACCGCGGGCGACCTCAGAGCGCGGCACCCCGTTCTTGAGCTGCTTGACCCAGAACTGGAAACCGCCCGCGTCGGGCGCCCGGTTGAGCAGGCGCCGGTAGAGCGAGTCGACGAAGGCTTCGTCCTGCGGGTACTTGCTGCGATATTCCGGGCTGTCGAGGAAGCCGACGATCGCCGATTGCCGTCCCATGCCGTGCTGCAGTTGTTTGCGCCAGCCGGCCAGACCTCCTGGGTCCGGTTGCCGGTCCAGCAGCAGGAAGTAGAGCTCGGTGGCGAGATCGGTGGAGAACTCTTCCGAATAGCAGAATCCGCGCGCCATCCCTTCAGGCGACCCGCCCGCGAAGAGGCTGCGTACCCAGCCGTCCAGGCCGTCGTCGTCGAAACGGCGGCCGAGAATGTCGCGGTACATCGACGCGACCCAGATCTGGCGCCGATACACCTGCCGCATCCCGGCGCGGTCGTCCTGCTGCGGCGTCGAGGGTGTGGGGTAGAACGGATTCATCGTCGAGTTCGGCACGGTCGTGTGATCCAGGCCGAGTGAGTGACCGAATTCGTGCACCGCCACCGTGAACAAATCGATGCCCGATGCCGACACCCCGTCCTGCCAGGTCTCGTCCTCGTCGAAATGCGCGTCGCCCGCGAGGCTCCCGCCGTTCGGCGGCGGGAAGAACGCGTGCGCGAGAACGCGGCCAGGCCCGTCGAACGAGTGCGTCGCCCCGTCGCCGTGGTCCCTCGAGCCGAACAGGATCTCGATGTCCGGTGTCCCGGTCGTCTCGCGGAACACCAGTGGCACCACCGCCGCCCACTGCTGCCAGGCCGCGGCCACGATCTGCCGCTGGCGATTCTCCCCGAAATCGCCGGAGAGATTGTTGATGCGGTACGTGATCACGGCGCGATCCCACACCGTCCCGAACGCCACGAACGGCGCGAGCCCCGCCGTGGTAAAAGCGTTTCTGTCCGGCAGACCGCATCGTGGACGGGCGAACTGCTCTTCCGTACGGGAGTCGAGATCTCCCGTCGCCGGCAGCAGATTCGCCGCCTGAAAAGCTCGTACGGCCGCGTGTCCCTGCGCCGAATCCAGGGACGTGTCATCCGCGAGGTACCCGAACCGCTGTAAGAAGTCGGTTGCAGCCTTTTCATCAGCCATGCTGATCTCCTTGCCTCCGCCGGCGGCGTGTCCGCCAACACTGCGCCTCGGCCGGGGCCGCGTCCAGCGACCTGGAGAGGCACGAGAACCCGGCTGGTACGCGTCCTGCGGGCAACACCTCATGAGTCCGCCCCCGCCCCTGTCCGAATGCGGACACTCTTCAAGGTGATATGCCGAGTTTCTTACGTTCAGCACCCTCTGCCTCGTCCGTGTGGTTAACATCTCCGACAGCAAGCCGCCAGCCGATCCGCGAACGAACGCAGAAGGTGCCGCCGCAGCCATGGCCAAAGGTCGAAACGGTAAGCGAAAGGCGCGCAAGGCCAAGCCGGCCGCGGCACCTCCGAAGGCGGCCGCCCCCTGCTCCGCCGACCCCGCTCCGTCGGCGGAGCGCTCCTCCAAAGTGCTTCGTGACCTGGGCCTGGCGCTCATCGCAACCATGGCGGGCGTCCTCGTGACATGGGTGCTGGCACCGAATCAGGAAGTGCGCGGAGATCAGGCCGTCCGGGACGATCTCAAGGAGGCCCTAGCCGGGCAGCCGCCACTGCGCCCGCACGTGATCTACGATCTCGACTCGACCAATGGTTCGATCCACGCGTTCGCCAAGCCTCTCGACGAGGCCACCCAGGCGATGCTGCTGCGGATCAAGTCGTCCAATATCGAGGCTCGCCTGAAGGCGCACGGGCCCTTGCGTATCGCGGACGCGACCGGTATCAGAGGCCCTCGGACGCAGAGCCTCACGCGCCTGCGGATTTCGCTGGAGGGCAACCGCACCAAACCGGTGCAGATTCAGAGCATCAAGGCCCGCATCACCAAGCGCTCGGAGCCCTGGGCCGGCGCCCTGGTGGAGGTGAGGCCACAAGGGGCGGACGAGACGCAGAAACTCGGCTTCGACCTGGACTCCGCCGATATGGAGGCGAGGATCGTCCAGGACGACGGCACGTTCGGCACCCAGCGTTACATCGACGTGAAGGACCTCAAGCTCGAGTACGGGGAGCCGGCCGCGCTCATCGTGCACGCCGTCACCGCCACCTGCTACTGCGAATGGGTCATCGACGTGACGACGCGTTCCGACGGAAAGGTCGAGCGGCAGACGATCGACGACAACGGGCGCCCGTTCCGCATCACCGCTTTCGCGCACCGCTACGAGTCCGCGTTCGTGTGGAGGCATGCCCCGGAGTCGGGTTTCCGCACGATGCCACCTACCCGACCCGCCGACGGGTGATGACGATGCGGACCATGCTGATCGTCGCGGCGGGTCTTGCCGCCGGGGTGGTGATCGCCCTGTTCTTCCGGCCGGCGAAACAGCAACGACCGATGACGGAGATGCCCACGCCGAGCGTGACCGTACCCGCATCGCCCAAGAGTTGGCCGTCCGCGACGCTCACCGCCGCACTGTCCATCGAGGATGTCGACGAGACATGGGTCATGGGCCTTCGCACGCCCCTCGCGCAGACGCACCTTCCGCCCGGCACCGACTGCGCAGGAGCGTACCGATGGGCGCAAGAAAGGGGAGCGGCCCCACTGGGGAGTCACAAGATCGACCTGACGGCCGAAGCTCATCGCGACGTCACCGTGGGGCTCTTACGGATCGAAGCCAGGGAGGTGACCGGCGAAGGCAGTCTCTACATCCCAGAGATCGAGCTGAGCTGCTCCGCGATCCCGCAACCGCTGTTGGGTCCGCTGCCGGCCGACTTCGATTTGTCGCTGCACACGAAGGAGAGCGTTCGGCGTTGGCCCACCGTCGGCACAGGCGCGGACGACGAGAAGCCCACTCTGTACTCCCAGGCCGGCGACACCCAGGGCTGGCAGGTAGGCGTTTCCATGGCCCGTGCCACACGCTCCGCCTTCTACGTCCTCGACGTCGTGTACACCTTGGACGGCAAATGCTACAAGACCACCCTGGACGACGGCGGAAAGCCGTTCTTCCTCAGCTACGGGCCCGGACACATGGGATACGCGCCCCCGAACTACACGTTCCGCCGCAAGCCTCAACCGCACTTCTCCTACAGCCCGGCCATGTGCGTGATGCCGCGGAGCCCCCTGAAATATCGCCCCTGTGAGAAGCAGCCGGTGGGTCAGAACCCGCCGGCCTCACCCCGACAGGACGGACAGGCCAAACCACCTGGATAGTCCCTGACCTCGCAGGATGATTGCCCGCCCGTCCGGGTACGTGTACTCGGCATCGAGGGACATCGGGGGAATCGTCTGGGAGGTCGTCCGTGAACAGGCCGGCGCACTGGTTCTCCGATGCGCTGTTTCCCCACGGCACGAACGAGCACGGCCCCTTGCCGGCGCTGCTCGTCATGCTGATGGTCGCGTCGGGGCTCGTCGACGCCGTCACCTTCCTCGGCCTGAACCACGTCTTCGTCGCCAACATGACCGGCAACGTGGTCTTCGCCGGCTTCTCGGTCCTCGGCCAGCCCCGGCACCAGCTGTGGGCGCACCTGCTGGCCCTGGCCGCCTTCGCCGCGGGGGCGTGGAGCGAGGGCCGCGTGGCCAAGAAGATCGAGGAACCGCGCCGCCGGCTGTTCCACCTCACGGTCGCGCACGCGGTCCTGGTGGCGGCGGCGCTCGCCGTGGTGCTGCTGACCGACGAGCAGGGCACGGCCCCGACGGTGGCGCTCATCGTGCTGCTCAGCTACGGCATGGGCATGCAGAACGCGGTCGCGCTCCGCTTGGCGGTGCCCGACCTGGTCAACATCACGGTCGTCACGAGCATCGTCACCCGGCTGGTCTCGCAGGCGCCCGAGCACGCGTGGCGGCGCCGGGCGTGCGCCATCGCCGCCATGTTCACCGGCGCCCTCCTGGGCGCCGGGCTCTACATGATGTCCGGCATGTCCGCCCCGCTGGCGGCCGACCTCATCCTGCTCGTCCTCATCGCGTACGTGGCCCGCGACCTCAGGCCCCGCCCACAGCCGCGCTGAGGAGAACGATCGGTATTGCGATCTGACCTGTCCATGGAGGAGGTCATCGCCGCCGGGATGCCGCCCATGGGGGCAGGGCACGAGCTGTACAACCTGGCCGAGCAGCCCGGACGTCCCGAGTTCGCGAGAAAGCTCGGCATCCCGCTCACCGGCTTTGAGGAGTGGGCGCGAGAGCACATGACGTCCTGACGTCACTCCGCGGGACAGGTGAGGTTCTCGGCGGTGCCGCCGGCGAGGAACGCGGTGACCGCGCGGTCGCCGCAGGCGTTGCCGTTGGCGAGGTAGACGCCGTGGCCGCCGGAGTCGATGGTGACCATTCTCGCTCGATCGCCGAACGCGCGCAGGAGCTTCAGCGCGCCGCTGTACGGGGTCGCGGGGTGGCGCAGGTTCTGGATGAGCAGGATGTTCGACGGGCCCTTCGAGGTGACCCGCGTCGGAGGCTCGGCGGGCTGGTGCCAGAAGGAGCAGGGGCCGATGTTGACGGGCATGCCCGCGGTCAGCGGGTGGGCGGCGCGGTTGGCGCGTACGTCCCGGCGGTGGCGCTCGATCGAGCGCGGCCACGCCACGTCGTTGCAGATGGTGGCGCCCGCCACGGCGCCGGTGTGCTGGATCGCCACCTCGTCGAGCCGGGGCGGGGCGGGCAGTGGCCCGCCCGCGCGGGCGGCGCGCATCAGCCCGGCCAGGCGGGCGAAGTTCGCGTCCGAGTACAGGGCACCGAGCATGATGTCGCGCAGTTCGTTGCCGGCGAGCTCGGGGGGGAAGGGCGCCCGGCCACGGGATCGGGTGCCGGTCCAGATCGGCCGCGAGCCGCAGGAACGTCTCGCGTACGGCCGCCGCGTCGGCGCCCAGGCCGTACTCGGGGTGGCGGGCGGCGGCCCAGGCGGCGAAGTCGGGGAAGCGGTCCTCCACGCCCACCGCGTAGTTCGCCGCCCACCCCCGTGCCACCCGGCGGGGGTCGGGGTCGTTGTTGCTGTCCAGCACGATCCGGTCCGTACGGTGCGGGAACATGGTGGCGTAGACGGCGCCGACGTAGGTGCCGTACGAGACGCCCCAGGCGGAGATCTTGTCCTCGCCCAGCGCGCGGCGGATCCGGTCGAGGTCTCTGGCGGCGTTGCGGGTGGTGAGGTGGGGGAGCAGCGGGCCGCCGTTGCGGGCGCAGGCGTCGGCGATCCTGCGGGCGCGGGACACATTGGCGGTGATGTCGCCGTCGGGGCCGGGGTACGGCCTGTAGCGCGGCGCCGTACCGGATCGGCGGCGGGAATGCGCGAGACGGCGAGCGAGATCCGGCCGGCGGCCGGATCGCGATAGTCCAGAGGCACTTGAAGCGTGGCGCACTCCTGCTGGGGCGCGGCCGGACAGGCTCCCCACGAGAGCCCTCGGTGCGGGGTGGCGGCGACGGCGGGGAACGACGTCGCCGTCAGTGCGGCGGCGGCGAGGCAGGCTGGAGTTCGGCAGGTGGTCACCGATCACCGGACGGACCGGGCCACCAAGGCCATGGCCTCGCGCATGGCGTTCCGCACCTCGGCGGGTTCGTCGCCGCGCCGCAGCGCGGCGGAGGCGGACGCGCTGACCGCGCCCACCATCGCGCCGACCAGGGCGGAGGCGGTGATCGTGTCGAGCTTGTCGGGGAATGCCCGCTGCAGTGCCAGGGCCAGTTCGGCTTGGGCGGTGAGGTAGCGCTGGAGCAGCCGGGCCTGCAGCGCCGGAACCGAGGCCGCCAGCCGTGACCTGAGCGCCGCCAGGCCGCTGGGCAGGTCGTTGTCCGACGTGTCGGCGATCATCTGGTCCATCGCCCGTACCAGCACCTCGGGCAGCCCTTCCCCGGGACGGCGCTCGGCGATCGCTCGCAGCGCCAGGTCGACGCGGACGTCGGTGTTGGCCAGGAGGACGTCCTCCTTGGCCTGGAAGTGGAGGAAGAAGGTGCGGGGGGAGACCTCCGCGGCGTCCGCGATCTCGGCCACGGTCACGTTCTCGTAGCCCTTGTCCTCGAACAGGCGCAGCGCCGCCTCGATCAGAGCCTGCCGCGTGCGCTGCTTCTTGAGCTCGCGCAGGCCGGGTTTCTCCACCATGAGAAGCAGCTTATTGCATTGTCTGCATTGATGCATACTATGAATCACTACACAGACTGCATCGAAAGGTGGCCGGCATGGGAAGCTTGGACGGACGAGTCGTCCTCATCACCGGAGCAGGGCGCGGCATCGGGCGGGAGGAGGCGCTGTTCTTCGCCGCCGAGGGCGCCAAGGTCGTCGTGAACGACCCCGGCGTGGCCATCGACGGCTCAGGAGGCGATGCCGGGGTGGCGGCGAAGGTCGTCGAGGAGATCACCGCCGGCGGCGGGCAGGCGGTGGCCAGCACCGACAGCGTCGCCGACTGGGACGGCGCCCGCCGCATGGTGGAGACGGCATTGGACTCCTTCGGCGACCTGCACGTGGTGGTCAACAACGCGACCATCGAACGGAACATGGGCCTGACCGACCTGTCGGAGCAGGACTTCGACGACGTCCTGGCCGTCAAACTGAAGGGCACCTTCGCGGTGACCCGCTGGGCGGCCCGTCACTGGCGCGAGCGGTTCCAGGCGGGAGTCCGCGCCGACCGCGCCGTCGTCAACACCTCCTCCGGCTCCGGCCTGCTCAACCCGCTGCCCGCACAGGTCTCCTACGCGGCGGGCAACGCCGGAGTCGCGGCGCTGACCACCGTGGCGGCCCTCGAACTCGGCCGGTACGGCGTGCGCGTCAACTGCGTCTCGCCGTCGATGGCCCGTACGAGGCTTACCGTCACCGTCCCCGGCATGAGCCAGGAACCGCCGGCGGCCGGGTACGACCCCCTGGACCCCGCCGCCAGCGCGCCCGTGGCCGCCTATCTGGCCAGTTCCGCCTGCCCGCTCACTGGCCAGATGCTGTCGATCCGGGGCGGAACGGTGGCGGTCAACCGCGGCTGGTCCCTCGGCGATCACCTCCACAAGGACGGGCTGTGGAGCGTGGCGGAACTGGCCGAGCAGGTGAAGGAACTGCCGATGGACGACCCGTACGACAAGCTCGCCCAAGCCCTGACCGGCGCGCTCGGCACGGTGGGACGCGCCCGGCTCCAAGAGATGATCAACGCCCTGCTGGACCAGGGAGGCGAGCCCGCCCCGGCTTCCGCATGACGCGGCGCGGGCGGTGACCGACGACGACGCTGCCCCGTTCCGAGGCCAGGAAGGCCGCCACCGCCCTCAGCCGCGAACGGACGCTGAAGGAGGCGTCCTGTGCGCGGCCGCGCCGCTCACGCCGGCGACGAAGACACCGGCACCACGTCCGTCCGGTCGACGCGGTTCGCTGGTGTCGTACTCTCGACCTCAGCGACCTGAGCGGACGATCGCCCGTGCGACCCACGTCATCAGTTCGCAGGACGTTGCCCGGGGGGAAGAAGTGACGCGGTGTCACTGGTGCCCACCGCCAAAGCCGAACAATGCTGAGACCCCTGCCGTTCGATCCTGGAGAGCCACCCATGGACACCGAGCCTGCGCAGGGACAGCTCCGCAAGCTCAACCTCACCATGTTCCTGCCGATGCTCGCCGTGGCCGGGGTGATCTCGGTGGCGGTCTACGCCCGGTCCTGGTGGGAGGCCGTCGTCCTCGGTGCCGGTGTGGTGGCGACCATGGTCAGCTTCACGCGGTGGGCGGCGGGTGAGGTGCTGCGCGTCGCGCTCCCCTGCCTGGTCGTCACCGCGGTCGTGTGGCCCTTCGCGGTGCTGGTGGTCGGCAGTCCGGCGGCGTTCTTCTGTGTCTCCTCCGTGGGCTCCTACGTCATCCCCCAGTTGCCTCGGTACCGGCTGGCGGCGGCCGCGACACTCGCGGTCTACGTCGGCGCGGTGGGCGCGGCACGGCTGCTGGTGTCGCCTGAGGACGTTCCC
This sequence comes from Nonomuraea salmonea, assembly GCF_042428605.1. Classification (NCBI taxonomy): domain Bacteria; kingdom Bacillati; phylum Actinomycetota; class Actinomycetes; order Streptosporangiales; family Streptosporangiaceae; genus Nonomuraea; species Nonomuraea salmonea. The sequence goes on from NZ_JBHMCF010000046.1 coordinate 539,423, forward strand.
GGGGTGCTGTTCCAGTTCGTCCTCATCCCCGTCGGTTTCACCGTGGTGGTGGTCGGGCTGATGTTCCCCAACAAGGGGTTCTACGACGTCGTCGACGAGTTGGAGGAGGCGCGCGAACGGGAGGCGGAGCTGGCCGTCATCCGCGAACGCGTCCGGTTCGCCGGTGACCTGCACGACATCCAGGGCCACACGCTGCACGTGGTGAAGTTGAAGACCGCGCTCGCACAGAAGCTGGTGGACGGCGGCACCGACGCCGACACCGAACGAGTCAAGCAGGAACTGCGCGAGATCCACGCCCTCGTCAGCGAAACCATCACCCAGACCAAGGAACTCGCCTACGCGCAACGACGGCTCAACCTGTCCGCCGAGCTGGAGAACGCGCGGAACCTCTTCGAGGCCGCCGGCATCAGGGTGCGCGTCAACCGCGAGGCCGACGTCGACCAGGACGCGAGCGAACTGCTCGGCCAGGTCCTCCGCGAGACGACCACCAACATCCTCCGCCACGCCCAGGCGACGCGAGTGCGGATCACCCTGTCGGCGGCGAGCATCACCATCGTCAACGACGGTGCCCAGCGCGCACCACTGCCCGAACTCCGGGGGCTGGCCGCCCTGCGGCAACGCCTCGCCGGCGAAGGCGGTCAACTGACGGTCGAGCAGGACGATGGACGGTTCCTGACCGCCGCGACTCTGCCTCACCGACGTCCCGAAGCACAGGAGAACCGATGACCACAGTCGTACTCGCCGACGACGAAGCCCTGCTGCGCAAGGCGATGGCCGCGCTGCTGCCGCTCGAGGGCGAGATCACCGTGCTCGCCGAGGCCGTGAGCGGCGAGACCGCCGTCGACGCCACCTTGCGGCACCGGCCCGACGTGCTCGTCATCGACCTGGAGATGCCCGGCATGGACGGTCTCGGCGCTGTCGCCGAGATCCGCCGCACCCGTCCGGACCAGGTCATCCTCATGCTCACCCGCCACGCCAAACCCGGAGTGCTCCGCAAGGCACTCAAACTCGGCGTCCAGGGCTTCGTCAGCAAGTCGGCCGAACCGGCGCACATCGCCAAGGTCATCGCCACCCTGCACGAAGGAAGGCGCTGGATCGACCCGGACGTCTCCGCACTGGCCCTCGTCGACGACTGCCCTCTCACCGACCGCGAGCTCGACGTGCTGCGCGCGACCCGCGACGGATACGCGGTCGCCGACATCGCCGCCCAGCTCCACCTCGCGGAAGGCACCGTACGCAATTACCTCTCCAACGCCATGCAGAAAACCCAGACCCGCACCCGGCACGAAGCCGCCCGGTACGCCCGCGAACACGACTGGCTGTAACAGCCCGAACGTCCGGAGGTTGTCACTTCAGGTGTGTAAAGATCGTTTCTGGTGGTGAGTGGGCGGTTATTACTT